>JAEUKX010000088.1 GCA_016794025.1 Rhodospirillales bacterium | reverse complement strand
GGAATCAATAACTTAAATAGGCGACTGTCGCCTGTCGTAACCTATTGCCGCCGAGTTGCGCCGGATGGACCGGGGGCGCTAAAATTCCCCCTCTTTTACGGGTAAATTCCGATGCTCGCGGGCAAGCGCATCCTTCTGGTCATCAGCGGCGGCATCGCGGCCTACAAGAGCCTCGACCTGATCCGCCGCCTGCGCGAACGCGGCGCCGACGTGCGCTGCGTGCTGACGCGCGCGGCCAGGGAATTCGTCACGCCGCTTTCGGTCGGCACGCTCTCGCGCAACCGCGTGCATGACGACCTGTTCGACCTGACGGCCGAGCACGAGATCGGCCACATCCGGCTCGCGCGCGACTGCGACATCGTCGTGGTGGCGCCAGCGACCGCCAACATCCTCGCCAGCATGGCGCAGGGCTTCGCCGGCGACCTTGCCACGACCGTGCTGCTGGCCACCGACAGGCCCGTGCTGGCCGCGCCCGCGATGAACCACGTGATGTGGGCAAGCCCGGCGACGGTCGCGAACATCGAGACGCTGCGCACGCGCGGCGTTTCCTTCGTCGGGCCGGAGACGGGCGAACTGGCCGAGGGCGAAATCGGCGCCGGGCGCATGAGCGAGCCGCTCGCCATCGTCGCGGCGATCGAGAAGCGCCTTTCGGCCGATGCCCCGCTTGCCGGAAGGCGCGCGATCGTCACGAGCGGGCCCACCTACGAGCCCATCGATCCCGTGCGTTTCATCGCCAACCGCTCGTCGGGCAAGCAGGGCCACGCCATCGCGGCGGCCCTCGCGGCGCTGGGTGCGCAGACCACGCTCGTCGCCGGGCCCACGCGCCTGGCCGATCCGCCGGGCTGCCGCGTCGTGCATGTGGAAACCGCGCAGCAGATGCTCGCCGCAAGCCTCGGCGCGCTGCCCGCCGACGTGGCCGTGTGCGCGGCCGCCGTCGCCGACTGGCGGCCGGCGAACCCCGGCAACGCCAAGCTCAAGAAGACCGAGGGCGCAGGCCCGCCCGCGATCGCGCTTGCCGAAAATCCCGACATCCTCGCCACGCTGGCGCGCCATGCGCAGCGCCCGCGCCTTGTCGTGGGCTTTGCCGCCGAGACCGAGAACCTGCTCGCCTATGCCGCGGCCAAGCGCCGGCGCAAGGGCTGCGACTGGATCGTGGCCAACGACGTGGGCGAAGGCACGGGCACGTTCGGGGGCGATGCCAACCGCGTGCACGTGATCGACGCCGCAGGCACCGAATCGTGGGACGCCATGGCGAAGGACGAGGTCGCGCGAAGGCTTGCCGCGCGCATCGCGCTTGCACTGGCGGGCGCCGCCTGAACATGGAAAGCGTCGTCGTCGACATCGTGCGCCTGCCGCATGCGGCCGACCTGCCGCTGCCGGCCTACGCCACGCCGGGGGCGGCGGGGCTCGACCTGCTTGCCGCGGTGGCCGATCCGGTCGAGCTTGCGCCGGGCGACGTGCGCCTCGTGCCGACCGGCATCTCGATCGCCCTGCCGCCGGGTTTCGAGGCGCAGGTGCGCCCGCGCTCGGGCCTGGCGCTCAAGCACGGGCTCACGCTGCTGAATTCGCCCGGCACCATCGATGCCGACTATCGCGGCGAGGTGGGCGCGATCCTCGTCAATCACGGGCGCGCGCCCTTCCGCGTCGAACGCGGCATGCGCATCGCCCAGCTCGTCGTCGCCCGCGTGGCGCAGGCGAGCCTGCGCGAGCGCGACGCGCTCGACGCCACCGCACGCGCGGCCGGCGGCTTCGGATCGACGGGTGTGCGCACATGATGCGGCTGACCAAGAAGCTGCTGTTCGGGATCGAGGCGGTGCTCGACATCGCCTACAACGCCGGCACGCGCCCCGTGCAGGCCGCCGCGATTACCAAGCGGCAGGGAATTCCCAAGCGCTATCTCGAGCAGGTCCTGCAGGCGCTGGTGCGCGCGGGCATCCTGACGGGCCAGCGCGGACCCAAGGGCGGCTACCGGCTGGCCAAGGAGGCCGGCGAGATCTCGGTCGCGGACATCGTGCGCATCGTGCGCACGATCGAGGTGGCGCCCGATCCGCTCGACGGCGCGCCGTCCTCCGCACTGGGCCACCAGATCGTGCGGCCGGTCTGGCACGACCTGATGGCGCAGCAGATGGCGGCCCTCGAAGGACTGACGCTGGCCGAACTCGTCGCGCGCGCCGCCACGCTCGGCGTGGCGCGCGAAGGCTGACGCGCATGGCCGACCTCGCCCCGCCTCCCGCCCCGCCGCCCGCCGCCGAACTCACCGACGCGCAGTTCGAACGCTATGCCCGCCACCTCATCCTCGACGAGGTCGGCGAGGCCGGCCAGGCGAAGCTGCTGGCCGCGCGCGTGCTCGTGATCGGTGCGGGCGGGCTGGGCTCGCCGGTGGCGCTCTATCTCGCCGCCGCCGGGGTGGGCACGATCGGCCTCGTCGACTGCGACACGGTCGACGCCACGAACCTGCAGCGCCAGATCGCGCATTCGCACGCCGCCATCGGCCAGCGCAAGGTCGACAGTGCCGCCGGCACCATCGCGCGCCTCGACCCCGCCATCCGCGTGGAGACGCACGACATGAAGGTGGGGCCGGGCAATGTCGCTTCCCTCGTGGCGGCCTACGATCTCGTGGTCGACGGCTCGGACAATTTCGCCACGCGCTATCTTGTCCACGACGCGTGCTATTTCGCGCGCAAGCCGCTCGTCTCGGGCGCGCTGCTGCGCTTCGAGGGACAGCTCTCCACCTTCAAGGCCTATGACGGCAAGCATTCGTGCTACCGCTGCGTCTTCCCCGAGCCGCCGCCCGCGGGCCTGATCCCGCGCTGCGAGGAGGCGGGCATCCTCGGCTCCGTCGCGGGCGTGATCGGCACGCTGCAGGCGACCGAGGTGCTGAAGGAACTGCTTGGCCTTGGCACCGGGCTTGCCGGGCGGCTTCTCATCTACGACGCGCTGGAGACCGAATTCCGGCGCATCGCCGTGCCGCGCGATCCGGGCTGCGCGCTGTGCGGCACAAGGCCCACCATCGGGCCACCCCGGGCGGCTTGAACAAGCTGCCGCGCGAACCGATAATCCGCGAACCCCTTCCCCAACGAACCCCACGGAACCCCTAGCGATGCGTCTTTTCCGCCTGCTCGCCCTCGCCTTCCTGCTGGCCGTCCCCGGCCTTGCCGCGGCGCAGACCGCCGACCGCGAGAACCTGCTCTATATCGATCTCGACTATGGCCGCGTGGTGATCCAGCTGCGCCCCGACATCGCGCCCAAGCACGTCGCGCGCGTCAAGGAACTGGCCCGCGCCAAGTTCTACGACGGCATCAAGTTCCACCGCGTCATCGACGGCTTCATGGCGCAGACGGGCGATCCCACGGGCACGGGCACGGGCGGCTCGGGCCGCGGCGAACTGCGGGCGGAGTTCAGCCGCGTGGCCTTCGAGCGCGGCATCGTGGGGGCGGCACGCTCGTCCAACCCCAACTCGGCCGACAGCCAGTTCTTCATCATGTTCGCGCGCAATGCCGGACTCGACGGCCAGTACACCGTGTGGGGCCGCGTCGTGTCGGGCATGGAATTCGTCGACAAGATCAAGCGCGGCGAGCCGCCGCGCACGCCCGACCGCATGCTGCGCGTGCGCGTGGCCGCCGACGAACCGAACTGAGCCGGATTCCGGCACACGCAAAACCAGCACACGAAAAAAGGACCCGACAATGGCCGCCGATCCCGAAAACACCCTTTATCTCGACCTCGACTGGGGCCGCGTGACGATCAAGCTGCGTCCCGACCTGGCGCCCAAGCATGTCGAGCGCGTGAAGGAGCTGGCGCGCGACGGCTTCTACGACGGCATCATCTTCCACCGCGTCATCGACGGTTTCATGGCGCAGACGGGCGATCCGACGGGCACGGGCATGGGCGGCTCGGACCGCGGCAATCTCCGCTCGGAATTCTCCAAGGAACCCTTCGAGCGCGGCACCGTGGGTGCGGCGCGCTCGCAGAACCCGCACTCCGCCGACAGCCAGTTCTTCATCATGTTCGACGAGGGCCACTTCCTGAACGGCCAGTACACGGTCTGGGGCGAGGTCGTCGACGGCATGGACCATGTCGACCGCATCGCCAAGGGCGAGCCGCCGAAGAAGCCCGACAAGATCGTGAAGATGTCGGTCGCCGCAGACGAGAAATAGTATTTATCTTATGCGTCCGGCCAGCGGCGGTGCAGCCACAGCCACTGGCCGGGACGCGCGCGCACCCAGCGCTCGATCTCGGCGTTGATCGCGCACATGATCGCGTACTGGTCGGCCGCCCGGTCGCCGCTGTCGGGCAGGTCGAGCGGCGGGTTCAGCGTGATGCGGAAGCGCGCGCCGCCAAGCCGCTCCAGCCGCGCGCCGATCACCGCGCAGCGGAAGCGCAGCGCCAGCGTGGCGATCGCCGGCGCCGTCATCGCGTCGACGCCGAAGAACGGCACCGGCATCCCGTCGTTCATCTTCTGGTCGAGCAGCATGCCCAGCCATTCGCCGTTGCGCAGCGCCTCGAAGGCCATGCGCGCCCCGCGCTTGCCCTTGGGGATCATGCCGCCCGCCGAGCGGCCGCGCCGCGCGCGGAACAGCGCCTCGACATGGCGGTTGTTCGCCTCGCGGTAGACGACGTGAACGGGCGTCGAGAAGCGCGTGGTCAGCATCGCGCCCAGTTCCCAGTTCGCCAGATGCGCGCCGAAGAAGATCACCGGCCGGCCGGCGGCAGCGGCCGCCTCGACATGC
>JAEUKX010000010.1 GCA_016794025.1 Rhodospirillales bacterium | reverse complement strand
CATCGACACGCTCTCCAAGGGTTTCAAGCGCCGCGTGGGCCTCGCCCAGGCGCTGCTGCACGAGCCCGAGGTGCTGATCCTCGACGAGCCGACCGACGGGCTCGACCCCAACCAGAAGCACGAGGTGCGCGGCCTCATCCGCTCGATGGCGGCCGAGAAGGCCATCGTCATCTCGACCCACATCCTCGAGGAGGTCGACGCGATCTGCTCGCGCGCGGTCGTCATCGCGCGCGGCCGCGTGCTGGCCGACGGCACACCCGAATCCTTCGAGAAGCGCTCGCGCTGGCACCACGCCGTCTCGTTCGTGGTGCCCGCCGCCGATGCCGACCGGCTCAAGTCGGCGCTGGCGGCCCATCCCGACGTGGGCGGCTTCGAGCGCGCGGACGGCGAAGGCGGGCTTTCGATGCTGACCGCCTTCCCGAAGGCCGGCAAGCCGATGCTGGCCGAGCTGGGCGCGCTGGCGCGCGGCACGGGCATCCGCATCGACGAGATCCGCGAGGAACGCGGCCGCCTCGACGAGGTGTTCCGCAGGATCACGACGGGGCCCGCCCCCACCCTTCCCGGCAGCGCGAACTGAGGCCGACCCCCATGCGCAACGTCTGGCACATCTTCCGGCGCGAGCTCGGCGGCTATTTCGCCACGCCCGTCGCCTACGTCTTCCTCGTGATCTTCCTCGTCATGGCGAGCACGTTCACGTTCTACCTCGGCAATTTCTTCGAGCGCGGGCAGGCCGACCTGCAGTCGTTCTTCACGTTCCATCCGTGGCTCTACCTGTTCCTGATCCCGGCCATCGCCATGCGCCTGTGGTCGGAGGAACGCCGGCAGGGGACGATCGAGCTGTTCCTGACGCTGCCCGTCTCGGTCGGGCAGGCGGTCGCGGGCAAGTTCCTGGCGGCCTGGGCGTTCGTGGCCATCGCGCTGGCGCTGACCTTCCCGCTGTGGATCACGGTCAACATCCTGGGCAGCCCCGACAACGGCGTGATCCTCGCCGGCTATGTGGGCTCGCTGCTGATGAGTGCGGGCTACCTCGCCATCGGCTCGTGCGTCTCGGCCACGACCAAGAGCCAGGTCATCGCCTTCGTCGTCGCGGCGGCGGCGTGCTTCGTCTTCACCGTGTCGGGCTCGCCGCTGGTGCTGGCCTTCTTCGCGGGCTGGGCGCCCGCGGCCATGGTCGAGACGATCGCGCGCTTCTCGTTCCTGACGCATTTCAACGCGATCACCCGCGGCGTCATCGACGCGCGCGACCTCATCTATTTCGCGAGCCTCGTGGCGTTCTTCCTGTTCGCCAACGCGGCCGTGGTCGAGACGAAGAAGGCGGGCTGAGCCATGGCCGACAAGTCCAAATCCCGCACGCTGCTGACCGGCCTTGGCGTGGCGCTGGCCGCGGTGCTGTTCGTCGCGATCAACGTGCTGGCGGGTGCCGGTCTCTCGGGCACGCGCATCGACCTGACCGCGGACCGGCTCTTCACGCTCTCCCAGGGCACGCGCGCGATCCTCGCGAAGATCGAGGAACCCGTCACGCTGCGCTTCTACTATTCGGCGCGGCTGGGCCGCGAGATCCCCAGCTACGGCGTCTACGCCCAGCGCGTGCGCGAGATGCTCGAGGAATACCGCGATGCCGCGCGCGGCAAGCTGCGCCTCGAGGTGATCGACCCGCAGCCCTTCTCCGACGAGGAGGACCGCGCGGTTGCCTTCGGCCTGCAGGCCGTGCCGCTGAACCAGCAGGGCGAGTCGGTCTATTTCGGGCTTGCCGGCACCAACGGCGCCGACCGCGAGGAGACCGTCGCCTTCTTCCAGCCCGAGCGCGAGCGCTTCCTGGAATACGACCTGACGAAGATCGTCTACAACCTCACCGTCACCAAGAAGCCGCAGGTGGGTCTGCTCTCGACGCTGCCGATGGAAGGCGAGTTCCGCGGCATGCAGGGCCCCACGCCGCCCTGGGCCGTCTACACCCAGCTCGGCCAGTTCTTCGACATCCGCCCCGTCGCGAAGGACGCGACCGCCATCCCGGCCGACATCGGCGTGCTGATGGTGGTCCACCCGAAGGGGCTGTCGGACAACACGCTCTACGCCATCGACCAGTTCGTGCTGCGCGGCGGCCGCGCGCTCGTGTTCGTCGACCCGAACGCCGAGGGCGAGCTTGCCCGCGGCGGGCAGCAGGCGATGGGCATGCCCGTCAACTCGAACATGACGAAGCTGTTCGACGCCTGGGGCCTGTCGATGGCCGACGACAAGATCGCCGGCGACCGCATCGCGGCACGGCGCGTCAATGCCGGCACGGCCGGCCGCGTGCGCGCGGTCGACTATGTCGCGTGGCTGACGCTGCGCGAGCAGAATTTCGAGCGCGGCGACGTGCTGCTGGCCGAGGCGAGCACGCTCCAGATGGCGTCGGCCGGCATCCTTTCGCCCAAGGAAGGGGCGACGACGAATTTCCAGCCGCTCGTGCGCACCTCGCCGCAGTCGATGGAGATTGCGGCCGAGGCCGTGCGCCTGCAGCCCGATCCCGAGAAGCTGCTCAACGACTTCAAGCCGTCCGGCCAGCCGCTCGTGCTTGCCGCGCGCGTCAGCGGGCAGGTCAAGTCGGCCTTCGACAAGGCGCCCGAGCCCGCCAAGCCGGCCGAGGGCGCGCAGAAGCCCGCCGAGCCGCCGGCCGCACCGCCCGAATACCTTGCCCAGTCCAAGGGCCCGATCAACGTGATCGTGGTCGCCGACACCGACATGCTCGAGGACCGCTTCTGGGTGAGCGTGCAGGAGTTCTTCGGCCAGCGCGTGGCCACGCCCTCGGCCTACAACGGCGATTTCGTCGTCAACGCGGTCGACAACCTGATGGGCTCCTCGGACCTGATCGGGCTGCGCGGGCGCGGGCTCTCGCAGCGCCCGTTTACACTGCTGGAAAACATCCAGCGCGAGGCCGAGCTGCGCTACCGCGCCAAGGAGCGCGAGCTTTCCGACAAGCTCAAGGATGCCGAGAAGCGCCTGTCCGAGCTGCAGGGCCGCAACGCGCCCGGCACCGGGCCTGCGGCCGCTTCCGACGCGCGCACGATCCTCAGCCCCGAGCAGCAGGCCGAGATCGAGAAGTTCCGCGGCGAGGTCGTCGTGGTGCGCCGCGACCTGCGCAACGTCCAGCAGGACCTGCGCCGCGACATCGAGGGCGTGCAGGGCTTTGCGCGCATGGCCAATATCGGCGCCGTGCCCGCCCTCGTGGCGCTGGCCGCCCTCGTGCTGGGCTGGCTGCGCGTGCGCGGCCGCCGGCCGCAGGGCCGCGGCTGAGGGAGGACGCCATGCAGACCCGCACGCTCGCTTCGCTTGCCCTTTCCGCCGCCGTCATCGCCGGGGCGGCCTTCTACGTGTCGGCCGCGCGCGATCGCGCGCCCGTCAACGATCATGCGGGCGAGCTTGTCTATCCCGGCCTTGCCAAGGCGGCCGACCGCGTCGCGCGCATCGCCATCGCGCGCGACGGCGAGCAGTTCGAGATTGCGCGCGGCGCCGACGGGGCCTGGACGCTGCCCGGGCACGGCGGCTACGCGGTCGATTTCGCGCAGGTGCGAAAGCTGCTGCTCGAAATGGCGGCCCTGCGCATCGAGGAGGCGCGCACCGCCAACCCGGCCCTGCATGCCGAGATCGAGGTCGACGGCGCCGCCAAGGGCCAGAAGGCGACCGGCCTTGTCCTTGCCGACGACAAGGGCGAGAAGCTCGCCGACCTGCTGGTGGGCCGCACGCGCTTCGGGCGCAGCGGGACGGCCGGCGACGGCACGTTCGTGCGCCGTGCGGGCGAGAACCAGGTGTGGTTCGCGCAAGGCCGCCTGTCGGTCGAGCGCGAGGCGCCCAAATGGCTCGAGCGGCGCCTCTCCGACGTCGGCCGCGAGCGCATGAAGCACGCCACCATCGTGCATGCCGACGGCACGCGCCTCGACGTGTCGCGCGACAAGCCCGAGCAGGAGGATTTCACGCTCGCCCCCATCCCCGAGGGCAAGAAGGTCAAGTCGCCCTTCGACGTGAACCTCGTGGCGGGCGCGGTCGAGATGCTCGACCTCGAGGACGTGCGCAAGGCCGACGGCCTTGCCTTCGCGGGCGACAAGGATTTCTGCGAATACACGACCTTCGAGGGGCTGACCGTGCGCGTGGAGTTCGCGCACGAGGGCGAGAACCTGTGGGCGCGCTTCGCCACGAAGTACGAAGCACCCGCCACGCCCGTCGAGGGCGCCAAGCTCAAGAAGCCCGAGGACGCGGCCAAGGAAGCCGAGACGATCGCCGCGCGCACGAAGGGCTGGGCCTACAAGATCCCGGCCTACAAGCTCGAATACATGCAGCGCAAGATCGACGAGCTGGTGGTCGACGCGAAGGGTTCGTAGAAAAAGGCCGTCATGCCTGCACCTGATGCGGGCACGACAGTCGGGGTGGTCCCCTACGCCACGAGCTTCCCGCGCACGTACTTGCGCACGATGGTCGAATCGGACGGATGGTTGTCGGGCGCCACACCCGTGATCTGCGCGCGCAGACATTTCCAGCTGCCGGCCTCGCGCACATAGGTGTCGGTATAGAACGACATGCCCGACACTTCCTTGCCGTCGCGCGCCATCGTCCATTTGTTGACCGACGAGACGAGGGCCGTGTCGCCCGCCAGCGCGATGCGCTCGTCGCGATAGTCCCAGTAGACGAGCACGGCCGGATCGAAGCCGGTGGACCAGCGCGAAAGATAGCTCGCACGGTCCTGCCAGGCGCCCGCCGAACTGACATAGGTGAAGTCGCGATGCAGGATCGCGTCGTGCGAGGCCACGTCGTTGGTCACGAAATTGTGGATGAACTTCGCGTTGAGGGCGCGCAGCTCGGCAAGCGTGGCTTCGGTCGTCATCGGCACCCTTCCCCTTTTTTTCCCGTCATGCCCTGGCGGGACCTGGGCATCCCCGGTTCGCATGTCGGACACCGCAATACACCCTTGGATGGCCGGGTCAAGCCTCGCCAAAGCATTCTCCGTCATGCCCGGGCCTGACCCGGGCATCCACGACTTCGATGCCGCAACGCTACGATCAAGTCGTGGACCCCCGGGCCAAGCCCGGGGGTGACGGATAGAGAAGGCCGCACCGATCACTTCCCCGGCCCGAACACGACCCACACGCCGGTGTCCTTCGTGTGGCCGACGAAGCGGTGCTGCTCGCCCTTCGCCACGAACAGGAGATCGCCGGGACCGAACTTCGCGCGCACGCCCTCGCGCTCGAACTCGCCCGAGCCCGTCACCACGACATAGACCTCGTCGCGGTCGTGCGGCCCCTGCGGGTCGGGATTCGGCGGCGCGTACCAGCGCACTTCGAGGCCCGGCGAATTCAGCACGAGCGCGCTGATGCGCCCCGGCGAATGGGGCAGGCGCGCGGCGGCGGCGGCGGTCGTCACGGTGGGCTGGTCGGTCATTGCGTGTCTCCGGCCCGGCGGGGGCCCTGTGAGTCATGTGGATAAGGCGGAAGAATGTTGAACCACAATATGTTGTGGATTCAAGGGGTGTGGAAACATATCGAGAACAAAGCATTTGAAGCCGGGGGGCCGACGCGCCTAAACTCCGCCCGCACCCGAGCCCTCTTCCCTTCCTTCGACGGAAACGACGCCGCCCATGCGCCCGATTGCCGCCATCTCCCAGCAGATCTGGGACATGAAGTACCGCTTCAAGGCCGCCGACGGCGCCCCGATCGACAAGTCGATCGAGGACACCTGGCAGCGCGTGGCGACGTCGCTGGCGAGCGTCGAGAAGGAGCCGGACGTCTGGGCAAAGCGCTTCTACGAGGCGCTCGACGGCTTCAAGTTCATCCCCGCGGGCCGCATCGTGGCGGGTGCGGGCACGGCGCGCCACGTGACGCTCTTCAACTGCTTCGTCATGGGCACGGTGCCCGACGACATGGGCGGCATCTTCGCGCATCTGCGCGAGGCCGCGCTGACCATGCAGCAGGGCGGAGGTATAGGCTACGACTTCTCCACGCTGCGCCCCAAGGGTGCTTCGGTGAAGGGCGTGGGCGCCGATGCCTCGGGCCCCCTCACCTTCATGGATGTGTGGGACGCGATGTGCCGCACCATCATGTCGGCCGGCCACCGGCGCGGCGCCATGATGGCGACGATGCGCTGCGACCATCCCGACATCGAGGCCTTCATCGAGGCCAAGCGCGAGCCGGGGCGGCTGCGCATGTTCAACCTCTCCGTCCTCGTGACCGACGCGTTCATGACGGCGGTCAAGGAGGATGCGCCGTGGGAGCTCGTCTTCGGCGGCACGCATTACAAGACGCTGCGCGCGCGCGAGCTGTGGGACAAGGTCATGCGGGCGACCTACGCCTATGCCGAGCCCGGCGTGATCTTCATCGACCGCATCAACCGCTCGAATAACCTGTGGTACGCCGAATCCATCTCGGCGACGAACCCGTGCGGCGAGCAGCCGCTGCCGCCCTATGGCGCGTGCCTCCTGGGCTCGATCAACCTTGCCGCCCTCGTGAAGGACCCGTTCGGCGCGGACGCGGCCCTCGACGAGGCGGAGCTCGACCGGCTCGTACCGCTGGCCGTGCGCATGATGGACAACGTCACCGACGTGTCGCGCTTCCCGCTGCCCGAGCAGGCGCACGAAGCGCAAGCCAAGCGGCGCATCGGGCTGGGCGTCACGGGCCTCGCGGACGCGCTTTTGATGTGCAAGGCGCGCTATGGCAGCGAGGCGGCCGTGGCGCTGACCGAACGCTGGATGGCCGCGATCCGCAAGGGGGCCTATCGCGCGTCGGTCGAACTCGCGCGCGAGAAGGGCGCCTTCCCGCTGTTCGACCGCGAGAAATACCTGCAAGGCCCCGCGATCGAGGCGCTGGACGAGGAAACGCGCGGCCTGATCGCCAAGCACGGCATCCGCAACGCGCTGCTCACGTCGATCGCACCCACGGGCACGATCTCGCTGATGGCGGACAACGTGTCCTCGGGCCTCGAGCCCGTGTTCTCGTTCAGCTACACGCGCAACGTCCTCATGCCCGACGGCACAAGGCGCGAGGAGGAAGTGTCGGACTATGCCTACCGCCTCTACAGGCGCATGCATGGCGAGAACGCGCAGCTCCCCGATTATTTCGTCGACGCGCAGCGCCTGACGCCGGCCGAGCATGTGGTGATGCAGGCGGCGGTGCAGAAATATGTCGACGCGTCGATCTCCAAGACGATCAACTGCCCCGAGGACATGAGCTTCGAGGCGTTCAAGGACGTCTACGCGCAGGCCTATGCGCTGGGCTGCAAGGGCTGCACGACCTACCGCCCGAACGACGTGACGGGCTCCGTCCTGCAGGTGAAGAAGGACGCGGCCGGTGCGAAGAAGGGCCAGCCCGTGCAGCAGGCGCTGCCGCTGGGCAAGACGCCCGCGCGCGCGGCCGACCCGTTCGAGGCGGGCGGCGTGGTCTACATGACGCGGCCGCTCGACCGGCCCGAAGCGCTGCCCGGCCAGACCTACAAGATCAAATGGGCGGATGCCGAACACGCACTCTACATCACCATCAACGACGTGGTGATGGACGGCCGCCGGCGGCCGTTCGAGGTGTTCATCAACTCCAAGAACATGGAGCACTACGCCTGGACCGTGGCGCTGACGCGCATGATCTCGGCCGTGTTCCGGCGCGGCGGCGACGTGTCGTTCGTGGTGGAGGAACTGAAGGCGGTGTTCGACCCGCGCGGCGGCCAGTGGATGGGCGGGCGCTACGTGCCCTCGCTGCTCGCCGCCATCGGCGAGGTCATCGAACGCCACATGATCCAGATCGGCTTCCTGCGCGCGGGCGAAGCCGCGACGGTGGACCCGGCGGCCGAGATCGTGCCGCTGGCCATGCAGGGCGGCGGCCCCGCGCCGACGATCGAGGTGCACGCCCCCGCCGGCGGCAGCACGGCCAGCGTCGCGGCCCTCTTCGCCGACAAGCCCGCCGACGGCCAGCGCCCGCGCATCGCGGGCGCCCGCACCTGCCCCAAATGCCAGGCCCCGACGCTCCTCAAGATGGAAGGCTGCGACACCTGCACGAACTGCGACTATTCGAAGTGCGGGTGAAGGTTCGCTAGGAAACCGTCATGCCCGGGCTTGCCCCGGGCATCCACGACTTCGATGCCGCCGCTCGCTGCCAAGTCGTGGATGCCCGGCATTCGCCGGGCATGACAGCCTGAAAGGAGCGGACGACGCGATGCGCTACGCCGTCATCCTGCCCGCGACATTCGAAGACGAAGCCGCCGCGAAGATCGACGCGATCCGCGCCGCATCCGACCCGCTGCACGGCAAGCTCGCCGCGCACGTCACGCTCGTCTACCCGACTGAGACCGAAACGCTCGCCACCCCACGCGACGCGCTCGCGGCTTTCGCCAAACAGGCGCGCGCGCTCGACGTGACGTTCGAGGCGGCATCGGCCGCCTTCGACCACCACGCGCAGACGAATCCGCATCTCGTCTACCTGCTGCCCGACGCAACGGGCCGCGCCAATCTCGTCGAACTCCGCCGCCAGCTGCCGCTGAAGGCGCCGGGCGGCGACGATCCGCACGTCACCGTCGCACGCACCGGCGCCAACGAAGCCGCGGTGGCGCTGGCGCGCGAGGCGGGTGCGTTCCTGCCCCTGCGGGTAAGGTTCGCACGGGCGGCGCTCGTGATGCTCGATGGGCCGCGGGTCGATGTCGTGGTCGACGCGCCGCTCACATGAAAGTCGTGGATGCCCGGCATTCGCCGGGCATGACGGCTTTTTTCTTCCTGTCATGCCCGCATTCATGCGGGCATCCACTACTTCGCCTCATGCGATCTCGTTGTAGAGATC
This sequence comes from Rhodospirillales bacterium, assembly GCA_016794025.1. Taxonomy (GTDB): domain Bacteria; phylum Pseudomonadota; class Alphaproteobacteria; order CACIAM-22H2; family CACIAM-22H2; genus Tagaea. Next base: position 132 of record JAEUKX010000010.1, on the reverse strand, counting down.
GCGCCAGTCGCGGTTCGCGTCGTGGATCAGCCGAACCTTCTTCGCGCGCGTCCAATGCTTCAGCGCGCTTTCGCGGGCAATGGCCGCGCGGATGTCGTCATGCGCCTCGAACCAGACGAGCCGCTTGAGCCC
>JAEUKX010000108.1 GCA_016794025.1 Rhodospirillales bacterium | reverse complement strand
GCGATTCGACGGCACCGTAATCGACCCATGATTCCTCGTGACGGCGCAACCATTCGCCCATCGCCGGCCCCGGAAGAATTCCGGCCGCGCGCGCGTCCTCGCCGTTGAGCGGAAAACGCGGCCGCACCCAGCCGCGCGCGGACTCGAGAAGTGCCGCAAAACCGGCATCGGATCCCGATCGCGCCCAGGCGAGAAGCACGTGGTCGGCCGGATCGCCGCCCAGCCGATAGAACGACGCGCGCCGTTCCGGTGCCGGCGCATTCGGATCGATCCGTGCCGCCGGATCGAGCAGGGCCGCCAGTTTCTCGGCATCCGCGTTGGACAGTTTCAGCCGCGCGGCGACGGCGGTATCCGGCGGAACGAGTGCCGCGAGCGCCCGCACCGCCGACGGCGGCGCGCCGTGCGCGGCGACGAGCGTTTCGAGTCGCGCGAGCACGCCGGTCGATCCGACTTCCGGCAACCAATGCGCGAGTTGGCCCGCGTCGCGCATCGCGTCGAGCGTGGCCGCGGCACGGGGACCCTCGAGCAGGCGGAACAGCTCGCCCGCCACGCGCTCGGCCGACAGGCCGGGCAGCAGCGGCGCCAGTTCCCGGCACGCGGCCAGCGCGTCCGCATCCATGGCCTCGCCGCCAAAGCGCGCGTGGAAGCGGAAGAAACGCAGGGCGCGCAGCACGTCCTCGCGGATGCGCGTGGCCGCATCGCCCACGAAGCGCACGCGCCGGGAAGCAAGGTCGGCGCGGCCGCCGAAATAGTCGAACACGTCGCCGTCGGCCGTCATCGACATCGCGTTGATCGTGAAGTCGCGCCGGGCGGCGTCCGCGCGCCAGTCGTCGGTGAAGGCGACGGTCGCGTGCCGCCCGTCGGTCGCCACGTCGCGGCGCAGCGTCGTGATCTCGAACTTCCGCCCGCGCGCGACGGCCGTGACCGTGCCGTGCGCGATCCCGGTGGGCACCGCCTTCAGGCCCGCCGCCTCCAGCTTCGCGACGACCGCGTCGGGGAGCAGCTTCGTGGCGAGGTCGAGATCGGCCGGAAGCTGGCCGGCCAGCGCGTCGCGCACGCAGCCGCCCACGAAACGCGCCTCGCCGCCCAGGGCCGCGAGCACGTCGCGCGCGGCGTCCATCGTGGCCCACGGGGGCAGCGTTTCGAGGCGGGTGGCCGGCGAATCCATCGGCGCCTAGGCTATCACGGCGCGGCGTCAGTCGAGCGCGCGGAAGCTTTCGGCGAGCGCGCGGTCGTAGCCGCGCGAGGCCGCCATCAGGCGCTGGGTATAGGGATCGCGCGCGGCCCCGGCGCGCAGGGATTCGGTATCCATCTCCTCGACGATCTTCCCGCGGCTCATCACCGCCAGGCGCGCGCACATGTGCGCGACGACCGCCAGATTGTGGCTGACCATGACGAAGGTCAGGTCGCGCCTGCGCCGCAGCGCGTCGAGCAGGTTCAGCACTTCGGCCTGGATCGACACGTCGAGCGCCGAGGTCGGCTCGTCGAGCAGCAGCATCTCGGGCTCGACGATCAGCGCGCGCGCGATCGCCACGCGCTGGCGCTGGCCGCCGGAAAGCTGGTGGGGATAGCGGAAGCGGAAGCCGCGGCCCAGCCCGACCTCCTCCAGAGCCTTCTCGATGCGCGCCTCGCGCCGGTCCATCTTGTGGATGGCCAGCGGCTCGGCCAGCGCGTCGTCGACGGTCTGGCGCGGATGCAGCGAGCCGTAGGGGTCCTGGAAGACCATCTGCACGCGGCTGTAGAAGGCGCGGTCGCGGGTCCGGCCCAGCGCCCGGCCGTCGAACGCAAGCTCGCCCGTCCAGTTGTCGAGAAGCCCGGCAAGGGCGCGCAGCACGGTCGACTTGCCCGAACCGGATTCGCCCACCAGCCCGAAGCTTTCCCCGCGCGCGACCGTGAAGGCGGCGGCGTCCACCGCGCGCATCTCGCCGAACGTGACGGTCAGGTTGCGGGCCGAAAGGATCATGCGCCCGCCAGCCAGGCCGGATCGCGGTCGAGCACGTTGAGCTTTTCCTGCGGCCGGTCGAGACGCGGCACGCAGTCGAGCAGGCCGCGCGTATAGGGGTGCGTCGCCTTCGAGAGTTCCGAGGCCTTCAGCGTCTCGACCACGCGCCCGCCATACATCACGAGCACGCGGTCGCAGAAGGCCGCGACGAGATCGAGATCGTGGCTGACGAAGATGAGCCCCATGCCGCGCCGCGCCACGAGATCGTCGAGGATCGCCAGCACCTGCATCTGCACGGTCACGTCGAGGGCCGAGGTCGGCTCGTCGGCGATGAGGAGGTCGGGCTCGGCCACCAGCATCATCGCGATCATCGCGCGCTGGCCCATGCCGCCGGAAACCTCGTGCGGGTAGAGGTCGAAGACGCGCGCGGGATCGCGGATCTGCACCGCTTCGAGGGCCGCCAGCGCCTTGTCGCGCGCCTCCGCCCGGCCGGCATTGACGTGCGTGCGGTAGGCTTCCGCGATCTGGCGGCCCACCGTCATCACGGGGTTGAGCGAGAATTTCGGGTCCTGCATGACCATCGCCATGCGTCGTCCGCGCAGATGGCGCCAGCCCTCGGCGTCGAGCCCGCGCAGGTCCTGCCCGTCGAATTCCAGCCGCTTTGCGGCCACCGTCCCGTTGGGCGGCGTAAGGCCGAGCAGCGCCCGGCCCGTGACGGACTTGCCCGAGCCGGACTCGCCCACGATGCCGATCTTCTCCTTGCCCATGACGAGCGACACGCCGCGCACGGCGCTCACCTCGCGCGTCTGGGTGCGGAAGGTCACGTGCAGGTCCTCGATGGCGACGAGCGGCTTTTCCATGGCTATTCGCGCTTCGGGTCGAGGACGTCGCGCAGGCCGTCGCCCAGCAGGTTGAAGCCCAGCGACACGACGAAGATGGCGATGCCGGGCATGGCGGCGACCCACCACTGGTCGAGCACGAAGCGCCGCCCGGCCGAGATCATCGCCCCCCATTCGGGGCTGGGCGGCTGCGCGCCGAGGCCGAGGAAGCCGAGCCCCGCGGCCGTGAGGATGATGCCGGCCATGTCGAGCGTCATGCGCACGATGGTCGAGGAGACGCACATCGGCACGACATGGCGCAGCACGATGCGCATGCCCGAAGCGCCCTGCGCCTGCACGGCGGCGATATAGTCCGCCTTGCGCACGACCAGCGTCTCGGCGCGCGCCAGGCGCGCATAGGGCGGCCAGGTGGTGAGTGCGATCGCCAGGACCGCGTTCTCGATGCCGGGCTTCAGCGCCGCCACGAAGGCCAGCGCCAGGATGAGGCGCGGGAAGGCAAGGAACACGTCGGTCACGCGCATGAGCACCGCGTCGACCCAGCCGCCGAAATAGCCCGCGAGCGTGCCCACGGCGAGGCCGATGGGGGCCACCGTCACGATCACGAGCATCACGATCATCAGCGTGATGCGCGAGCCGAACACGATGCGGCTGAAGATGTCGCGGCCCAGCTCGTCCGTGCCCAGCCAGTGGCGGCCGGACGGCGGCTGCAGCCGGTTGGCGAGATCCTGCACCGTGGGCCCGTAGGGCGCGATCAGCGGCGCGAAGATCGCGACCAGCACGAGGGCCGCCACGATCGAGAGCCCCACCATCGCGAGCGGGTTGCGGCGGAAGGCGATCCACGAGCGGTAGAACGCGCCCGCGCGCGCCTGCGCGCGGCTCGTCGGCGCCTCGTCGAGGAGCCATTGCGTCCATGCGGCGTTCATCGGCGCGCCCGCGGATCGACGAGACGGTAGAGGATGTCGGAAAACAGGTTGATCCCCACGAAGCAGGTTCCAACGACGATGGTGCCGCCCAGGACCGCGTTCATGTCGGCGGCCAGCAGCGACTGGGTGATGTACATGCCGAGGCCCGGCCACGCGAAGACCGTCTCGGTCAGGACCGAGCCCTCGAGCAGGTTCACGTAGGAGAGCGCGATCACCGTCACCAGCGGCACCAGCGCGTTGCCCAGCGCGTGCTGCCAGATGACGCGCCATTCCGGCACGCCCTTGACGCGCGCGGCCACGACGTATTCCTGGCGCAGCTGCTCAAGCATGAAGCTGCGCGTCATGCGGCTGATATAGGCGAGGCTGAAATAGCCGAGGATGGCGGCCGGCAGCATGAGGTGGCTCAGCGCGTCGCCCATCACTTCCCATTCGCCGGCAAGGGCCGCATCGATCAGGATGACGCCGGTCACCGGATCGACGATGTCCTCGAAGCCGGTCGACAGCCGCCCCGGCCCCGCGACGATGCCGAGCTTGGCGTAGAAGACGAGCAGCGCCATGAGGCCCAGCCAGAAGACCGGTACCGAATAGCCCACGAGACCGGCCACGCGCACGATCTGGTCGAACCAGCGGCCGCGGTGGACGGCGGCGAACACGCCGGCCGGAATGCCGAGCACCACGCCGATGAGCGTGCCCAGCGTGGCAAGCTCGATCGTGGCGGGGAAGACGCGCTTGATGTCGTCGATCACGCGGTTCGACGTGAGGACGGAATTGCCGAAATTCCCGGAAAGCGCGTGGGTCAGGTAGATCCAGAACTGCTGCCAGAGCGGCTTGTCGAGGCCAAGTTCGAGGCGCACGCGCTCGTACACTTCCGCCGGTGCCCGATCGCCCACGGCCGCAAGGACCGGATCGATCGGCACCACGCGGCCGATGAAGAATGTCACGAGGAGGAGGCCCAGCAGGGTCGCCGCGACCATCGCGATGGTCGTGGCGATCCCGCCGAGCGCCGCGGCCCGCGCCGGACCCAAAAGGGTCCAGCGCTTCTTGGCCGCGACGGCCGGCGTCGTCAAACGTTCTTACTTCTTCGAGATTTCGGAATAGTAGTTGTTGTCGAACGAGGGCCCGATCACGAACCCGCCGACCTTGTTGCGGGAGACCGCGACCTCGATCTGCTGGAACATGATGACGAAGGGCGACACCTTCTGGTGCTCGCGCTGGACCGCCTCGTAGGTGGCCTTGCGCTTGGCGGCGTCCTTCTCGAGCACGGCGGCCAGCACGGTCTTGCTCATCTCGGGGATGTCCCACGAGTTGCGCCAGGCGAGCGTCTTGGAACGCGCGTTGTCCGTGTTGTCGACGTTGATCGCGAACGTCTCGGCGTTCGTGTGCGGGTCCTGGTAGTCCGGGCCCCACTGGCCGATATAGATGTCGTGGTTGCGCGCGCGGTACTTGGTCAGCGTCTGCCGCCCGTCGCCGGGGATCAGCTCGAGCTTGATGCCCGCCTGCGCCCATTGCGCCTGGATCGCCTGCGCGATGTCCTGGATGGGCGAGATGTTGCGAACGTCCATCGTGACCGAGAAGCCGTTGGCGAGACCCGCCTTGGCGAGCAGTTCCTTGCCCTTGGCGAGGTCGAACTTGTACGGCCGGTCGTTGATGGCGCCGAGGAAGCCGTTGGGCAGGAACGCCTCGTGGACCTTGAACTTGCCGGCGACGAGGTTGCGCTCGATCGCGTCATAGTCCGTGAGCCACTTCAGCGCCTCGCGCACCTCGGGCTTCGACAGGTTGGGGTTCTTCTGGTTGAGGCCCAGATAGAGGATCGCGCCCTTGTCGCCCGACTGGACGGTGAAGTTCGCGTTCTTCGAGAGCGCCGCGATGTCGTCCTTCGACAGGTCGCGCGCGAAGTCGACGTCGCCCTTCTCGAGCAGCAGGCGCTGGGCCGCCGTCTCGGGGATGTGGCGCACGACGACGCGGTTGTTCTTGGGCGCGCCGCGGAACCAGTTCTTGTTGGCCTCGAGCGTGTACTGCTCGGACGCGCGCCAGGCGCGCAGCTTGTACGCGCCGGAACCGGCCGAGTTCTGCTTCAGCCACGCGTTGCCGAAGTCGTTGTCCTTGATGTTCGCCTTGACGAGCTTGCTGTCGACGATGGCGGCGACCGGGGCCGTGAGGCAGTAGTAGAAGAACGTCGGCGCGTAGGGCTTGTCGGTGACGATGACGAGCGTATCGGCCGAGGGGGCCGTCACCTTCTGCGCGACGTTGTCCTTCGTCAGGCCGAACTGCGTCAGGATGAAGCCGGGCGACTTGTTGAGGATGACCGCGCGCTGGATCGAATAGGCCGCGTCCTCGGCCGTCACGGGGTTGCCGGAGTGGAACTTGACGCCGGGGCGGATCTTGAAGGTGTAGGTGACGCCGTCGGCGGCGACCGACCAGCTCGTGGCGAGCTCGCCGTTCAGCTTCGTGACGTCCTTGAGATCGTAGCCGATCAGGCGGTCATAGAGGTTGGCGACGACCTCCGAGCCCGAGAACTCGAAGGACTCGGCCGGATCGAGCGAGATGATGTCGTCGATCTGCTTGGCCATCACGACCGTGTCGCGCGGCGTTTCGGCCGACGCGGGGCCGCCGATTCCCATCGCCAGCGCAACGGCGGCGACGGCGGCGAAGCTTGATTTCATGCGCATGAAGAGATTTCCCTTCCGGTAGCAGGCTGCGGAAGGGCGCATTTCACGCGCCACCCCCCGGCGAGTCAAGCCAAGACGGCTTTCAGGACCGGAGGTTAGCGAAACTCATGCCAGATCGACGGCGTGCGCCTTGAGGTCGTCGAGGCTGACAAGATCGAGCGTGGCGACATGGGTTGCCGCCAGCACGACCTTGGGCGCCCTGCCCGCTTCGAGGGCTTCCTGCCAGCGTGCCGCGCACAGGCACCAGCGCTCGCCCGGCTTCACGCCCGGAAAGGCGTATTCCGGCACGGGCGTCGACAGGTCGTTGCCACGCGATCTGGAAAATTCGAGGAATTCCGCCGTTGCGACCACGCACACCGTATGCCGTCCGTGATCCTGCGGCCCGGTATTGCAGCACCCGTCGCGGAAGAAGCCGGTCAGCGGCCGCCGGCTGCATTCGGCCAGCGGCAGCCCCAGCACATTTTTCGCCCCGCGCGGCTGCCCGCCCCGCTCCTCGCCTTCGCCGTCCATGATGCGTCCCTGCTCTGTCCTACACGTCATGCCCGGCAAAGCCGGGTATCCACGACTTAGCCTATTTCCGCTCCACGTAGCCCGGCACGATGGCGCCGTCCTCGCCCATGCGCGGGGCGACGTAGGTGCCGCGCGGGGCTGCCGTCTCCTGCATCAGCACCGTGCCCAGCGTGACGACGCCCACGAGCACGAGGCCCGCCAGCGACAGCCACACCCACGGCGCTTCGGCCCAGGTCGGCGCCTCGCCGTGGCCGAGCTTTTCCGCGCGGCGCTTTTCCATCGCCATCCACGCCGCATAGACGAACACGGGTGCCACCAGCGGCACGAGAATCTCGAACAGGATGCGGATCATCGCGCCGTCTCCCCGGCCAGCACCTCGGCGAGATTGACGAGCATGCCGGCGGTCGCCCCCCAGATGTACCGGTCGGGATAGGGCAGCACCCAGAAATGGCGCTGCGTGCCCTGGAAGTCGCGCGAGCGGCGCTCGCGGTTGCGCGGGTCGAGCACGAACGCGAGCGGCACCTCGAAGATGTCGGCCACCTCGAACGGATCGGGCGTAAGTTCGAAGGGCGGCGTGACGAGCCCCACGACCGGCGTCACCTCGTAGCTCGTGCGCGTCTGATAAGTGTCGAGGCGTCCCACCACGTCGACATGGCGGCGGTGGAGGCCGATTTCCTCCTCCGTCTCGCGCAGGGCCGCGGCCACCGCATCGGGATCGTCGGGCTCCAGCCGCCCGCCGGGAAAGCTGATCTGCCCCGCATGGTCATGCAGGTGCGCGGTACGCTGCGTGAGTAGCACCGACAGCCCCTCGGGCCGCGCGACAAGCGGGACGAGCACGGCTGCGGCCTTCATCGTGCCGGCCGGCGCCATGCCGGGATTGCCGTCATGGTCGCCGCGCACGCGCCCGATCACGGCCGAGCGGCGCAGGCCCGGCACCGCACCGGCAAGCGTGGCGCGGATCTCCTCGGGCGTGGGGACATCGGCCGTCATGCGGCGTGTCCGAGTGCGAAGAACGTGCCGCCGCTCCACACGCCCAGCCGCTCGCCGTCGGGCTCGGCGATCTCGACAAGGCGGTAGAACGCCGCGCGCGCGATGCGCGCCTCCAGCCCCGGCCGCACGAGGACATAAGGTGCCGGCTCGCCGTCCGCGCGCGTTTCCACGCGGATCGGACGGTCGGGCCCCGCCTCCACCGTTTCGTCCAGATTGGTGCGGAAAACGATCCGTTGCGCGCGCCCCTCGCCGGTCCGGTCGAAATCGACCGCCACGAACGGCGTGTCGTCGACCGTCACGCGCCCTTTCTCGACCGGGGTCACCAGCCAGTAACTGCCGTCCGCCTCGCGGCGCAGCACGCCGGCGAAGAGTTTTACGAGTGCGGCACGTCCAATCGGCGAACCGCGATAGAACCACGTGCCGTCGCGCGCGATTCGCAGGTCGAAATCCCCGCATATTTCCGCAGGTTCGCGGGCGCCGCCGGGGGACGGTTCGCGGGCGCCGCCCGAAGGCGGTACGCCGCGTGCAAGGCCCGCGGCGGCAAGGCTTTCGAGACCGGTTTGCATCCGTTCTTCCGTCATGGGCCGAGCCTGAGTCTATACCGTGACGGACGTAACATGCACGCGCTGGACGAGGCCCCCCCGCACGTCGCAGACTTGCGCGAAAAGCCGCAACGGCCGCCGGAAAGCGAGGACATACGTGAACGCTCCCCCGACCCAAATCGAGACCGACGCGCTGCTGGGCGAGATCGAGGCCCTGGGCGACCGGCTCGCCACCGTGCGCCAGTCGATCGGCCGCGTGATCTTCGGGCAGACCGACGTGGTCGAGCAGACGCTCGTCACGCTGCTCGCCGGCGGCCACCTGCTGCTGATCGGCGTGCCGGGGCTCGCCAAGACGAAGCTCGTCGAGACGCTCGGCACCGTGCTGGGGCTCGACGCCAAGCGCGTGCAGTGCACGCCCGACCTGATGCCCGCCGACATCATCGGCTCGGAAGTGCTCGAGGACGGCGAGGCCGGGCGGCGCCAGTTCCGCTTCATCCGCGGTCCGGTCTTCGCCCAGCTGCTGATGGCCGACGAGATCAACCGTGCCTCGCCCCGCACGCAGTCGGCGCTGCTGCAGGCCATGCAGGAGCGCCGCGTCTCCGTCGCCGGCAGCTATCACGACCTGCCGGCGCCCTTCCACGTGCTCGCCACGCAGAACCCGCTCGAGCAGGAAGGCACCTATCCGCTGCCCGAAGCGCAGCTCGACCGCTTCCTGCTGCAGGTCGACGTGGGCTATCCCGACCTCGAGGCGGAGCGGCGCATGCTGATCGCCACGACCGGTGCGGCGAGCGACAGGCCCGTGCCCGCGATGACGGCCGCCGAACTCGAACGCGCGCAGGCGCTCATCCGCCGCGTGCCGGTGGGCGAAAGCGTCGTCGAGGCGATCCTCACGCTCGTGCGCGCCGGCAGGCCCGGCGAGAGCGGCGTCGACGTCGTCGAGCGCCACGTCGTGTGGGGACCCGGTCCGCGCGCGAGCCAGGCGCTGATGCTGGCCACGCGCGCGCGCGCCGTGCTCGACGGCAGGCTTGCCCCCTCGGTCGACGACGTGGTGGCGCTGGCCAAGCCCATCCTGCGTCACCGCATGGCGCTGTCCTTCACCGCGCGCGCCGAGGGCGTGACGCTCGACAGCGTGATCGAGCGGCTTTGCGAGCCGCTGGCCTGAGGCGCACGGAAGAACCCCCCGCAAGCCACGTGGCCCTCTTCTCCGCCCCGCAACCGACCGCCGCACCGCCGGCCGACGCGACCGCGCGCCGGCTTGCGGCCGAGGCCGCGGCGGGCACGCTGCCCGCCCTTCTCGTCGCCGCGCGGCGCGTGGCCGATACGGTCGCGCACGGCGTCCACGGGCGCCGGCGCGCCGGACCGGGCGAGACGTTCTGGCAGTTCCGCCGCTACATGGCGGGCGATTCGGGCGAACGCATCGACTGGCGGCAGACCGCGAAGACCGACCATGTCTTCGTGCGCGAGAGCGAATGGGAGGCCGCCCAGACCGTATGGATGTGGCGCGACCGCTCGCCCTCGATGGTGTGGTCGTCCTCGCCGCGGCTGCCGCGCAAGGTCGACCGCGCGGAACTCCTCGTCGTGGCGCTGGCCTCGCTGCTCGCGCGCGGCGGCGAGCGCATCGGCCTTCTCGGCTCGACGCCGCGCGCCCTCGTCGGGCGCTACGCCGTCAACCGGCTGGCCGATCTTCTTTTCGCGCGCGAGGATCCGGGGCTTGGCGTGCCGCCAGCCGCGCGCACGGGGCGCCATTCGGGCGTCGTGCTGGTCGGCGATTTCCTGGGCCCGCTTGAGGAGACCGACGCGGCCCTGCGCGCCATCGCGGCGACGGGCGCGCGCGGCCATCTCGTGCACCTTTTCGATCCGGCCGAGGAAGGCCTGCCCTATGCCGGGCGTACGCGCTTCGAGGGGCTGGAGAACGAGGGCGCGCTGCTGCTGAGCCGCGTGGAGAACGTGCGCGCGGAATACCGCGCGCTGTTCGCAAGCCATGTCGGCGCGCTGCGCGACATCGCGCGCGCCTATGGCTGGGGCTATGTCGAGCACCGCACCGATCGCGCGCCCGAGACGGCGCTGATGGCGCTGTGGCTGGCGCTGGCCCAGCCGGGCGGCCCGTGATGGGGCTTTTCCAGGCCTTCGCGTTCCTGACGCCGTGGTGGCTGGCGGCCCTCGCAAGCCTGCCCGTGCTGTGGTGGCTGCTGCGCGTGACGCCGCCCGCCCCGCGGCGCACGACATTCCCCGCACTTGTCCTGCTGGCGCGGCTGCGCAAGGTCGAGGAGACACCCGCGCAGACGCCGTGGTGGCTGCTGCTGCTGCGCCTGTTCATCGCCTTCCTCGTGATCGTGGCGCTGGCCCAGCCGGTCGCCAACCCGGCGGCACGGCTGGCGGGATCGGGTCCGGCCCTGCTCGTCGTCGACGACGGCTGGGCGGCCGCACACGATTGGCGCGCGCGGCGAGACGCGATGGCCCGCTTCGTCGACCGTGCGGCGCGCGACGTGCGCCCCGTGATCGTGCTGACGACCGCACCGGGCCTGTCGGGCGAGCCGCCGCGCCCCTCGCGGCCGATGACGGCAAACGACGCGCGCACGTTTGCGGGCGCGCTCGAACCCAAGCCGTGGTCCTCCGACCGGCAGGCGGCACTCGCCACGCTCGAGGCCGAAGCGCCGCCGCAGGCAGGCGCCATCCTCTATCTGGGCGACGGGCTCGACGATCCGCAACTTGCCCCCTTCGTCGAGCGCCTGCAGCGCATCGGCCCGGTCACCTACATGACCGATCCGGTCGAGCGGCGCGCGCGGCTGATGCTGAACCCCGTATCCGAAGCGGCGTCCATCGCCGTCACGGTCGCGCGGCCCTGGGCCATCGCGGCCGAGGAGACCGCCCTTGTCGCGCGCGGCGAGGATGGCCGGCCGCTCGCGCGCGAGAGCCTGCGCTTCGCACCCGGCGAGGCGAACGCGACCGCGCGCGTGACGCTGCCCGGCGAACTGCGCAACCGCATCGCGCGCATCGAGATCGAGGGCGAAAGCACCGCCGGCGCCGTGGCGCTGGTCGACGAGCGCTGGCGCCGCCGGCCGGTGGGCATCGTCTCGGGCGCCACGGTCGAACGCAACAACCAGCCCCTGCTGGCCGACACGTTCTATCTGGAGCGCGCGCTGCAGCCCTTCGCCGAGGTGCGCACGGGCGAGATCGCCCAGCTCCTGCAGCGCGAGATGGCCGTGATGATCCTTGCCGACATCGGCAGGCTGGCGCCGGCCGAGCGCACGGCGCTGGAAGACTGGATGAAGCGCGGCGGCGTGGTGGTGCGCTTCGCCGGGCCGCGCCTTGCCGAGGCGGAGGACGATTTCGTGCCCTCGCCGCTGCGCCGCGGCGGGCGCGCGTTCGGCGGCGCCATGAGCTGGGAACAGCCGCTGGGTCTTGCCCCGTTCGACGCGAGCTCGGCCTTCGCCGGGCTCGACGTGCCGGGCGAGGTGCGCGTGCGCCGGCAGGTGCTGGCCGAGCCGACGCTGGAGCTTTCGCAGAAGACCTGGGCGCGCCTTTCCGACGGCACGCCGCTCGTCACGGCCGACAAGCGCGGCGAGGGCTGGATGGTGCTCGTGCACGTGACGGCCTCGCCCGAATGGTCGGACCTGCCGCTCTCCGGGCTCTATCTGGAAATGCTGCGCCGGCTGGTGGGCCTGTCGCAGGGCGTGTCGGGCGACGCCGGCGGCGATGCCGTGCTCGCCCCCGTCGCCACGCTCGACGCCTTCGGCCGCCTCGTGCCGCCCTTTCCGGCCGCCGCGGGCATCGTGGCGCGCGCCTTCGCAAGCCAGCCCGTCGGCCCGCGTTCGCCGCCCGGCCACTACGGCACCGAGGTGGCGCGCCGCGCGCTCAACCTCGCGCAGGGTGTGGAAGCGCCCAAGGCGCTGATCGCCCTTCCCGCCGGCGTGGCGCTCGAGACGTTCGCGGCGACGCACGAGTTCGACTTCAAGCCGCCGCTTTTCGTCGCGGCCCTGCTGCTGCTGCTGGCCGACCTCCTCGTGGCGCTGGCCCTGCGCGGGCTGCTGCGCGTGCCGCGCGCGGGCGCTGCCGCGGCGATCGCGGCCGCCCTGCTGTTCGCGGGCGAGGCGCACGCGCAGGCCCAAGCCCAGACCCAGGCCCAGGCCATGCGGCCCGTCGACGACGCGGTGGCGCTGGCCAACACGCTGCGCACGCGCTTCGGCTACGTGCTGACGGGCAACCGCGAGATCGACGAGACGAGCCGCGCCGGCCTTGCGGGTCTTGGCGTCGTGCTGGCCCGGCGCACCGCCGTCGATCCCGCCGAACCGGCCGCCGTCGATGTCGAGCGCGACGAGATGTCGTTCTACCCGCTGCTCTACTGGCCCGTGGCGCCTTCGGGCCCGCTGCCGGGTGCCGCCGCCATGCTGCGCGTGCGCCAGTACCTGACCGACGGCGGCATGATCCTTTTCGACACGCGCGAGGCGGGCTCGATCGGCCCGGCCGGCGTGGGCCCGGCGGCGCTGCGCCTGCGCGAGATCCTGCGCCCGCTCGACCTGCCGCGTCTGGCGCGCGTGCCGGCCGAACACGTGCTGACCAAGACCTTCTACCTTCTGCAGGATTTCCCCGGCCGGCTTGCCGGCGGCGCGCTGTGGATCGAGCAGCCCGACGCGCACGAGAACGACGGCGTGACCTCGGTGCTGATCGGCGCCAACGATTTCGCGGCCGCCTGGGCGCTCGATCCCAACGGGCGCGCGCTCTTCGCCGCCGTGCCCGGCGGCGAGGGCCAGCGCGAGATGGCCGTGCGCTTCGGCGTCAACCTCGTCATGTACGCGCTGACCGGCAACTACAAGGGCGACCAGGTGCATGTCGAGGCGATCCTGGAGCGCATCCGGCGATGACCGACTATTCCCTCGCCTTCGCCCCGCTCGTTCCGTGGGCATGGTTCGCGGTGCTGGCCGCACTCGCCGTGCTGGCGCTGGGCTACGCCTTCCTCGTGCGCGCGCGGGGGGCCGCGTGGCGCGCGGCGGCGGCGGCGGGGCTGCTGCTGGCCATCGCCAATCCGCTGGCGGTGGTCGAGGAACGCAAGCCCCTCACCGACATCGGCCTTCTCGTCGTCGACGAGAGCGACAGCATGAAGATCGGCGAGCGCGCCGCGCGCGTGGACCGCGCGGCCACCGCCATCCGCGAGCGGCTGGCGCGCGAGAAGGATTTCGAGCTGCGCATCGTGCGCGCGGGCAGCGGCGGGCAGGACGGCACGAAGCTGTTCGAGGCGCTGGAGCGCGCGCTGGCCGACGTGCCGAGGAACCGCATCGCCGGCGTGGCGCTGCTGACCGACGGCCAGGTGCACGACGCGCCGAAGGGCGAGCGGGACGAGATCCAGCGCCTCAACCTGCCCGGCCCCGTGCATGGCGTGATCGCCGGCGCGCGCGGCGAGGTGGACCGGCGGCTCGTGCTCGAGCAGGCGCCGGGCTTCGCCATCGTCGCCAAGCCGCAGACGATGACCATCCGCATCGACGAGGGCACGGGCCCGCGCGGCGCGGCGGCGGGCGCGCGGGCCGAGGCGCGCGTCGACATCAAGCGCGACGGGCAGCCTTTCCGCAGCGTGCGCGTGCCGGTGGGCACGTCGGTGCCGCTCGAATTCCAGCTCGACAAGGCCGGGCAGACGATCTTCGAGATCGAGGTCGAGGCCGGCCCGCGCGAGCTGACGCTCGAGAACAACCGGCAGGTCGTCGTCGTCAACGGCGTGCGCGACCGGCTGCGCGTGCTGCTCGTCACGGGCGAGCCGCATCCGGGCGAGCGGACATGGCGCAACCTGCTCAAGTCCGACCCGTCGGTGGACCTCGTCCATTTCACCATCCTGCGCCCGCCCGAGGCGCAGGATTTCACGCCCGTCAACGAGCTGTCGCTGATCGCCTTCCCGATCCGCGAACTGTTCGAGGTGAAGCTCAACGAGTTCGATCTGGTCGTCTTCGACCGCTACCGGCGGCGCGACGTGCTCGCACCTGTCTATCTCGACAACATCGTGCGCTACGTGCGCCGCGGCGGCGCGCTGCTGATCTCGGTCGGCCCGAACTTCTCGGCGCCCAACTCGCTGTTCAACTCCCCCGTCGGCCAGATCATGCCCGGCGTTCCCACGGGCCAGAGCTTCGAGGAAGGCTTCGTGCCCACGCTCTCGGCCGTGGGCCGCCGCCATCCGGTGACGGCCGACCTGCCGGGCGCCGAGGGCTCGACGCCCGAATGGGGCCGCTGGTTCCGCCACATCGACACCGAGCCGCGCCGCGGCCAGTCGCTGATGAACGGTGCCGGCGAACGGCCGCTGCTGCTGCTCGACCGCGTGGGCGAAGGCCGCGTGGCGCAGCTCATGAGCGACCAGATCTGGCTGTGGGCGCGCGGCTTCGACGGCGGCGGCCCGCATGCCGAACTGCTGCGGCGCATCGCGCACTGGCTGATGAAGGAGCCCGAGCTCGAGGAGAACGACCTCAAGGCGCGCGTGGCGGCGGGCCGCGTGGAGGTGGAACGGCGCGCGCTCGATCCCGTGACGACGCCCGTGACCGTGACCGAGCCCGACGGCTCGACGCGCGAGCTGCGCCTGGTCGAGACGCGCGGCGGCCGGCAGATCTCGAGCTTCGCGCCCACGCGCCCCGGCCTCTACCGCTTCACGGACGGCGAGCGCCAGACGCTGGCCGCGGTGGGTGCCGTCAACCCGGCCGAAAGCGCGGACGTGCGCGCGAGCGAGACGCTGCTGAAGCCCGCGGCCGACGCCACGGGCGGGGCCGTCGTGTGGCTTGCCGACGGCATCCCGGACGTACGCCGCGTGCGGCCGGGCCGCGAGATGGGCGGCAGTGCGCCCGGCGGGCGCGGCTGGATCGGCTTCAAGGCGAACGGCGACTATGTCGTGACAGGCGTCGCGCAGACCCCGCTGATGCCGGGTCTGCTGACGTTCCTGCTCTGCCTCGGCCTGCTCTACGCCGCCTGGCGCCAGGAAGGGCG
>JAEUKX010000092.1 GCA_016794025.1 Rhodospirillales bacterium | reverse complement strand
GTTGAGCTCGGTGCCGCACAGCACCTGCCGGAGTTCGACCGTGACGGTGAGCGTGCCCGGCAGGTTCGGATCGTCGAAGCGGTCGGTGTAGCGAAGCCGCTTGCCCGGCACGAGCTCGAGGAACTCGCCGCCGAACGAGTGGGCGTTGCCGGTGCCGAAATTGACGAAGCTCATGCGGAACGTGCCGCCGACCTTCGCCTCGAAATGCGCGACCTTGCACAGGAAGCCGTAGGGCGCGATCCAGCGCGCCATCGCATCGGCATCGGTGAAGGCGCGGTAGACCTTGTCGGGTGCGGCCTTGAGCACGCGATGAAGGCGGACTGTTCCGGTCGGCATGGGGGGCTCCGTCGGTCGGGAGGATCGGCACAAAGACGCCGTTGCGAAGTTTGTATGCCGAATCGGTTCAAAAATCTCGCACAGATGAAATGGTTGCCTGCCGTGCACCGCTATCGAAGCCCGTCGCATTCCCTGATATACTAAAGGTTGCGACCGACGGCTGCGATCCTGGGGAACCATGAGCACGCATCGACTGACCGACGACACGCCACCCGAGGAGTTCGACGTGTCGAGCATGCTTTCATCCCGCGCGCGAAACTCCCTGACCGAGCGCGATCTGATCAGCTTCCTGATGGCTTCGACCGGCGATCATGCACGGCTTCTGGCCCAGCTGGTTCTCGTTCTCCAGCACTTCGTCCGCAAACATTGCGACGGCGAGAAGATCGACTCCGCGCGACTGGAGAAGGACTGGAACAACCTTGCCGAGTTGTTCCGGTTCCATGCGGAGGCGGTCGCCAAAGAGGCGCGCGATCGACGCGAAGGGCGGGTTGTCTGACATGGAAAACGGCAATCGGAAGGTCGTTCCGTTCCCGAACATGCGTGGCGCGTTCGACACGCTGGCCAGCAAGGCGTTGCGCGGGGGCGGCGGTTCAGGAGATAGTGGGGGCATGCCACCGGAAATCGAGACGCGGATTGCGGTCCTGGAGCAGATCGCGAAGGATTCGCGCGAAGGCCTGACGTCGCTGCGCAGCGATGTCGGCAAGGTCCGTGACAATCAGGAGCGCGACTTCCGAATCCTGTTCGGCGCGATCATCGCCACCGCGCTCGGACTTGCCGGGCTGATGGCAAAGGGGTTCCACTGGCTTTAGCCGGACGGCCGCGACCGGGCGCCGATCCGCTCAGTTCCCCACCGCCTCGAACGTCTCGGGCGCGGGGCTCAGCACATAGGCGCCGTCGCGGCGCACCTCGAGGACGGCGTAGCCGCGCTCGACGAGGCCGCCGGGCAGCAGGCGGAAGATGCCGTCCACGCCCGCGAAGCCGGAATCGGCCGTGAGCGTGGCAAGCGAGAAATCGGCGCCGTCGGGGCCCTTGCCGTTGGCGATGATCGCGGCCAGCGCCACGGCATCGTAGGCAAGGTCGGCCACGCGCGGGGCGGCGCGCCCGAACGTGGCGCGGTAGCGCCCGTCGAACGCCGCGCGCGGGGCGGCGGCCGTGTCGGCGAACCAGCCGCCCTGCAGCGAGGGTTCGCGCAGCGTGCGCGGGTCGTTCCACAGCGGAATGCCGAGATACTTCACGCGCGCGGGATCGATCTCGTTGCCGTGGAGCTGGGCCACGACCTGCGCCAGCCGGTCGCCGAAATCGGGCACGAGCACGGCCTCGAAATCCAGTTCGGGCGGCGGCGGGCCCAGTTCGCCGCGCGCCAGCCGCGGCGGCGGGCCGGCAAGCTGGCCGAGCCGGCGCACGAAGGGCGCATAGTCGAGCGCGCCCGTGTCGTAGCGTTCCACGCGCACGAGCTCGCCGCCCGTCGACGCGAGGCTCGTGCGCAGCGCGCGCTCGGACGCCTGCCCCAGCCCGTTGTTGGGAACAAGCGCCGCGAACCGTTCAAGCCCGCGCGAGCGCGCGAACTCGACCGTGCGCGCGATGGCGTCCTGCGGCGCAATGCCCAGCGTGAACACGCCCGGCCCCGCCACGCTGCGGTCGTTGGAGAAGCTCAAGACCGCCACGCCCGCGGCGTGCGCGCGCGGCGCCACGGCCTGCGTTTCGGCCCCCAGCAGCGGGCCCACCACAAGGCGCGCCTGCTGCTCGATCGCCCAGTCCATCGCGGCAGCGGCCCCGGCCGGCGTGCCGCCGGTGTCGCGCACGAGCAGCACGAAGTCGTCGTCGGCCACTTCGAACACGGCCTGCGTGGCCGCATCGAGCAGCGCCTGCCCGATGCCGGCGTTGGGCCCCGTGAGCGGCAGCAGCAGCGCCACGCGCGGCGGGCCCTTGCGCGCCGCACTTTCTGCGGCTGCGGCGGCGCCCGCTTCGCTGGCAGCCGAGGGCGGCGGTTCGGCCGGTTTGGCCTCGGGCACGGGTGCAGGTGCGGCCGGCGGCAGCGCCTTGGGCGGGGCGGAAGCCGGCGCCGACTGGCCGGGGCCGAAAATGCCCGCGACCTTCGCGGTGAGTTCGTTCGTCTGCTCGCAGCCGGCAAGCGCGAACGCGGCAAGGACCAGGGCGACAACAGGAAGGACGCGAAACGGCAATCGGCACCCATGGCGGCAAGCGGGAGGAACGCGCCCGCGAGCCTATCCCCGGCCACGCCGGCAATCCAGTGCCGCCGCGGCCGGGAACACCGGCGGCCGGCCGGCGGTCACCCTTCCTTGATGTGGGCCAGGAAGCCCTGGACGTCCTCGCGCAGGATGCGGCCCTGCTGCGTAAGCTCCGCGACCGAGCCCAGAACGTCGCCCGACGCCGCGCCCGTCGCATCGGCGGAGTTGCGGACCACGCCGATGCTGTCGGTGACCTGCCGCGTGCTGTCCGACGCCTGCTGCACGTTGCGGCTGATCTCGTCGGTCGCGGCGCCCTGCTCCTCGACGGCGGCGGCAACCGCGGCGGCGATCTCGTTCATTCGGCCGATCGTCTCGCCGATCGTCTGGATGGAGCGCACGACCGTCTGCGTCTCGCCCTGCACCGACTGGACCTGCGCGGCGATCTCCTCGGTCGCCTTCGCGGTCTGCGCGGCGAGGCTTTTCACCTCGCTCGCCACGACGGCGAAGCCCTTGCCCGCGTCGCCCGCGCGGGCGGCCTCGATCGTGGCGTTGAGCGCGAGGAGGTTCGTCTGGCTCGCGATTTCGTTGATCAGGCGCACGACATCGCCGATGCGCGTGGCGGCGTTGGAAAGCTCGCGCACCTGCCCGGCCGTGTGGTTCGCCTCGCTCGTCGCGCGGCCGGCGATGGAGGCGGATTCCTGCACGCGGTGCGAGATCTCCTGGATCGACTTCGCGAGCTGTTCGGTCGCCGCGGCGACGGTCTGCGTCGCTTCGAGCGTCGAGTTGCTGACCGAGCTCAGCGTTTCGGTCTGCTGGCGCGTCTGCTCGGCCGAGGAACCCATCGTGCGCGCCGTGTGCTCGAGCTTGGCGATCGAGGTTTCGAGCGACTTGAACGTGCCGTCGACCTTCCGGGTGAAGCCGCCGACCGCCGTCGACATCGCCTCGAGCCGGCGGTCGCGCGTTTCGTTGTCGGCCTGCAGTCGCCCGCGCAGGTCGCCCGCGGAGAGAAGCGAGTCGCGGAAGCGCAGCACGCTTGCCCCGATCATGCCGATCTCGTCGCCGCGCCGGGCGATCGATTCGTCGACGTCGTATTCCTCGCGCAGCAGCTTGTCGATGGCGCCGTGCACGCGCAGCAGCGGGCGCAGGACCTGCGTGTACATGCCGGCCGACAGGCCGGCGAGGCTCAGCGCAAGGATGGCCAGCGCGCCCACCAGGATCGCGCGCGACCGGGCGGCCCCGGCCAGGACGTCGGCAAGGTGCCCGTCGAGGCGGCGCTCCATCTCGACGTAGAACTCGTCGATGGGCCGCATGATCTCGGCCTTGAACTTGTGGTACTCGGCCGAGTTCATCAGCCGGATCGCCAGTGCCTGGTCCGGGTCCTTGCGGACCGTGAAGTTGCCCCTGCCGTCGTCATAGAGGCCCTTGACCGCGTTCATCGCGATGACCTCCGTCTTCACGAGTCCGTCGGAGTTCTTCTTGGCTTCCTCGAGCTTGGCGAACTCCCGGTCGGTGAAGCCCGCATCGCGCATGAGCTGCAGCAGCGGCCGGGTTGCGGCGTCCGGGCGCGGCTTTCCCGACGGATCGGCGGCCACGAAGTCCCAGTAGATGCGGTGATACGCCTCGGGTCGCGGCTTCTTGCCGTCGCGGATGGCGAGGATCTCGAAATACTGTTTTTCATAGTTGGCGTCCGCGGTCGCCACGTAGGTTCGCGCCAGCCGCGTCAGGTCGTCCGAGCTCTGCCGCAGCTCGTCGGCAAGCAGGTAGCTTGCGTACCGGCTTGCGTGCGCGCGCTCGATGGCTTCCGTCGCCGCGAAATGCAGGTAGGCGGCCCCGCCGAGCAGGACGAGGTTTGCGGCAAGCGTCGCGAAGATGACGTAGGCTTTCGCCTTCAGGCTGTTCTTCTTCATGGGAGTCTCCGGTGGCATCCGGACGGGATCATCGCAGCGGGAAATTAAGGCAATGCTACTTTGGGTTATACTATTGTAGTTTATCGGCAGGCATGCCCTGCTGGTGCCCGGCAGCGGAGCCCGCTACCCTCCTGCATCACCCATCGGACGGACGACCCAGCCGCGCATGACCGACACCGAAGGCCCCGCCCCCGGCCCGTCCGAGATCGCGCCGGGGCTCTATCTCGTCGGCACGCCCATCGGCAACCTGGGCGATGCGAGCGCCCGGCTGAAGCGCGTGCTGGCCGCCGCTTCGACGATCGCGGCGGAGGATACGCGCGTGGCGCGCCGCCTGCTTTCGGCGCTCGGCATTCCGGCGCCCAAGCTGGTGCGCTGCGACGAGGAAGTGTCGGCCGCCCTCGCGCCGAGGCTGGTGGACGCCGCGCGCGGCAGCGTCGTCGCCTTCGTGTCGGATGCCGGCATGCCGGGCATTGCCGATCCGGGGGCGGCCCTCGTGTGCGCGGCCGATGCGGCCGGCGTGCCGGTCACCTGCGTGCCGGGCCCCTCGGCGCTGGCCACGGCGCTGGCGCTGTCGGGCCTGCCGGCCGAGCCGTTCCTGTTCCTGGGTTTCCTTCCGGCCAAGGCGGGCCCGCGCGCGCGCCGGCTGGCGGAGTTCCGCGAGGTGAAGGCCACGCTCGTGGCGTTCGAATCGCCGCACCGGCTGGCGGAGACGCTGGACGCCATGGCGACGGTGCTGGGCGACCGGCCGGCCTGCGTCGTGCGCGAGATGACCAAGCTGCACGAGGAGCGCAAGACCGGCACGCTCGGCACGCTGGCCGCCCACTATGCGGCCGGCGAGCCGCGCGGCGAGATCGTCCTCGTCGTCGGGCCGCCGTCGGAAGCCGACGCCGACCCGCTCGATCCCGAAGCGCTCGACGCGCGCATCGAGGCGGCGCTGAAGACGCACGGCGTGCGCGATGCCGCCGACCGCGTGGCCGCCGCCACGGGCCTTGCGCGCCGGCAGGTCTATGCCCGCGCGCTCGAACTTGCCGGCAAGAAGCGCACGTGACGTCGCCGCGCCACGTCGCGGCCGAACGGCGCGGCCGGCGCGCGGAATTCGCGGCGCGCTGGCGGCTGCGCCTGGCCGGCTGGCGGATCGTGGCGGCGGACCTGCGCCTGCCCGCGGGCCAGGTCGACATCGTGGCAAGACGCGGGCGGATCCTTGCCTTTGTCGAGGTGAAGGCGCGGCGGACGGCCGACGATGCGGCCGAATCGCTACACCCTGCCCAACGCCTGCGCATCGCGCGGGCGGCCGAACAGTTCCTTGCCGCGCGCCCTCAATTCGCCGCATTCGACGTGAGATTCGACATGGTGCTCGTGGTGCCCGGACGCTGGCCCCGGCACCTGCAAGACGCTTGGCGCGACTCGCGCTAGCGACCTAAAAGGAAGGGCCAAAGGAGACGCGAAGCGATGTCCAATCCCGTCCGCATGCGCAAGGCTGCAATCCTCGCCGGTCTTCTCGCCGCCGGGCTCTCGCTTGGCGGCTGCGTGGGCGCCGCGGTGGGCGGTGCCGCCGCCGTCGGCACGACCGCCCTGCAGGAGCGCGGCCTCAAGGGTGCGGCTACCGACAACGCGATCGTGCTCGAGATCAACCACTACTGGTTCCAGGAGGGCAAGAGCACGCTCTTCTCGTCGATCTCCACGCAGATCTACGAAGGCCGCGTGCTGCTGACCGGTGCCGTCACCAATGCCGACACCCGCGCTGAGGCCGTGCGCCTCGCCTGGAAGGCCAGCGGCGTGCGCGAGATCATCAACGAGATCGAGGTGACCGACGAGGGCGGCCTCAAGGCCTATGCCAAGGACGTGTGGGCCGCCAACGAGCTGCGCTCGCGCCTGCTGTTCTCCAAGGGCATCAACTCGGTCAACTACTCGGTCGACGTCGTCAACGGCACCGTCTACATCATCGGCGTCTTCGCCGACCAGGCCGAGCACGAGCGCGTGCTGGCCGTGGCGCGCAACATGTCGAACATCAAGCGCGTGGTGACGCACGCCATCGCGCGCGACGACCCGCGCCGCTTCCGCGCCCCGCCGGGCGAGGCGGGCGCCTCGTCGTGAACCCGCCCTATCGCCTCGCCTCGGGCGCCAGTGCCGAGGTCGAGCGCACGCTCGCCGCGGCGGCGCATGCGGGCGAGGCGGATCTGGCGCTGGCCGACACCGCACTGGCCCTTTCGGGCGCCGCGCGGCCCGCACTCGACCTTTCGCCCTACCGCGCGCACCTGTCGGAGATCGCGACCTGCGTGGCGGCCGAGGCCGCGAAGCGGCCGGACACGATCGAAGGCCGCGTGGCGGCGCTGCGCGAGGCGCTGGTCGAGCGCATGGGCTATCGCGGCGACCGCGACACCTACGACGACCTGCGCAACGCCGACCTCGTGGGCGTCATCGACCGCCGGCGCGGCCTGCCGGTGGCGCTGGCGATCCTGTGGATCCACGCCGCGCGCGCGCAGGGCTGGGAGGCCGCGGGCCTCGCCTTCCCGAGCCATTTCCTGATCCGCCTCGAAGCGCCCGACGGGCGCGCGATCCTCGATCCGTTCAACGGCGGCGCGGTCATGGAGACCAAGGCGCTGCGCGGGCTCCTCAAGCGCTTCGAGGGGCCCAACGCCGAGCTGCAGAACCACCACTACGCCACGGTCGCCGACCGCACGGTGCTGCTGCGCCTCCAGAACAACATCAAGCTGCGCCTGCTGAAGGCCGAGGATTTCCGCGGCGCGCTCGCCACGCTCGAGCGCATGCTGATGATCGCGCCCGGCGATCCGGCGCTGTGGCACGAGGCGGGGCTCGTGCATGTCGGTCTGGACAACCTGCGCGCGGGCGTGATGTGCTTGGAGCAGGCTTTCGCGCTGGTCGAAGCGCCCGGTGCGCGCAGCCGCATCGCGATGGAGATCCAGGCGCTCAAGGGCCGCCTCAACTAAGCGCCCTTCCCCACCGTGCACACGAGGTATCCGGCATGTCGCGCGTCGTCGCCGTCCAGATGGACCCGATCGAATCGATCAATATCGACGGCGATTCGTCGTTCGCGCTGATGGTGGAGGCGCAGGCGCGGGGCTGGACGCTCTACCACTATCTCGTGCGCCACCTGTCGATGAACGGCAAGGAACGCATCTATGCCAAGGCACACCCCGTGAAGGTGCGCCGCGAGAAGGGCAACCATTTCACCTTCGGCGCGCCCGAGGTGCTCGACCTCGCCAAGGTCGACGTGATCCTGATGCGCCAGGACCCGCCCTTCGACATGGGCTACATCACCGCCACGCACATCCTCGAGCACCTGCACCCCAAGACGCTGGTGGTGAACGATCCCGCGCATGTGCGCAACGCGCCCGAGAAGCTGTTCGTCACGCACTTTCCCCACCTGATGCCGCCCACGCTGATCACCGCCGACCCGGCCGAGATCGCCGAGTTCCGCCGCGAACACCGCGACATCATCGTGAAGCCGCTGTTCGGCAACGGCGGGGCGGGCGTCTTCCGCCTGAAGCCCGACGACGAGAACCTGACGGCGCTCATCGAGATGTTCACGCAGAAGAGCCGCGAACCGCTGATGATCCAGCGCTACGAGCCCGCCGTGCGCGCGGGCGACAAGCGCATCATCCTTGTCGACGGCAAGGCGGAAGGGGCGATCAACCGCGTGCCGGCCGCGGGCGAGGCGCGCGCCAACATGCATGTGGGCGGCGTGGCGACCAAGACGACGCTCACCAGGCGCGAGCAGGAAATCTGCGAGACGATCGGGCCGGAGCTGAAGAAGCGCGGCCAGATCTTCGTGGGCATCGACGTGATCGGCGACTACCTGACCGAGATCAACGTCACCTCGCCCACCGGCATCCTCGAGGTGAAGCGCTTCGACGGCACCGACATCGCCAAGTCGATCTGGGACGCGATCGAGCGCAAGCTGTAACGCCACGCCTCTTTCCGTCATGCCCGGCCATGACGGCTAATGAATCAGCCCGCGCAGCGCGAGATAGCAGCCCAGCGCCAGCATCCCGATGAGAAACCAGCGGCGGAAGCTTTCGCCCGGCAGGCGGTGGCGCAGCTTCGTGCCGATCGCCATGCCCGCGAGCGCGGGGGCGAGTGCTGCGGCCGAACCGATCAGGTTCGCCGCGTCGTAGACGCCGTCGTTGGCGAGACCCAACCCCAGCGCCACCGTCGCCACGAGGAACGACAGGCCCAGCGCCTGGATGAGATCTTCCTTGTCGAGGCCGAGCGACTGGATGTACGGCACCGCCGGCAGCACGAAGATGCCCGTCGCCGCCGTGACGAGGCCGGTTGCAAGCCCGACCGGCGGCCCCAGCCAGCGTTCCATGTGCGCCGGCACGCGGAAGCGCACGGCCGCGAGGCTCACGGCCGCATAGGCCGCCACGCACAGGCCCAGCGCCACGCGCGCGGCAAGCGCGTTCTCGCCCGCAAGCCAGCCGCCGCCCATCCACACGCCGACGCACACGGCGATCATCATCGGCCACAGACGGCGGGCGACCGCGCGGAAATCCGGTCCTGCGAGGAGCTGCCACACGTTGGTCACCAGCGAGGGCACGACCAGCAGCGCCGCCGACTGCGCGGGGGCGAGCATCAGGCTCAACAGCCCCATCGAGATCGTCGGCAGGCCAAGCCCCACCACGCCCTTGACGAAGCCGGCGAGCGTGAAGGCGGCGGTCACGAGAACGAGGAGGGAGAGATCAGGCATCGCACTTCTTGTAGGGGCCGATATCGACGTGGAAATGGTTGGCGTGCGCGAGGTCGGTCTTCGGCGTCAGCACGATGTTGAAGTGCCGGCAGGCGCCCTGCGCCACATCGCGCAGGAAGGCGCCCTTGGCCCCGCGGTCGGCCCAGTCGCGGCGCACGCTGACGACGAGCTTGCCCTCGATCTCGAAGCCGCCGATGTCGAGCGCGCGCCCGAAGGCATGCTCGGAAAGCCGCGTGTTGCGGCCGGTCTGCGGGCGGCAGACATAGCTGCCGTAATGCACGATCTCGACGACCGCCCGGCCGAAATGGCGGCGCGCGGCGGGCTGGACGACGTCCTGCTCGAAGGCGGCGAGCGCGTGGGCGAGCGGGCAGGTCATCAGCGTGGGCCGGTTGAGCGCGATGGTCGCGCGCGCGAGCATCACGGCCTCGTCCACGCGGCAGCCTTCGCGCGTGGGCCGCGTGGCCTGTTTCTCGAATTCGGCCCCGATGCGCGCGAGCGCCTCGAAGCAGTCGGCCGGCGGCCTGTCGACGACCGGTGGCGGCGCGGCGGCGGGCGGGGGCGCCTGACGCGGGGCGCACGCCGCCGTCGCAAGGGCGAGAAGCCCCGCGGCGAGCAGGGCGCGGATCGGCAGACGGCGACTCGGACTCAAGGGCACGACTCCGGGCGCGACTATACGCGCGCGGGCACCTTCGCGTGAATCCCCGACGTCGCCTTCGCGAGCGCCTTGGCCAGCAGCTCGAATTCGCCGCGCCTTGCCGTGCCCTTGCGCCAGACGAGGCCGAGGTCGCGCGCGGGATCGTCGTCCACCGCCACGGCGGCAAGCGCCGTGCCCTTCAGCAGGCCCGCGTCGATCGCCATCTGCGGCAGCAGCGTGACGCCCAGCCCGTTGTCGACCATCTGGACGAGCGTGAAGATCGACGTCGCCGCGAACGGATCGGGGTCGCGGCTCTCGCGCAGGCCGCAGGCGGCAAGCGCGTGCTTCTTCATGCAGTGCCCGTCGGCCAGCAGCAGCAGCTTCTGCCGGCGGATCTCGGCCGGCGACACGCTTTTTCGCGCGGCCAGCGCGTTGTCCTTGCGCACGACGAGACGGAACGGGTCGCGGCCGAGGGTGGCGCCCTCGTTGGGCCCGCATTCGCACGGCAGCGCCAGCAGCGCGGCATCGAGCGCGCCCGCGGCCAGCTTCTCGACCAGCCGCTCGGTCAGGTCCTCGACCAGGTAGAGCCGGAGCTTGGGATAGGCCTTGCGAAGGGCCGGCAGCGCCTTGGGCATCCAGAAGGGGCTGACCGACGGGATGACGCCCAGCCGCAGGTCGCCCGCGAGCGGCTCGCCCGCGCCCTTGGCTTCCAGCGCCAGCTCCTCGGCGTCCGCCAGCAGGCGGCGCGCGCGCACGAGAATGCGCTCGCCCAGCGGCGTGAGGACGACGCGCCGTCGCGTGCGGTCGACAAGCCCCGCGCCGAGCGTGGCCTCCAGCTCCTGCAGGCTTGCCGACAGGGTGGACTGGGTGACGTTCGCCGACTTCGCCGCGCGCCCGAAATTGAGCGTGTCGGCAAGGCAGGCGAAGTGGCGGAGCTGGCGCAGCGTGGGCAGGTGGATCATCGGAAACCTCGATAAGTGAATCTAGTTTAATCCGTTGGACCGATCAAGTCCGCCCCGCCACATTCTCCGCGACAGGGGTGCGGCGCATCCCGCGAATTTCCAACGGAGAAAGAACCCATGCTGACCATCGGTGACAAGTTCCCCGCCTTCGACCTCAAGGCCGTCGTCTCGACCGACCCGAAGACCGCCTTCACGCAGATCTCGAGCGAGTCCGACAAGGGCAAGTGGAAGGTCGTGTTCTTCTGGCCGAAGGACTTCACCTTCGTGTGCCCGACCGAGATCGCGGCCTTCGGCAAGCTCAACCGCGACTTCAACGAGCGCGATGCGGTCGTCTACGGCGTGTCGACGGACAGCGAGTTCGTCCATCTCGCCTGGCGCCAGAACCATGCCGACCTGAAGGCGCTGCCCTTCGCCATGCTGGCCGACATCAAGCGCGAGCTTTCCGCCGCACTGGGCATCCTCGACAAGGAAGAGGGCGTGGCCCTGCGCGCGACCTTCATCGTCGACCCGGAAGGCATCATCCGCTTCGTGTCGGTCAACGACCTCAGCGTGGGCCGCAACCCGGCCGAGGTGATGCGCGTGCTCGACGCGCTGCAGACCGACGAGCTGTGCCCCTGCAACTGGCAGAAGGGCGACGACGTCCTGAAGGCCGCCTGAGCCGACGCGAAGCAAGGAGACCGACCATGTCGATCGAGAACCTGAAGAACGCGCTGCCCGAGTACGCGAAGGACCTGAAGCTCAACCTCTCCTCGCTTGCGGGCGAGGAGACGGTGCGCGCCGACCTGCGCGCTCTGCTGTTCGTCACGGCAGGCTTCGCGGTACGCCAGGCCGAAGTGCGCGACGCGCTTCTGGCCGAGTTCGGCGCGCAGCTTTCGCCCGAGCAGGTGGGGGCCGCGAAGATCGCGGTCGCGATGATGGGGATGAACAACATCTACTACCGCTTCACCCATCTCGTCGAAGCGCCGGAATACGCGACCATGCCGGCCAAGCTGCGCATGACGGCGATGGCGAAGCCCGGCATCCCGGCGGCGGAGTTCGAGCTCCTCAGCCTTGCCGTGTCGGCCATCAACGGCTGCGGCATGTGCATGGCGAGCCACGAGAAGGCCGTGCGCAAGCACGGCATCGAGCCGGCCGTCGTGCAGGC
>JAEUKX010000070.1 GCA_016794025.1 Rhodospirillales bacterium | reverse complement strand
GCCCGTCACGCGCGCGAAGCGCGCGGCGTCGATGCCCTCGCGCAGGCGCAGGCCCATCATCAGCGCCTCGTCCACGCATTGCGCGCGGTCGAGCGGCGTGTCCTCGGCCGTCGCGTGGCCCTGTGCGGCCACGCGCGCGAGCCACGTCTCGGGCAGCTTCTCCTGGCGTGTCGCCCGGCGCTGCCCGTCGATCGTCACGCGCCCGTGCGCGCCGGGGCCCACGCCGACATAGTCCTCGTAGCGCCAGTAGGTGAGGTTGTGGCGCGACTCCTCGCCCTTGCGCGCGTGGTTCGAGATCTCGTAGGCCGGCATCTTGGCGGCTTCGAGCAGCCCTTGCGTGGCGTCGTAGAGCTGCTCCTGCAGGTCTTCGGTCGGCATCGCAAGATCGCCGCGCTCGGCGAGCGTGGCGAACTGCGTGCCCTTCTCGATGGTGAGCTGGTAGACCGACAGGTGCGTGGGCTGCCAGTCGAGCGCCTGCTTCAGTTCGCGCGTCCAGTCGTCAACACTCTGTCCCGGCCGCGCGTAGATGAGATCGAACGAGAAACGGTCGAACAGCGCGGCCGCCCGGTCGACCGCGCGGCGCGCCTCGCGCGAATCGTGGCCGCGGCCGAGGAACTTGAGCGCCCGGTCGTCGAGCGCCTGCACGCCGATCGACAGGCGGTTGACGCCCGCACTCTTGAACGCGGCGAAGCGCTCGGCCTCGGCGGAGTTCGGGTTCGCCTCGAGCGTGATCTCGGGATCCTCCGCGATCGCCCAGCGCATGGCGATGCGGTCGACGATGGCCCCGGCAAGCTGCGGGTCCATCAGCGAAGGCGTGCCGCCGCCGAAGAAGACCGACGTCACGGTGCGGCCGGGCGTCAATGCGGCATAGTGATCGATCTCGGCGAGCAGCGCGGTCTTCCACGCCTCGCCGTCGATCTTGTCGCGCACATGGCTGTTGAAGTCGCAGTAGGGGCACTTCGACTTGCAGAACGGCCAGTGGACGTAGACCGCGAAACTCATGGGACCGCGAAGCTCATCTGAGTCCGTCGAGGCAGGCGGCCTTGAATTTCGCGAAGGCCACGGCGCGATGGCTCATCGTGTGCTTCAACGCCGGATCCATCTCGCCGAACGTGACGGAATGTCCGGCCGGCACGAACACCGGATCGTAGCCGAAGCCGCGCGTGCCGCGCGGCGGCCACACGAGCGTGCCCTCGACCTCGCCGCGGAAAAGCTCGACATCGCCATCAGGCCAGGCCAGCGCCAGCACGGAAACGAACTTCGCCGAGCGGTCCTTGGCGCCGTCGAGGGCGGCCTCGACCATGCGCATGGCGCGCGCGAAGTCGCGTCTGGGCCCCGCCCAGTTCGCCGTGAACACGCCCGGATCGCCGTCGAGGGCGGTGACGCAGATGCCGCTGTCGTCGGCAAGGGCGGGAAGGCGCGTGGCCGTCGCCGTGTGGCGCGCCTTCAGCGCCGCGTTCGCCTCGAAGGTCGTGCCCGTCTCGTCGGGTTCGGCCACGCCGAGCGAACCGGCCGACACGCAGTCGAGCCCGTAGGGACGCAGCAGGTCGGCCATCTCGGCAAGCTTGCCCTTGTTGTGCGTGGCGACGACGAGCCGCCCGCCGGCGTTCAGCTGCCCGCCCATTTGGCGACCGCCTGCTTCTGGAGGACGACCAGCTCGCCGATGCCCTTGCGCGCGAGCTTCAGCATCGCAAGGAGCTGGTCCTCGGCGAACGGGTCGCGTTCGGCCGTGCCCTGCACCTCGACGATGCGCCCGTCGCCGCTCATCACGAAATTCGCGTCGACCTCGCAGGCGCTGTCCTCGGCATAGTCGAGATCGAGCACGCTTGCCCCGTTCGACACGCCGCAGCTGATCGCGGCCACGTGGTCGCGGATCGGGAACTTCGCCAGGCCCTTGGCCTTGACGAGCGGGAAGACCGCCTGATGCAGCGCCACCCAGGCGCCCGTGATCGACGCGGTGCGCGTACCCCCGTCGGCCTGCAGCACGTCGCAGTCGATCTTCACCTGCCGTTCGCCAAGCGCCGCCATGTCGGTGACCGAGCGCAGGCTGCGGCCGACAAGGCGCTGGATCTCCTGCGTGCGGCCGGACTGCTTGCCGCGCGCGGCCTCGCGGTCGGTGCGCGTATGGGTGGAGCGCGGCAGCATCCCGTATTCGGCCGTCACCCAGCCCTGACCGGAGTTGCGCAGGAAGGGCGGCACCTTCTCCTCGAGCGAGGCGGTGACGAGGACATGCGTATCGCCGAAGCGCACGAGGCACGAGCCCTCGGCATGCCTGGCATAGCCCGGCTCGAGGCGGACCTCGCGCATCTGGTCGGCGGAACGGCCCGAGGGACGCATTCGACAATCTCTTTCGTGGGGGTGATTTCTTTCGCGGCCCGGACCCTAGTCTGCGGTGCGTTGACACGCAAGGCAGCATCACCCGTCATGCCCGGCCTTGCGCCGGGCATCCACGATTTCGGCGCAGGCGTTCCGCGGGGCAAGTCGTGGATGGCCGGGTCAAGCCCGGCCATGACGAGCGGGGGTGCGTTGACACGCAAGGCGGGCAATGCCTAGCTATTGCGACATGAGCCGGACCCCCATCGTTCCGTTCGAGCGCAGGCAGCCCTCCGCCGCCGCCAAGCAAGCGGCCGAGCCGCCGGCCAATACCGCCGGCATCGCCGCGATGGACGAACGCTCGCGCGAGGTCTTCCGGCGCATCGTCGAGGCCTATGTCGAGACGGGCGAGCCCGTGGGCTCGCGCACGCTTTCCCGCCAGCTATCCGATCCGCTGTCGCCGGCCACCATCCGCAACGTGATGGCCGACCTGCAGGACCTCGGCCTGCTCTATTCGCCGCACACGTCGGCCGGCCGCCTGCCGACCGATCTGGGCCTGCGGCTGTTCGTCGACGGGCTGCTCGAGGTGGGCCGCCTGTCGAGCGAGGAGCGCGAGCAGATCGAGGCGCAGTGCGCGGCCGGCGGCCGGTCGACCGCGCAGGTGCTGGAGCAGGCGTCGACGCTGCTCGCGGGCCTCGGGCGCGGAGCGGGCCTCGTCATCGCGCCCAAGTCCGACGCGCCGCTGAAGCATGTCGAGTTCGTGCCGCTGGGGCCGGGGCGCACGCTCGTCGTGCTCGTGACCGAGCGCGGGCTCGTGGAAAACCGCGTCGTGGAAACGCCGCTGGGGCTGACGCCGCAGCAGCTGGCGCAGGCCTCGAACTTCCTGTCCGCGCAGCTCACGGGCCGCACGCTTGCCGAGGCGCGCGCCGACATCCTGCGCCGGCTCGAGGAATCGCGCGCCGAGCTCGACCTGCTTTCGCAGAAGGTGGTCGAGCAGGGGCTCGCCGTCTGGTCGACGCCCGAGAAGGCCGCGGGCAGCGAGGGCGTGCTCATCGTGCGCGGCCAGTCGAAGCTGCTCGAGGACGTCCACGCGATGGAGGATCTCGAGCGTATCCGCCGGCTGTTCGAGGCGCTCGAGCAGCACGAATCGATGGCGCGCATCCTCGAGCAGGCGCAGGCGGCCGACGGCGTGCAGATCTTCATCGGCGCGCAGAACGAGCTGTTCGGCCTGTCGGGCTGCACGACGATCGTGGCGCCCTATCGCGACGCCGCCGACCGCATCGTGGGCGCCATCGGCGTGGTGGGCCCCACGCGCGTCAACTACGCGCGCATCATCCCCATGGTCGACTACACCGCGCGCGTCGTGGGCCGGCTCGTCGGCTGAAAAATCAACCCTTGCACCGGCGCGGTTTTTCGCCCAAATGCCGGGCGTAACGAACGTCCTGCCTTGCGAGAGACGATGACCGAGCCCGCCAACGAACAGCCGCAGCCCGCCCCGACCGAAACGCCCGCTGCCGACACGCCGGCTGCCGCCGATCCGCTCGCCGAAGCCAACGCGAAGGTCGCCGCCCTCGAGGCCGAGATGGCCCGGACCAAGGACGCGGCGCTGCGCGCGATGGCGGACGCCGAGAACATGCGCAAGCGCGCCGAGCGCGAGATCGCGGATCGCGAGAAATACGCCGTGGGCAATTTCGCCAAGGCGCTGCTCGCGGTTGCCGACAACCTGCGCCGCGCGCTCGATGCCGTGAGCGCCGAGGCGCGCGCGGCCGATCCGCAGCTTGCCAAGCTTGCCGAGGGCGTGGAACTGACCGAGCGCGAGCTCACCGCCGTCTTCGAGCGAAACGGCGTGGCGCGCATCGATGCCGCCGGCAAGCCGTTCGATCCGGCACTGCATCAGGCGGTGGCGCAGGTCGATGCGCCCGCGGGTACGCCGCCGGGCTCGGTCGTCCAGGTCTTCCAGCCGGGCTACACGATCCACGGGCGGCTGCTGCGCGAGGCGATGGTCACCGTCGCCAAGGGCGCGCCGGCCGCAGGGATCGATACGACGGCCTAGATTTTTACGGGGTTTTGTGGCGCTCAAACGCCTTCGCCCGCGCGGGGCTCATTGCCCGGCGCGGGTCGGAAGGGCGGAACAGGTGTCGCCTACGCGCTCTGACGGAACGCGCCGGATTTGCCGCTCCCGTCGATCGCCTCATAGGCCTTGCTGACCACGCTGGGCACCAGGTTCGGGGCCGAGCCGGCGGCAGGCGCCGAATCGGGTCCGAAGATGCGCGCGATGCGCGTCTGGTAACGCGGGTCAACAACGTCTACGAAGGCATCGAACGTGCCCTGGATGAGGCCGGCCTTGGTGGCCAGCTGACGCGTTTCGACCTTGACCTCGTCGCGCGTCGAAGACCGGGCGGTTTGCGCGCGCACGGCTTCGGCTGCCCGGGCGCTCTCCGCGGCCTGGGTGCGAACCTGGTCTGTGGTCGAACCTTGTGCCGACTGCCGATTCCCCGGAAGGGTCAACGGCTGGCGGCTCTCACCCACAAGGGGCAAAGGCGGCACGACACCGACATTCTGAACGGTCGTCATAACACGAACCTCGTTTCTCGAAGTCCAGAGGACCCCCAACTCGCAGCTCCCAACTACTTTCAGTCAGGACGTGACGCACTGCGACCGAGTTTTCCTCACGGCCTTTATAGGCATGTCACGCAAGTATGTCAAGAATTTTTCCGGTAACCAGTTTCGACGAAAAAGCGACCGAACCGGCCGCCGGGCGCGGGTTGGCCGTTGCATGGCTTGGGCCACCTGCCTATATCGCTGCTGAAGGTAGGGTCTTGGCCAAAGACCCGATCCAGCTACCCCAGAAAGACGGGGTCCCGTGCCGATGCCATAACGGGTCGGCCTGGCGGGGCTGCCGCAAAGCGAGGATTTCATGAGCAAAGTCATCGGTATCGACCTCGGCACGACCAATTCCTGCGTCGCCGTGATGGAAGGCACGACCCCGAAGGTCATCCCCAACGCCGAAGGCGCGAACACCACGCCCTCGATCGTCGCGTTTGCCGACTCGGGCGAGCGGCTCGTCGGCCAGCCGGCCAAGCGCCAGGCGGTGACGAACCCGACCGACACGTTCTACGCGATCAAGCGCCTCATCGGCCGCCGCTTCGAAGATCCGATGGTCTCGAAGGACGTGGGCCTCGTTCCCTACAAGATCGTCAAGGCCGACAACGGCGATGCGTGGGTCGACTCGAAGGGCAAGAAGTACTCGCCCTCGCAGATCTCGGCCTTCACGCTGATGAAGATGAAGGAGAC
>JAEUKX010000040.1 GCA_016794025.1 Rhodospirillales bacterium | reverse complement strand
GGCAAGACCGTGACGATCATGGAGCTCATCAACAACGTCGCCAAGGCGCACGGCGGCGTGTCGGTGTTCGCGGGCGTGGGCGAGCGCACGCGCGAAGGCAACGACCTCTATCACGAGATGATGGAATCGGGCGTCATCAAGACCGACGGCCCCGGCTCGAAGGTGGCCCTCGTGTACGGCCAGATGAACGAGCCGCCGGGTGCGCGCGCGCGCGTCGGCCTCTCGGGCCTGACGGTCGCCGAATACTTCCGCGACGAGGAAGGCCAGGACGTGCTGTTCTTCGTCGACAACATCTTCCGCTTCACGCAGGCGGGCGCCGAGGTGTCGGCGCTGCTCGGCCGCATCCCCTCGGCCGTCGGCTACCAGCCGACGCTGTCGACGGACATGGGTGCGCTGCAGGAACGCATCACCTCGACCAAGAAGGGTTCGATCACCTCGGTGCAGGCGATCTACGTGCCTGCCGACGACCTGACCGACCCGGCGCCGGCGACGTCGTTCTCCCACCTCGACGCCACGACCGTGCTTTCGCGCCAGATCGCCGAGCTCGGCATCTTCCCGGCGGTCGACCCGCTCGACTCCACCTCGCGCATGCTCGACCCGCGCGTGATCGGCGAAGAGCACTACCAGGTCGCGCGCGACGTGCAGCGCGTGCTGCAGAGCTACAAGTCGCTGCAGGACATCATCGCCATCCTGGGCATGGACGAGCTCTCGGAAGAGGACAAGCTCGTGGTCGCCCGCGCGCGCAAGATCCAGCGCTTCCTGTCGCAGCCCTTCCACGTGGCCGAAGTCTTCACCGGCACGCCGGGCGTGCTCGTGAAGCTCGAGGACACGATCAAGGGCTTCAAGGAAATCGTGCAGGGCAACTGCGACGACATGCCGGAAGCCTCGTTCTACATGGTCGGCACGATCGAGGAAGCGCGCGCCAAGGCGCGCAAGATGGCCGCGGAAGCGGCCTGATCGGAACCGGGTAAAGCGCAATGGCCGAGAAGACCAAGTTCGAGCTCGTCAGCCCCGAGCGCCTGCTCGTTTCCGAGGACGTCGAGATGGTCGTCGTCCCCGGCAGCGAGGGCGATTTCGGCGTGCTCAAGGGCCACGCGCCCGTCATCTCGACGCTGCGCACCGGCACCATCGCCGTCTACGAGAACGGGGCCGTCAAGGACCGGATCTTCGTGGCCGGCGGCTTTGCCGAAGCCTCGGCCGAGCGCGTGACCGTCCTTGCCGACGAGGCCGTGCGCGTCGCCGAGATCGACAAGGCCGCGATCACCAAGGACCTCGAGACGCTGCGCGCCAAGCTGGGTGCGGCGACCGACGAGGGCGAGCGTGCAGCCCTTGCCGCGCGCATCGAGATCGCCAACGCCAAGCTCGAAGCGGCCTGAACCCGACCGCGGGTTTCCGCCCGTCGCGGGGCCCGATGCGCGGGTCCTGATCCTCGGCTCGCTGCCCGGACAGGCCTCGCTCGCCGCGGGCCGCTATTACGCCCATCCGCACAACGCGTTCTGGCCGATCCTCGGTGCCTTCCTCGGCCTTGCGGCCGACGCCGCCTACGAAGAACGGACCGCGGCCCTCGTTGCCGCGAAGATCGCGCTGTGGGACGTGTGCGCGGCGGCCCGCCGCCCCGGAAGCCTCGATTCCGCGATCGCGCGCGCCAGCGTCCGGCCCAATGATTTTGCCGCGTTCTTCCGTGCGCACCGCGAAATCGCGCGTATCGGCTTCAACGGAAGTGCGGCATACGATCTCTATAAGCGTCAGGGTTTGCCGGCCGACGGCCGCCAGCTCGTACGGCTGCCTTCGACCAGCCCGGCGCATGCGGCCATGTCGCCCGCCGAGAAGCACGCCATATGGCTGAATTTTTTAACTGATTCATTGGATTAGTAGGTTTTCGAGAAATCTCCCGGAACCCTGCGGGCGGGTAAAACGGATCGTGCCGATTTGATCCTGCGCAATGCAGACACGGTCGCCGGAATGTCATGGTACGGATACTTTTGCAGTGTCCCCCGCATCCTGATCCCGCATGTTCGAACGTCTCAAAGAGAGTCTGCGCCGGCCGGCCAGTGCCCAATTGGCGCCCGTGTTTGCCGGGCTGATCGCGTGCGTGGCCGCACTCTATGTGTGGCATGCCCGCACGAATGCGGTCGAAGAGGTTGCCGCGCGCGCGCACGCCAACGCCGCCATCGCGGCCAGCTATGCAGGCGAAGTCTTCGGCACGGTGGAACTCGCGCTGCGCGCGGCGGACTCGACCCCGGCAACGCCGGCCATTGTCGTCCGGGAAGATCCTGACAGCCTGCGCCCGCTTCTGGCCCGCGTGAAGCGCTCGACACCCGCGCTCGACGCCATTGCCTACATCGACGCCAGCGGCCGCGTGATCGCAAGTTCGGCCGGGATCGCGTCGTCGCCGGTCGATCTTTCGGACAGGGCCTATTTCCGCCATCTGCGCGAGAACGACGATTTCACGCTGCGGATCGATCGCCCGATCGCCGCCCGGCCGAGCGGCCGGACCTACATCCCTGTCGCCATGCGGGCGGAAGACGCGCAAGGCCGGTTTGCCGGGATCATTGCGGGCTTCATCGATCCCGATTATTGCGCCCGGCTTTTTGCCAATCTCGGGCCGGACAGCATCGTTAGCATCGTCGACGAGGAAGGCTACCTTTTTGCCCGCAACCCGGTCATCGAGCTTGTCGGCGCGAAGGCGCGCGCCTTTCCGCCCCTTCATGACGGCAGGTCCTTCCATATCCTGCAACCGTCGGACGGCAGCGAACGTCGGCTCGTGGTCTCGCAGCAGATCGGCTGGTCAGG
Organism: Rhodospirillales bacterium; assembly: GCA_016794025.1. GTDB lineage: Bacteria > Pseudomonadota > Alphaproteobacteria > CACIAM-22H2 > CACIAM-22H2 > Tagaea. The sequence goes on along the minus strand of JAEUKX010000040.1, from coordinate 10,077 downwards.
GCTCTATGTTGTCGTGAGCGTGCCCGAGCACGAGATACTCGCGACCTGGGCTGCGCGTTCGGCCGGGGCCGTGCTCGTCGCGGCCCTTGGCGTCGTGCTGGCGTTCCTTGCGGGCGAGATTTTCAGGCGCCGGGCGCGCGAGGCGGAGGCGCGGCTTGCGGCCACGAGCGAGGATGCCGCGCGCTTCCGGACCGTGGCGCGCAACAAGTCGGACTTCCTTGCCCATATGGGCCACGAGATCCGCACGCCGATCAACGCCATCGTCGGCTTCTCCGAGGTGATCGCGACTGACGCGATGAAACTGGGCGTGCCGGCGCGCTACCGCGAATACGCCGCCGACATCCGCTTCAGCGCCGACCACCTGCTCGCGATCATCAACAGCATTCTCGACATGTCCAAGATCGAGGCCGGCAAGTGGAAGCTGTCGCTGGGCCCTGTCGATCCGCGTCACGCGCTGTCGACCGCGCGCCACCTCGCCGATCAGCGCGCCGCCAAGGAAGGCGTGCGGATCGAGACGGACGACCCGGCAGCCGTCCTCCCGCTGGTTGCCGACGAGCGCGTGATCGTCCAGATCCTGCTGAACCTCGTGATCAACGCGATCAAGTTCGCGGGCGAGGACCGGCTCGTGCGGCTGGGCTGCCGGGCGCTGCCCGACGACCGCATCGAGTTCTGGGTCGCCGACCGCGGTCGCGGCATGACGCCCGAACAGGCAAGGCGCGTGCTGGAACCGTTCGAGACGGCGGGCGACGGCGACAGGCGCTCCGAAACGGGCCTCGGGCTTCCGCTGTCGCTGATGTTCGCCCGCCTGCACGGCGGCACGATCGAGATCGACACCGCGCCCGGCAAGGGCACGCGCGTGCGCCTGCTCCTGCCCATGCGCGGGCCGCAGGCCGCGGCGAACGCGGCCTAGCGGTTGGCGTTGCCGCGGCGGCGGCGCTCGCCCTGATCCTTGTCGCCGTCGCGCATGCCGTGATGGCCTTCCATCATCTGCCGGCGCTGGTCGGGATTCATCTTCTCCCAGCGCTCGCGCATCTCCTCCCAGCGCGGTTCGTGGCGGCGGCCGCGCATCTGTTCCATCGCGCGTTCCCGTGTCGAGGGCTCCATCTCGTCCCAGTGCTTGCGCATCTGCTCGCGCATCTTCTCGCGCTCGGCATCGCTCATGCCGCGGCCCGTCCCCTGGCCCATGCCCGGCCCGCCCTGCGCGGCGGCGTCGCGCGCGACAAACAGGCCAGCGGCGAGTGCGACGATGAAATTCCGGCGATCCATGGGAGCCTCCAACAGTTGGAAATCGGAATGCCCGTATTCTGGCCGGACGCCGCGCGGCACGCCTTGCGCGAGATCAAATCAGGATTCGGCAAACTTTGCGGCCGTTTGCGCCTAGAGCGGTTCGCCCTTCATCAGGCGGGGCAACTTGCCAAGCGTGCCCATCGCATCGCGCATGAAGACGCGCTTGAGCGGCGCGATCCGATCGACGACCGCAAGGCCCACGTCGCGCGCGAGCTTCAGCGGCGCGATGTCGTTGGAAAAGAGCCGCAGCAGGCCGTCGGTGACGGCCGAAAGCCCGACCGTGTCCACGCCGCGCCAGCGCGCATAGCGCTCGAGCGTGTCGGCCGCCCCGATATCGAGGCCAAGCCGGCTGCTGTCGGCCAGCACTTCGGCCAGTGCGGCCACGTCGCGCAGGCCCAGATTCAGGCCCTGGCCCGCGATGGGATGGATGCCGTGGAGCGCGTCGCCCGCTAGCACCAGACGCGGGCCGGTGGCGCGTTCGGCCTGCACGAAGACAAGCGGATAGCACCAGCGCCGGCTCGCCAGCGCGATGCGCCCCAGTCCCCAGCCGAACCGCTCGTGGATCTCGTCGGCGAATTCGTCCTCGGGCAGTTCGACGAACATCCGCGCAAGCTCGGCGCGCTCGGTCCACACGATGGACGACAGGTGGGTGCCGTCGGGCGCATCGGGCAGCGGCAGTACCGCGAAGGGCCCCGCCGGCAGGAAGCGCTCGTTGGCGATGCCGCGATGGGGCTTCTCGTGGCTGATCGCGCAAACGATGGCGTGCTGGGCGTATTCCCAGCGCAGCGCGCCGATGCCGGCCGCCTTGCGCGTGGGCGAGGGCCGGCCGTCGCACGCGACCACCAGCCGTGCCGCGATCGTGCCGCCCGAGGCGAGACGGACATGCGCGGCCGCCGCGTCGGCCGTGACCTCCGCGGCGCTGTCCGGCGCCACCAGCCGCACGCGCGGTTCCTGCGCAAGGCGGGCATAGAGCGCCCGGCGCGTGTGGCGGTTCTCGATGATGTAGCCGAACGGGTCGCTGCCCAGCTCGCGATGGTCGTAATGCAGGAACATCTGCGAATCGCCGTCGGATACGCGGATGTCGAGGATCGGCTCGGCGTGCCGCGCCAGGAGCGGCCAGAGCCCGATCGCCTGGAGCACGCGCGCCGAGCCCAGCGCGATCGCCGAGCCGCGCCCGTCGAACGCGTCGTCGGCCTTGGCCACCGGGTCGTCGAGATCGACAACCACGCAGTCGAGCCCGGCCCGGGCGAGCGCCAGCGACAGCGAGAGCCCCACGAGGCCGCCCCCCACGATCGCCACGTCCGTTTCGAGTTCGACCGGATTTTCCATGCGCGGGGCAAAGCTAGGCCGGGGGCCCGTGTGCGTCCAGTGCGCGCAACCGCGCAGGCCGAGATGGCGGTTGCCCGGCGCCCGGGCCGTGCGGCATGCTTCTTGAACCGCTCTGCCCCGCATCCGGGAGACGTCTGCGACCGGCCCGCCGGAAAGCGCGTCGCGCAGCCATTACGAGAGAGGAAATTCGGTCATGAAGATGGTTATGGCGGTCATCAAGCCCTTCAAGCTCGACGAGGTCCGCGAGGCGCTGACGGCGCTGGGCGTGCAGGGTCTTACCGTGACCGAGGTCAAGGGATTCGGCCGCCAGAAGGGCCAGACCGAGATCTATCGCGGTGCCGAATATTCGGTCAATTTCCTGCCGAAGGTGAAGATCGAGGTTGCGGTCGCCGATCCGATGGTCGAGCGCGTCGTCGAGGCGATCCAGAAGGCCGCGAATACCGGCAAGATCGGCGACGGAAAGATCTTCGTCTACGACGTGAGCCACGCGGTGCGCATCCGCACCGGCGAGACGAACGTCGAGGCGCTCTGAGGCAGTTCGCCTAAAAAACAGGCGGTTTTTCCGCCTAAGTTTTGATCAGGCTTTGTCGCCCCCGACAAGGCAACAGGAGGCCCATGTCTGCCGCGGGTGGCTCTGAAGTTCGAAAAAGCCTGTGGAATCAGAGGCTGTTGCGTGGGGGCAACCCCTTCCTTCGATGGCACGATTCTTGACTATTCCGACCCATCTTTCGCGCGGGGGACCCCTCCCGGGCGCAACCAACCCGGTCCCGCCGGGACAGCCAGGAGACGACGACAAATGACGAAAACCCAAAAGTTCCGGCACCTGGGAGCGTTGGCGCTGGTCGCGGCGACCGGCTTCGCCTTCCCGGCCCTTGCCGACGAGGCGGCGACGCCGAAGATCGATACCGGCGATACGGCGTGGATGCTCACCTCGACCGCGCTCGTCCTCCTGATGACGGTCCCCGGCCTCGCGCTCTTCTACGCGGGCATGGTGCGCAAGAAGAACGTGCTCGCCACGATGATGCAGTCCTTCTCCATCACGGCCCTCGTGACGGTGCTGTGGATGGTCGTGGGCTACTCGCTCGCCTTCGGCGAAGGCGGCGCCTACTACGGCGACTTCTCGCGCTTCTTCCTGTCTGGCATGGGCTGGGACAAGCCGTTCACGCTGGGCACGGGCGACGGTGCGGTTGCCTTCACGATCCCCGAAGTCGTCTTCATGATGTTCCAGATGACCTTCGCGATCATCACGCCGGCACTGATCTGCGGCGCGTTCGCCGACCGCATGAAGTTCTCGGCGATGCTGTGGTTCATCTCGCTCTGGTCGATCCTGATCTACTCGCCCGTCGCGCACGCGGTGTGGCATCCCAACGGCGTGTTCTTCGGCCTCGGCGCGCTCGACTTCGCGGGCGGCACGGTCGTGCACATCAACGCCGGCATCGCGGGCCTCGTCGCGGCCCTCGTGCTGGGCAAGCGCCGCGGCTTCGGCACCGAGAACTTCTCGCCCTACAACCTCGTCCTCGCGGTCATCGGCGCCTCCCTGCTGTGGGTCGGCTGGTTCGGCTTCAACGCCGGCTCGGCTGCCGCTGCCGGCGGTCGTGCGGGCATGGCCATGGCGGTCACGCAGATCGCCACGGGTGCCGCGGCGCTCGCGTGGATGTTCGCGGAGTGGGCGACGCGCGGCAAGCCGTCGGTCCTGGGCGTCATCTCGGGCGCGGTTGCCGGTCTCGTCGCGATCACGCCGGCCTCTGGCTTCGTGATGCCGGGCGGTTCGCTCATCATCGGCATCGTGGCGGGCGTGGTGTGCTTCTGGGCCTCGACCAGCCTCAAGCGCGCGCTGGGCTACGACGACTCGCTCGACGTGTTCGGCGTGCACTGCGTGGGCGGCATCGTCGGCGCGCTGCTGACGGGCGTGTTCGCGGTGGGCGCGCTGTCGGCCACCGAGGCGACGCCGGACGGCCTGCAGGGCCTGCTCGAGGGCAACCCCGGCCAGTTCCTGATCCAGGTCTACGCGGTTGTCGCCACGCTGCTCTTCTCGGGCATCGGGTCGTTCATCCTGCTCAAGATCGTCGACCTGATCGTGGGCCTGCGCGTGTCGGACGAAGCCGAGCGCGACGGCCTCGACCTCTCGCTGCACGGCGAGAGCATCCAGTAACGCCGCTTCCCCGCGAGGGGGATCGGGCAGGGGCCGGGCGCAATCCCGGCCCCTTTTTCTTTTCCGCCGGTCAGGCCTGCTGGCGCCGTTCGGCCGACTGCAGCGCGTGCAGGCGGGCATAGACGCCGCCCTGCGCGACCAGCTCCGAATGGGTGCCGCTCTCGGCCACGCGGCCGCCTTCGATCACGTAGATGATGTCCGCGTCAACGACCGTCGACAGGCGGTGGGCCACCACGACGGTCGTGCGGCCCTTCATCAGCGTGGCGAGCGAGGCCTGGACGAGGCGCTCGGATTCGTTGTCGAGCGCGCTCGTCGCCTCGTCGAGCAGCAGGATCGGCGCGTTCTTCAGGAACGCGCGCGCGATGGCGATGCGCTGGCGCTGGCCGCCGGAGAGCTTCACGCCGCGCTCGCCCACGACCGTGGAAAGCCCGTCGGGTAGCGCGTCGATGAAGTCGAGCGCGCCGGCAAGGCGCGCGGCCTCGCGGATATCCGCCTCGCGCGCGTGGGGCCGGCCATAGGCGATGTTCATGGCGATGGTGTCGTGGAAAAGGCCCGTCTCCTGCGTGACCAGCGCGATGTTCGCGCGCAGCGAGGCGAGCGTCACGTCGCGCACATCGTGCCCGTCGACGCGCACATGGCCGCTTTCGACGTCGTAGAAGCGCGGCAGGAGGTTGAGGAGCGTCGTCTTGCCGCCGCCCGATGGGCCCACCAGGGCCACGGTCTTGCCGGCCGGCACCACGAGATCGACGCCGTCGAGCGCCTTGCGGTCGGCCCGGTAGCCGAACGTGACATTCTCGAAGCGGATGTCGCCCTTTGCATGGCCGAGATCGGCGGCGCCCGGCCTGTCCACGATGGTCGGGCGCATGTCCTCGAGCGCGAAGACGCGCGCGGCCGCCGAAAGCCCCTCCTGCAGCGTCTGGTTCAGGTTGGCGAGGCTCTTGACAGGCTGGTAGGCGAGCAGCAGCGCCGTGATGAACGAGAAGAACGTGCCCGGCGTCGTGGCGCCCTCGATCACGCGGGCCCCGCCGTAGAAGATGACGATGGCGATGGCCAGGGAGCCGAGCGTCTCCATGATGGGCGAGGCGGCCGATCGCGTGCGCGCCTGCTTCTGCAGCAGCGTGAAGATGCTTTCGATCGCGCGCTTCGCCTTGCCGGTCTCCTCGTCCTCCATGCGGTAGGACTTGACGTGACGGATTCCCTGGAACGCCTCGTCGAGCACGGCCATCAGCGCGCCGGCCGAATCCTGGATGGAGGTGGTCGTCTTGCGGATGCGCTTTCCCAGCCGCACGATCGGCAGGATCGCGACCGGGAACACGACGAACGCGGCCAGCGCCATCTGCCAGTCCTGATAGAACATCAGCGCCACGAGGAAGACGATCGTCAGCGCGTCCTTCGAGATGCCGACCAGCGCCTGCGTGATCGCCTGGCGCATCAGGAACACGTCCTGGGTCAGGCGCAGCGAGATCTTCGCGGTGGAGGAGTCGTTGAAGAAGGCGAGATCCGCGCGCACCGTCAGCGCGAAGAGCCGCACCTGCAGGTCCGAGATGATCCGCTGCCCGACATGGTTGAGCAGCACGCCCTGCCCGTAGCTTGCAATGCCCTTGACGAGGGCCGCCACGACGACCGCGAGCGGCACGAGGTAGAGCATCGCCGACGTCCGCTCGACGAAGACCTTGTCGAGGACGGGTTCCATCAGCCAGGCGTTGGCGGCCGTCGCCGCCGAGACGAGCCCCATGCACGCCACCGCACCCGACAGCCGGGCCCAATGGGTGCGGACATGCTCGCGCAGCAGCCGGGAGACGAGGCTGCGGGTCGACTGGTCGGAAAGGACGGGGATTTTCATGGCGTGCCGGGTGCTCATAAGCGGCCGAGGCCCGCTTTGGCAACTTGTCCCGTCCGATTGCGGCGAATTGCCGGTGGCGGGCGAATCAATCCCTTGTGTCCGGCGGTATCGGGGGAGGGCCGCCTACAAGTCCCAGCAGATCAGAGGGTTACCACGATTTGTTCCGCGCGTGTTCTGCGACTCGCGCCGACTCGGGTATTTCGTAGAGAACATCGTTTCGACCCCCCAGACTCGGTAGGTCGGCCGGCTCTTAAACTTGTACTTTAAGAGTCGGCGGGTTATTGTTGTTTCGCCTTTGTACCTGTTCGCCGCCGGCGGATGGGCAGGGGTTTGGCGCGCAAAATCTAGTGGTTAAACGGCTGGAAATGCTCAACGAACGTCTCGACCTGCTCGCGGACTACCCGTTCGCCCGTCTCGCGAACCTGATCGCCGGCATTACGCCGCGCAACAACGAAGCCCCGGTGGCCATGTCCGTGGGCGACCCCCAGCACCAGCCGCCGGCCTTCGCAACCGAGATCCTCGGCGCCAACCCCGACAAGTGGAACACCTATCCGCCGCTGCAGGGGACCGCGGAACTGCGCCAGGCGATCGTGGGCTGGCTCGAGCGGCGCTACAAGCTCGCCGGCGGCACGATCGATTTCGAGACGCAGGTCGCCCCCGTCGCGGGCACGCGCGAGGGGCTGTTCATCGTGGCACTGCTCGCGGTCGGTCGCGCCAAGGAGGGCAAGCCGCCCGTGGCGCTGATGCCCAATCCCTTTTACCAGGTCTATTACGGTGCCGCCGTCATGGCGGGGGCCGAACCGGTGTTCCTGACGACGACGCGCGAGACGGGCTTCCTTCCCGATCTCGACTCCATCCCCGCCGACACGCTCGCGCGCACGGCAATCTTCTACCTGTGCACGCCCGGCAACCCGCAGGGCGCCATCGCCTCGCGCGAATACATCGCCAAGGCGATCGGGCTCGCGCGCGAACACGATTTCCTGCTCGTGCTCGACGAGTGCTACGCCGAACTCTATTACGGCGGCGTCGCGCCCACCGGCGGCGTCGAGGTCGCCCACGCGCTGGGCCGGGGGCCGAAGGGCCATCCGCTCGACAACGTGGTGTGCATGCACACGCTCTCCAAGCGCAGCTCGGCCGCAGGCATGCGCTCGGGCTTCGCGGCCGGTTCGCCCGCGACCATCCAGGCGCTCAACCGCCTGCGCAGCTATTCGTGCGCGGCCCAACCGCTGCCCATCCAGATGGCCTCGGCGGCGCTGTGGCGCGACGAGGCGCACGCCATCCAGACCCGCGCGCTCTACAAGGCGAAGTTCGAGGCGGCAAGGCGCCATCTCGGCGGCCTGCCGGGCTTCCGCGCGCCGGAAGGCGGCATGTTCCTTTGGGTCGACGTGGGCGACGGCGAGGCGGCGACGAAGAAGCTGTGGGAAGCCGCCGGCATCAAGGTCCTGCCCGGCGCCTATCTCACGAAGAACGAGCGCGACGGCACGAACACCGGCAAGCCGTATGTCCGCATCGCGCTCGTGCACGATCTCGAAACGGTCGATCGCGCGCTCGCGCGCATCGCGAAGGTACTCTAGGGGACGAAGAAGATGGCCATCGCGACGCGACTTTCCACCGGCCTGTTTCCCGAAGGGGCAGGCGCCTTCTTCCGCAAGCGGGTCGCCGAATCGGCGGGCCTCGGGCTCATCGTGCTGGCATGCCTCGTGGCGGCCGCACTCCTCACCTACGACCCGGCCGACCCCAGCTTCAGCCGTGCCACGGAAATGCATGCGCGCAACGTGCTCGGCTTTGCCGGTGCCGCCGGCGCCGACATGATCCTGCAGACGCTGGGTCTCGCCGGCGCGCTCATCCCCGTGACATTCGCGGCGTGGGGCTGGCGGCTTCTGCGCGCGCGCGGGCTGAAGCTGTGGTGGCTGCGCGTGGCGATCCTGCCCGCGACGATCCTGCTTGCGGCGATGGCGCTGTCGACATGGTCGGCCCCGGCCGGCTGGCCGCGCCCGCTCGACGCGAATCTGGGCGGCATCGTGGGGCGCATGTTCCTTGCGACCATGCTCAATCTCGGCGCGGATTTCGGCCGTGGCGCCGACATGCTGGCGATGGCAGCCGCGGGCGCGGCCCTGGTCGCCTTCGTCTTCGGGCTGGCGATCACGTGGGGCGAATACCGGGCGGCGGCGTGGGCCGGCGGCTGGCTTGCCAACACGCTCGCGCGTGCGGCCGCGGGTGCGTGGGCCGGGGTCGGCGCGCTTGTCGCCAAGCTGCGGCTGGGCGACCCGGCTGCGGCGCGCGCGCGCGAGAAGCGCGAACTGAAGCGCAACCGCCATGAACCGTCCTTCGACGGGGCCGAGGATCCCGAGCCCGAGATCGACGAGACGCCTGACCGCCCGCGCCCGACGCCGGCCGAACTGGTCGAGCGGTCCGCCACGCCCGAAAAGGCAAAGCCCGAGGCGAAGAAGAAGCCCAAGCAGGCCAATCTCGACCTTGCCGTGCAGGGCGAATACCAGGCCCCGTCGATCGAGCTTCTTGCCAAGCCGAAGGTCGTCAAGGCGGCGACGGTGGACGAGACGGCGCTGGCCCAGAACGCGCGCCTGCTCGAAGGCGTGCTCGACGATTACGGCGTCAAGGGGCAGATCGTCAAAGTGCGTCCGGGCCCCGTGGTCACGCTCTACGAACTCGAACCTGCCCCCGGCACGAAGGCCGCGCGCGTGGTGGGCCTTTCCGACGACATCGCGCGCTCGATGTCGGCCATCGCGGTGCGCGTGGCCGTCGTGCCGGGACGCAACGTCATCGGCATCGAGCTGCCCAACGCCGAACGCGAGACCGTGTTCCTGCGCGACCTGCTCGAGCAGACGATCGAGGACAAGCAGGCGGGGCTTTCCCTCGTCCTCGGCCGCGATATCGGCGGCGGGCCGATCATCGTCGACCTCGCGCGCATGCCCCACCTGCTGATCGCGGGCACCACCGGCTCGGGCAAGTCGGTCGCCATCAACACGATGATCCTGTCGCTGCTCTACCGGCTCACGCCGACCGAGTGCCGCTTCATCATGATCGACCCGAAGATGATCGAGCTTTCGGTCTATGACGGGATCCCGCATCTGCTTTCGCCCGTCGTCACCGACCCGAAGAAGGCGGTCGTGGCGCTGAAGTGGGCCGTGCGCGAGATGGAGAACCGCTACCGGGCGATGTCGAAGCTCGGCGTGCGCAACATCGCGGGCTACAACCAGCGCCTTGCCGAGGCCAAGAAATCGGGCGAGCTGCTCACACGCAAGGTCCAGACCGGGTTCGACGAGGCGGGCAAACCGATCTTCGAGGACCAGCCGCTCGACATGACGCCGCTGCCCTTCATCGTGGTCGTGGTCGACGAAATGGCCGACCTGATGCTGGTCGCGGGCAAGGAAGTGGAATGGGCCGTCCAGCGCCTCGCCCAGATGGCGCGCGCGGCCGGCATCCACATCCTCATGGCCACGCAGCG
>JAEUKX010000021.1 GCA_016794025.1 Rhodospirillales bacterium | reverse complement strand
TGGCGGATCAACGCCTGCGCCAGTGCCGCGGAATGGAAATCGACCGTCGTGGGCTCCTCGCCGCGCCGGCGGAAGAAGAGCCGCACGTCGAACGTCGCACGGTCGATGGACAGCCGGTTCGCCTGCCCCGGCGGCAGGCGCGTGCCCTGCGAGCGGGCGTGCTCGATGAGGGCCGTCACCAGCTCGCGCTCGTCGAAGAAGACGATGCGGTATTCGCTGGTCATCGGCCGGCCCCCTTCAGAACCGGTCCTTGGCGGCGCGCACGGCGGCGAACACGGCCTCGGGGGCCGCCCCTTCCATGCCCATCGCGGCGGCAAGTGCGGGATCGTCGGCGCGCAGGAACGGGTTCGTGCGCTTCTCGAGCCCCAGTGCGGAGGGCACCGTCGCCTCGCCCCTCGCGCGCGCCGCGTCGATTTCCCGCGCCCGCGCGCCAAGCGCCGCGTGGCCGGGCTCGAGGCTCACCGCGAAGCGGGCATTGGACTGCGTATATTCGTGCGCGCAGTAGACTTGCGTTTCGTCCGGCAGGGCCCGCAGCTTGCCCAGCGAGTGCCACATCTGGGCGGGCGTGCCCTCGAACAGCCGGCCGCAGCCCAGCGCGAAAAGCGTGTCGCCGCAGAAAAGCGCGCCGGCGCCCGAAAACCAGTAGGCGATATGGCCGCGCGTATGTCCGGGCACGTCGAAGACCTTGGCCGACGCCTTGCCAAGGACATACGTATCGCCATCCCCAACTTCGACATCGATGCCTGGAATTCTTGCGGCGTCCGCCCGCGGCCCGACGATCGTGCATTTCCAGCGGGCCTTCAGCGCAAGATTGCCGCCGACATGGTCGCCGTGGTGGTGCGTATTCAAGATATGGGTGAGTCGCAGCCCGCGCGTGGCAAGTCTTGCTTCCACGGGCTCGGCATCGGCCGGATCGACGACCGCGACGGCCCCGCTTGCCGGCTCATGAACAAGCCAGACATAATTATCGGTGCGGCAGGGAATGCGTTCGATTTCCATCATCGTACCATCGTAACGCAGCCATTGTACCGGAGAACGGCCAAACGTTAATATCGCCGCATTGGGTGGAGACCGGACCTTGGCGCTGTTCAGCAAACGCGAAAATTTCGAAGTCCATTGCCTGCGGGAAAACCGCTGGGTCATCGAGACCAGCGTTTCCAGCCAGCAGGAAGCCGAGGCGTTCGCGCGCAAGCAGCTGGAAAAGCGCGAGGTAATGGGCGTCAAGGTCATCCGCGAGAAGCAGGGCAATTCCGGCTCCTCCGAGGCCGTCGTCTTCTCCAAGACCAAGGAAAAGAAAGAAGAAAAGCTCACCATCCAGCAGGTCGACCAGTCGCCGGTCTGCCAGTCGGCCGACGAGTGCTGCGAGGTGTCCGCGCGGATGGTGCTCAACCGCATGTTCCGCCAGTACCTCGACAAGCAGAACCTGACGCCCATCGAGGTGCTGCACAATTATCGCGAAATCAAGCGCGTGCAGGATTCCGACTCGCTGATGACCAGCGCCGTGGGCCAGCTTGCCACGCTGCAGGCCTCCTCCGGGCCCGGCGGGGCGACGGTCATCCAGCGTCGCGATGCGATCTACGGGTTCCTGGGCGAGCTCACCAAGCGCGCCAAGGAGGTCGAGAGCATCCCGCTGCCCTCGATCAAGCAGCTTGGCGTCGACCAGACGATCGCGAAGATCGCGCCGCACGCGGGCGAGGACCCGAAGAACGCGACCTACCTTTTCCGCGTGGCGGTCAGCCGCGAGCTCATCGACATCCGCAGCTTCCTCGGCAAGCTCGACCGCGCGCTCATGTGGGTCGAGGACAGCCAGGACGACGAGGCTGCCCGCCGCCTCGACGATTTCGTGTGCGACGTCATCGGCACGTCGAGCGTGATCCAGGACCTGCTCGGCGAACAGCCCAGCCTGATGGCCGCCCTCACCAAGCTCCTCGACCTCGCGATGGGCAAGTGGGAAGCCCCGCCGCCCGGCGCCAACACCGAGGCGCCCGCGGGCGGCGGCGAGGAAGACCGCATCGCGAAGATCGCGCGCCTCATCGCCGCGGGCCGGCTGCCCAACTGCTCGCGCGTGCTGGTCGAGCGCGTGCGCCTGATGCTGGCCGGCGCCAATCCGCTCATGCGCTCCGATCCCGAGCAGGAGGTGCCGTCCTTCCGCATCCTGCTCGACCGCCTCGTGCCCGACGGCGACCATATTTTCGGCGGCACCGAGATGGTCGACGCGCTCGTGCAGCGCAAGATGCGCATCCTCAACCGCGGGGGTGCGGCCGGCTACCGGGCGGCGGCCGCGTGGATCTGCATGGTGATGCTCAATCCCGTGCGCAAGACGCGCTTCCTGATCGCGCTGACCCAGTGCCCGACCGGCCAGCAGTATCCCGAGGAGACGTTCGGCCTGATCGACGACGTGCTGGTGAAGGTCGAATCGATCTCCGACATCGTCAAGGCGCGCCTGCCGCCCAACGAGAAGATGGCCGGCATCACGCTGGTGTGGAACGAGATCCGCAAGGCGCCGCTCCCGCTCGAGCATGTCGACCGGATCTGCATGCGCCTCGACGACCTGCTCGTGCACTACGTCAAGTCGGAGCGCATCCTCGAGAAGATCGACGATCCCGCGCGACCGCTGCGCATGCGCACCATGATGCTGATGAAGATGTGCCTGCCCACCTCGCTGCCGCCGGGCAAGGCCTCCAACCTCGCGCGCGAGATCATCGTGGGCATGCTCAAGCGCCCGAATTTCGAGAGCGAGGTCGTCGCCGACATCACCGACGCGGCCGAGAAGGCGCGCGCGCAGCGCGATCTGTTCGTCCTGATGCGCCAGGCCGGCTTCATGTGAGCGACGGGGCGGCTGCAAGGGCCGTCGCGCGCGGCGCCCAGCGCCTGCTTGCCCGGCTCGGCTGGACTTCCCTTCCCGAATTCCCGCTCGCCAGCGGCCGGCGCGCCGACCTGCTGGCGCTTTCCGGCGATTCGCGCGTGCTGATCGTCGAGATCAAGTCGTCGGCCGCGGACTTCCGCGCCGACCGGAAATGGACCGAGTACCTGGAATGGTGCGACCTGTTCGCCTTCGCGGTACCGGAGGGCTTCCCGCTCGACCTGCTGCCGGCCGGATCGGGGCTGATGGTGGCCGACGCCTACGACGCGGCGATCCGGCGCGATTTCGCGGCCGGCCCCGCGATCGCACCCGCCCGCCGCAAGGCGCTGATCCTGCGGTTCGCGAAGCTCGCCGGCCAGCGCCTGCACCGGCTGGCCGATCCCGACATGCAGCAGGAAGGGAATTCTTAATCCTGTCCGGCTAGCATCCGCGCGCAATGGAACAGGAAAACGGCAGCCGGGCCGACGAAGTGCCGTACGCGCAGGCATATGACGAGGCGTTCGCGCGGGCGCGCACGGCGCTGGCCGCCGGCGATGCCGGCCCGCTCGCCGACTGGTTCGCCAGGGACGGCGCGCCGCCGCCGCGCGTGACCTGGGACCCCGGCCCCGAGCATCTGCCCGAGGGAACGCTGCGCGGCGCGCTTGCGCACTGGAAGGCGCTGCGCGGCACGAATGCCATGCCGGACTGGCGCGACCTTCACGCCGAGGAACTGGGCGTCGACATGGTCAATCTTGCCGTCGTCGATCCGGCGGACGGCGATTTCCGCTTCGCGCTCTACGGCTCGGCAATCGCCCGCAAGGCGCAGCACGACTATCGCGGCGAGACGGTGCGCGAAATGGCGTTGCGCACGCGCACGCCGGGCCCGCTGCTCTACCACGTCGTCTATTCGCTGGCGCTCGAGCGCGGCGTCGTCGCGGCGACATGGAGTGCGGCCCCCGTCTGGCAGCCCATCGTCGCGTGGCACCGGCTCGTCCTGCCTTTCGCCAGCACGCAAGGACCTGCACCGGTACGCTTCCTCGTGGCCATGCGCCCGGACGGCGAGCGCAGCGTGTCCGCGGATGTCAGCCGCGCGGCGCAATTGCGGCTGCAATAGGGCGTGACACGCCCGCGCTTGCCGGGCGCGAAGCGGCGGGTCTAGGCTCCGCACCCGCAGTTCCGCCTCGTTCGGGGGTCATCCGCTTCCCATGCAGTCCCTACCGCGCCCGCATGCCGGGCTTGCGACATTCGCCGGGCGCCTGTGGCGCCTCACCCGTCCCTACTGGTTTGCCGAGGACCGCTGGTACGCGCGCGGCCTTTTCGCGGTCGTCATCGGGCTGACGCTCGGCGGCGTCTATCTCGAGGTGCTGTTCAACTCCTGGAACAACGCGTTCTACAACGCGCTGCAGGAGAAGAACGAGGCGGAGTTCTGGCAGCAGTTCGGCGTGTTCGGCTGGCTTGCCGCGCTCTTCATCTTCAACTACGTCGCCACGCGCTGGTTCAGCCTGTGGCTGCAGATCCGCTGGCGCGACTGGCTGACGCGCCGCTACGTCGACGCCTGGCTCTCGGGCCGCGTCTATTACCGCTTCCAGGTGACGGGGGCGGAGACCGACAACCCCGACCAGCGCATCGCCGAGGACGTGCGGCTTTTCGTCTCCACGACGCTGGGGCTGGTCACGCAGCTCATCAGCTCGGTGCTGACGCTGGGCGCGTTCCTGACGATCCTGTGGCACCTGTCGGGCGACTTTTCGGTGACGCTGCTCGGGCACGAGATCGCTATCCCCGGCTACATGGTGTGGTTTGCCCTGGTCTATTCGGTCCTCGGCACGTGGCTCACGCATCTGGTGGGCCGGCCGCTCGTGCCGCTCAACTACGCCCAGCAGCGCTACGAGGCCGATTTCCGCTTCGCGCTGGTCCGCCTGCGGGAAAACGCCGAGCAGGTGGCGCTCTACGGCGGCGAGGACCGCGAGCGCGCCAATTTCGGCCAGCGCTTCGCGGGCGTCGTCGCCAACTGGTACGCGCTGATGTGGGCGGGGCTGAAGCTCAACCTGTTCACGAGCCTGTTCAACCAGCTTGCCATCGTCTTCCCGTTCATCGTCGCGGCCCCGCGCTATTTCTCGGGCTCGATGGCGCTCGGCGGCCTGATGCAGACGGCCTCGGCCTTCGGGCAGGTGCAGGGCGCGCTTTCCTTCTTCGTGCAGGCCTACGCCTCGCTCGCCGACTGGAAATCGGTCGTCGACCGCCTGCTCGACTTCGAGGCGGCCGTTGCCGAATCAGAGGCGGCCGCGAAGGTCTCGCCGCTTGCCGAGGTGCCGTCCGCCGACGGCACGCTTGCCATCGAGGATGTCGATGTGGGGCTGCCCGGCGGCGCCACGCTGATCGCGCATGCCAGCGCAACCGTGGCGCCGGGCGACCGCGTGCTGCTGACGGGCGCCTCGGGTTCGGGCAAGAGCACGCTCTTCCGCGTGCTGGCCGGCATCTGGCCGTTCGGCCGCGGCCGCGTGCGCCTGCCGGCGCGCGGGCACATCCTGTTCCTGCCGCAGAAACCCTACATGCCCATCGGCACGCTGCGCGAGGCGCTGCTCTATCCCCACGCCAACGGGGCCGACGACGCGACGCTGAAGGCGACGCTTGCCGACGTGCGCCTGCCGCAGCTCGCCGACCGGCTCGACGAGGTCGCACACTGGGGCCAGCGCCTGTCGCCGGGCGAACAGCAGCGCCTTGCCGTGGCGCGGGCCCTGCTGGCCAAGCCCGCCTTCCTGTTCCTCGACGAGGCGACCTCGGCACTCGACGAGGCGACAGAGGCGCACGCCTACCGCCTTCTCGACGAGCGCCTGCCGCGGACCGCGATCGTCAGCATCGGGCACCGCCCGTCGCTGAAGGCGTTCCACAAGTCGTTCTGGAATGTCGAGCGGGCGGGCGGCGACGGCGCGCCCGCCGCGCTTGCGGTCGCCCAAGGCGCTTGAATCACGGCGCCTGCATCACGACGAAGACGAGGTTCTTGCGCGCCGCGAAGCCGAGCTTCTCGTAAAGCGTGCGAGCGGCGAGGTTGTCGGCATAGAGATGCAGGAACGGGGTCTCGCCGCGCGCGGCGATCTCGGCCATCAGCAGTTTCACCAGTGCGCCCGCATGGCCCTGCCCGCGGAAATCGGGGTGCACGCACACGGCGCTGACCTCGGTGAAACCCGCGGGCCGCAGGCGCTCGCCCGCCATCGCGGCGAGGCGCCCGCCGATGCGCACGCCGACATAGCGGCCCAGTTCGTGCGTACGCGCGAAGAAGGGGCCGGGCTTTGTCAGCGCGGTCAGTTCCAGCATCTCCGGCACGTCGGCGGCACCCAGCGCCAGCGGCGCGAAGGCGGGGTCCGCCGGCGGAATGTCGCGGGCGACCATCTGCAGGACCGTGGCGGCAAGCTTCGTCTCGAGCCCGGCGACCGGCGCGGTGTCCGCCCCCTCCGCGCGCAGGACCGCGATGGGGCCCGATCCGGCCATCTCGCGCAGTTCGCGCCGGGCCGCGTCCGTCTCCTCGAGGAACGCCGCGAACGGCGCGATCCCGGCCGGATAGCGCACGACCGCACGGCCCTTCAGCGCAAGATGGCGGTGGCCCGTCGTCAGCGCCGACAGGATCGGCTGGTCGAGCGTGGCGGTCGCGTCGGGCGACAGGCGGAGATCGGACATGGCGTTTCCTAACGTGCGGGTCCTATCGGGCGGGGTCGCGACATAACCACGGATCGGTCGATCCGCGGACGGACTACAATCAGAAAATCCTGCTCACGCCGCGGCCGGAATGCCCGCGAACATGTACCGGTCGAACCAGCCAGCGAAGGCGCGCACGTGCCGTTCGCTGCCGCTCACGACAAGGCCCATGCGGCGCGCGCCGTCGAAATCCACGTCGCCGCGCCACCACGCCACGAGGGCGGCAAGCGGGCCCTTCACGACGACGCGCTCGGGAAAGCCCTGGCTGCTTTCGCACAGCGAAGCCTCGGTCCGGCGCAGCAGCATGAAACGGCGGCGGTTGCGCGCGATCTCGAAGCGCACGATCAACGGCTCTTCGGGCAGGGCGGCGCGCCGCGTGCGCCGGGCCATGTCGACGAGCAGCGGCTCGAGGTCGTTGTCCTCGTCCGTCGCATCGCGCGGCAGCCAGCGCTGGCCCCAGACGCCCAGCGCCTTCACGAGGTCCATGAGATCGCGCCCGGCGGGTGCGAGCGCATAGACGGGGCCGCCGTCGGCCTCGCCGCGCGTCAGCACGCCCGCATCCACGAGCGCCCGCAGGCGTTCGGAAAGCACCGTGCGCGACACGCGCGGAATGCCGCGGCGGATCTCGCCGAAGCGCGAACTGCCGAGCAGGATCTCGCGCACGACCAGAAGGGTCCAGCGCCCGCCGAGAAGCTCGTGTGCGCGCGCGATCGAGCAGAATTGTCCGTAGCCTGTCATGCCGGGAAAGCTAGCACCGGCGGGGTTCGCCGTCCGGTCCGGAATCCGGACTAGGGCTTTGCCCGGCGCCAGCGCCTGAACGCCACGACCGCCCAGACCGCCTCGACGAGGCCGAAGGGCCAGGCGCCCGACAGGAAGCCATAGGCCGAGGCGAGCACGCAGCTTCCCGCAAAGCAGAGCACGTAGACGCGCGCGCGGCTTTCAAGCGCATAGAACGCCACCATCGTGCCGACCGCGAACAGACCGAAAAGCGTGAGCGCGTCCACCGGCGCTAGCCTTCCGGCGCGAAGGCGGGTTGCGGGGCGGGAAAACCCTTGAGCTCGAACGTCCCCAGTGCGCGCGCCGGTGCGCCCAGCGCCGCCGCGAAGGCGTCGGACAGCACGATCGCCTCGCCCGTCTGCCCGCACAGCTTCTCCAGCCGGGCCAGCAGGTTCACGTCGCGGCCGATCACCGTGAAGTCGAGCCGGTCGCCCGCCCCGATATTTCCGTAGGCCGCCTCGCCCAGATGCAGCGCCATGCCCAGACGCGGCCCCTCGACGGCCAGCGCCTGGCGCGCGGCGGCAAGCGCCGCCGCACAGGCCGCAGCGGCATCGCGCGCCGCGCTCACGGGGAAGATCGCAAGCACACCGTCGCCCATGAACTTCAGCACCTCGCCGCCCTGCGAGACGACGGCCGGCACGACGCGGTCGAGATAGGCGTTGATCGCCGCGACGGTCGTCTCGGGATCGGCGGCGTTGGCCAGTACGGTGAAGCCGCGCAGGTCGCTCATCAGCAGGGCGGCACGGATGCGGCGCACATCGCCGCGCCTTATGGCGCCCTTGAGGATCAGGTCGGCCGGCTCGCTGCCGACATAGGCGCGCAGCACGTCGGCCCACATTCGGTGGACGGACTGCACGTTCATGACGGCGTTGAGGGCGGGCAGAATCGCGTCGAGCAGGGCACGGTGCGCCGGCGTGAAGCCGCCCGGCACCTTGGTCGAGAACGAGACGCCGTGCAGCGGGTCGCCGCGGAAACGGAGCGGCAGCAGCAGGTAGTGCGTATGCCCGGCATCGCGCAAGGCGGGCAGCAGGTCGTATTCGTCGACCGCCGGATCGTCGAGGCGCATCTCGAACGGCGCGCCGGTCTTCTGCAGTTCGTCGATCGTGTACTTCGCGTCGGGCGCCACCACCACGGGATCGTCGAACGTGACGCGGCGCAGGCGCATGTCGCTGCCCGGCTCCCACACCCGCATGGCGCCCACGAAGCGCGGATGCAGCGTCTCGACCATCGAGGCGACGCGCGCCACCGGGACTTCCGCGGCCAGAAGCCGCAGGGCCAGCCCCTCGACCAGCGCGCCCATGTCGGGGAGGTGCGCGCCTTCGGCGAGCAGCCATGCCGAAATCGCGGTGGCGGACCGGTCGGGAAGGATCATTGTTTCCAAGTTGGGCCACGCCACCCCCCGACGCAAGACTTGACGCGCGCGCGGACCCAAGCGACGGATAGGAAACTGCGGAGACGCCCACGCATGTTCCGAGCCCTGCTCCTCGACCGCCCGGACGGAAAGTTCGAAGCCAAGCTCGTCTCGCTCGACGAGTCCGCCCTGCCCGAGGGCGACGTGACCGTGGCGGTCGCCTATTCCTCGCTCAACTACAAGGACGGGCTGGCGATCGCCGACAAGGGCAAGATCGTGCGCTCGTTCCCGATGATCCCCGGCGTCGACTGGGCCGGGACGGTCGAAAGCTCGGCCTCGCCCGCCTTCAAGCCCGGCGACAGGGTGATCCTCACCGGCTGGGGCGTGGGCGAGACCTACTGGGGCGGCATGGCCGAGAAGGCCCGCGCGAAGGCGGAGTGGCTGCTGAAGCTGCCGCCGGGCACGGACGAGAAATGGGCCATGACGATGGGCACGGCCGGGCTCACCGCCATGATGTGCGTGCACGCGCTCGAGGCGGGCGGCGTGCGGCGCGAGAAGGAAGTGCTGGTGACGGGGGCTGCCGGCGGCGTCGGTTCGGTCGCCGTGGCGCTGCTGGCCAAGCTCGGCCACAAGGTCGTCGCCTCGACCGGGCGCAAGGAACTGGAACCCTATCTGAAAAAGCTGGGCGCGCAGGCCGTCATCGATCGCGCGGAGCTGGCAAAGACGCCCCGCCCGCTGGAAAGCGAGCGCTGGGCCGGCGCCATCGACACGGTCGGCTCGACGACGCTTGCCAACGTGCTTGCCTCGATGGCGCGGCGCGGCACCGTCGCCGCGTGCGGGCTTGCAGGCGGCCATGACCTGCCGACGACCGTGATGCCGTTCATCCTGCGCGGCGTTCGGCTCGTGGGCATCGATTCGTCGCAGTGCCCGATCCCCGAGCGCGACGCCTGCTGGCGCAAGCTCGCGGCTTTGCTGCCCGACGGCCTGCCTGGCGAGGCGGTCGAGGTCTGCGGGCTTGCCGACCTGCCGAAGCTCGCCGAGGCCATCGTCGCGGGCAAGGTCAAGGGCCGCACGATCGTGGACGTGAAGCGCTGATGGCGCGCGGCGGCGAACATCCCGAAGGTCCCTCGCAGCGCCAGCTGCGCGTGGGCGAAGCCCTGCGCCGGGCGCTGACCGAGGTGCTGACCGAGGGCCATTTCCGCGATCCCGACCTGCAGGACGCGCTCATCACGGTCAGCGAGGTGCGCGCCACGCCCGACCTGAAGCACGCGACCGCGTTCGTCACGACGCTGGGCGGCGAGGGCGTGGACACGGCCGTGGCGGCGCTGACGCGCGCGCGCGCCTATATCCGCGGCGAGATCGCAAGGCGCGTCGACCTGCGCGCGGCACCCGAATGGCATTTCCGCGCCGATACGGCGTTCGACTACGCCTCGAAGATCGACCGCGCCTTCCGCGATCCCAAGGTGGCGATGGACGTGGCACCGCCCCCGTCCAAGGCCAAGCCGAAGCGGCGCGCGAAGAAGAAGTGAACGGCAAGCGCGTCCGCGCGAAGGTCGACGGCTGGGTTTTCCTCGACAAGCCGGTTGGTCCTTCCTCCACGCAGGCGCTGGGCCGCGTGCGGCGCGTGTTCGATGCCGCAAAGGGCGGGCATGCCGGCACGCTCGACCCGCTCGCCTCGGGCCTGCTGCCCATCGCGCTGGGCGAAGCGACCAAGACGCTGGCCCATTTCGCCGACGGCACGAAGGAATACGAATTCACGGTCCGCTGGGGGACGGCGACCGCCAGCGACGATGCCGAAGGGGCGGTGACCGCGACGAGCCCCGTCCGCCCGACGCAGGCCAGCCTTGCGGCGGTCCTGCCCCGCTTCACGGGCGAGATCGAACAGGTCCCGCCGGTCTATTCGGCCGTGAAGATCGACGGCGAACGCGCCTATGCGCTGGCCCGCGCCGGCGAGACGGTCGCGATGAAATCCCGTAAGGTATTGATCTACAATCTGGAAATCGTCGATATGCCCGGCCCGGACGAGGCCCGGCTGCGCGTTTCCTGCGGGTCGGGCACCTATGTGCGCAGCCTTGCCCGCGACCTGGCGCTGGCGCTGGGAACCGTCGGCCATGTCGTGGCGCTGCGCCGGACAGCGGTAGGCAAACACCGCGTCGAGGCGGCAATTTCTCTGGATAATCTGGAGGCCCTTGGGCATAGTCCGGCCCGTTTTGGGGCCCTCGCCCCGGTCGAGACCGTGCTGGACGACATCCCGGCACTGGCCGTGACCGCGCAAGAGGCCGCAGCCCTTCGACAGGGCCGCGTCCTGCGAGACCCCCGCGCGGAACAGCCCCCGCCCGAGCCCGGCCCGCTCGCCGTCTTCCATGACGGCAAGCTCGTCGCACTCGCGGAAGGCTCCGGCGGAGAGATCCGTCCCGCGCGCGTCTTCAACCTCGGGTCCATGAAGGAGTGACCGATGTCGATGAATGCCGAGCGCAAGAGCGCCATCGTTACGAAGTTTGCCACCAAGAAGGGCGACACGGGTTCGCCGGAAGTGCAGGTCGCCCTGCTGTCCGAGCGCATCAAGGAGCTCTCCGAGCACCTCGCCACGCACAACAAGGATTTCCACTCGCGCCGTGGCCTGCTCATGATGGTCGGCCAGCGCCGCGCGCTGCTCGACTACCTCAAGCGCAAGGACACCAAGCGCTACGAGTCGCTGATCGAGCGCCTCGAACTGCGCCGCTGAAGCCGGCCGCTTGATCTTCGCGTTCACGCACGTCACGCCCAACGCGCTCCCCAGGCGGGCGCGCGGGAAGGCTGTCGCGCGCGTTCGCGCCTACGCCTTCACGAATCCCAGCGCGGCGGAATTCCGTACGACGCCGCGCGATCTGAATCCGACGTCCCGAAACCAAGGGGCGGCACCGGTTGGGGCGGACGCCATACGGGCGTCTGCGGCCGGCGCCACGTCGCACGCGCCAACGGGCGCGCGCCGGCGGGTCCGTACGCGGCAAGAGAGAGAAAGAGAGCAATAAGATGTTCGATATCGTCCGCAAGGAAATGATGTGGGGCGGGCGCAAGCTCGTCCTCGAGACGGGCAAGATCGCCCGTCAGGCCGACGGCGCCGTGATGGCGACGTACGGCGACACGGTCGTGCTGTGCACGGTCGTCGGCGCGAAGTCGGCCAAGCCCGGCCAGGACTTCTTCCCCCTGACGGTCCATTACCAGGAGAAGACCTTCGCCGCGGGCAAGATCCCCGGCGGCTTCTTCAAGCGCGAAGGCCGCCCTACCGAGAAGGAGGTGCTGACCTCGCGCCTCATCGACCGGCCGATCCGCCCGCTGTTCCACCCGCTCTATCGCAACGAGACGCAGGTCATCTGCACCGTGCTCTCCCACGATCTGGAGAATGATCCGGACATCGTGGCGATGGTCGGCGCCTCCGCCGCGCTCACCATCTCGGGCATCCCCTTCATGGGCCCGATCGGCGCCGCGCGCGTCGGCTATATCGACGGCCAGTATGTGCTGAACCCGAAGCAGACCGACCTGCCGCAATCGAAGCTCGACCTCGTCGTCGCCGGCACCTCGGAAGGCGTGCTGATGGTCGAATCCGAGGCGCAGGAGCTGTCGGAAGAGGTGATGCTGGGCGCCGTCGATTTCGGCGCGGTCGAGTACCAGCACGTCATCAACGCGATCATCGACCTGGCCGAGCAATGCGCCAAGGAGCCCTGGGCGTTGGCCGAGGAGAACCCGGAGAAGAAGGCGGTGTGGGCGGCCTTGCAGTCGCAGTTCAGCGACGAGCTGCGCCAGGCCTATGCCGAGCAGTCGAAGCAGGCCCGCACCGACAAGGTCGATGCGGTCAAGAAGAAGGCCAAGGAAGTCATCGGCGGCGACGACGCGGCCAAGACCGACCTGGTCGGCAAGCTGTTCAAGGACCTCGAGCGCGACATCGTGCGCGGCGACGTGGTGAAGAGCGGCAAGCGCATCGACGGCCGC
>JAEUKX010000007.1 GCA_016794025.1 Rhodospirillales bacterium | reverse complement strand
ATGTACACGACCGGCATCAACGTCAACTCGCGCATCTACTTCACCGCCGCCACGATGGTGATCGCCGTGCCCACGGGCGTGAAGATCTTCTCGTGGATCGCGACGATGTGGGGCGGGTCGATCGAGTTCCGCGTGCCCATGCTGTGGGCCGTGGGCTTCATCTTCCTGTTCACCGTCGGCGGCGTGACGGGCGTGGTGCTGGCCAATGCCGGCATGGATATCGCGCTCCACAACACCTATTACGTGGTCGCGCATTTCCACTACGTGCTGTCGCTGGGCGCCGTGTTCGGCATCTTCTGCGGCTTCTACTACTGGTGGCCCAAGATGACGGGGCGCGAATATCCGGAATCGTGGGGCAAGCTCCACTTCTGGGTGACGTTCATCGGCGTCAACATGACCTTCTTCCCGCAGCACTTCCTGGGTCTGGCCGGCATGCCGCGCCGCATCCCGGACTATCCGGACGCCTTCGCGGGCTGGAACCTCGTCTCGTCGTGGGGCGCCTATATCGCGTTCGCCGCGTCGATGGCCTTCCTCGTCGCGACGGTGTGGGTGCTGTTCAACGGCAAGAAGGTCACGCAGGCCAACCCGTGGGGCGTCCCGGCCGACACGCTCGAATGGACCGTGCCGACCCCGGCGCCGCACCACACCTTCGAGGAACTGCCGCAGATCAAGGCGGCGGCCTCGCACTGAGCCGCATGTCCGCCGACGGATCGATCCCGGCCAGCCTGACGTCAGGCGACCTCGCGGCGCGCGAAAGCGCGGGCGGGGTCGCCGACTTCGTGGCGCTGCTCAAGCCGCGCGTGATGAGCCTCGTGGTGTTCACGGGGCTCGTCGGGCTGATGCTGGCGCCAGGCCACGTCCATCCGTTCGTGGCGGCGGTCGCCGTCGCCTGCATCGCGGTCGCGGCCGGTGCCGCGGGCGCCATCAACATGTGGTACGACGCGGACATCGACGCGCTGATGACGCGCACGGCCGGCCGGCCGATCCCGCAAGGCCGCGTCGAACCGGCCGAAGCGCTTGCCTTCGGCATCGTGCTGTCTGTCGCTTCCGTCGTGGTGATGGCGCTGGCGACCAACATCGCCGCAGGTGCGCTGCTGGCGGGTTCGATCGGCTTCTACGTCTTCATCTACACGGCCTGGCTCAAGCGGCGCACGCCGCAGAACATCGTGATCGGCGGGGCCGCCGGCGCCTTCCCGCCGATGATCGGCTGGGCCGCGGTCACGGGCGACGTGGGGCTCGGCGCGCTGGTCCTGTTCGCCATCGTCTTCATGTGGACGCCGCCGCATTTCTGGGCGCTGTCGCTCTTCGCCATGCGCGACTACGGCAAGGCCGGCGTGCCGATGCTGCCCAACGTCGCGGGCAAGGCCGAGACGCGCCGCCAGATCGTGATCTATTCCGCACTCCTCGCCCCGCTGGGCGTGGCGCCGTATTTCTGCGGCATCGTCGGGCCGGTGTACGCGGCCGCGGCCGCGGCTCTGGGCCTCGTGTTCCTTGCCGGCGCGCTCGACGTGTGGCGCGAAGGCCGCCGCGAAGGTGCGGACGGCCCGGATTTCCCCGAGGCGGCCGCCCGCCGGCTCTTCGGCTATTCGATCGTCTATCTGTTCCTGCTGTTCGGCCTGATGGTGCTTGACCGCCTGCCGGCGGGAGGACTGTCGTGATGGCCGCCAACGATCCGATGAAGAACCGGCGCGGCAAGAACCTCGCGATCGCGCTCGCGGTCGCGGCGCTGTGCGTGCTGTTCTACGCGATCACGATCGTGAAGATGGTGCCATGAGCGAGCCCGCGCGCCAGAACCGCTCGAACCGCCGCACGGGTTTCGCCCTTGCCGGCATCGCCGTGGCGATGGTCGGGGCGGCCTATGCGGCCGTGCCGCTCTACAAGCTGTTCTGCCAGGTGACGGGTTTCGGCGGCACGCCGATGCTGGCCGAGCAGCTTCCCTCGCACACCGGCAACCGCATCATCACCGTGCGCTTCGACGCCAACGTGATGGGCGGGCCAAACGCGCTGGGCTGGCGCTTCAGCGGGCCGGCGCCCGTGAAGGTCCGCACGGGCGAGGACACGCTCATCTTCTACACCGCCGCCAATGCCGGGAAGGCCGCCACGACCGGCACGGCCAGCTACAACGTCACGCCCGAGAAGGCCGCGCCCTATTTCCAGAAGGTCGCGTGCTTCTGCTTCTCCGAGCAGACGCTCGCCCCCGGCGAGAAACTCGACCTGCCCGTTTCCTTCTTCGTCGATCCCTCGATCGAGAAGGACCCGCACATGAGCGACGTGACGACGATCACGCTCTCCTATAGCTTCTTCCGGGCTGCCGACCAGCCCAAGACCGCCCAGGCGACGCCGACAAACTGAGGAACGAACCCATGGCCCAGACTTCCGCGCACGGTGCGAAAGCGCCCTATCACCTGGTCGAGCCGAGCCCCTGGCCGATCATCGGATCGATCAGCGCCTTCGTGCTCGCGGTGGCGGCGCTCACCTTCATGCATCCCGACCTGTTCGGGAAGGGATCGGAGGCGTTCTTCAAGTCGCTCGGCGTCTGGAAGATCGTCATCGGCCTCGGCCTCGTTCTCTTCACGATGTACGGCTGGTGGGGCCAGGTCGTGAAGGAAGCGATGACGCCCGGCCTGCACAGCGCCGCCGTCCGCCTCGGCCTGCGCTACGCGATGGTGCTGTTCATCGCCTCGGAGGTGATGTTCTTCGTCGCCTTCTTCTGGTCGTACTTCCACTTCGCGCTCTATCCCGAGCACACGGTCGGCCAGGTGTGGCCGCCGAAGGACATCGTCACCTTCAACCCGTGGGATATCCCGTTCCTCAACACGCTCATCCTGCTGACGTCGGGCGCCACGGTGACGTGGGCGCACCACTCGCTGGTCGAGGGCAACCGCAAGGGCCTGATCTGGGGGCTCGTGCTGACGGTGCTGCTGGGCATGCTCTTCACGGCCTGCCAGGCGTACGAGTACGTGCACGCCGCCTTCGGCTTCAAGGAGAACGTCTACTCGTCGGTCTTCTTCATGGCGACCGGCTTCCACGGCTTCCACGTGCTCGTCGGCACGATCTTCCTGATCGTGTGCCTCGTGCGCGCGATCAAGGGCCACTTCACGCCCGAGCGCCATTTCGGGTTCGAGGCGGCGGCCTGGTACTGGCACTTCGTCGACGTGGTGTGGCTGTTCCTGTTCGTCGTCATCTACGTGACGGGCCAGGGCCCGACCAGCCTGCCCGGCCACGGCCCGTGGGCTGGCTGATCTGAACGCCACACACGACAATACGCCTGCCGGACCCGTCGCCAGCCCGCTGGCGGCGGGTCTTGCTTGCCGGTGTCCGCGTTGCGCGGGCGCGCCGCTCTATCGCGGCGCCTTTTCGCTGGCGGTGGCCGACACCTGCGCTTCCTGCGGGCTCGATCTCAAGAGCCACGAGGAGGGCGACGGGCCCGCGGTGCTGGTGATCCTGCTGCTGGGCTTCCTTCTCGTCACGCTGGCGCTGTGGGTCGACGCCGCATTTTCGCCACCCTGGTGGGTTCACCTGATCGTCTGGCCGCCGGTCGTCGGGCTTTCGGGCCTCTGGATGCTGCGGGTGGCCAAGGCCACCCTCATCGCCATGCAGTTCCGCCACCGCCGCCACGACTTCGATGCTTGACCGCCTGATCCCCGGCTTCGCGCCGCGCCTGGTCCCCACGCTGATCGCCGTACCCGGCGTCGTCCTGCTGCTTTGCCTGTCGGGCTGGCAGCTTGCGCGCCATTTCGAGCGCACGGCCGAGAACGACCTGCGGGCAAGCCGCCTTGCGATGCCGCCGGTCGCCGTCGATGCCGCGCTCGCCGATCCCGAACTGCGCCGCTTCCGCCGCGTCGACGCGACCGGCCGCTTCGACCACGCGCACGAGATCCACGTCTATGCCCGTTCGCTGAACGGCAACGAAGGCTTCTTCGTGATGACGCCGCTCGTGCGCGAGGGCAAGCCGGCGCTGATCGTCAACCGCGGCTGGGTGCGCAAGGAACTGCGCGAGGCCAGGCTGCGCGCCGAGGGGCAGGTCGCGGGCGAGGTGACGGTCGAGGGCGTGCTGCGCGACGAGCCGCGCCGCGGCTGGATGATGCCCGACAACATGCCCGCGAAGGACGTGTGGTTCTGGTTTGACCTGCCGGCGATGTCCAAGGCCATGGGCGTGCCCGACGCGCTGCCGGTCTATGTCGAGCAGGCGCTGGAGCCGCGCAATCCCGGCGGCTGGCCGCTGGGCGGCCAGACCCAGGTCGAGCTGCCGCGCCCGCACCTGCAGTATTCCTTCACGTGGTTCGCGCTCGCGGTCTCGCTCGCGGCGATCTACGTGATCTCCCAGCGCAGGAAGCCATGACAGCCGCCACGACCGCCTATGCCGCGCTCGAGCAGCGCTTCCGCCGCATGAACCTCGTGCGCGATGCCATCGCCGTGCTCGACTGGGACGGTGCGGCGATGATGCCCGACGGCGGCGCCGAGACGCGCGCCGAACAGCTCGCCACGCTGAAGCTGATCGTCCACGAACAGGCTTCCGATCCCGCCCTCGCCGACCTGTTCGCGGCGGCGGGCGAGGGCACGGGCCTCGGCGCGTGGCAGGCGGCCAACCTCGCCGAGATGCGCCGCGACTGGGTGCACGCGACCGCACTTCCCGCCGACCTCGTCGAGGCGCGTTCGCGCGCGGTCTCGGCATGCGAGATGCGCTGGCGGCAGGCGCGCAAGGACAACGACTTCGCGGGCCTGCTGCCCTCGATGCAGAAGGTGCTCGACCTGACGCGCGAGGTGGCCGCGATCAAGGCCGGGAAGCTCGGTCGCACGACCTACGACGCGCTGCTCGACGAATACGAGCCCGGCGGCTCGTCGGCCGAGATCGACGCGGTCTTCGCCGACCTTGCCGCGTTCCTTCCCGCCTTCACGCAGGCCGTGCTCGACCGGCAGGCGCGCGCCCCGGCGCCCGAACGGCTCGACGGCCCGTTCCCGGCGGCCGCGCAGAAGAAGCTCGCCGAGGAGCTGATGCGCGCGGTCGGGTTCGACTTCGACCATGGCCGGCTCGATACCAGCCACCACCCGTTCTGCGGCGGCGTGCCCGACGATGTGCGCCTGACCACGCGCTGGGACGAGAAGGATTTCGCCAAGGGCCTGATGGGCGTGCTGCACGAGACCGGGCACGCCATGTACGAACGCGGCCTGCCGAAGGACTGGCGCCACCAGCCTGTCGGCTTCGCGCGCGGGATGAGCGCGCATGAAAGCCAGTCGCTGCTCGTCGAAATGCAGGCCGCGCGCAGCCCGGAATTCCTGTCGTATCTGGCGCCCAAGGCCGCCGCCGCGTTCGGCCGTTCGGGCGTGGCGTGGTCGGCGGACAATTTCAGGCGCATCTACCACCGCGTGAAGCGCGGCCTCATCCGCGTGGACGCCGACGAGGTCACATATCCCGCGCATGTCATCCTGCGCTACCGGCTCGAGCGCGCGCTGATCGAAGGCCGCATGCAGCTTGCCGACCTGCCGGGTGCGTGGAACGAGGCCATGCGCGAGCTTGTCGGCGTGGTCCCGCCCGACGACCGCGACGGCTGCCTGCAGGACATCCACTGGCCCGGCGGTTCGTGGGGCTATTTCCCGACCTATACGCTGGGCGCGATGACGGCGGCCCAGCTGTTCGACGCGGCAAGGCGCGCGGATCCCTCGATCCCGGCCTCGCTCGCGAAGGGCGACTTCGCGCCGCTGATGGGCTGGTTGCGGACAAACGTGCATTCGCTGGGTTCTTCGGTCTCCACGCGCGAACTGCTCGTGAAGGCGACCGGCAAGCCGCTCGACGCGGCCGTGTTCAAGGCGCACCTCAAGGCGCGGTATCTGGATTCTTGACCAACCGACGTCATGCCCGGCGAAGCCGGGCATCCGCGACTTGGGCGCCCGAAGTCGTGGATGCCCGCATCAAGTGCGGGCATGACGGAGTAAAACGCTGATGAAGAACGATTTTCGGCCCTCGTTGCGCGGGCGGTCCGGCCGCACTAACGTCCGCCGCCTGACGCCCTGAAGGAGCCTTCGCCTTGCGTTACGTCTCCACCCGCGGATCCGCACCCGTGCTCGCCTTCGACGACGTGCTGCTCGCAGGTCTTGCGCGCGACGGCGGCCTCTATATCCCCGAGCACTGGCCGCAATTCTCGCCCGCCGAATGGCGCGCGCTGCGCGACCGGCCCTATGCCGAAATCGCGTACGCTGTCATGCGTCCGTTCGTGGGCGGCACGATCGCGGATGCGGATCTGAAGCGCCTGTGCGCCGAGACCTATGCGCCGTCCGTCTTCCGCCATGCCGCCATCGCCCCGCTCAAGCAGCTGGCCCCCGGCCTGTGGACGATGGAGCTGTTCCACGGCCCCACGCTCGCCTTCAAGGACTTCGCGCTCCAGCTCGTTGGCCGGCTGTTCGACCATGTGCTGACCAAGCGCGGCACCCGCGTGACGGTCATCGGCGCCACGTCGGGCGACACGGGCTCGGCCGCCATCGCGGCCTGCCTTGGCCGCTCGGCCGTAGATGTCGTGATGCTGCATCCGCACGGCCGCGTTTCGGACGTGCAGCGCCGGCAGATGACGACCGTGCTGGCGCCCAACATCCACAACGTGGCGCTCGACGGCACGTTCGACGACTGCCAGGACGCCGTGAAGGCGATGTTCAACGACCTCGCGTTCCGCGACAGCCACAACCTGTCGGCCGTCAACTCGATCAACTGGGCGCGCGTGGCGGCGCAGATCGCCTACTACGCGCACGCCGCCCTGTCGCTGGGGGCGCCCGACCGCAAGGTGAGCTTCTGCGTGCCGACCGGCAATTTCGGCAACGTGCTGGCGGCCTATGCCGCCAAGAAAATGGGCCTGCCGGTCGACCGGCTCGTGGTCGCGACCAACCGCAACGACATCATGGCGCGCACGATCCGCTCGGGCCAAATGGCGCTGGAAGCGGTGGCGCCGACCGTCTCGCCGTCGATGGACGTGCAGATCTCGTCCAATTTCGAGCGCATGATCTTCGAACTGGCCGGGCGCGACGGTGCGGCGACCGCGTCGATGATGCAGGAATTCCGCAAGTCCGGCCGCCTCGATTTCCCGGCGAACATGCAGACGAGCCTCGCGCGCGAGTACGAGGGCGGGGCGTGCGGCGAGGCCGAGACGCTGGCCGAGATCGGCGACACCTGGCGCGCGACCGGCGAACTGGTCGACACGCACACGGCCGTGGCGCTGCACGTGGCGCGCAAGGCGCACCGCGCGGGCGAGGCGCTTGTCGTCGCGTCGACCGCGCACCCGGCGAAGTTCCCCGATGCGGTCGAGAAGGCCGCGGGCGTGCGCCCGGCGCTGCCGCCGCACCTTGCCGACCTGATGACCAAGCCCGAGCGCGTGACGCGCCTTCCCAACGACATGGCGAAGGTGAAGGAATTCGTCGCCGCCGCGAGGCGCGCATGAGCGTGCGCATCGATACGCTTGCCGGCGGGCTTCGCGTGGCCAGCGACCGCATGGATCAGGTCGAGACGGTCTCGGTCGGGCTCTATGTGGGGGCGGGCACGCGCCACGAACCGGCCGCGATCAACGGTGCCGCGCACATGCTCGAACACATGGCGTTCAAGGGCACCGTGCGGCGCGACGCCAAGGCCATCGCCGAGGAGATCGAGAACGTGGGCGCGTTCATGAACGCGCACACCGGCCGCGAGCAGACCGCCTATTACATCAAGTGCCTCAAGGAGGACGTCGATCTGGCGCTCGACATCCTCGCCGACATCTTCCTCGAATCCGTCTTCGATCCGGCCGAATTCGAGCGCGAGCGCGGCGTGATCCTCCAGGAGCTGGGTCAGGTCGAGGATACCCCCGACGACGTGATCTTCGACCGCTTCCAGGAGACGGCCTTTCCCGACCAGGCGCTCGGCCGCCCGGTGCTGGGCACGGCCGACAACATCCGCGGCATGCCGCGCGAGGCGGCGCTGGACTGGCGCCGCGCGATGTACGCGCCGGGCAACGTCGTGCTGGCGGCCGCGGGCAATCTCGATCCGCGGCATCTGCTCGCGCGCGCGGACGAGCTGTTCGGCAAATGGCGCGCGAACGGCGGCGCCTCCGACGAGCCGGCGCGCTACCGCGGCGGCGAGTTCCGCGACGACAGCGATCTCGAGCAGGCGCATCTGGTGCTGGGCTTCCCGTCGGTCGCCTACCGCGACCCGGACTACTGGGCCGTGCAGGTCTTCGCCACGCTGCTGGGCGGCGGCATGTCCTCGCGCCTGTTCCAGGAGATCCGCGAGAAGCGCGGCCTTTGCTATTCGATCTCGGCGCACGCCTCGTCCTTCGCCGACGGCGGCGTGTTCGACGTCTATACCGGAACGGGCGAGCGCGAGATGGCGGAGCTTGTGCCGGCGCTCGTCGCCGAACTGCGCGGTGCGCGCGCCATTCCCAGCCCCGCGGAGGTGCGCCGCGCCAAGGCGCAGATGCGCGCGGGCCTGCTGATGTCGCTTGAAAGCACCAACGCGCGCATGGACGCGCTGGGCGGCAACCTGCTCGTCTTCGGGCGCGACATCACGCCCGAGGAGGTCTCCGCCAAGGTCGAGGCCGTCAGCGCCGACGACATCGCGCGCGTGGCGGCCCGCATCCTTTCAGGCACGCCGACGCTGGCGGCACTGGGTCCGCTCAAGCGCCTTTCGTCGCTCGCCGAAATCGCGGCGAAGCTGGCCGCGTGAGGATCGCCTAGGCGTGGCCCGCTTCGCCCGAAAGGAAGCTGACCGAAATGCCCGCGCGGCCGAGCGCGCGTTCCCACATCGAATCGAGGTCGGGGTCGAACACCAGGTCGTCGTCGGCCGGCACGGTCAGCCAGCCGTTGCGCTGGATTTCGCCTTCGAGCTGCCCGGCCGACCAGCCCGCGCACCCGAGCGCCAGCAGCGAGCGGCGCGGGCCGGAGCCGGCCGCAAGCTCCTTCAGGATGTCGACCGTCGCGGTCAGTGCGATGCCCGGCAACACGCGCATGGAGCCGTCATGCATGTAGTCGTCGGAATGCAGCACGAAGCCGCGCCCCGCTTCCACGGGGCCGCCCGCGCGCAGGCGGATCTGCTTGGTCTTGGGGCCCACGTCGATGCTGAGCTGTTCGAGCAGGTCGGGGAAGGTGAGCTGCTCGAACGGCCGGTTGATGACGAGGCCCATCGCGCCGTCGGGGTTGTGCGCGCACATGTAGATGACCGTGCGCTCGAAGCGCTGGTCGGACATGCTCGGCATGGCCACCAGAAGATGGCCCGCGAAGAATGTCGGAATCTCGATGCGCTGGCGCGACATGATTTCCCGAATCTAGCACGAAACGCGGCCGATTGCAGGCGGGCGGCAGCATGAAATTTCGTGGACTCGTGCGGATACTTTGTTTCGCTGCCGCCGTCCTGGCGGCCGGGACCGTACGCGCGCAGGACGCCGCGTCCGACTGGGTCCGCCATCCGGAAGTGTCGGTGCGGCTCGTTGCCGCGACGTCCGATACCGGGACCGCGCGCGCCCTGCGGCTTGGGATCGAGATCGCGCTTAAGAAGGGCTGGAAAACGTACTGGCGTTCGCCGGGCGATGCGGGCCTGCCGGTCGAGATCGACTGGAACGGCTCGGCCAATCTCGCGCAGGCGAAGTTGCGCCATCCGGTGCCGCAGCGCTTCGAGCTGTTCGGCATCGAGACGACCGGCTATGCCGGCAACGTCATCCTGCCCGTTGAAGCCACGTTGGCGGAGGCTGGCAAGCCTGCTTCCCTGCGCGCGGGCGTCGATCTGCTCGTGTGCGAGGACGTGTGCATCCCCTACCGCGCGGACCTGTCGCTGGACCTGCCGGCGGGCGTCGGCACGCCGTCGGCGCAGGCGCACGACATCGCGCGTTTCGCAAGCCTTGTCCCGCCGGTCGACGTCGACGGCAAGGGGGCCAACGGCCTCGTCATCGAAGGCGCGGACCTGCGGCGCGGGCCGCAGGGTGCGCTGCTGGCGCGCGTGCGCGCCGATCCGGCGCTGACAGCACCCGACATCCTCGTGGAAGGCCCGCCGGGCTGGAGCTTCGCGCGCCCCGTCGTGCGGCTGGCCGAGGGCGGGCGGTCGGCCACGCTGACGGTCGCGGCCGTGGCGGGGCCGGGGGCGGCACCCTTCGCGGCGGGCGGCGAGGTGACGCTGACGCTCATCGACGGCGCGCGCGCGGTCGAACGCACGCTTGGCGTGGGCAACGCGCCGCCGGCCGCCCCGCCGGGCACGCTGCTGGCGATGCTGGCCGTGGCGCTGCTGGGCGGGCTGATCCTCAACCTGATGCCGTGCGTGCTGCCGGTGCTGGCGATGAAGCTTGCCAGCCTCGTGAAGCTCGATCGCCATGCCGCCGGCGCCGTGCGGCGCACGTTCCTTGCGACGGCGGCGGGCGTCGTCTTCGCTTTCCTGCTGCTGGCCTCGGCGCTCGTGGCGCTGCGCCTGACGGGCGAGGCCGTGGGCTGGGGCCTGCAGTTCCAGCAGCCGTGGTTCCTTTCCGGCATGGCGATCGTGGTCGTGGCCTTCGCCGCCAATCTGTGGGGCTGGTTCGAGATCCGGCTGCCCGACGCGGTCGCCGATGCAAGCGCCGCGAAGCCGCTGGCCGGCGCATTCGCCACCGGCATGTTCGCCACGCTGCTGGCCACGCCCTGTTCGGCACCGTTCGTGGGTACGGCGGTGGGCTTCGCGCTGGCGCAGGGGCCCGGCGAGATCTACGCGATCTTCGCCGCACTCGGGCTCGGTCTTGCGGCACCGTATCTGACGGTCGCCGCGGTGCCCGCGGCCGCGCGACTCGTGCCGAAGCCGGGTGCCTGGATGCTGGTGCTGCGGCGCGCGCTGGGGCTGGCGCTCGCCGGCACGGCGGCCTGGCTCGTCTGGGTGCTGGCCGCGCAGATCGGCTGGCTTGCGGCCGGCACGCTTGCCGCCGCGCTGGTCGTTCTGGCGGCAGGACTGTTCGCACTGCGCGCGCGCACGCAGGCGCGCGCGCGTGTCGCCGTGGTGCTGGCCGTGGCGCTGCTCGGCCTGCTGCTGCCGCCCAAGCTCGCCTACGAACCCGTGCGCGGGCCCGACGATCCGGCGATCGGCTGGCAGCGCTTCGACCGCGCGGCCATCGATGCCGCCCTTGCCGAGGGCAAGACCGTGTTCGTCGACGTGACGGCCGACTGGTGCGTGACCTGCCAGGTCAACAAGCGCCTCGTGCTTTCCCAGCCGGCTGTCACCGCAAGGCTCAACGCCGCCGGAATCGTCGCGATGAAGGCGGACTGGACGCGGCCCGATGCGCGCATCTCCGCCTATCTTGCCGAGTTCGGGCGCTACGGCATCCCGTTCAATGCCGTCTACGGGCCGGCGGCCCCCGGCGGCAACGCGCTGCCCGAACTGCTGACGGTCGATGCGGTGCTGGCCGCGCTCGACGCGGCCGGCGGGCGCTAGCCCGCCTTCTTGCGCGCGGGCGGCGGCGGCGGCGGCTCGAGGCCCAGCTCCATGCGCTCGATGTTCGCGCGCGCGGTTTCCGCGGCGGCCCCTTCGGGTTCGAGCAGCAGCACCTCGCGCCAGTCGCGCCGGGCGCCGTTCTTGTCGCCCTTCATCCGCTTGAGGATGCCGCGCTCGAGCCACGCCTCGGGCAGCTTCGGGGCAAGACGCACGGCCGCGTCGGCGTCCTCCATCGCAAGGTCGAGCGCCTCGACCTGCCGGTAGGCGGCCGCGCGCAGCGCATAGGCGTCGCCGCGGTTGCGGTCGATCTCGACCGCGCGGTTGAGGTCGTCGATCGCTTCCCAGTATTTCCCTTCGGCGGCCTGCGCCTCGGCGCGGTCGATGCGGAAGGTCGCGGTCTCCGGCGCCACGTCGATGGCGGTGGTGAAGGCGGCCATCGCCTTCTCCGGTTCCTCGGCGGCAAGCCACGCCCGGCCCGCCTGCGACACGAGGCTCGCGCGCAGCAGCGTACGCCGGTCGCGGAACCGGTTGGCGAGGCTGGTGAAGGCTTCGGCCGCCTGCCGGTAGTGGCCTGCGTAGAACAGCGCCGAGGCCGCGCAGTGCTGTGCCGGCTCGGCCCCGCCGCGCGTGCGCGCCCAGCCCATCGCGTCCTCGTAGGCGGCGTCGGGCTCCTTCTCCGCGCGATGCATGCAGGCATCGTATTCGTCCGCGGCGTTGGGCGAGGTGTCGAGCCGCGGCAGCGGGCGCGCGAAGCCCGCGCCGGGCGGCGCGCTCTGCACGGGCGACTGCGTGCGGCGCTGCGGGGCCTGTGGCTGCTGGGCGGCGAGCGGGCCGGCGGCGAGCAGGCAGGCGAGAACGACGGCAAGGCGTTTCATGCGCGAGGGTGTAGCGCCGCGTGCGCCGCAATGCCATAGACTTGGCGTTACGATGTCCCTCGACCTTCCCGCCGCAATCCCGCCGCATCCGGCCCGCGCGAACAGGCTGTTCTGCTTCGGCCTCGGCTATTCGGCGATGGCGCTGGCGCATCGCCTGCTGGCGAAGCGCTGGCGCGTGGCGGGCACGTGCCGCACGCCCGCGAAGGCGGCCGAGCTCGCGAAAGCAGGCATCGAGCCCTTCCTGTTCGACCGCGGCCGGCCGCTTGCCGATGCCGCGGCGGCGCTTGCGGGCACGACGCACCTGCTTTCCAGCGTTCCGCCCGATGCGGCGGGCGATGCCGTGCTCGACCATCACGCCAACGACCTCATCCGCCTCGAAGGCGTGAAATGGACGGGCTACCTGTCGACGACGGGCGTCTACGGCGACCGCGACGGCGGCTGGGTGGACGAGAACGGCGCGCTGCATCCGGCGGGCCCGCGCGGCCGCGCGCGCGTGGCGGCCGAGGAGGGCTGGCTCGCGCTGACGAAGGTCGGCCACAAGGTCGCGGTCTTCCGGCTCGCGGGCATCTACGGGCCGGGGCGCAGCGCGCTCGACACGGTGCGCGAGGGGCGGGCGAAGCGCGTGGTGAAACCGGGCCAGGTCTTCAGCCGCATCCATGTCGCCGACATCGCCACAGTGCTGGAAGCCTCGATCGCTGCACCCGACGCCGGCGCCATCTACAACGTGTGCGACGACGAACCGGCCCCGCCGCAGGACGTCATCGCCTATGCCTGCGCGCTGCTGGGGCGCGAGGCGCCGCCCGAGATCCCCTACGCCGACGCCGCGAAGACGATGAGCGAAATGGCCCGCTCGTTCTATGCCGAGAGCAAGCGCGTGACGAACCGCAAGATCAAGGATGCGCTGGGCGTGAAGCTCGAATATCCCGACTACCGCAGCGGCCTGAAGGCGCTGCTCGCGGCGGGTTCCTAGCCGGCCAGCTCGTCGAGCGTGTCGGCCAGCAGCTTCAGGTCCTGCTCGCGCGACAGGCGGTGGTCGCCGTCCTTGACGAGCGTCACCCTGACATCGGCCGACGCCACGCGCGCGGCGATCTTGGGCGACCACTGCCAGGGCACGTCGGGATCGTTCATGCCGTGGAGCAGGCGCACGGGCCCGTCGAAGGGGATGGGCGCGCGCAGCAGCAGGTGGTTGCGGCCCTCGTCGAGCAGCTTCTTCGTGATGGTGTAGGGCGTATCGCCGTAGGGCGTGGGTTCCTCGAAGAAACCGTCGCGCTCGAGCTTGGCGCGCAGCTCGGGCGGCAGCTTCGCCGCGATGAAGTCCTCGGTGAAGTCCGGCGCCGCCGCGATGCCCACGAAGGCGGCGACGCGCGCGGGCCTTGCGCGGGCCAGAAGCAGGCCGATCCAGCCGCCCATCGACGAGCCCACAACGATCTGCGGCCCCTCGCTCAGCGCGTCGAATACGGCCAGCGCGTCGGCAAACCACGCCCCGATCGTGCCGTCGGCAAAGCGCCCTTCCGATTCGCCGTGGCCGGAATAGTCGAAGCGCAGGCAGGCCCGGCCGCGGCGCGCGGCCCAGGCCTCGACCGCCAGCGCCTTCGAGCCGGTCATGTCGGACATGAAGCCCGGGCAGAAGACGATTCCGGGGGACTTGCCGCGAATCCGGCGATAGGCGATACGGGGACGTGGGGCGCCGGAGTGCTGGAAGTATTCCGGGCGCGGTTGGTCGGACGGCATGCAAACCTTCAAGGACGGCGACGAGACGGCGCAGGGCGACTCCGGGCAGGGTCTGCCCACGGCCGCGCGCGTGCCGGTCATCATGCAGGTTTTGCCGGCCCTCGTCACCGGCGGGGTGGAGCGCGGGGCCGTCGATGTCGCCGCCGCCATCGCGAAGGCGGGCTGGCGGGCGGTCGTGGTGTCCGAAGGCGGGCCGATGGTCCGCGAACTGGAGCGCGCCGGCGCCACGCACGTGACGCTGCCGGTCGCGTCCAAGAACCCGCTCACGATGCACCGCAATGTCGAGCGGCTGGCCGCGGTGATCCGCGACACGGGCGCCGACATCGTGCATGCGCGCAGCCGCGCGCCCGCGTGGAGTGCGCGCGCCGCCGCAAGGCGCATGCGCGTGCCGTTCATGACGACCTTCCACGGCACCTACAATGCCGGGAATCCGCTCAAGCGCTATTACAACTCGATCATGGCGAAGG
This sequence comes from Rhodospirillales bacterium, assembly GCA_016794025.1. Classification (GTDB taxonomy): domain Bacteria; phylum Pseudomonadota; class Alphaproteobacteria; order CACIAM-22H2; family CACIAM-22H2; genus Tagaea. The sequence continues at coordinate 13,621 of JAEUKX010000007.1, read as the reverse complement.
GCCAGCGCGTCATCGCGATCTCGGAATTCATCGCCCGCCATGTCGAGCGCGTCTACCACACCGCACCCTCGCTGATCCGGATCATCCATCGCGGCATCGACATCGCGAAGTTCGATCCCGCGCGCGTCTCGGTCGAGCGGCAGGTGAAGCTTGCCGGCGACTGGCGCCTGCCCGACGGACTGCCCGTCGTGATGCTGCCGGGCCGGCTCACGCGCTGGAAGGGGCAGGGCCTGCTGATCGACGCGATGGCGCGGCTCGGCCGCAAGGACGTGGTGCTGCTGCTCGTGGGCTCCGACCAGGGGCGCAGCGCCTACCGCGCCGAGATCGAGCGGCGCGTGCGCGCACACGGGCTCGAGGGCATCGCGCGCATCGTCGACCACTGCCAGGACATGCCGGCGGCCTACATGCTCGCCGACGTGGTCGTTTCCGCCTCGACCGATCCGGAGGCCTTCGGGCGCGTGGTCGCCGAGGCGCAGGCGATGGGCCGCCCCGTGGTGGCGCCGGCGCACGGCGCGGCGCCCGAGATCCTGATCGAAGGCGAGACCGGCTGGACCTTCCGGCCCGGCAGCGTCGACGGGCTTGCCGAGGCGATCGGCAAGGCGCTGGCGCTGCAGGGCGAGGCGCGCAAGTCGCTGGCCCAGCTTGCCATCGACCATGTGCGCGCGAACTTCACCAGGGAAGGCATGTGCCACGCGACCCTCGACGTCTACGAGGAGCTGCTGCGCGAAGCCAATCCGGGGGTGTGGGGATGAGCGAGGCGGACAGGCCGAACATCCTCGTCGTGAAGCTCGGCGCGCTGGGCGACGTGGTGCAGGCGCTGGGTCCCATGGCCGCGATCCGCCGGCACCATGCGGACGCGCATATCGTGCTGCTGACGAGCGCGCCGTTCGCGGAATTCCTGCGCGCGAGCCCCTATTTCGACGAGGTGTGGGTCGACAGCCGCCCCCACAAGCTCAATGTCGCGGGCCTACTGGCGCTGCGCGCGCGCCTTCGCGGCGGCCGGTTCAGGCGCGTCTACGACCTGCAGACATCCGAGCGCTCCTCGCTCTATTTCCGCATCCTCGGGCCCGGCCGCCCCGAATGGTCGGGCATCGCGCCCGGCTGCAGCCACCCCCACGCCAATCCGGGGCGCGACCTGATGCACACGGTCGACCGCCAGCGCGACCAGCTGGCCATGGCGGGCATCTCAGACGTTCCGGCCAGCGACCTTTCCTGGGTCAAGGCCGACACGGCGCGCTTCAAGCTGCCGGAGACCTACGCGCTGCTCGTTCCCGGCGGCTCGGCCGGCCGGCCGGCCAAGCGCTGGCCGGTCGCGAAGTACGCGGCCCTTGCGACCGAACTGACCGCGCACGGCGTCACGCCTGTCCTGATCGGCGGGCCGGACGAGAAGGGACTGGGCGAGACGATCCGCGCGGTGGCCCCGCGCGCGCGCGATCTCATCGGCAAGACGGACTATGCCGACATCGCCGTTCTGGCCCGCACGGCCGGGGCGGCGATCGGCAACGATACGGGGCCCATGCACCTTGTCGCGGCCGCCGGCTGCCCCTCGGTCGTGCTTTTTTCGGCCGAATCCGACCCCAGGCTCTGCGCCCCCAGGGGGGCAGAGGTGGCCGTGCTGCGGCGCGAGAACCTGCAGGGACTGGGGGTGGACGAGGTGCTGCGCCTGCTTTTTGCCCGCGAGGGCCGGCCGCAGGGCAAGGCGCGCGACGTCAAGCGTCCTTGACTTGCCTTGCCGCGCGCGTAAATTCGCCCGGTTTCCAACTTCCAGAAGAGAATTGCCATAGCCCGTCCTGCTCAGGAATCCGCGCCCGCCAAGGAAGGCCCGCGCGTCAATGACGAGATCGAATCCCCCGACCTGCGCCTGATCGGCGCCGAAGGGGAAATGCTCGGTGTGGTGAACATCTTCGACGCGCTGCAGCTGGGCTGGGATGCCGGGCTCGACGTGGTCGAGGTCAGCCCCAATGCCGAGCCGCCCGTGGCCAAGCTGCTCGACTTCGGCAAGTTCAAGTACGAGCAGCAGAAGAAGGCCAACGAAGCCCGCAAGAAGCAGAAGGTCATCGAGATCAAGGAGATCAAGATGCGCCCGGGCATCGATGACCACGACTACGACGTGAAGAAGCGCGCGATGGTCCGCTTCCTCGAGGAAGGCGACAAGGTCAAGGTCACGCTGCGCTTCCGCGGCCGCGAGATGGTCCACCAGGAGCTGGGCACCCAGCTTCTCGACCGGCTCAAGGGCGAACTTGGCGAACTGGCCAAGGTCGAGGCCCATCCGCGCATGGAAGGCCGCCAGATGACGATGGTCATCGCGCCGAAGTAAGCGGCTTGAACGCCCAATGATGTCAAGGCTGAGCGCGGCGGTCCTGTGCGTCGCGCTCGGCGCGTGTACGTCGGCGCCTCCCGTCCGCAATGCGGCCCTCCTGTACAGCGTCACCGGCTACGAGGCGCGTGCGGCCAAGCGCGCGGTCGTGCGCGAGATCGGTGCGGCCGGTGACCTTGGCCCCCGCGACTGGCAACTGATCGACGAGAGCGGGCATTCCGTCGCTTCGGGGAAGCTGCGCGCCCTGCCCGAGACCTGGGGCATGCGGCTGAGCGAAGCCGATTTCAGCGACATCGAGCGGCCGGGGCGCTATCGCGTGCGGGTCGGCCCGGCCGAATCCGCGCCGTTCGAGATCGGCGAGCGCGTCCTCGGCCGTCGGATCATTCGTGCCTTGTCCCTCGAAAACGCCGCCCTTCGAAACGCGACTTCCGCGCAGGGCGGCGGCTTCTACGACTGCAACTCGCTCATGGGCGAAGCCCGCTCGCACGGCTCGTTCGTGGCGGGCCTTGCCGACACGCTCGTGCGCCGCGGCGGCGACTTCGATCAGGCCGACCGTGCAAGGCTGCGCGAGCAGATTCGCATCGGTATCCGCTATCTGCTGGCACTGCACCGGCCGGGAGGCGGCTTTGCCGACAATCATCCGGCACGGCAGATGGGACGGCACGACGAATCGAACACGCCTTTCGCACTCTACGGTCTTGCCAAGTCGCTGGCCGCGCTCGACCGGCAGGCGCCATCCGACCGCGAACTCGCCGCACGGATCGTCTCGATCGTGCGTGCCGAACGCGACCGGCCTTCAGCAAACCTGCCCGCGCATCTTGATGCATCTCTGACGATGCTCCTCTACCGGTATGGCGGCGATGCAGCCGATGCCGAACGCGCGACGGCGCAGCTACGCCGGCACCTCGCCTCGTTCAAGCCCGACCGCGGCGGCGGATACGCGGCGGAAGCCGCCGCTCCCTATTTCGAAGCGCTGCACGACTGGCTCGGCGCGTTTCCGGGGCATGCGGAACGCAACGTCTTCGTGGATGCCGCCCGCGAAATCGCGCGCGCCGGTTTCCTGCCCGTACGCGCGTCCAACGGCTTCCGCCTGTTCCCCGTCGGCGAGCCGCGCAGTTACCGCGATGCTGTCGCGGCACCGGGGCCTGTTCCCAAGGGGGCCGGGCCGGGGGGATTCTGGTCGAACTCGAAGATCGCGCGCATGGCGCTCGATGCGGTCCTGCTCGCCGAGATAACCGGCGAACCTGCGGTCGCCGACGTGGCCACCGCCGCACTCGGCTGGATCACGGGCCTCAACTCGGGCGTTGAGGCCCGCTTCACTTCGCAGGGATCGCCCGGGGACCGCTCGCTCGTGGCGGCCTCGTATATCGCGCATATCGCCGAAAACCATGCGATGCCCTGGCGGCGCTGGTGGTGGCCGGGCGACCGGTCGAGAGTCGTCAGCGTGGTCAACGGCTCGATCGTCACGCCCGAGGCGGGCTGGGCCTATTCTCCGGACGCGTTCCAGTCGAGCGAGACGTTTATCCACATCGATGGGGCATTGCTGTCGGCGCTGGTTGCGTACGAAGGCTATTACTTCGTAAATAATTGATTTAATTTATTTATTACGAGCCGGCCGCACTTACTTGCCAAGTCCGGCACCCGCTTGTATAACGCGCCCCTTCCAATTGCGCGGCCACGGCCGAGGGAAAGCGAGTTCTGGGGACTTCGGTCCTCCCGCCTCCCGGAACGGGCATGCCCAACCGCGCGGAACTTCGAAGGAGTTTCAAATGCCCAAGATGAAGACGAAGTCGGCCGCCAAGAAGCGGTTCAAGGTGACGTCGAGCGGCAAGGTCCTCGCCGCCGTCGCCAACAAGCGCCACAACCTGCGCAAGCGCCCGCAGAAGATGAAGCGCAGCGCGCGCGGCACGATGGTGCTGACGCACGGCGAGGAAGTGCGCGTGAAGCGCTTCTTCCTGCCTTACGCCTGATCTGACGCCAGCGGATAGAGGAGCACTCGAATGGCTCGTGTTAAGCGCGGCGTCACCCAGCGTGCACGCCACAAGAAAGTCATCGACCAGGCCGCCGGTTACGTCGGCCGCAACGGCAACACCTATCGCGCGGCGCTCGAGCGTCTCGAGAAGGGCCTGCGGTATGCCTACCGCGACCGCCGGAACAAGAAGCGCGAATTCCGCGCGCTCTGGATCCAGCGCATCAACGCCGGTGCGCGCGAGCACGGTCTGACCTACTCGAACCTCATCGCGGGCCTGAAGAAGGCGGCGATCGACATCGATCGCAAGGTCCTGGCCAACATCGCGATGACGGATCCCGAGGGTTTTGGCGCCTTGGTCGCGAAGGCCAAGGCCGCCCTCTAAGCCGTCCTCTCGCAGGACACGCTTTTCGACCCGATGGAGGGGGTCTGGCCGAACCGGCCGGGCCCCCTTTTTCGTCGCACGACGGTGACTGGACGCATGGACGACCTCAGACAGATCGAGACGGAACTGGCCGCGAAGATCGACGCGGCGGCGAACCTCGAAGCGCTCGACGCGGTGCGCGTGGAGACGCTGGGCAAGAAGGGCCGCGTGACCGAGCTCATGAAGACGCTCGGCACCCTGTCGCCCGACGAGCGCAAGGCGCGCGGCGCGGCGCTGAACGTGTTGAAGGACGCCATCGCCGCGAAGCTCGATGCCCGCAAGGCCGCACTGGAGCGCTCGGCCCTCGACGCGCGCCTGTCGGCCGAGACGGTCGACGTGACGCTGCCCGTGCGCCCGGTGCCGGAAGGGCGCATCCACCCGATCAGCCAGACGATCGACGAGCTCGTGACGATCTTCGGCGAGATGGGCTTTGCGGTCGCCGAAGGCCCGGACATCGAGAGCGACGACTACAACTTCACGCGCCTCAATATCCCGCCCGAGCATCCCGCGCGCCAGAGCCACGACACGTTCTATCTGGTCGGCGAAAACGGCCAGCAGTACGGCAACGTGCTGCGCACCCACACCAGCCCCGTGCAGGTGCGCACGATGCTGGCGCAGAAGCCGCCCATCCGCATCGTGGCGCCGGGCCGCACCTACCGTTCGGACAGCGACGCCACGCACTCGCCCAACTTCCACCAGATCGAGGGGCTGGTGGTCGATACGACGAGCAACATGAGCCACCTCAAGGGCTGCCTCGTGGAGTTCGTGCGGGCATATTTCGAGATCCCCGACCTGCGCTACCGCTTCCGCCCCAGCTATTTCCCGTTCACCGAACCCTCGGCGGAGATGGACATCGCCTGCACGCGCGGCGGCGGCGAGCTGAAGCTGGGCGTGGGCGACGACTGGCTCGAGATCCTCGGCTGCGGAATGGTGAACCCGAAGGTGCTCGCCATGTGCGGCATCGATCCGGAGACGTACCAGGGCTTCGCCTTCGGCATGGGGATCGAGCGCGTGGCGATGCTGAAATACGGCATCCCCGACCTGCGCACCTTCTACGAAGCCGACTTGCGCTGGCTGAAGCATTACGGCTTCCTCGGCATCGACGTTCCCACGCTCACCGGCGGTCTCGCGCGATGAAATTCACGCTCTCCTGGCTCAAGACGCATCTCGACACGAACGCCTCCCTCGACGAGATCGCCAAGGCGCTCACCAACGTGGGCCTCGAACTGGAAGGGATCGCCGACCGTGCCAAGGCGCTGGCCCCCTTCAAGGTCGCCTATGTCGTCGAGGCCAAGCCGCACCCCGACGCCGACCGGCTGCGCGTGTGCCAGGTCGATACCGGCAGCGGCATCGTGCAGGTCGTGTGCGGGGCGCCCAACGCGCGCACCGGCATGAAGGGCGTGTTCGCGCCTGCGGGCACGGTCGTTCCGGGCACCGGGCTGCTTCTCAAGGCGGGCCAGATCCGCGGGCAGGCGTCCAACGGCATGCTCGTGTCGATGCGCGAGATGGGCCTTGGCGAGGATCACGACGGCATCATCGACATGCCCGCCGACGCGCCCGTGGGCGTTCCCTTCGCGGGCCTGCTGGGCTTCGACGATCCGGTGTTCGAGATCGCGATCACGCCGAACCGGGCCGACTGCCTGGGCGTGCGCGGCATCGCGCGCGATCTTGCGGCCGCAGGTCTCGGCAATCTCAAGCCGCTTGCCGTCGCCAAGGTGCCGGGCGGCTACAAGTCGCCCGTGGGCGTGCGTTTCGAGCTGCCGGAGGCGGGGCACTGCCCGCTGTTCGTCGGCCGCCATTTCCGCGGCCTCAAGAACGGCCCGTCGCCCAAGTGGCTCGCCGACCGGCTGCTGTCGATCGGGCTGCGCCCCATCTCGGCCCTCGTCGACATCACGAATTTCTTCACCTTCGACACCAACCGCCCGCTGCACGTGTTCGACGCCGGCAAGCTCAAGGGCGGGCTCGTGCTGAAGCCCGCGACGGGCGGCGAGGTCTTCGCCGCGCTCAACAACAAGAGCTACACGATGGCCGGCGGCGAGACGATGATCTGCGACGACAGCGGCATCGTGTCGATGGGCGGCCTGATGGGCGGCTCGACCACGGGCTGCGACGAGAAGACGACCGAGATGTTCCTCGAAGTCGCGCTGTTCGACCCGATCCGCGTCGCCATGACCGGCCGCCACCATCAGGTCCTGTCCGATGCGCGCTATCGCTTCGAGCGCGGGCTCGACCCCGCCGCCGTCATCGACGGCATGGAAGCGGCCACGAAGATGGTGCTGGAACTGTGCGGCGGCGAGGCGTCCGAGCCCGTCGTCACGGGCGCGGTGCCGCAATGGAAGCGCAGCTATACGCTGCGCGCGGATCGCTGCGCGACGCTGGGCGGGCTCGACGTTCCGGCGGCCGAGCAGGCAAAGGTCCTGTCGAGCCTCGGCTTCACGCTCGCCGAAAAGTCGGGCGGCTTCGAGGTCGAGCCGCCATCGTGGCGCGCCGACGTGCATGGCGAGGCCGATCTCGTCGAGGAAGTCCTGCGCATCAAGGGCTACGACGCGATTCCCGCGGTGAAGATGCCGCGCGACACCGCGATGCCGCCGCTTGCCCTTTCGCCCGGCCAGCGCCGCGTGCGCGACGCCAAGCGGGCGCTTGCGGGGCTCGGTCTGGTCGAGGCGGTCACGTTCTCCTTCATGCAGGCAAGCCAGGCGAAGCATTTCGGCGGCACGAACCCGAAGCTGGCGCTGGCCAATCCGATCAGCGCCGATCTCGACTACATGCGGCCCTCGACGATCCCCAACCTCGCCAACGCCGCAAGGCGCAATGCCGATCGCGGCTGGCCCGACAACGCGCTTTTCGAGGTGGGCCCGGTCTTCCACGATCCGGGCGAGACGGGCCAGCGGATCGCCGCGACATGCGTGCGCACGGGGGCTGCGGTCGGGCGCCACTGGGGGGCTGCGGCGCGCAATGTCGATGCGTTCGATGCCAAGGCCGATGCGCTCGCACTCCTCCAGCAACTCGGCCTGTCGGTCGAGAACCTGGCCGTGGCGCGCGAGGCGCCGGGCTGGTTCCATCCCGGCCGCTCGGGTGCCTTGAAGCTCGGGCCCAAGACGGTGCTGGGCTATTTCGGCGAGCTGCATCCGGAAGCGCTGAAGGCGCTCGACATCGAGTTCCCGGTCGTGGCGTGCGAGCTGTTCCTCGACGCGATCCCGGCACCGAAGGCCAAGGGCGGGCGCCAGCGTCCGTCGCTGAAGCTTGCGACCCTCCAGCCGGTCGAACGCGACTTCGCCTTCGTCGTGGACGAAGCCGTGGCCGCCGACGCGATCCTGCGTGCGGCCCGGTCGGCCGACAAGGCGCTGATCGCGGGGGCGAGCGTGTTCGACGTCTATCGCGGCAAAGGCGTGCCGGACGGCAAGAAATCCGTCGCCGTGGCCATCCGCCTGCAGCCCGTCGACCGCACGCTGACCGACGAGGACCTCGAGGCCGTCGCCACGAAGATCGTTGCCGCCGTGGCCAAGGCCACGGGGGCGAGCCTGCGCGCGTAAGCCTTGAATATTCCCGAAACGCCAATGGCATCAGCGGCATGACGAATCGTCTTCGCGCACTCCTCGCTTTCGCGTCGCTGTCGGCGCTGCTGGCTGCGGCCGGCTGCACCGCGTCGGGCCCGGCCGAGTTCGGCGCCGGCCTCTTCAAGGGCTGGTGCCGCAACGCGCCCGAGCACTGCACCGTTCGCGACGCCGACCGCCCGGCCTGAGCCGGTCCGCCTGAGCCGGTCCGCCTGAGCCGGTCCGGTTGACGGAGCGCCGCCACCGACTATAGTGCCGGTCCATGACGCCGCAGCGCTTCCTCCGCGGCCCGCAGGGGCGAATTAACCGCCCGGTTCTCGTCGAGAACCGGGATGCGTTCGTTCGTGCCTTCGTTGCCCCTGTGGAGTGTGTGCGTCATGACCCCAAGTTCTTCCGCCGATAGCGTGCGGTCCTACGCCGTGGTCGCCGACCCGGATGTGGGCCTGTCGTCCCGCGTGCTCGAACAGTTCGCCAAGCGCGACCTGCTGCCCGAACGCTTCCTTGCCCGCGTCGAGGCGGGCCTCCTGCATGTCGAAGCCGACTGCGCGGGGATGGACGATGTCGTGGCCGAGCATGTGCGCGACGTGCTTGCGAGCCTTGTGAACGTGCGCCGGGCCGCCCTCGTCACGCGCCCGCGCCGTCTTGCCGCCTGATCCGAAGCCGGAGCCTTTCTTCAGCATGTCCGCACCCGCCAAGCCAGCCGACTACAAGTCGACCGTCTTCCTGCCGCAGACCGCCTTCCCGATGCGCGGCGACCTGCCCAAGCGCGAACCCGACGTGCTGGCGCGCTGGGAGAAGATGGCGCTCTACAAGGCGCAGAGGAAAGCCTCGAAGGGCCGCGAGAAGTACGTGCTGCATGACGGCCCGCCCTACGCCAACGGGCACCTGCATATCGGCCACGCGCTCAACAAGATCCTGAAGGACGTCGTGGTGCGCACGCGCCAGATGTCCGGCCTCGATTCCGACTACGTGCCCGGCTGGGACTGCCACGGCCTGCCGATCGAATGGAAGATCGAGGAGGAGTACCGCGCCAAGGGCAAGGACAAGGACAAGGTCGACATCGTCGAGTTCCGCCGCGAGTGCCGCGAGTTCGCCGCCAAGTGGATCGAGATCCAGAAGGCGGAGTTCAAGCGGCTGGGCGTGATCGGCGACTGGGACAATCCCTATTCGACGATGTCCTATCCGGCCGAGGCGCAGATCGCGCGCGAGATCGCCAAGTTCGCGATGAACGGCGGCCTCTTCCGCGGCTCCAAGCCCGTGATGTGGTCGGTCGTCGAGAAGACGGCGCTGGCCGAGGCCGAGATCGAGTACCACGAGCACAAGTCGCAGACGATCCACCTGGCCTTCCCCGTCGTGTCCGCGAAAAAGCCCGCGCATGCGGGCGCTGCCGTCGTCATCTGGACGACGACCCCGTGGACGATCCCCGGCAACCGCGCGATCGCCGCGGGGGCGGAGATCGAATACGACCTGCTGACCGTCAAGAGCGTGCACGACGGCGCGCGCGCGAAGCCCGGCCAGCGCTATCTCGTGGCCAAGAACCTCGCGACCGAGTTCGTCGAGGCGGCGAAGATCGCGGAGGTCGACGTCGACCTCGGCGCGCGCGCCACGGGTGCCGAGATCGCGGGCACGGTCTGCGCGCATCCGCTGCGCGGGACCGAGGGTGCCGGCGGCTACTACGATTTCGACGTGAAGGTTTTCACGGGCGATTTCGTGACGACCGAGGCGGGCACGGGCTTCGTGCATATCGCCCCCGGCCACGGCGAGGACGACTACGAGCTGGGCATCCGCAACGGCGTGGAAGTGCCGCAGACCGTCTCGGACGACGGCAGCTATTACCCGCACGTGGCGCTGTTCGCGGGCAAGCGCGTCTATACGCCGCACGGCAAGCCGGGCGACGCCAACAAGGCGGTGATCGCGGCGCTCGACCCGACGGGGCTGCTGCTGGCCACCGGCAGCCTCCAGCATTCCTATCCGCATTCGTGGCGTTCGAAGGCGCCGCTCATCTTCCGCAACACGCCGCAGTGGTTCATCTCGATGTCGACCAACGACCTGCGCGCCAAGGCGCTGCAGGCGATCGCCGACACGCGCTGGGTCCCGGCTTCGGGCGAGAACCGCATCCGCTCGATGATCGAGACGCGGCCCGACTGGTGCATCTCGCGCCAGCGCGCCTGGGGCGTGCCCATCGCCGTGTTCGTCGAGAAAAAGTCGGGCCAGCTGCTGCGCGACCCGGCCGTGTTCGAGCGCATCGCCGCCGCCTTCGAGGCCGAGGGCGCGGATGCCTGGTATGCCTCGCCCGCCTCGCGGTTCCTCGGGCACGACTACGACCCGGCCGCCTACGAGCAGGTGAAGGACGTGATCGACGTGTGGTTCGACAGCGGGTCGAGCCACGCCTACACGCTCGAGCCCGGCAAGGAGAAGACGGGCTGGGACCTCAAATGGCCGGCCTCGCTCTATCTCGAAGGGTCCGACCAGCATCGCGGCTGGTTCCATTCTTCGCTGCTGGAAGCCTGCGGCACGCGCGGCCGCGCGCCTTACGAGGCCGTGCTGACGCACGGCTTCGTGCTCGACGAGCAGGGCCGCAAGATGTCGAAGTCGCTGGGCAACGTGACGGCGCCCCAGCAGGTCATCGAGCAGTACGGCGCCGACATCCTGCGCCTGTGGGTGGTCGCGTCGGACTATTCGGAAGACCTGCGCATCGGGCCGGAGATCCTGAAGCAGCAGGCCGAATATTATCGCCGCCTGCGCAACACGCTGCGCTACCTGCTGGGCGCGCTCGACGGGTTCGCGCCGGCCGAGGCGCTGCCCACGGCCGAGATGCCGGAGCTGGAGCGTTTCGTGCTGCACCGGCTGGTGGAGCTCGACGCGCTCCTGAAGCAGTCGGTCGAGGACTACGCCTTCACGGCGTTCTACACCGAGCTCCATAACTTCTGCGCGGTCGATCTGTCGGCGTTCTATTTCGACATCCGCAAGGACGCGCTCTATTGCGACGGGAAGACGTCCGTGCGCCGGCGCGCGGCGCGCACGGTGATGGCGGCGCTCTACGAGCGGCTCGTGAAGTGGCTTGCCCCGGTTCTGTGCTTCACGGCCGAGGAGGCATGGCTCTCGCGCAATCCCGGCGAGGGCGAGTCCGTCCACCTGCACACGTTCCCGGAAACGCCGGCGGCGTGGCGCGACGAGGCGCTCGCCGCCAAGTGGTCGAAGCTGCGCGACGTGCGCCGCGTCGTGACGGGTGCAAACGAGATCGCGCGCGCGGAAAAGAAGATCGGCTCCTCGCTGCAGGCGGCTCCGGCCGTGCATGTCGACGATGCCGGGATCGCGAAATCGGTCTCGGCCGACGCGTGGAACGAGCTCTTCATCGTCTCCGGCCACTCGTTCGAGAGCGCCGCCGCACCGGCAGGCGCCTTCCGTCTCGACGACGTGCCGGGCGTGGCCGTGGTCGTGAAGCTTGCCGAGGGCGCCAAGTGCGAGCGCTGCTGGCGCGTGCTGCCGGAAGTGGGCAGCGTCGCCGCGCACGCGGCCCTGTGCCGGCGCTGCGCGGATGTCGTGGGCGGATGAACGCGTTCCTCAAGCGCGGGCTCCTCGTCGCGGCGGCCACGCTCGTGCTCGATCAGGCCGTGAAGCTCGCGATGCTCGTCTACCTGATCGAGGGGTTCCGCCCCTCCGTGCGCGTGCTGCCGTTCTTCAATCTTGTCGTGGTGTGGAACTACGGCGTCAGCTTCGGGATGTTCAACACCGGCTCGTCGTCCTCGGCCTACCTGTTCGCGGGCCTGGCACTTGCCATCGTGCTGGGCCTCGTCTGGTGGATGCGAAATGCGGAGAATTTGACCGTTGCCGTGGCGCTGGGGCTCGTCGTGGGCGGGGCGATCGGCAACGTCGTCGACCGACTGCGCTTCGGCGCGGTGTTCGATTTCTTCGATTTCCACGTTGCCGGCTGGCACTGGCCGGCCTTCAATGTCGCGGATTCGGGCATTACCATCGGTGTTGCCATTTTGTTCTGGGACGCTTTCATCGGATCGCGGACATCACTAAAATAGAGGCATGAAGATTCGACGCCCCCTCCGGCCGGCCGGTCTGCTGATGCTCGCGCTTTCGGGCGCGATGGCGCTCGGCGGCTGCTCGGACGCGCGCAAGGCGCTGGGCTGGGAGAAGTCCACGCCCGACGAGTTCCGCATCGTGAGCCGCGCACCGCTGGCGCTGCCGCCCGACTATGGCCTGCGCCCGCCATCGCCCGGCGCTGCGCGCCCCAACGAATCGAGCCCGCAGGATGCCGCGCGCACGGCGGTCTTCGGTTCCGAGCGCCAGAACGCCGGCATCGCCAACGGCACGGGCAGTGCGGGCGAACGCCAGCTCCTGGCCAAGGTCGGCGCCGACAAGGTCGACCCCGGCATCCGCGACACGATCGACCGCGAGACGCAGAGCCTTGCCGACGCGGACCGCAGCTTCGTGGACAAGCTCATCTTCTGGCGCGAGCCGGAAACGCCGGGCAGCAAGGAGCGGCTCGACGCCGCGCGCGAGGCGCAGCGCCTGCGCGAGGCATCGGCGGCCGGCAAGCCCGTCAACGCGGGCGAGATGCCCACGATCAAGAAGCGCCAGCGCGGCTGGCTCGAAGGCATCTTCTGAGCGCCGTGCGCGGCCTTGCCGCCGCCCTGTTCGCCGGCGCTGCGGCGCTTGCCGCCGGCACGCACGCGCACGCGCAGGTTTTCAACCCGACGACCTTCGAGCTCGCCAACGGCCTCAAGGTCGTCGTCGTCGAGAACCACCGCGCGCCCATCGCCACGCAGATGGTGTGGTACCGCGCGGGTGCCGCCGACGAGGTGCAGGGCACCTCGGGCATCGCGCATTTCCTCGAGCACCTGATGTTCAAGGGCACGCCGGACGTGCCGCCCGGCGAGTTCAGCCGCATCGTCGCCCGCGTGGGCGGGCGCGACAACGCGTTCACCTCGTGGGACTACACCGGCTATTTCCAGAACGTCGCGCGCGACCGGCTGGAGACGGTCATGCGCATCGAGGCCGACCGCATGGCGAATCTGCGGCTCGCCGAGCCCGACGTGCTGACCGAACGCGACGTGATCGTGGAGGAGCGCCGGCAGGTGATCGACCAGCGCCCGGCCGCGCGACTGCGCGAACGCGCGATGGCCATGCTCTTCGCCAACCACCCCTATGGCCGTCCGATCATCGGCTGGGAGCACGAGATGAAGGCGCTGACGCGCGCCGACGCGCTCGCCTGGTACGGCAAGTGGTATGCGCCCAACAACGCCATGCTGGTCGTCGCGGGCGACGTGACGCCGGCGGAGGTGAAGGCGCTGGCGGAGAAATACTACGGCCCGATCCCGCGCAAGGCCGTGCCCGAGGCGCGC
>JAEUKX010000102.1 GCA_016794025.1 Rhodospirillales bacterium | reverse complement strand
TTACAATTGCGACACAAAGTGCACTCGGTCTGCTAGCGCCTGCCTGGTTTGTTTTGCCCACCAATACACGGCACAATTCTACGCGTGCGGGGGCGGCCGCCGTGGGGCCGGCCCCCGCCGACACCTTCCGGAATTCACGAGGATGAACATGAACGCAGTGCTCGACTGGTTCGACGCACGCGCCAAGGACGTGTCGGCAGCGCTGCTCGCCCTCATGTTCGCGTCGTTCGTCCTCCAGATCGTCTTCCGCTACATCCTCAATCTTCCGCTGGGATGGACGCTCGAGGCATGTCTCACGACATGGCTGTGGGCCGTGTTCTGGGGGGCCTCGTTCGAGTTGCGCGACAACGACCATGTCCGCTTCGACGTGCTCTACCAGATGGGCTCGGAGCGTGCGCGCCGCATCATGGCGTTCGTCTACTCGGCCGCGATCGCAGGCGCATTCGCCATTTCGCTGCCGGGCGCCGTCGGCTACGTGACCTTCTACAAGATCAAGAAGAGCGTCACGCTCGGCATCAGGCTCGACTATGTCTTCAGCATCTACCTCCTGTTCGCCATTTCCGTGATCGTGCGCTACGCGATCCGCTGCTGGCTGATCGCCTCGGGCAGGCCCTTCGAGCCGCCGGCGGCGCCCGCCGAACCCGCCGAACTCGAGAGCAGGGAACCCGTATGACGGCGCCCTTCGCGATCTGCATCTTCATCCTCTTCGCCCTCGCCGCGATCGGCGCGCCGATCGCGCTCTCCATGATCGTCTCCGCAGTCGGCTACCTCTATTTCAAGGGGCAGGACCTGGGACTGGCGGCCGAGCAGATCATCCAGGGCCTCTACGACAGCTTCCTGCTGCTCGCCATCCCGCTTTTCATCGTCGCCGCGAACATCATGAATGCGGGCACGATCAGCGACAGGCTGCTGAGTTTCTGCGTGGCGCTCGTCGGACGTTTCCGTGGCGGCCTCGGGCACGTCAACGTCGTGGCGAACATGATCTTTGCGGGCATGTCCGGCTCGGCCGTGGCCGATGCGGTCGGTCTCGGCAAGGTCGTGATCGGCATGATGGTCAAGAAGGGCTACCCGCCGGGCTACGCGGCGGCCATCACCGCCGCCGCATCGACCATCGGGCCCATCATTCCGCCATCCATCCCAATGGTCCTGTACGCGCTCGTGTCGGATGCTTCGATCGGCTACCTGTTCCTCGGCGGGTTCGGCCCCGGCGTGCTGATGGGAATCGTCCTGATGGCGTTCAACTGGCACGCCGCGCGCAAGCGCAGTTTCCCGATCGAGACGCCGGTCGTCGCGCGCGAGCTTCCGGCGCTGACGGTGCGCGCCTTCCCGGCGCTGCTGATGCCGGTCATCCTGCTCTACGGGATCTACGGCGGCGCCACCACGCCGACCGAGGCCGCGGCGGTGGCGGCCGCCTATGCGCTGCTGCTGGCGGCCTTTTTCTACCGTGCCCTCACGTTCGGCGTGTTCCGAGAGGTTCTGGTCGAGAGCGCGCGCGCGACATCGTCCGTTGGCCTCGTCATCGGCGCGGCCCTGATCTTCAACTACATCGTCGCCAGCGAGAACATCCCGGCCGCGGTCTCGAACCTGATGAAGGGGCTCGAGGTCTCTCCGCTCGTCTTCCTGCTGTCGGTCAACGTCCTGTTCCTCGTCCTCGGCTGCCTCATCGACGCAACGACGATCATCCTCGTGATCGTCCCGCTGTTCGTGCCGGCCTGCAAGGCGCTGGGCATCGACATGGTGCATTTCGGCGTCGTGACGGTCGTCAACTGCATGATCGGCCTCATCACGCCGCCCTACGGCGTGCTGCTGTTCGTCATCAACGCGATTACCGGCATCCCGCTTCGCACGATCATCAGCGAGATCTGGGTCTTCATCGGCGTCCTCGTGGCGGCCCTCCTCTTCATGATCCTTGTTCCGGACACGGTCCTGTTCATCCCCAAGCTGTTCGGCTACGTTCCCGGACGGTGAGGTGAAGACATGAGCAAGCCGTTCCGTGTCCTGGCGCTGCCGGGAAGTCTTCGCGCGAAATCCTTCAACCGCGCGCTGCTGGAATACGCAAGGAAGACCGCGCCGGCATCGCTGGCGATCGAGATCCGCGACATCGGCGACATCCCGCTGTTCAACCAGGATGTCGAGGCAAAGGGGTATCCGGAACCCGTCGCGCGGCTGCAGGCCGAGGTCGCCGCGGCAGACGGCATTCTCATCGCGACACCGGAATACAACTCCGGAATTCCGGGCGTACTGAAGAACGCGCTCGACTGGATGTCGCGTCCGCCGGGCAAGGCCACGTGCACCGGGAAGCCCGTCGCGGTCGTCGGCGCCACGCCGGGCATTAGCGGCACGTCGCGCGCGCAGGTCGTGATGCGCCCGGTGCTTGCCGGAATGGGGATGCTCCAGCTCGTCGGCGCGGATACGGCCCTTCCGGGTGCCGGAAGCGCGTTCGATGCCGAGGGCAACCTCGTCGACGAAAAGGCCCGCGCCGCGCTGGCCCGCACGCTCGACGCGTTCGCAGCCTGGATCGCCCGCCTCGCGCCGAAGGCCTGAGTGCCACGACACTGGCGCCCGGCGCCCGGTTGCGAATAGTCTGCGGAGCGGTGCGCCCGGATACCGTCCGGCGGCCGCTTGAGGACACCTGATGCCGTCGACACCGGAAATTCCGGCGAATCCCTGGCAGCCCAAGGCACTCGCCGATGGCGGGGCGCCGATGCTCGTCCTCTACAACCTCGCCGTCGCCGCCGGCTATTTCGCGCTTGCGATGGTCGTTTCGCGTTTCTTCGCGGCCTACGGCGTGTTTCCGTCGCCGATCTGGCTGCCCGCAAGCGTTGCGACCGTGGCCGCGATCGGTGCCGGCCTTGGCGCCGCACCGGGCATCTATATAGGCGCCTTCGTCTCCAATTATGTCCTTTTCGATTCGCCCGTCGCCGAAGTGGCCACGATCGCGGCGACGAATTCCGTCGGCCCGCTGATCGGCGCCGCGTTGCTGCGGCGCTGGCATCCGCGCCGCGGCCTGTTCGACAGTTTTGCGGGTGTCGTGGCGTTCCTCGTATCGACGACATTGGTCGCACCGGCGGTCACCGCCCTTGGCGGCGCCGCAGCCCTTTCCCTCGGCGCACCGATCGAGGCCGGCCGCTTCTATGCGATCTGGATCGGCTGGTGGCTGTCGGACAGCGGCGGGACGCTGTTCCTCTCCGCGGCGGCGATGCTGTGGCTTGGCCTCGAGACGGGGCAGCGCGGCCCGGCCGAGCCGCTGGCGCCACGCGAGATGGCGGTCTGGTTTGCCGTCGCGATTGCCACGCTTGCGATCTTCCTTTCGCCGACGGCGCCGGGGGCGTCGATCCGGTGGGCGTTTCCCTTCCTGCTCGTCGTTCCGATCGCTTGGATCGCGCTTCGCATGTCGCTGCGTGCGGCATTGACGCTCGTCTCGCTCGTCGCCGTCGTGTCGTGCGCGGGCACCGTTGCCGGGTTCGGTCTTTTCCAGACGGGGGCGGGAAACTCGCTGCAGCTTGTGGGCGTGCTCGTCGTCCTGCTGGCGATGACGGTGCTGACCATCGTGGCGCTGGTCGCGGAGCGGCGCAGCGCCGAGGATGCGAACCGCGTCAAGTCGATGTTCCTTGCGACGGCCAGCCACGAACTGCGCACGCCGCTCAACACGATCATCGGGCTTGCCTCGCTGCTGGCCGAACCGCGCGCCCATCCGCCCGAGAAGGCGCAGGGCTATGCCCGCGACATCGAACGCAGCGGCGAGCACCTGCTCGCGCTGATCGACGACCTTCTCGACCTTTCGAAGATCGAAGCCGGCCGCATCGACCTTCGCGAGAGCGATGTCAATCTCGGCGACGTCGTCCAGCATGCCGTCGCGTTCGTCGCCGGCGAGGCGCGGCGGCGCAAGATCGAGATCGCGGTGCCGACTGGCCCCGTCCTGCTGGCGCGGGCCGACCGCAAGGCGTTGCTGCAGATCCTGCTGAATCTGCTGTCGAATGCGGTCAAGTACACGCACGAGGGCGGCAACATCACGGTCGAAACGCGGCAGGACGCCGCGGGGAGCGCGTCCGTCGCGGTCATCGACAACGGTGCGGGGATAGAGCCGGACGCGCTTGCGCGCATCTTCACGCCGTTCGAGCGCGGCCGGACGCGCGCAGCACGCGACGTGCCGGGCACCGGCCTCGGCCTTGCGATCGCGCTGGGCCTCGCCCGCCTGCACGACGGCACGCTGGATATCGAAAGCGTCGTGGCGCATGGCACGCGGGCCACGCTCCGCCTGCCGGCCGCGCGCATCCGGACCGCTGCCGTCGGCTGACGCCCGCGGCTACCTGATCTTCACGTTGCGCAGGTAGAAATAGTTGTCTGGCGTCTGGACGACGTCGACATTCCGCTTCATCGCCCACACGATCGTCTGCTGGTGCAGCGGGATGTAGCCGAAATCGTCGGCCAGCAGACGGAAGGCGCGCGTGATGTACGCCTGACGGCGGGCCTTGTCGGTCTCCTTGGCAACCAGGTCTGTCAACATGTCGACCTCGGCGTTCGAATAGCCGCCGTTGTTGAACTGCCCGCGGCTGCGCGCATTGTCACGGCTGTGCATCAGGCTGATCAGCACGTTGTGAGCGTCGTATGTCGACGGTGTCCAGCCAAGCAGGTAGAACGACGTGTTGAAGCCGGGCGCGTTCACCTTGGCGAAAAAGCGCGCGCGGGTCTGCGCGTTCAGGTTCACCTTCATGCCGACGCGCGCCAGCATGCCCACGACCGCCGTGCAGATCGCCTCGTCGTTCACGTACCGGTCGTTCGGGCAGTCGAGCGTCACCTCGAATCCCTGCGGATAGCCGGCTGCCGCAAGGAGCCTGCGCGCCGCCTCGGGATCGTAAGGCGCGGCACGCCCGCCGATCTCGGGGACATAGCCGTTCACGCCCGGCCCCACGAGCGAGCCGATGGGTACGGACTGGTTGCGCATCACGCGGCTCTTGATCGCCTCGACATCGATCGCCTGGTAGAACGCCTGGCGCACGCGCTTGTCCTTGAAAGGGTTCTTGCCCTTGAGCGGCGAATCCGTCAGCTCGTCGCGCAACTGATCGAACGACAGGTAGATGACACGAAGTTCAGGTCCCTGGACGATCTTGAGGCCGGATGTCCGGCCTAGCCGGTCATGGTCCTGCGGCGGAACGGTGTAGACGAAGTCCACCTCGCCCGACAGTAGGGCCGCCACGCGCGTGGCGTCGTTGCCGATCCGGAAAAACGTCGCCTCGTCGACATCGTGCGTGGCCTTGTCCCACCAGCCCGGATTGCGCACGAGGACCGTCTTCACGTCGGGTTCGCGCGATTTCAGCATGAAGGGCCCGGTGCCGTTCGCATTGCGCGTGGCGAAGTTCTCCTCGTTCTTCGTGATGTCGGATGCGACGGCGGCATTGTTCTTCTCCGCCCACGCCTTCGACATGATGCCCCAGACGGTCAGCTGCTCCGGGAAGATCGGATCGACGCCGTCGGTATCCACCTCGACCGTGAATTCGTCGATCTTGCGGATGCCTTTTGCCGTGGCGAAATTGCCCTTGAGGTTCGATCCGCCGGACGTCACGCGGTGGTAGGAGAACACGACATCGTCGGCCGTGAACGGCGAACCATCATGGAATCTGACGCCCTGGCGCAGGGTGAACCGCCAGACGGTCGGCGCGACCTGGGCCCATTGCGTCGCAAGGGACGGCTCGAGCCTGAGCTGGGCATCGCGGCGGACAAGCGGCTCATAGACGTTCAGCATGAACGTCAGCAGGAACGTCTCGTTGCGCGCGTAGGGGTCCATCGAGTTCACATCGCCGTCGTTCGCCCAGCGGAACGGCTTTGCGTCGGCGGGCGAATGGAACGGCAGGGCAGCCAGCAATCCGGCGATCGCGGCTACGAAGAATGCTTTTCGCACTTTTGACCTCCTCCGGGGGGAAGGGAGGAGAAGAGTAACAAGTCCGGCGGCAAAGCCAAGCCGCGCAGCGCTAGTTCGGCCGACCGAGATAAAGACCCCGTAAGTCTTGCGCCGCCTTGTCCAATTCCGTGAGGTGCGGGTTGAGCGCCAGCGCACACTCGTATGCAGCGAGCGCGACCGCAGGATGCCCCTGCCGGAGGGCGATCTGCCCGAAACCCGCCAGCGCCCCGTAATGCCGCGGCTCGCGCGTCAGGGTTTGGATGATGTCGGCCAGCGCGTCGGCGTCCCGCGTCTCCATGAAGGCGAGCGTGGCGCGCTTGTTCCAGGCTTCCGCCCAGTCGGGATAGCGCCGGCAAAGTTCGTCGAGCGCGTCGCGCGCCTTGTCGCCTTCCTTGGCGACGATCTGCCCGATTGCGGCATGCATCGCATCGACGGCCTCGGGCTGCGCATGGTCGGTCCACAGCGCCCATATCAGGTCACCGGTCTCCTCGGCGCCACGCGGCGGCTTCTCGCGCCGGAGTTCGCGAAACAGCGTATCGAGCCGCTTGGGCGCGCCGGTCGGCGGCGGGCGGCCGCACAGTTCAATCACGCGGCGCAGCGCACCGACCACGTCGGGCGCGGCGGCGGCGACACCGGCCGGCAGACGCGGGAGCGGACGACGGGTCGAACCTTCCTTGCGTTCCTGCTTCACAGCCGCCAATTTCGCGCATCCCGACTTCCGTTGCCATCTTTTTCGGAATTCCGGTAAGACGCATTGGCTATAGTCGCACCCGTCATGGAACCTTCACCGAAGAAGCGTCTTACCGCCGTCGGCGCCGTCTGCCACACGACGGTCTACCGCGTCGAAACCATCCCCGCCCCGCCCGCCAAGATCCTCGCAGCCGACGCCTGCCGCGTCGTCGACGGGATGGCGATTTCGGCGGCCTGCGCCTTCCACCGGCTTGGCGGGGAGGCGCGCATCTGGGCAAGGCTTGGCGACGACGCGGCCGGCGCCGCGCAGCGCGCCGAACTAGCGGCGACAGGCGTCGACGTATCGGATTTCCGCATGGTGGCGGGGGGCCGGTCCTCGCATGCCACGGTCGTCGTCGATGCCAGGGGGGACCGGCTCGTGGTTCCGTTCCACGATCCAAGCCTCGACCGGTCGCCCGACTGGCTGCCGCTCGACCGGCTCGGGCAGAGCGACTTCCTGCATGTCGAGGTACGCTGGGCCGAAGGCGCCGAAGTGGCTCTCGCCGCCGCACGAAGGATCGGCCTGCCGGCAATGCTCGACGGCGAAACCGCACCGCCCGGCGTCCTCGAACGGCTTGTGCCGCTTGCATCGCACGCCGTGTTCTCCGACCAGGGCATCCTTGCCTATGCAAGGGCAACCGACGTGGAGACGGCGTTGCGTCGCGTCGCTGCCACGCACGACGGTCACGTGGGCGCCAGCTGCGGCGCCGACGGCTATGCCTGGATCGAGAATGGGGCGGTCCGCCGCGTACCCGCACCGACGGTGGATGTCGTCGACACGTTGTCTGCCGGCGACGTGTTCCACGGCGCGCTCGCGCTCATGCTGGCCGAAGGACGGCCGACAGAAGCGGCCGCACGCTTCGCCTGCGTGGCCGCCTCGATAAAGTGCACGCGCTTTGGCGGCCGTCTCGGCTGCCCGACACGCGAGGAAGTGATCGCCGCAGGCGGCTAGGTCAGGATCGTCCGAACGCGGCGGCCTGGCGCGCAAGCCCTTCGATCGCCGGCCAATCGCGAGCGGCAAGCGCGTCCTTCGGCACGATCCACGAGCCGCCGACCGTCATGCAGTTGGGCAGCGCAAGATAGGCGGGAATGTCCGGCGGGCGGATGCCCCCGGTCGGACAGAAGGCAAGGTCAGGGAAGACCGGTGCGATCGCCTGCAACCAGGCCACGCCACCGATGACGTTTGCCGGAAAGAGCTTGAGTTCGCCGAAGCCGCACTGTCGCGCATACATCGCTTCGCTCACGCTCGACACACCCGGGATGAACGGAAAGCCCGCCTCGCGCACGGCAGCCGCAAGCTCGGGCGTGATACCGGGCGACACGCCAAAGGCAGCGCCCGCGGCCCGCGCCCGCGCGACGTCGTGTGCATTGAGGATCGTGCCCACGCCGACGCTCGCTTCCGGTGCCGCCTCGATCATCGCCTTGACCGCGTCAAGCGCTGCCGGCGTGCGCAGCACGACCTCGAAAGCCATCACTCCGCCACGGACGAGCGCGCGCGCAAGGTCGCCCGCGACCGACGCATCGGCCACGGTCAGAATCGGCATCACGCCGCCGCGTGCGAGGATCTCGCGCATCGTCCGCTTGAAGGCTGGCATGTTCGTGATGCTCCTGGGTGCGCCAGAAATGAACGAAGGCCACGATAGGCATGCCTCCTGCAACGGTCAACGCGCCGGTACCGTCGCCTCGCGGCGGCGATTGGGCTAAGCTTGCGCGAGAACGATACCCGGCAAGACCATCAATGACCGAAAGTCCCGGCACCCCGCATCCGATGAACCGATGGACCCGGCTGGTCTCGGCGCTCCGTCGGCTCGCCGGCGACACCTCGAACGCCACTTCCGCAGGAGCGGCTGGCTTCGGCGAAGGGCTCGAGGCGCTCGGCGAAGGGTTTGCCGTCTACGACGCGCGGGACCGGCTTGTTGCATGGAACGGGCGCTACATCGTCTATTTTCCCGCTGCCCGCCGGAGGATCCATGCTGGCATGCCGTTCGACGCGCTTCTCGAAGCGTGCGCGGCCGACCCGGTCTGGAAAGGCTTCGAGGCGGCGCGAGCCCGCTTCATCGAATCGAGCCGCGAAGGCCATCGGCGCACCGGTGAACCCGTCATACTGGAGCTGCCCGGCGATCAGGCCGTCCAGCTCACGGAACGGCGCACGGCGGATGGCGGACGTATCGTCATCGCCCGCGACATCACGACCGAGCGTATCACGCTACGCGCGCTCGCCCTGAACGACCAGCGCTTCCGCGATGCGATCGCCGCGATGAACGAGGCATTCACCCTCTACGATGCCGACAACCGGCTCGTGATCTGGAACGAGCGCTTCGTCGAGTTCTTCCCGCACCTCGCCGGCCGTCTCCATGTGGGCATGCCGCACGAGGATATCCTGCGCCTCGATGCTGCGTCGGGTGTCTATGCGGACATGACGGATGCGGAAGAAATCATGCAGGCCGGGCGGCTGCGACGCGAGCGACCCGGCGCGCCCTACGAAATGCGCATGCGCTCGGGCCAGACGATCGAGGGTACCCAGCGGCGTACCGCCGACGGCGGACGCGTTGCGATCTACCGCGACGTGTCGGAGGCACGCCGGACGCTCAAGCAGCTCGCCGACAGCGAAATCCGTCTGCGCGACTTCGCGCAGGTGACATCCGACTGGTTCTGGGAAACCGACACCGAACACCGTTTCACATTCATATCGGATCCGCGCGGGATACTGGCCCTCGACCTTGAGGCCACGCTGGGGCGGACGCGCTTCGAGATGATGGCCCCTGCCGCTGACTTTCCCGCCGCGTCGATCGAGACGCATCGCGCAGCTCTCGCCGAGCGCCGGTCGTTCCGCGACTTCGTCTACCCCGTCCGGCTTTCGGGCTCCACCGTCGAATGGGTGGACGTTTCCGGCATTCCCCTGTTCGACGATACGGGCCGTTTCGTCGGCTATCGCGGCGCCGGCCGTATCGTGACTGACCAGGTTCGCGCACGCCGGCGTCTCGAACTCCTGCAGAGCGCGATCGACAACGCGAACGACGCGGTGACCGTTCTTGAAGCCTCTCGCCATCGGGAACGCCGTCTCGAGGTGGCGTTCGTCAACCGTGCGTATGTCCGGTTGACCGGGTTTGCCCCTGGCGAAGTCATCGCACGGCCGCCGCACCGGCTGCTGGGTGCGGAGCCCGAGCAGGCTGCCGTCCGCGCCCTGTGGGAGGCGATCGCGACCGGCGCTTCCTATCGCGGCGAGGTGCTTCTCGCACGAAGCGACGCGAGCGCCGGCTGGGTCGACATCCGCCTCGATCCGATTTTCGAGCAGGGGCGCCTCACGCACTATGTCGCCATCGAGCGCGACGTATCCGAGCGCCACGAAAGCCAGGCACGCCTTGCCTGGGCGCGGGACGAGGCCGAAGCCGCGCGCGAGACCGCGGAGAAGGCGAATCGCGCCAAATCCGATTTCCTCGCCTCGATGAGCCACGAGATCCGCACGCCCATGAACGGCGTCATCGGCATGGCGGGAATCCTGCTCGAGAGCGATCTTTCGCCCGAACAGCGCCGCGCCGCCGAAACGATCCGCGATTCGGGCGAGATACTTCTCCAGATCATCAACGACATCCTCGATCTCTCGAAGCTCGAGGCAGGCCGGATGGAATTCGACCGGCACCCCTTCTCGCCGGCGGAGATCGTGCGCGGCATTCTCGGCATCATCGCCGGGCGCGCGGCGGCGAAGGGCCTGCCGGTGCGCCTCGATGTTGCGCCCGACGTGCCTGAACGCGTGCTCGGCGACGGCGTGCGCGTGCGCCAGATCCTGCTCAATCTGGCCGACAACGCGATCAAGTTCACGCAGGCCGGCGAGGTGCGAATTGCCATCCGCCGGACGCAGCGCCCCGGCGATGGACGCGCCTGGCTTGCCTTCGCGGTCAGCGATACCGGCATCGGTATCCCGGCCGACCGCCACGCCGACCTATTCCGCGAGTTCAGCCAGCTTGACGGTTCGATCACGCGCCGCTTCGGCGGGACCGGCCTCGGTCTGGCGATCTGCCGAAGCCTCGCCGAGCGCATGGGGGGAACGGTCTCGGTGGAGAGCGCACCGGGCCGCGGCAGCACGTTCGAGGTTTTCCTGCCTTTCGCGGACGGCGCCACGGTCGAGGCACCCTCCGCCGTTGCGCCGGCCCGAGAAGCGCCGGCGGACGCGACAATCCGGGGGCCGGACGGCAGGCCGCCGCGCATCCTGCTCGTCGAAGACAATCCGACCAACAGGCTCGTCGCGATCTCGATGCTGGAAAGCATCGGGCTCAATGCCGATGTCGCCGACGACGGAGAGACGGCGGTTGCCGCCGTCCGCGCACGACCCTATGACCTCGTCCTGATGGACATCCACATGCCGGGCATGGACGGGCTTGCGGCCGCGCGTGCGATTCGCGCGCTCTCCGGGCCGGCGGCCGGTGTCCCGATCGTGGCCGTCACCGCCAATGCCTATCGCAGCCATGCAGCCGAGTGCATCGAAGCCGGAATGAACGATTTCCTCGCCAAACCCTACCGGAAGTCGGCCCTGATCGAGGCGATCCGGCGGCAGTTTCCGGCCGGGATGCCAGAATAGGCAATCACGCGCCGGGACTGCTAATCTTGCCACCAGGCGGACCGGGGAAAGGAAACACCGATGATCTTGACCACCACAGAGACCGTCGAAGGACGGCGGATCGTGACCTATCTCGGCGTCGTGTCGAGCGACGTCGTTCTGGGCACCAACGCCCTCCGGGACTTCTTCGCATCCGTCCGCGACTGGGTTGGCGGGCGCGTGGGCAGTTACGAGAAGGTCTTCGCCGACGCGAAGAAGACGGCCCTCGACGAACTTCTGTCACGCGCCAAGGAACTGGGCGCGGATGCGGTCGTGGGCGTCGATCTCGACTATCAGACGCTCGGCGGCGACAGCAAGATGCTGTTGATGGTCGCTGCAAACGGCACGGCCGTGAAACTCGGCTAGGTGCGGCGGCAATGCAGGCGGGAAAGATCGCGCGCATGGGAATCTTCGCGAGCCTTCTGGCTCTTTTCGGATGCGACGAGTTGGTGAAGAGCCAGATCGTCTATTCGACCGGAACGGATGTCGGCCAGATGCTCCAGGGCGCGATGGCCGATGGGCCGGTTCTCGTCGAGGCAATGGGCGAGACGCTCGGCACCGACACGGCGACTCTGGGCGAACGCATGGTCAGGCTGCTGCGAGAAAACAATCCACGCCCGTGGCTTGCATTCGAAGGCGACCGGGGGAAGACCGCAAGCGAACACCGGATCGTCTTCATCTTTGACGCGCGCACGGTCCGCCAGCCGGATTTCGCGGCAATCTGCGCGGGGCGGCCACCACGATTCGAGAAAGATTCCGGCACGTTGAACGTGCATGTCGCCATTTGTGGGCCGCGTGGACCGGCCGTTGCGGTGTGGGGATGGGTCAAGCGCCCGCAAAGCATTGATGATCCTGCATTCGACCGGCTGATGATCCAGGTCGGCCAGACCGCCATTCTCGGCAGGACCTGAACGGATCGAATTTTATCTTTAACCGTTCATAAAGGCGGTGGCGCGGATAAAGGGCGCAATGAACACCGCCCACCCGAATCCGCCCTCCGCAGAAAACCGGACTTTGCCCGTCGCGACCGATGGCGCGATCTTCGATGCCATTGGCGACGCACTTCTCGTGGTTGATCCAACCCGCCTCATCCTGCGTGCCAACCGCGCGGCCGCAAGCCTGTTCGGCTGTCCCACGCAGACGTTGGTGAACGCCGACCTCGCGCGTCTCGTGCCGAATGCCGCTGAACTGGGCGATGCATGGACCGCTACGGTCGGCGCGCGGACGGTGGAAGTCCATGCGCTTGGTTACGACGGGCGGGCATTCCCGGCCACGCTGACGATCGGCCCGCTGCCCGGCGGCGGTCATGTCGTCTGCATCCGCGATCTGACCGACATCGCGATGGCGCAACGCCAGCTCGTGAACCGGTCGTTGCGCGACGGCCTCACGGGCCTGCCGACACGCGGCCTTTTCCTCGAGCAGGTCGATCACGCGCTCGCCCGCCGGCGGGCCGGCACGGCGACCGGCGAAGTCGCGGTCGTCTGCCTCGGCATCGACCGTTTCAAGCTGGTGAACGATTCGCTTGGCTATCCGGCCGGAGACGAGCTTCTTGCCGAAGCCGCCGCACGCATCACCGCCGAACTTGGCCCCGGCGTGCCGGTGGCGCGTCTGGGCGGCGACGAATTCGGCATCCTGGTCGATGGCGCCGGGCGCAAGGGCGAAGCGGTCGTGGCGGCCGAACGGTCGCTCGGCGTGTTCTCCGGCGCCTTCTCGATTGCGGGACGTTCGCTGCTGGTCGGCGCCTCGCTCGGCATCGCGTTTGCGGCGCCCGAGGACGACCTTGCCGCGCAGGCGCTGCTTTCCAATGCGGACGTTTCCATGCATCGCGCCAAGAAGGCAGGTGGCGGGCGCATCGAGATATTCGAACCGGCCCGCCATGGCGAGGCGCTCGGACTTCTCGAGATCGAGCTTGCCCTGCGCGATGCGCTTCTGCGGGGCGAATTCGAGCTCGTCTACCAGCCCATCCTCGACATGCAGCGAGGCGCCCTGCGTGGTGTCGAGGCACTGCTGCGCTGGAAACGCGAGAATGGCACGAGTGTCCCGCCGTCGATCTTCATTCCCATCGCGGAGAAATCCGGGCTTATCGTCCAGATCGGCGAGTGGGTCCTTCGCCGGGCCTGTTCGCAGATGAAAGCCTGGCGGGACCGCTTCGGCGCCGCCGCGCCCGAATACGTGGCCGTCAATCTCTCGGCCCGCCAGATCGACCGCACGGACGTGCCCGCTCTCGTCCGGCGCGTGCTCGCCGACACGGGGCTCGACGCGCGCCATCTCGAGCTGGAACTGACCGAATCGACCGTCGTCGAGAACCCGGCCGTAGGCCAGAGCGTGCTTCAGGAAGTCGTGGCGCTGGGCGTATCACTCGCGATCGACGACTTCGGAACCGGTCAGTCGGCTCTGTCGCTGCTGCCGCGCCTGCCGCTAGCGAAGCTCAAGATCGACCGCTCATTCGTGGCGCGCATGGACGTTGAATCTGAAAGTTTCGAGATCGTGCGCCTGATCGTGTCGCTAGCCCAGGCGCTGGGAATGCGCACGGTCGCGGAGGGAATCGAACGCGAAAGCCAGATCCGCCTTCTTCGCAGCCTCGGCTGCGCGCACGGACAGGGCTATTTCTTCCATCGCCCGCTTCCGGCGGAGGAAATCGAGCGCCTGTGTGGCAGCCCGGCGCCGACACCGCAGCGGCCCTACGCCGCCGCGGACTAGCGGAAAAGCACGTCCTTCGACGCGAGCAGCGCGCCACCCACGATGAGCGCGCAGGCAAGCCCGAGGGCGGCACTTGCCGTCCCTGCCCCGGCCAGCAGCAGCAGGCCCGTCGACAGAAGCGGCGTAAGGTAAGACGCCGCCCCCAGCGCCTTGATGTCGCCCTTCTTCATGCCGACATCCCACACGAAGAAGGCAAGCCCGACCGGCCCGATGCCCATCGACGCGAGCGCCGCCCATTGGACTGTCGAGCCCGCGTAGGGCGCCTCGAACAGGACATGGCACAGGGCGGCGAGCGCCGCCGTACCGGCGCAGAAACCCGCAACCGCATCGGTCGGCACGTCGCCGAACCGGCGCGAAAGAACCGAATAGCTCGACCAGATGACCGCTGCACCCGCCGCACACGCATAGCCTGCGATGCGCGCCGGTGTCATGTCGCCTGCGCCGGCGCCCGCCCCCACGATCAGGATGCAACCGGCAAGTCCGGCGGCCGCACCGGCCAGATGGAACCAGCGGAGCCGTTCGCCAGGCAGAAGACCCGAGAACATCACGATCAACAGCGGCCACAGGTAGTTGAGCAGGTTCGCCTCGACCGGCGGGGCGAGCGACAGGGCCGCAAAGTAGCAGGCGTGGTAACCGAACAGGCCGTAGAGGCCAAGCGCCCAGACCTGTGGACGCTGCCGCCAGGCGGCGAAAAGCGGCTCGCGGCGCACCACGCGCTTCAGGAGTCCCAAGGCCGCCGCAATCGCGAACGCGACCGCGCAGCCAAAGAATGGCGGCGGCTGGGCAATCGACGTGAGCACGGCCAGCGACGCCCAGAGCGCGATCGCCCCCAGACCCATCAATGTCGCCGTACGAACGGTCACGCAGGGCGGCTCCGGTTCCAAAGAAAAAGGCCCCCGGCAACAGCCGGGGGCCCTCCTCTAGCCGTTCGGCGCGGCCGCTTCAATACATGTGCTGGCCGCCATTGATCGACATGGTCGAGCCCGTGACGAATCCCCCGTCGTCGGCGACGAGAAAGAGCACGCCGCGCGCGATTTCCGAAGCCTTCCCGAGGCGGCCGACCGGGATCCGCGCGACGATCTTCTCAAGCACGTTGGGCGGCACGGCGCGGACCATGTCGGTATCGATATAGCCCGGCGCGATGGCATTCACGGTGATCCCGGCGGCTGCACCTTCCTGGGCAAGCGCCTTCGTGAAGCCATGGATGCCGGACTTGGCGGCGGCATAGTTGACCTGGCCGTATTGGCCGGCCTGGCCGTTGACCGAGCCGATATTGACGATCCGGCCGAACTTGCGCGCGCGCATGCCTTCGATCACTGCACGGCTCATGTTGAAGCACGAGCCGAGATTGGTCTGGATGACCGCGTCCCACTGCTCGAACGTCATCTTGTGCATCGTGCCGTCGCGCGTGATGCCGGCATTGTTGATGAGGATGTCGACCGGGCCGAGCTTGGCCTCGACATCCTTCACGCCCGCGACGCATGCCTCGTACTTGGAGACGTCCCACTTGAACGACGGGATGCCGGTGCGCTTCGTGAATTCCTGCGCGGCCGAATCGTTGCCGCCGTAGTTCGCCGCGACCTTGTATCCCGCATCGCGAAGACCCACGCAGATCGCTTCGCCGATCCCGCGCGTGCCGCCCGTCACGATCGCCACTCTGCCCGCCATGCGACTTCTCCCTGTTCTGTTTTTTTGGATTTTCAGTTCAGCGTTCGACGCACATCGCGATGCCCATGCCGCCGCCGATGCAAAGCGTCGCAAGACCCTTCTTCGCGTTGCGACGGCCCATCTCGTAGAGGAGGGTCGTCAGCACCCGAGCGCCCGACGCGCCCACGGGGTGGCCGATCGCGATGGCGCCGCCGTTGACGTTGACCTTCGCGGGATCCCAGCCCAACGTCTTGTTGACGGCAAGTGCCTGCGCGGCAAAAGCCTCGTTCGCCTCGACGAGGTCGAGATCCTCGATCTTCCAGCCGGCCTTGGCCAGTGCCGCCTTCGAGGCCGGGATGGGGCCCGAACCCATCACCGCCGGGTCGACGCCCGCGGTCGCCCACGAAACGATGCGCGCCAACGCCTTGACGCCGCGCTTCTCGGCCTCCTTGGCGGTCATCAGCACGACAGCGGCAGCTCCGTCATTGATACCCGAGGCATTGCCCGCGGTGACCGTGCCGTTCTTGTCGAAGGCCGGGCGCAGCTTGGTGAGCGTGTCGAGCGTCGTGCCGTGCTTGGGATATTCGTCGTCGGAAACGACGACGTCGCCCTTGCGGCCCTTGATGGTGACCGACGCGATCTCGTCCTTGAACCGCCCGGCCTTCTGCGCGGCCTCCGCCTTGTTCTGCGAGGCAAGCGCGAACTTGTCCTGTTCCTCGCGCGTGATCTGCCATTTCTGGGCGACGTTCTCGGCCGTCGTTCCCATGTGGTAGCCGTGGAAGGCATCCCACAGTCCGTCCTTCAGCATGGTGTCGACCATTTCGGCCGCGCCCATCTTCGTGCCGTTGCGAAGGTGCATGGCGTGCGGCGCCTGGCTCATGCTCTCCTGTCCGCCGGCGACGACAATGTTGCTGTCGCCGTTGCGGATCGCCTGCCAGCCAAGCGCCACCGCGCGCAGGCCCGAGCCGCAGAGCTGGTTGATGCCATAGGCCGTCTTCTCCGCCGGGATACCGGCGCCGATCGCCGCCTGCCGCGCGGGATTCTGGCCCTGCCCCGCGGTCAGGATCTGGCCCATGATCGCCTCGTCGACATCGCCGGGGCCCACGTTGGCACGCTTCATCGCCTCGACGATCGCGACCTGACCGAGAATGTGTGCTGACACGCTCGACAGCGCACCGTTGAAGCTGCCCACGGGCGTACGTGCGGCCGCGGCAATCACGATATCGGTCATTGGTCTCTCCCGTTATGGAATGCAGTTGATTTGGCCAAATTCTACGCGTGGCTGCGCGGGCCGGGCAAGCGTGCCAGCCAGGCCACGATCGGCGCCCAGACATCCTCTTTCGCCCGTCCGCCGACGACGAGGCCGATATGGCCGAGCTTGCGTTCGAGCGTTTCAGCCTTTTTGAGCCGCTTTGCGAGCGCCAGTGCACTTGCGGGAGGCACGATGCGGTCCTGCCCAGGAACGATGCACAACGAGGGCAGATCGATCGCCTGCGGTAAAATGGCGCGGCCCGACAGCGTCCAGCGGCCGGAAGCGGGACGGTTCTCGCCGTACCAGCCCACGAGCGTCTCGCGCGCGACCGGCGCCGAAAGCGGCACACCGTCGTTGAGCCAGTCCTCCAGCGCCACGAAGGCGCGCATGCGCGGGCTCTCCGGATCGACGCCGGCAAGCGCACGGAACTTGCGCGCGGCCATGAAGGGATCGAGCGCCGCGAACAACGCCTGCAGCACATCGACCGGCAGTTCGCCAGCTGCCTCGATCCACGGCCACCACGGCCGCAGCGCGTCGCCGATCCCGAAGGTCGTCTCGGTCTGCTCGGTGTGGAAGTCCCAGGGCGTGGCCAGCAGCACCAGCCCCGCAAGGCGCGACTGATGCCGGGCAGCAAGGCCAAGCGTCAGGAGCCCGCCCATGCAGTATCCGACGACTGCCGGAAGCGAGCCGCCAGCCCGTTCGACCGCTGCCAGCGCGCCGGCAAGCCGACCGTCGACATATGCGGACAGACCGAAGCCTCGTTCGACATCTCCCGGCGCATCCCAGTCGACGAGGAACGGCCGAAACCCTTGCGCGGCGAGATGGCGCGCAAACGAATTTCCCTCGTCGAGATCGAGCACATAGGCCCGGTTGACGAGCGAGGGCACAAGCAGAACGGCGCGCGCGCCGGCGGGCGCATCGGGCGCATAGTCAACGAGCCGCGTGGTGCCTTCCTGCCAGATCGCCGGCATCTCGACGGGCGCACGGCGCCAGGGATGTTTGCGATAGCGGGTGAGCCCGTCGTGGAATTCGGTCAGCCGTGTCTTTATCTCGCGACCCAGCGCCTCACGGAACGCCGGTTCCGGGTGTCTTGCGAGTTCGCTTTCGAGGTTTTGCGCCCGCTCGCGCAGGCTCGGATGCCACGCCAGCCCCGGCAGGCGCACTGCCTTTGGCGACCCGCTCTTCGAGAACGGCAAGGCGGCGGCGCAGCTCAGCCAGCTCGTCGCCGCGATCGCCACGTGCAGGGCCAGCGGACGCGGCCCGATCCGTGGCGGCGCCGGCGGCATGCTTGAAGAATTCGGCGAACGGGCCATCGGCCATCACATTCGCACCGGGTCCCGCGCCCTTCAACCCTTCGGCCGCCGCCGCCCATACGCCGGCCATGCCGGCTGGCCCGAGGCTCGCCCAGAGCTGCGCATAGCGACCCAGCGTGCGCGCGACATCCGGATCGGCGGACAAAGCCACGATCTGGTCCTGCCAGAGATCGAGATAGCGGCGCGCGAGTTCGTCAAGGCTGGGCGGGTCGGCCGTCATTTGCCAGCGAGCCTAGCCGAGACAAGGTCTCCCGAGCACGGTATTATATTACCTACTGCCGATTTAGTGTGCGCTTGCGAGATCGGCCGCCGCCATGCGAGTTTAAGTTCATGAGCGATACCGCAAACGTGCCTCCCGCCGCCGATGCTCCGTCCACCACAGGCACCGGCTCCGAGCCCGTCAAGATCAAGAAATATGCGAACCGGCGCCTCTACAACACGGCGACGTCGAGCTATGTGACCCTCGACCATCTTTGCCAGATGGTGAAGCAGGGGACCGATTTCGTGGTCCACGACGCCAAGACCGGCGAGGACATCACGCGCAGCGTGCTCACCCAGATCATCGTCGAGGAAGAGAGCAAGGGCGGCCAGAACATGCTGCCGGTGACGTTCCTTCGCCAGCTCATCTCCTTCTACGGCGACAACCTTCAGGCCCTGGTGCCGCGCTATCTCGAGAATTCCATGTCGGCCTTCTCGCGCAACCAGGAGCAGATGCGCAACGCCATGCAGCAGGCGTTCGGCGGCATGTTCCCCTTCGGCGCGCCCATGGGCACGATGGAGGAGATCGGCAAGCAGAACATGGCGATGCTTCAGAACGCGATGAAGATGTGGTCGCCGTTCGGCTTCGAAGGCGCCAAGCCCGCCGTCGGCGAGCCGGCACCGGCCGCCGAACAGGGCGGGGAATCGCTCGACGAGCTGCGCAAGCAGCTCGAGGCGATGCAGTCGCGCCTTACCGAGCTTTCGAAGAAGCCCTGACCTAGACTTCCAGCGCCGCGCGGTAGAGGTCGAGGAGCTCGTCCTGCTCCTTGCGGTCGGGCTCTTCCATTTTGCGCAGCTTGATCACCTGGCGCATGATCTTGGTGTCGAAGCCGTTGCCCTTGGCCTCGGCATAGACCTCGCGGATGTCGGCGGCGAGGTCGGCCTTCTCGGTCTCGAGACGCTCGATGCGTTCGACGAACGACCGCAGTTTCGCCGCTGCAATGCCGCCCGTATCGCCGCCGTCCGCCATGTTTCCGTCTCCGCGCTCGAGTCTTTTCGAAGGTGCGCGAAGCTAGCCGTGTGCGCCGCAGGCCGCCAGACGAAATCGCCCGACGCTGTGGATAAGGTGCAAAGCGGGGCTAATGCTTGTGGGAGACGGCGAATTTCGCCTTCTGATCGGCGTTCGCCTCGGTCTGGTATTTCGACTTCCACTCGTCGTACGGCATGCCGTAGACGACCTCGCGCGCCTGCGGATCGCTGAGGGTAACGCCCTTTTCCTGGGCGGCGGCAAGGTACCATTTTGACAGGCAGTTGCGGCAGAAGCCCGCAAGGTTCATCAGGTCGATGTTCTGCACGTCGGTCCGTTCGCGCAGATGTGCCACCAGCCGACGGAACGCGGCAGCCTCAAGCTCGGTGCGGGTCTTGTCGTCCATGTCGTCCTCCGGGATCAGATCCCCGACGGAATATAGGCGGGCCGGGGTGGCGCTACAAACCCTCTGCCGTCTCCGCGATGAGGCCGTCGACGACGGCCCGAAGCGCTTCGGCCGGCGCGGCTCCGGCGGCGACCGCTGCGGCATAGGCCTTGCGCTGCCGATGCGCCGAGGTACCGCGCTTCAGGATCCGCCGGGTATCTGCGATCTCCGTGGTGCAGCCGAGGCGCTCGGCATCCGGCCGAACGAGATCGATGAGTTCCTCCAGAAGGTCGGCATAGGCCACGACCTCGCCCTTGCCGAAATCGACGAGGCCGTTGTCGAAGCCGTAGCGCTGGGCGCGCCAGCGGTTCTCCTTGACCAGCATGTTCGGGTAGATGCGCCAGCGCTGGTTCTGGCGCTTGAGCCGCCAGAGCATCGACAGGATGCACTGGTAGAGCGCCGCGATCGCGATCGCATCGTCGAGATACGGGCACATGTCGGTGATACGCATCTCGAGCGTGGGAAAGCGTGCCGAAGGGCGTACGTCCCACCACAGCTTCGAGGCGTCTTCGATCACGCCAGCGCGCACCAGCCGGTCGAGCTGGCGGCGGTATTCGCCATAGCTTTCGAAGTGGTCCGGCGGCCCCGTGCGCGGCAGTTCATTGAAGATAGCCACGCGATAGCTCGCCAGCCCGGAATCCTCGCCCTGCCAGAACGGCGACGAGGTGGAAAGCGCCAGCAGATGCGGCAGGAAATAGCCGACCTGGTTCATCAGGTCGATGCGCAGTTCGTCATCCTCGATCCCGACATGCACGTGCAGCCCGCAGATCACGAGCCGCCGCCCGACGCCCTGCAGATCGCGCTCGAGCGCGCGATAGCGGTCGCGATCGGTCGCCTCGACACCGCGCCACAGCGCGAACGGATGGGTCGCCGCGGCGACCGGGGCAAGACCATGCGCGGCGGCGACGTCGGCCACGGCCCCGCGCAGCCGCACCAGTTCGCCGCGCGCTTCGCCGGCGCTGCGGCAGACGCGCGTCTGCACCTCGATCTGCGCGCGAAGGAACTCCGGGCTCGCCTGCCCGGCCAACCCCAGCGCCGCGAGCCGCGTCTCGACCTCGCCGATCAGCGAAGCAGGCGGTTCGCGCGCGATGTCGCGCGTCGCGCGGTCCACGAGGAGATATTCCTCCTCGACGCCCAGCGTGAAAGCGGGTTCGTTCACGGGTGCACCTCGACACGCGCCAATTCCGGCCTGTCCACCAGCGGTGCAAGCGCATCTCCGAAGATCGCCGCCCAGCGTTCGCAGCCGGCGCGCGTATCGATCAGGTCCTGGCGGACCTCGATCAGCGCGTGCGGAAAGCCGGCACGCTCGCAATGCTCGCGCATCGTGAAGCCGTGCCCGTCGCGCGCATCGTAGGGCTGGTTGTCGCCCACCTCGATGCCGGGCGCACGGGCAAGCCGCTCCATCAGCGGCTTCGGCAGGCGCGGATCGGATTTCCACAGCACGCCGATGTGCCAGGGTCGCTCGTGCCCCTTGAAGACGGGCGTGCAGGAATGCATCGACACCACGACGGGGACCTGCCCCTTCGCGCGCACCGCGGCGAGCGTGCGGCGGATCGCATCGTGATAGGGCACGTGCAGAGCGGCAAGTCGGCGCGCGCGTTCTGCCGCCGAGAGCCCCATGTTCGCGGGAACCGGCGTGCCGTCGGAAACCTCGGGGCACAGGCCGGGATCGTCAGGCCTGCGGTTGCAGTCGAGGACGAGGCGCGAATAGACGCTTGCAACGAGGGCGCACCCGAAGCGCGCAGCCAGATGCCGGGAGACCTCGAGCGCGCCGATATCCCACGCAATGTGGCGTTCCCATTCCGCCGGAGGCACGCCCATGTCGCCAAGCGCGCGCGGGACAGCGCGGCCCGCATGGTCGCACACGAGCACGAGCGCCGTTTGGCGCGCGGCCGGAATTTCGGTGAAAGGGGCCGGATCGCCAGGCGAAAGCAGGGGGCGGGAATCGTCCATGTTCTTCGGGTTGCGACTATAGCGCGCGTGGGAAAGCCCCTGCTAGGCTTGCCGGCAGGATGGATCCGCGCCTTTTCCTGCTGTCGCTCTTCGATGCCGCCGTGGCGGCCGCCCAACCGGCGATCCGCATGCCGCTTTTTCTCCCGCGGCGGCCGGAAGGCCGTCTCGTCGTGGTGGGTGCAGGCAAGGCGTCGGCGGCGATGGCACGCGCGTTCGAGGATGCCTGGGACGGTCCGCTCTCCGGCCTTGTCGTCACGCGCTATGGCCACGGCGTGCCGTGCCGGCAGATCGAGATTGTCGAGGCGGCGCATCCCGTACCGGATGGCGCCGGGATGGAAGCCGCCGGCCGCATGCTCGAAACGGTGCGCGGCCTCGGTCCCGGCGATCTGGTGGTGGCGTTGATGTCGGGTGGCGGGTCGGCAGTGCTGAGCCTTCCGGCGGCACCCGTGGCCCTCGACGAATTCCGCGCGCTGACCTCGGCATTGCTGAAGTCCGGCGCCAACATCGTCGAGATGAACGCGGTACGAAAGCACCTGTCGAGCATCTCCGGCGGCCGGCTCGCGCAGGCCGCGGCCCCGGCGCGCGTGCTGACGCTGGCCATCTCCGATGTGCCGGGCGACGATGCTTCGACAATCGGCTCGGGCCCGACGGTGGCCGACCCCACAACGCTTGCCGATGCGCGGGCCGTGCTCGCGAAGTACGCGATCTCGCCGTCGCCCGCAATCGCCACGCGCCTCTCAGATCCGGCCTCGGAAACGCCAAAGGCGCTGCCCAACGCGGAATTCCGCCTGATCGCCGCCCCGATCCAGTCGCTCGACGCCGCGGCCAGACTGGCAAAAGACGCCGGGTTTGCCGTCCATTCGCTTGGCCCCGATCTCGAAGGCGAAAGCCGCGAAGTTGCCGCCGCGCACGCGGCTCTCGTGCGCGCGATCCGCGCCGGCACGGGCCCGGTCCGGGCGCCATGCGTGCTGCTTTCCGGCGGCGAGACGACCGTAACGGTGCGTGGCAACGGCCGCGGCGGGCGCAATGCGGAGTTTGCCCTCGCACTGGCCGTGTCCCTCGATGCCATGCCGGGGATCTGGGCCATTGCCGGCGACACCGACGGGATCGACGGCACGCAGGACAATGCCGGCGCAATCGTGACGCCCGACACGCTCGCGCGGGCGCGGGCGAAGGGCCTCGACGCAACTGCCCGGCTCGCCGACAACGACGGCTACGGGTTTTTCGCCAGCCTCGATGATCTTGTCGTGACGGGTCCGACGCATACCAACGTCAACGATTTCCGCGCTATAGTCGTGACCTGAAGAAGGCCAACAAGAACCGGGAGGGCGCCCTTGCGCCGAATTTGTGCAACCAAGATTGTCGCCACGCTCGGTCCCGCGACAACCGATCCGGCCGTCATCGAGCGCCTTTTCAAGGCGGGCGTGGACGTCTTCCGCCTGAATTTCAGCCACGGCGCGCACGAGGATCACCGCAAGCGGTACGACACGCTGCGCGCGCTCGAGGCGAAGACGGGCCGCCCTGTCGCCGTCCTGGCGGACCTGCAGGGCCCTAAGCTGCGCGTCGGGACGTTCCGGGACGGATCGGCCCAGCTCAAGGCCGGCGCGACCTTCCGACTGGACATGGACAAGACGCCAGGTGACGCGACGCGTGCCCCCCTGCTCCATCCGGAGATTTTCGAGGCGCTATCGCCCGGTCAGCATCTTCTCGTCGACGACGGCAAGCTGCGTCTCGAGGCCATCGAGACTTCGGCCACGCACGCGACCTGCCGCGTGCTGGTCGGCGGCGCGATATCCGACCGCAAGGGCGTCAATGTTCCGGGCACTGTGCTGCCGATCTCCGCGCTGACCGAGAAGGATCGCCGCGACCTTGCTTTTGCGCTCGAGTTGGGCGTGGACTGGGTCGCGCTGTCGTTCGTTCAGCGCCCCGATGACATCGCGGAGGCAAAGAAGCTTGTCCAGGGCCGGGCGGGCGTGTGCGCCAAGCTCGAGAAGCCGTCGGCGATCGACCGGCTCGAGGAAATCGTCGAGCTTTCGGACTCCGTTATGGTGGCGCGCGGGGATCTGGGCGTGGAAATGATGCCCGAGGACGT
Source organism: Rhodospirillales bacterium (assembly GCA_016794025.1). Classification (GTDB taxonomy): domain Bacteria; phylum Pseudomonadota; class Alphaproteobacteria; order CACIAM-22H2; family CACIAM-22H2; genus Tagaea. The sequence continues at coordinate 56,396 of JAEUKX010000102.1, read as the reverse complement.
GCCGGGCATGCAGAAGCGTATCGTGCGCACCTGCCGCCGTCTCGGCCGCCCGGTCATTGTGGCCACGCAGATGCTCGAATCGATGATCAATTCGCCCACGCCCACCCGGGCGGAAGCATCCGACGTCGCCACGGCCGTCTACGACGGCGCGGACGCGGTCATGCTTTCGGCCGAAACAGCCTCGGGTCAGTATCCGCACGAAGCCGTGACCATCATGGAGCGCATCATCGCGCGCGTGGAAGCCGATCCGCTCTACCGGCCCATCATGGATGCCGACCATGCCGCGCCCGAACCGACAGCCGCCGACGCGATCACCGCCGCCGCCGCGCAGGTTGCGCGCACGATCAAGGCAGCGGCCATCGTGACGTTCACGACCTCGGGCTCGACGACGCTTCGGGCCGCGCGCGAGCGGCCCGAAGCGCCGATCCTGTGCCTGACCCAGAACCTGCGCACCGCTAGGCGGCTGGTCCTGTGCTGGGGCACCCACACGGTCGTATCGGAGGAGTTCGCGTCGTTCACGAAGATGGTCGACAAGGCCTGCGAGGTGGCCAAGGCACAGGGCTTCGCGGATCCCGGCGAGACGATCGCGATCACAGCCGGCGTGCCGTTCGGCACGCCCGGCGCCACGAACATCCTGCGGATTGCCTGGGTGCGCTAGGCGCCGGTCTCACGCCTCTTCCGGCGGCCGGATGTGCCGGAACTGGCGCAACAGGAGAACGTCGTAAAGGATCTTGAGGCTACCGCAAAGAACCAGCGGTGCCGCCGGCAGCGATGCCGCGAAAAGCGCGCCCGCGATGGCGGGGCTCATCGCGGCGGCCAGACTGCGCGGGACGGCCGTGAAGCTCGCCGCCGCAGGCCGCTCGGGCTCCGTCACCACCGCCATGACATAGGATGAGCGCGTCGGCACGTCCATCTGCGACAGGAATGCGCGCAACGACAGCAGGACGAGGGCCACCACAAGGGAAGGAACGAACGCCGCGCCGATCAAGGCGAGGCTCGCCGGGATGTGCGTCCAGACCATCGTGTTGACGAGCCCGAAGCGGCTCGCAAGCCGCGTGGCGACCGGGAACGATGCGGCCGACAGCAGCCCGGACCAGAAGAAGAAGGCGCCCGCCTCGGCAAGCGACAGCCCGAACCGCTCGAACAGCCACAGGACCATCAGCGACTGGACGACGAAGCCGCCCGCGAAGGAATCGAGACTGAAGAGAGCGGCCAGACGCACCACGATCCCGCGCGACTGGCCCAGGGCCGCCTGTCGGACGGGTCCGGCCGCATGCGCAGGTGCCGGCAGACGCCAGTAGAGGAACCCGCCCATCACGCCCAGCAGCGCATAGAGCACGAACATCGCATCGACTGCGGCGGTGCGCCCGATCCCGAGGGCCGGCACAAGATCGGGGACGGCCGCCGCAAGCGCACCGAGTGCGCTGGCGAGAGACCCCACCAGACTGTAGTTGGAAAAGAGCCGCGTGCGGTCGGTCGCAGTTGCCGCCGAAGCGAGGGCAGCCTGCTCGAGCGAGGCAAAAACGCTGGCGCTGCCGGCGCTCGGATTGACCGTACCGACGAACGCGACCACGAGCAGCACGGCGTAACTCTCGACGCCGGCAAACGCCAGCCCGGTCGCGGCCATCAAGGCGGCAGCGGCGACAAGCAGCCGACGCGTGCCGAAGCGCGCGCCGACGAAGCCCACGCCAAGCGTCAGCGCGGCAGAGCCAAGCAGCGAAACGGTCGACACGACGCCGACCTCGAAGGGCGCGAGCCCGCGGGAAAGCAGATGGATGGGCAGCAGGACGGCAACGAAACTGTCGCCGAAGTCGCGCAGCGCACGGGCGGCCAGCAGAAGGGCTGCGGGCCGCCCCACGGGAACCGTCAGTCTTCCAGCACGCTGCGCAGCATCCACGCGGTCTTCTCGTGGACGTCGAGGCGCTGGGTCAGCAGGTCCATGGTCGGCTGGTCATCCGCCTTCGAGACGACGGGCAGCAGCTTGCGCGCGGTGCGCGCTGTGGCTTCCTGCGCGGCGACAAGGTGGGCGACCATGCTTTCGGCCTTCGGCACGCCTTTCACCTCCTTGATGGAGGTGAGCTTGCCGAACTCGGCATAGGTGCCCGGCGCAGGATGGCCAAGCGCGCGGATGCGCTCGGCGATGAGGTCGAGCGCGTTCCACTGTTCGGTGTACTGGACCATGAACATGGCATGCAGGCTGTTGAACTGCGGGCCCGTGACGTTCCAGTGGAAATTGTGCGTCATCAGGTAAAGCGTGTAGCTGTCCGCAAGCAGGGCCGACAGGCCCGCGACGATCTTCGCGCGCGTCTTTGCGTCGATCCCGATGTCGATCTTCGGCGCCTTCGATGCGGCCATATTCCTGTCTCCTTCCAATGCACCCCCAAAACTTGGAGAAACAGCCGCCCCGATTCAAGCACTCATGCAAATACGACCGAAACCGATCCCAGTGCACCGTAATCCGCGACGAACGTGCCGGGCCCATCGAAAGCGAAAGGCACGGTGCAGGAACCCGTGGTCACGATCTGCCCGGCAGCGAGCGTCGTCCAGGGCGGTGGATTGTTGGCCAGAAGGACAAGCGCCTCGAACGGGTTGCCGAGAATGACTGCACCTGTGGCGCGTGCCACCTCGCGCCCGTCGGCCGACAGCACGATCCCGGCCTTGCCGAGATCGAACTTGCGCCAGTCGCGGCTGGCGGGACCCGGCACGAACCCGCCGCTGGCCATGCAGTCGGCCAGCGCCTCGACCGCCGGGCTCGCATAGCCGCCGGCAAGACGGATATCGACGATCTCGACGGCGGGATGCATGGCGCCGACCGCATCGGCCACTTCCGCGTGGCTATAGGGCGTCTTGCGGGCCGGCAGGTCCTTGGCAAGCGCGAACGCGAATTCGCACTCGATCTTGGGGGCGAGGAACTTCGCGCGCTCGAAACGTGCCGGCGAAGCCTTCGTCCACGGTGCGAGCAGCGGCGCACAGGTGACCGTCGGGATTCCCGACTTCGTGCGCTGTTCCTCGGTCACGTTGCCGACCTTCCAGCCGGTGACGGAATGGCCGGGAAGGCGGGCCGCGGCGGCGTGGATCGCGAATGCCTCCCAGAAGGCACCGGGCGGGCGCGACGGCCAGCCGGCCATCGTGCGCGCGGACATGCGCGCCGCCATCAGGTCACGGGCCGATGCTTCGACGTCGCAGCTCTCGCTCATGCGCTTTCTCCCAAAGGGCCCTCGGCGACGCTCACGTGCCCGCCCCGGCGGACCATGATGCGTCGACTGAACAACGTGCCGACCTGCCGGCGGTGCGAAACGCAGATCACCGTCTTCTCGGGAAAATCCTCAAGAAGTCTGCCCAGCATGAACATCTCCGTCTCCTCGTCGAGCGAGGCAAGCGTCTCGTCGAGAATCAGGCAGGGCGCATCCGTCAGCAGCGCGCGCGCAAAGGCCAGCCGCTGCTGTTCGCCGCCCGAGAACGGCTCGCCCTTGTCGCCAACCGGCGCCTTGATGCCGGCAGGCTCGCCCGCGATGCGGCGCTCCATCTTCACGCGGTCGAGCGTCCTCGCCCAAATTTCGTCCGCAAGATGTCGATGAATGGCGACGTTGTCCTCGACCGTTCCCTGCACGAACGCCGTCGCGGCACGTCCGAAAAAGAACAGCCGCTTGCGGTCGCTGAGACTGAGGCTCGTCACGTCGCGGCCATCGACCGTGATGCGGCCGGAAGACGGCCTGTGCATGCCGAGCAGCATGAAGATCAGCGTCGTCTTCCCGGAGCCCGAATCGCCGAACAGGCCGATCTTTTCGCCGGGCCGGATCGACAGCGAGAACGGATGCAGCAGCGTCTCGCCGCGGTCGGAGACAAGCGTCACGTCCTCGAACCGGATCTCGCCGAACGACGCCGGCACCCGGGCGCCCTTCCCGGCCAGCACGCCGTCGAGGCCGTCGGTCGTCGCCGATATGCGCTTCAGCGCGAGCCGGGCGTCGTTCAGCATCGGCCATGCTTCGCCGATGCGGCTGAGGCTCGGGAAGATCAGCATCGTGTAATAGGCAAAGATCAGGAACTTGCCGATCTGCGGCGGCCCGTCGGTCGTCACGAACAGCAGCACGAGGCAGACCGCGGACGACATGCCGATCACGAACTCGACCAGTCCGTAATAGGCGCCGTGCCGTCGCCAGAGGAGCCTGTTCATCGACGAGAGCTTCCGCGCACCGGAAAGGAGGCGGACGATGAACGCCGCCCCGAGCCCGGTGAACCGGACATCGAGGTTTTTCTGGTAGAGCGAGGCGAGATAGCCGAGATAGCCCTGATCGAGGGCCATCTTCTCGATGTACTTCTTCTTGCGCCACAGGGCGTACCAGAAGATCGCGCAGATGAGGACCGCGATTTCCGCCAGCAGGATGTAGAAGAGCCACGTCTCGACGAAGAAGATGACGACGAGCATCAAGACGAGCTGCAGCACGGCCACACCTGCATGGACGAGCGCCTCGCGCAGCAGCCGCTGTACGGCCTCGAGATCGCCCGACGCGGCCGCGAGCACGCCACCCGGACCCATCTTCGAGATCTGCGCGTAAGGCCCACGCAGCAGGTTGAGCGCGATCGCGCCGCGGATCGACCGGATGATCCGCTCCGACAGCGCCGACGTGCGGTACTCCGACAGCAGGAAGAAGATCAGCACGACCACTTCGATCGCGAATATCAGGCCGACATAGAGCCAGATGCGGTCGATATCGCGGGTCAGCGCCGCTTCGATGCGGCCCCACCAGGATTCTGGCGCCGGACCGGAGATGAGCGCGTTGATCGGCAGCGGCCGCACGACGACGGCAATCGACTGCACGCAGGCGATGAGGAAGACGACCGCTATCCCGATCCGCCAGCGCGGATCGTGCCGCTTCAGGAGCGCGTCGATCTCACGAACGAACATTCGCCGCGCCGTCGGCATGCGGCGCCAGCGCGCCGACCAGCGCGGCATGCGTCGGCGCTTCGAGCCCGTGGCGCGCCGACAGCCGGACAACCGCACCGGACAGCCATGGCAACTCGAGCCGCGCTCCGCGCTCGAGATCGTGCAGCATCGAGGATTTCATGGCATCGGGCATCGACTGGAACATGCCGAACGTCCGCTCCGCCTGATCGGATGCAAGCGCCACGCCCTGCGCACGCGCAAGAGCGACCGATTCCTCGATCAGGCGGCGCACGGTCTCGCGCGTGGCTTCGGCCTTCCACAGGGCGCCCTTGGGAAGGCGTGTGGCCGCCGTGATCGCCGAGAAAGCGGCAAGGAAGACGAACTTCTCCCAGATCGACTTGGCGATGTCGGGGCTGGCGACGACGTCAATGCCGGCCTTCTTCGCGATATCGGCAAAGGCGAGCACGCGCGGATGATCCGGCTGGCCGAACGCCCCGACAGTGATGCGCGCCAGCGTGCCCGTGTGCCTGATTGTGCCCGGTGCCGAAATCGTCGTGGCGATGTGCGCCACGCCGCCGAGAACGCGTTCGGGCCCGTAGGCGGCACGCAGCACGTCGGCCGCGTCCACGCCGTTCTGCAGCGACACGACGCTCGTCTGCGGCCCGACGAGGGGAGCGATCTGTCGCGCCGTGGCCTCGAGGTCCCACAGCTTGATCGCCAGAAAGACGATATCGGCCGGGCCGATCGCCGCCGGGTCTGCTTCGGCGCGGATCGGCTGGACCAGATCGCCCTGCGCGGACTCGATCCGGATTCCGCCGGCACGGATCGCGGCCAGATGGGGTCCGCGCGCCACAAGCGCCACATCCGCGCCCGCCGCGGCAAGGCGCGCGCCGAAATAGCCGCCGACCCCGCCGGCACCGACGAAAACGATCTTCACGACAGTGCCGCGCAGGCCTTCTGGATGCGCGCGCAGGCATCGCGCAGCGCTTCGGTGGAAGTCGCATAGGAGATACGGAAATAGGGCGCGAGCCCGAAGGCCGAGCCCTGCACCACCGCCACGCCGACGCTTTCGAGCAGATAGTTCACGAAATCGGTATCGGTCTCGATCACCTTGCCATCCGGCGTCTTCTTGCCGATCGTGCCGGCGCACGACGGGAAGACGTAGAACGCGCCGTCGGGCTTCGGGCAGCGCAGGCCCTTCGCCTCGTTCAGCATCTTCACGACGAGATCGCGGCGTTCGACAAACGACTTGTTGTGTTCGGCAATGAAGCCGTTGGGGCCGTTCAGCGCCTCGACCGCCGCCGCCTGGCTGACCGAGCTGGGGTTCGAGGTCGACTGGGACTGGATGGCCTGCATCGCCTTGATGAGCGCGGCCGGCCCGCCCGCATAGCCGATGCGCCAGCCTGTCATGCAGTAGGCCTTCGAAACGCCATTCACCGTCAGCGTGCGGTCATAGAGCTTCGGCTCGACCTGGGCGATCGTCGCGAACTTGAACCCGTCGAACACGAGATGCTCGTACATGTCGTCGGTCATGATCCAGACGTGCGGGTGCTTCACCAGCACTGCCGCAAGCGCCTTCAGGTCGTCCGCCGTATAGGCGGCGCCGGTCGGGTTCGACGGCGAATTGAGGATCAGCCACTTGGTCTTCGGCGTGATCGCGGCTTCCAGCGCTTCCGGCGTCAGCTTGAAACCCTGGTTTTCCGAGCAGGCGACCTCGACCGGCTTTCCTTCGGCAAGGATCACCATGTCGGGGTAGCTGACCCAATAGGGTGCCGGCACGATCACCTCGTCGCCCGGGTTGAGCGTGGCCATCAGCGCGTTATAGAGAACCTGCTTGCCGCCGGTGCCCACGGTGATCTGGTTGGGCGCATACTTGAGACCGTTCTCGCGCTCGAACTTCGCGGCGATCGCCTTCTTGAGCGCGGGCGTGCCGTCGACGGCGGTATACTTCGTGTCCCCCTGGTCGATGGCGCGCTTGGCGGCATCCTTGATGTTCTGCGGCGTGTCGAAATCGGGCTCGCCGGCGCCAAGGCCGATGACGTTCTTGCCGGCCGCCTTTAGCTCGGCCGCCTTCATCGTGACCGCGATGGTGGGCGACGGCTTCACGCGCTGCAGACGTTCGGCGACGATCGACATGTTCCGGCAAATCCTCGGGCTTGGGGGAGGGAAAACGGCTTGGAAATTAGACCCCTGCGCGGTCGCGCGCAACGCCCTTGACCTTCCGGCGGGGCAAGCTTGTACGAGGATTGTCAGCGAACAATTCCATCCACACGGAGAGACACGACATGCTTCGCAAGATTGCCGCGGCCGCCCTTCTCGGTGCCGCTTTTTCCGGCGGTTTCGCGCTGGCCCAGCAGATGCAAATGCCGCAGCAAATGCCGCAGCAAATGCCGCAGCAGATGCAGCAGCACATGCAGAACATGCAGCAGGGCGGCGGCGACCATTCCGGCCACGGCGCACCGGCCACGCGGGCGTCGGATTCGCCGTCCACGCGCGGCTATCGGGCGGCCAATGCCAAGATGCACAAGGACATGGACATCCGCTTTACCGGCGACGCCGACAAGGACTTCGTTGCCGGCATGATCCCGCACCATCAGGGCGCGGTGGAAATGGCCAAGGTCGTGCTTCAGTACGGCAAGGATCCCGAGATCCGGGCGCTGGCCGAAGGCGTCGTGCGCGAGCAGGAGAAGGAAATCGCGCAGATGCGTGCCTGGCAGGCGCGCAACCGCTGACCGGGTTAGAGTCGGGAGCCGTCCCGATTCGAAGCCCGAGGTCTCCATGCGCGCCGCCGTCTATTCGTCGTTCGGTCCTGCCGCTGACGTCCTGTCGATCGCCGACCTGCCCGCCCCCGTGCCGGGGCCGGGCGAGGTGCGCGTGCGGCTTGCCGCTTCGGGCGTCAACCCCTCCGACGTGAAGGCACGCGCGAGCGCCTCGCGAAATTCCGTCTACAGCCGCGTCATCCCGCATTCGGACGGAGCTGGCCTTATCGATGCCGTGGGCGACGGGGTCGATGCCGCCCGCATCGGCGCGCGCGTCTGGGTCTTCAATGCCCAATGGAAGCGCGCGGAGGGAACCGCGGCTGAATTCGTGTGCGTACCGGCGGAGTTCGCCCCTGCCCTGCCGGCCAACGCGGATTTCGCCGTCGGGGCCTGCCTGGGCATCCCGGCGCTGACGGCCTGGCGCGCGGTCACGCTGAACGGTGGCGTATCGCAGCGCGCCGTACTGGTCACCGGCGGGGCGGGTGCCGTGGGCCACTACGCGATCCAGATGGCCAAGCACGAGGGAGCGAAGGTCTTCGCGACCGTCTCCTCACCCGAGAAGGCGGCCCTCGCGCGCGAAGCGGGTGCAGATGCGACAATCGACTACCGCAGCGAGGATGTCGGCGCGCGCGTGCGCGAGCTAACGGGCGGCGAGGGTGTGGATCGGGTCGTCGAACTCGACATCGCGGGGAACGCGAAATCGAGCCTCGACGCGCTGAAACCGGGCGGAACGCTGGCGATCTACGGATCGAACCGGCCGGACTTCACCATGCCCTTCATGCCGGCGATCGCGAAGAACGTCACGGCGGCGTTCTTCATCGTCTACGAGCTTTCACCGGCCCAGCGGCGGATCGGCGCCGCCTATGTCAATTCGCGCCTCGCAATGGGGCAGCTCAAGACGCGGATTGCCGCGCGCTTTCCCCTCGAGCGGATCGTCGAAGCGCATCAAGCCGTCGAAAGCGGCAAGATGGCGGGGAACGTCGTCCTCGACATCGACGCGCGTTGAGAACGGCGCCCGTGCGGGCTAAGTTCGACAACCGATGGCCCTCCCCCGCCTTACCGCATCGCTTCCCGACGGAACCGTGAATCCGGCGCCGCCCCTTGCCGCCGAGCCCGACGCGCGCCCGGCCGCACGCCTGGAGGTCGTCTCGGACTTCAAGCCCGCCGGCGACCAGCCGCAGGCGATCGCCGAGCTGACGGAAGGCCTGCTCAAGGGCGAGAAGGATCAGGTCCTGCTTGGCGTCACGGGGTCGGGCAAGACCTTCACCATGGCGCACGCGATCCAGAACCTGCAGCGCCCCGCCCTGATCCTTGCCCCCAACAAGACGCTCGCTGCCCAGCTCTATGGCGAGATGAAGGCGTTCTTCCCGAACAACGCGGTGGAGTACTTCGTCAGCTACTACGACTACTACCAGCCCGAGGCCTACGTCCCGCGCTCGGACACGTATATCGAGAAGGAAAGCTCGATCAACGAGCAGATCGACCGCATGCGCCACTCGGCCACGCGTGCACTGCTGGAACGGCGCGATACGATCATTGTTGCATCGGTGAGCTGCATCTACGGCATCGGGTCGGTCGAAACCTATTCGTCCATGACGCTGAAGCTCAAGACCGGCCAGCGCATGGACCGAAACGCGCTCCTGCGCGAACTCGTGAAGCTCCAGTACAAGCGCAACGAAGCGGCCTTCCAGCGCGGCACGTTCCGCGCGCGCGGCGACGCGGTCGAGATATTTCCGGCCCACTGCGAGGACCGTGCCTGGCGCATCTCGCTCTTCGGCGACGAGATCGAGGCGATCTGGGAGTTCGACCCACTGACCGGCGAGAAGAAGGCGACGCTGGAGGAGGCCAAGCTCTACGCAAATTCGCACTACGTGACGCCGCAGCCCACGCTCGAGCAGGCAATCTCGCAGATCAAGATCGAACTCAAGGCGCGGCTGGCCGAGCTCAATGCCGCGGGAAAGTTGCTTGAGGCCCAGCGGCTCGAACAGCGCACGAGCTTCGACATCGAGATGATGGCCGCGACGGGCAGCTGTGCGGGCATCGAGAACTATTCGCGCTACCTCACGGGCCGGAAGCCCGGCGAGCCGCCGCCCACGCTTTTCGAATACCTGCCCAAGGACGCGATCCTGATCTGTGACGAGAGCCACGTGATGGTCCCGCAGATCGGCGGGATGTACCGCGGCGACTACATGCGCAAATCGACGCTGTCGGAATACGGCTTCCGCCTGCCGTCCTGCATGGACAACCGCCCGCTCAAGTTCGAGGAATGGGACGAGATGCGCGGACAGACCGTCTTCGTCTCCGCCACGCCGGGCAACTGGGAACTGGAACGAACCAAGGGCGTGTTCGTCGAGCAGGTCATCCGGCCGACCGGCCTGGTCGACCCGCCCTGCGAGATCCGGCCGACCGATAGGCAGGTCGACGATCTCCTCGGCGAACTCAAACTCCTCGCCAAGAAGGGAATGCGTGCGCTCGTTACGACCCTCACGAAGCGCATGGCCGAGGACCTGACCGAATACCTGCACGAGAACGGCGTGCGCGTGCGCTACATGCACTCGGACGTCGAGACGCTTGAGCGCATCGAGATCATCCGCGACCTGCGACTGGGCGCGTTCGACGCGCTGGTGGGCATCAACCTGCTGCGCGAAGGTCTCGATATTCCCGAATGCGCGCTCGTCGCCATCCTCGATGCCGACAAGGAAGGTTACCTGCGTTCGCGCACGTCGCTGATCCAGACGATCGGCCGCGCGGCACGAAATGTCGACGGTCGGGTGATCCTCTATGCCGACACGATGACGGACTCGCTCAAGGCCGCGCTGGCGGAAACCGACCGCCGCCGCGCCAAGCAGATAGCCTACAACGCCGAGCACGGCATCACGCCGGAATCGGTGCGCAAGCAGATCGGTGACATCCTCGGCTCGGTCTACGAGCGCGACCGCGTGACCGTGGGCACCGGCGACGACGGCACGCCGCACCTCGTCGGCCACAACCTGCGCACCCACATCGCCGACCTCGAAGGCCGCATGCGCGAGGCCGCAGCGGACCTCGAGTTCGAGGAAGCCGCGCGCCTGCGCGACGAGATCAAGCGGCTCGAGGCGATGGAAATGGAACTGCCGGGTTCCGCCACCGGCAGCGTGTCGTTCATGCCCGCCGACGCGAAGGCAAGGCCGCGCTCGACGGCCGGGGCCGTCCATTCGCGCAAGGGGCGTGCGCGAAGGCCGCAGCGCGGCGGCGCGCGCAAGTGAACCCGATCGTCCTGCCGCTTGCCGTCACTTTCGCGGTCCAAGTTCTCGTCAGCGGCTCCAGCCTCACGGCTCCGCTCCTTGCCACGCTGATCGGCGCCGATCTGGGCGTGCCGGCGGCATCCGTCGGCTACTACGTGTCGGTCCTCTACGCCACGGCGGCGATCTCGGGCGTGGCCTCCGGCGGCATCATCGCCCGCTGGGGCGCCCACCGCACGCTGCAGTTCGGACTGGCGTCGGGTGCGGCATCGACGATCTGCCTCGCCATGGGATACCTGCCGACGTCCCTGCTCGCCGCGGTCTTCGGGGGATTGAGCCTTGGGCCAACGACGCCGGCCTCCTCGGCCGTGCTCGCGCGGGCAACGAGCGCCGCGAACCGCAATATCGTCTTTTCGGTCAAGCAGACGGGCGTCCCGCTCGGCTTCATGCTTGCCGCGATCGTGCTGCCGAACCTCGCGCTCGGCGCCGGCTGGCGAACGACGTGCCTTTGCGTCGCCGCCGTACTCGGGTTGGCCGCCGCGCTGTTGACGCCGCTCGGCCGGCATCTCGACACGGGCGGCGGGCAGTCCGTCCGTTTCTCCCCGCGTGCCCAGTTCGCCGAACCGCTCGTACGCGTGTGGCGCCAGATCGAGATGCGCAACATTTCATTCGCCTCGTTCGCCTATTCCGGCCTGCAGGGTTCGCTGGCCAGTTTCATGGTGGTCTTCCTGCTCCACGAGACGGCGCTGGATCTCGTGGCGGCGGCGGCAGTGCTCGCCTGCGCGCAGGCGGCGGGTGCGGGTGGGCGTATAGCCTGGGGTTTCGTGGCCGACCGGTCGGGTCGGCCGGATATCGTCCTTGCGGCATTGGGCGTGGCGATGGCCGGCTTTGCGCTCGCCGTGGCCCTCGGGGCCGCGTCGATGCCGCATGCCGTGCTCGTTGCGGCCGCCATCCTTTTCGGCGGAACAGCCATGGCATGGAACGGCGTCTTCCTCGGCGAAGTCGCACGCCTCGCCGCACCGGGCCGCACGGGCGAGGCGACGGGTGCCACGGGACTTTTCACTTTCGGCGGTGTGGCGATCGTGCCCGGCCTCTTCACCACCATCGTGCTGCTGACGGAAAGCTACGTCGCGGCCTACCTGGTGGCCGCGACGCTCCCGGCCGGCGTGGGAATGGCGCTGTTGCGCGCCGCACGGGCCGCAGGCATATCCAGATCATGACTCCCGCCCCCCAGATTCCCCGGACGGCCCTTGTCACGGGCGGGGCCAAGCGCATCGGCGCAGCGATTGTCGAAGCCCTCGCCGATCTGGGCTTCGCCGTGGCGATCCACTACCGCGACAGCCGTGCGGAGGCCGAAGCGCTGGCGGCGAAGATCGCCGGAAAGGGCGGCAAGGCGGTGGCCATCGGCGCCGATCTCGCGAAGGAAGGCGAGGTGGTGGCGTTGGCGAAAGCCTCCCTGGACGCATTGGGGCCGCTCGGCGTGCTGGTCAACAACGCCTCGGAATTCGAGCGCGACGAGGTTTGCGACGTCACGCGAGCCAGCTGGGACCGGCACATGGAAACGAATCTGCGTGCGCCCTTCGTGCTTGCGCAGGCGATGGCGGATGTCCTGCCCGTCGACGCCGAAGGCGTCATCGTCAACATGATCGACCAGCGCGTGTGGAACCTGACGCCGCATTTCACGACCTACACGCTGTCGAAGGCCGGGCTATGGACGCTGACGCAGACGATGGCGCTGGCCCTGGCGCCACGCGTGCGCGTCAACGCGATCGGCCCCGGCCCGACGCTGAAGAGCGTCCGGCAGGATCCCGAGCAGTTTGCCCGTCAGGTCGCGAGCGTGCCTCTTCGGCGCGGCCCCGCCCTTGACGAGATTGCCGCCTGCGTGCGCTTCATCCTGGCATCGCCGTCACTGACCGGGCAGATGATCGCGCTCGACGGCGGCCAGCATCTGAACTGGGGTACCCCCGGCGCGCACCAGCCCAAGGAGTGAGGATGTCCGCCGACAAGACCGCCCGCAGCAAGGTCGTGGCACTGGCGCCGGCCGGCGCGACGATACGCAAGGTGCTGATCGGCGATCTGGTGCTGCCGACGATGATCGGCATTTTCAGGCGCGAGAAGCTGCGCGCACAGCGCGTGCGCTTCAATATCGAACTCGGCGTCGTCGACAGGCCGCCGCGTCAGGACCGCCCGTCCGAGATCGTGTGCTACGACCGGATCGTGAAAGGCGTGCGGGCGCTCGTCGCCGAAGGGCACGTCAACCTCGTGGAAACGCTCGCGGAACGCGTCGCCGAGCTTTGCCTGGCCGCTCCGTCGGCAATTTACGTGCGCGTCCGCGTCGAGAAGCTCGACATCTACCCGGATGCCGCGTCCGTCGGTGTCGAGATCGAGCGCCAGCGCGAGGTGCGATAGATCGGCGCACTTGTACACACGTGCCTCCGGCTGTCGCAAAAATGGCGGAATTCCGCGATTTCTTAAAAGAATGTGAAGAGATTACGACATTAGCCAAAGCTAAAATTGTTCCGAATCAAAGATGTAGGTGATATTGCCCAATTTCCGGGCAAGGCGGCGGAAAATGCGGTCAGCGCCCGATTCTGCGGGATTCCGGTGCGTTTTCCCACAAAGTTATCCACAGAAATCGTGGATAGCCGGAAGGCGCAAATGTGCCTTTGCCCCGCTCCGGGCAGCACGGTTGCAAATCCGCCACAGACCGGCCGGGCCCTGCGAAGACGCCTTGCCAGCCGACGCGACAAGGACTTAGGCAAGGACCCATGAGCGGGACGCCCGACGAGGAGAAGTCGTTCGACCTCGACACGCCGCCGGCCATTGCCGCGGAGGGTGCGGGTGTCATCCGTGCGGCGCTGGCCACGCTGCCGCTCTCGCCCGGCGTTTACCGGATGCTCGATGCAAAGGGCGATGCTCTCTATGTCGGCAAGGCACGCATGCTGCGCCGGCGCGTCGCGCAGTACCTCCAGTTCGAGCGGATGCCCAACCGTCTGCTGCGGATGGTGGCGGAGACGCGGCGGCTCGAGATCGTCACGACCCACACCGAGGTCGAGGCGCTGCTGCTCGAGAGCAATCTCATCAAGCGCCTGATGCCGCGCTACAATGTGCTGCTGCGCGACGACAAGTCGTTTCCCTATATCGCGCTGATCGAAGAGCACGACTTCGCGCAGATCGCCAAGCACCGCGGCAGCCGCGACCGCAAAGGCCGCTATTTCGGTCCCTTCGCTTCGGCGGGCGCCGTCAACCAGACGCTGACGGCCATGCAGCGCGCGTTCCTGCTGCGCTCGTGCTCGGATGCGGTGTTTGCCCAGCGTACGCGGCCCTGCCTGCTGTTCCAGATCAAGCGCTGTTCGGCGCCCTGCGTGGGCCGCATCTCGAAGGACGACTACGCGGGGCTCGTCGCCGAGGCGGTGGAGTTCCTCGAAGGCCGGTCGCACGACGCACAGGGCGAACTCGCCGCAAAGATGCAGAAAGCGGCTGACGAAATGGATTTCGAGACGGCCGCAATGTACCGCGACCGGATCCGGGCGCTGACGGCCGTCCAGGCACGGCAGGACATAAATGTTGAAGGCCTTGGCGACAGCGACGTGGTCGCGATCCATTCGCAGGGTGGCCAGACCTGCATCCAGGTGTTCTTCTTCCGCGGCGGGCGCAACTACGGCAACCGCGCCTATTTCCCGCGCCACGACCGCAATCTCGCGACGGGCGAGGTCCTCGCCGCGTTTCTCGGCCAGTTCTACTCGGACAAGGAGCCGCCGCGAACGGTCGCCCTGTCCGAGGATACGCCCGAGCGCGAACTGCTGGAGCAGGCGCTGACGGCGCGCACCAGCCACCGGGTGCGAATTCTGGTGCCCGAGCGTGGCGAAAAGCGCAAACCGGTCGAACACGCACTGGCAAACGCGCGCGAAGCGCTCGCCCGGCGCATGGCCGAAAGCGGCGCACAGGCGAAACTGCTCGAAGGTGTGGCCACTGTCTTCGGCCTCGAGGTGCCGCCGCGCCGTATCGAGGTCTACGACAACAGTCACATCCAGGGCACCAACGCCGTCGGCGGCATGATCGTGGCCGGGCCGGATGGCTTCCAGAAAGGCCAGTACCGGAAGTTCAATATCCGCGGGCCCGGTAAATCCGATACGGGTGGCGGCGGCGACGACTACGCGATGATGCGCGAGGTCTTCGAACGGCGCTTCTCGCGGGCGCTGCGCGAAGATGCCGCCAGGGAGAGCGGCACGTGGCCCGATCTTGTGCTGGTCGATGGCGGCGCAGGGCAGCTCTCGGCCGTCCAGGAAGTGCTGGCGGAACTGGGCATCGACGATCTCAACATTGTGGCAATCTCGAAGGGACCCGACCGCAACGCAGGTCGCGAAAAATTCCTGATGCCGGGCCGGGACCCGTTCCAGCTGGAGGCGCGCGATCCCGTCCTCTACTACCTCCAGCGGCTGCGCGACGAGGCGCACCGCTTTGCCATCGGCAGCCACCGGACCCGCCGTAGCGCCGCGATCGAGCGTTCCGCGCTGGACGAAGTGCCGGGTATCGGGCCACGCCGGAAGAAGGCGCTGCTGCTGCATTTCGGGTCTGCCGCATCTGTCCGGCGTGCCGGACTTGCCGATCTCGAGGCCGTCGCGGGCGTCGGCAAGGCGGCAGCCAAAAAAATCTATGACCACTTCCATGGCGGCAGCTAGAATCCCCGCCGACAACTTCCGACAGAGCCGTACCCCCATGGGTTTTTCCCTTCCGATGTGGCTGACGCTGAGCCGCATCGCCGCCATCCCGATCATCGTGGCGCTCTTCTGGGTGGAGGGCGACGAATGGCGCTATGTCGCGTGCGTCCTCTACACCGTTGCCGCCGTGACTGACTGGCTTGACGGATACCTCGCGCGCGCGTGGGCGCAACAGTCGAAGCTCGGCCGGATTTTCGATCCGATCGCCGACAAGCTGCTGGTCTCGGCCATCATCCTGCTGCTTGTCGCCTTCGGTCGCGTGGCCGGCCTGTCGGTGCTCGCCGCCCTCGTCATCCTGCTGCGCGAGGTGCTTGTCTCGGGTTTGCGGGAGTTCCTCGCCGAGATCCGCGTCGGCCTGCCGGTCTCCCGGCTTGCCAAATGGAAGACCGGCATCCAGATGACGGCTCTTGGTTTCCTCATCGTCGGTGATGCGGCACCGACCGCGTTCCTGCCGGTGATGCTGGTGGGCGAGCTCTGTCTCTGGATCGCGGCCGCTCTGACGCTCTATACGGGCTACGATTATCTCGCGACGGGCCTGAAACATGTCGACGAGGACGAAAAGCCCGCCGGCACGACCGAACCGGCGTCGCGCCCCGACGCGGCACGGCGGTCGGCCTAGACGCCATGCGCGTCTTCGGTCTCGCAGGCTGGAGCGGAAGCGGCAAGACGACGCTGGCCTCGCGGCTCATTCCAGAACTTGTCGGGCGCGGCATCCGCGTTTCGACCGTCAAGCACGCGCATCACGCCTTCGACGTCGACCAGCCCGGAAAGGACAGCTACGTGCACCGCATGGCGGGTGCACGCGAGGTCATCGTCTCGTCCGCAAACCGTTTCGCGCTGATGCACGAACTGCGCGGCGCGCCCGAGCCCACGCTGGACGAACTGCTTGCCCGCCTTTCGCCCGTCGATCTTGTCCTCGTCGAGGGATTCAAGCGCGACCGGCACGAGAAACTGGAGATCCACCGGCCGGCGATCGGCAAACCGCTGCTCGCCCCGGACGATCCGAACATCGTCGCCGTCGCGAGCGATGCGGCGCTATCAGGATTGCGCGTTCCGCTGCTTGCGATCGACGACGTCGCGGCAATCGCGGATTTCATCGTGAAGCGGGCAGGCCTGCGGGGAGCGGCCTGATGGCCCAGCTTTCCGACGACTGTTTCGCATTCGGCGGCGAACTCATGCGGGCCGACGAGGCGGCGGCAATCCTTGCGCAACGGGCGTCGACCGTCACCGGCACGGAGCGAACCGTGCTGCGACAGGCGGGCGGGCGCATTCTCGCAGCCGGGATCGTTGCCGGCCGGAACGTCCCGCCGCACGACAACGCTGCAGTCGACGGCTATGCGGTCCGCTTCGACGACCTGGCGGCCGATGGAGCGACGCCGATGGCGATCGCCGGACGGGCGGCCGCCGGTCATCCGATGGAAGGCGAATTGCCGCGCGGGACGGCCTTGCGCATCTTCACGGGGGCCCGGATGCCGGACGGCGCCGATACGGTCTTCATGCAGGAAGACGTGCGCCTCGAGGGCGCGCAGGTCTTTCTGCCACCGGGACAGAAGCGCGGCGCCAACCGTCGCCTGGCCGGGGAAGACATTCAGGCCGGCCGGACCGTTCTGCGGGCTGGCCACCGCCTGCGCGCGCAGGACGTGGGGCTCATCGCTTCGCTCGGCATTGCCGAAATCGATGTGCGCCGGCGCTTGCGCGTGGCCGTCTTCTCGACCGGAGACGAGCTGCGCGAACCCGGAACCGCGACGCCCGCCGGAGCGGTCTACGACGCCAACCGCTTCGCGCTTCTTGCCCTGCTCGATGCGGCGGGTTTCGTGGCAACGGATCTCGGCATTCTCGCCGACCGGCCCGCGGATGTGCGCGAGGCGCTCTCCCGCGCGGCGGCGGAACACGATGCCGTGATCACTTCGGGCGGCATGTCCACGGGCGAGGAAGATCACGTACGCGCTTCGATCGAAGCCCTTGGCGCGATCCATTTCTGGCGCCTTGCAATCCGCCCCGGCCGGCCGGTCGCATTCGGGACCGTCGCCGGCAAGGCGTTCGTCGGCCTCCCCGGAAATCCGGTCGCGATGATGGTGACCTTCCTCCGGTTTGCGCGGCCGGTCCTGCTGCGGCTGGCAGGTGCGGCCGACACGCCCCCCCTTTCCTTCCGCGTGCGGGCGGGCTTCGACACCCGGAAGAAAGCCGGCCGCCGCGAATGGCTGCGGGCGAGCCTGTCGCGCGACGCCGAAGGGGCGCCGGTGGCGCACCGCTTTCCCCGAGACGGGGCAGGCATCCTCACCTCGCTCGTCGAATCGGACGGGCTTGTGGAACTGGCCGAGGAGGTCGTGGAAGTGAAAAATGGGACGCTCGTCGACTTCCTGCCCTATTCGGAGCTGGTATCGTGAAGGTCCTCTGGTTTGCGTGGCTGCGTACGCGGGTGGGTACTGCCACCGAGGAAGTGGCGCTGCCCGAAGGCGTCGATACGGTGGCCAAACTTCTGGACTGGCTGGCCACACGCTCGCCGGGACATGCGCAGGCGCTTTCGCAGCGCGCCGTGGTGCGCGTCGCGGTGAACCAGTCCTATGCGACCGCCGACCAGCCGGTGCACGCGGGCGACGAGGTCGCGATATTCCCGCCCGTGACGGGAGGCTGAGGATGGCGATCCGGGTCCAGCGCGAGGATTTCGACGTCGGTACCGAGCTCGCGCGGCTGACCGAAAAGCGCACCGACATCGGCGCCCTGACGAGCTTTGTGGGTCTCGTGCGCGACTTCGGAACGCCGGGCGGCGGCGGCATGACGCTCGAGCACTATCCCGGAATGACCGAGAAGGAGCTGGTGGCCGTCGAACGCGAGGCGCTTGGCCGCTGGGAACTTTCGGCAACTCTTATCATCCATCGCTACGGCCGGCTCGAACCCGGCGAGCGTATCGTTCTCTGCGCAGCCGCCTCGCCGCACCGTGCCGCGGCGTTCGAGGCGTGCCATTTCCTGATCGACTGGCTCAAGACCCGTGCCCCCTTCTGGAAACTCGAGGACACGGCACAGGGCCAGAAATGGGTCGAGGCACGCGCGGAAGACGAAACTGCAGCCAAACGATGGAGGACAGGGCCGTGACCGATGCCGCATTGTCGCCGCGCAATCTCGCGCTCCATTTTGCGTGCGGCTTTCTGGCGGTGCTGCTGTTCCACCAGGCCGCGATCTTCCTGCTCAATATCTCGGGCATCATCCCCAACGGCCCTTACCAGACGCGCCCGATTCCCCCCTTCGGCGTGCCCGCGTTCCTCAACCAGGCTTTCTGGGGCGGCGTGTGGGGGATCGTCTACGCGCTGGTGCGGTCACGCATCCCCGCGGCCCTGCCGGTGGCGCTGGCCGGCTTCCTGTTCGGCATCGTCGGGCCGACATTCTTCGGATGGTTCGTGCTGGCGCCGCTGCGCGGTCAGCCTGTCGCGGGCGGGTTCCAGTTGTCGAACATGCTGCGCGGCATCTTCATCAACGGAAGCTACGGGCTGGGCTTGGCCCTCATCGCACATGCGGCCCGAAGCTTCGTCACCCGGCCGGAGCCGCCGCCGCTTCCCGACGCCTGACCGCCGCATCGACTGCTGCCCGCGCGGCGACACGGTCGAGCCCTTCGGCGCTCAGTCTGTCACAGATCGACAGTGCCGCTGCCGCCGCAAGCAGCCGCGCGCGCTCGGCCTGCGCAAAACTTCGCGAGTCCCTGCCAAAGGGCGCCAGCAGCAGATCGACCAGCCGCCGGGACGAAGGCGGCTCGGGATGCATGATCCCGAGCCGCGCAAGCTCGGCTTCGTAGGCCGCAACGATCTCGTCGGGCGTCACTGGATCGGGAAGTCGGCCTCGCCGCGCGTGGCGCGGCCGAAATCCTCGGACAGTGCCTTTGTGATGGCGCCCGGAGTGAAGCGGTACTCGCCGATCTCGCCCACCGGCGTGATTTCGGCCGCCGTGCCGGTCAGGAAAACCTCCTGGGCCTTCGCGAGTTCGTCCGGCCAGATCGCTCGCTCGACGACCTGGATCTGGCGCGCCTTCGCCATCGCGATGACCGACCGGCGCGTAATCCCGTCGAGAAAGCAGTCCGGCTTGGGCGTGTGCAGCACGCCATCGATCGCCATGAAGATGTTGGCGCCCGTCGCTTCGGCAACCTGGCCGCGCCAGTCGAGCATCAGCGCATCGGCATATCCGTCCTTCTCGGCGGCATGCTTCGAGAGCGTGCAGATCATGTAGAGCCCTGCCGCCTTGGAGGCAGTCGGCGCGGTGTTGGGCGCCGGGCGCGACCACTTGGCCCAGCACATACGGATGCCCTTGTCCTTGTCCTGGAAGTAGCTGCCCCACGCCCATGTCGCGATGGCGACATTGATTTTCGACTGCTGCGCCGAGACACCCATCATTTCCGATCCGCGCCACGCGATCGGACGGATATAGCAGTCCGGCTGCCCGTTCGCCTTGACCACCTCGTTCGTGGCGGCGTCGATCTCGTCGACCGTATAAGGAAGGTCGAAGCCCAGCAGGCGAGCCGAGTCGATCAGGCGCTGGGAATGCTCGCGCAGCCTGAAAACGCGCCCGCCATAGGCCCGCTCGCCCTCGAAGACGGCGGAGGCATAGTGCAGGCCATGGGAGAGGACATGCAGCTTCGCATCGCGCCACGGAACGAGCGAGCCGTTCCACCAGATGAAGCCGTCGCGATCGTCGTAAGGCAGCAGGGCCATGGAAAACCTCACAATGTGGCAGTTCGTTTCGCCCGGTCATTGTCGGACGAAATATTCACCCGATTTGGGCTTGCCGAAAGAAACACTCTTGCGGCATATATGTCAACATCACTGACGTATTTTGCCATGAAGCCCCCACATGCCTGAGCTGCGGACCGGTCTCCATCATCTCTATCTGCGCGACGAGGACCTGCGGCTCGGCATCGAGCTGCTTTTCTATGCCTATCGCGACTTCACGGCCGAACCTGACCGGATGCTCGATGAAATCGGCCTTGGCCGCGCGCACCATCGCGCGATCTATTTCGTGGGGCGCTATCCGGGGATCAATGTCGGCGAGCTTCTGGCAATCCTGCGAATCACCAAGCAGAGCCTGTCCCGCGTGCTCGGCGAACTCGTCCGCAAGGGTTACATCTCGCAGCGTCCCGGCAATGTCGACCGCCGCCAGCGCCGCCTCGAACTGACGGAAATGGGCGCGGCGCTCGAACGCAAGCTCTCCGAAAACCAGCGCCGGCGCATTGCCGCGGCGTACCGCGCAGCCGGCCCGAATGCGGTCGAAGGCTTTCGCCGCGTGATGCTGGGGCTGATCGACGAGCGCGACCGCGGCAAGGTTGCCGGCGAACCGGTGCGCCCGATGCCGGCAACCGCGGCCCGCCGATGAAGCGCCTGACGATGCACCCGATCGGGCACGTCGTTTCAAGCAGGACCGAGCCGCTGGACGACGACTGGGACAGCATTGACGCGCACATCGAACTGGATCCGGCGCAGTTCGGCCCGGAAGCGCTCGAAGGGCTTGCCGAATTCAGCCACGCGGAAATCCTGTTTGTGTTCGATCGGGTCGCCGACGGCGATATCGAGCGCGGCGCGCGCCACCCTCGCGGCCGCAAGGATTGGCCGGAAGTCGGAATATTCGCCCAGCGCGGCAAGAACCGCCCGAACCGGATCGGCGTCACGGTCGCACGGATCCTTGCCGTCGAAGGCCGCAGGATTTGCCTCGGCGGTCTCGATGCGATCAATGGCACGCCGGTTCTCGACATCAAGCCCTGGATGAGCGGCTTTTCGCCGCGCGGCGCCATCCTAGAACCTGCTTGGGCCCGCGAGATCATGGCGGAATATTGGTCGCGCGCCCGGAAGACCTGAACGGCGCAGTTGGCAGCGGCAGCCTACCCACCCTACATTGAATGGGATGGAAGACGCGGCCCACCTTCTTGTCGTCGACGACGATACGCGAACGCGCGAGTTGTTGCGCCGGTTCCTTGCCGAGCGCGGCTTCCGGGTTGCGACCGCGGCCGATGCGAAGGAGGCCGAGTCCCAGCTTTCGGCCATCGCGTTCGATCTCGTGGTGCTTGACGTGATGCTACCCGGCGAGGATGGAATCGCATTCACCCAGCGCATGCGCACCGCACGACGCGACGTCCCAATCGTCCTTCTGACCGCGCGTGGCGAGACGGCCGACCGCATATCCGGCCTGACCGCCGGCGCGGATGACTACCTGCCCAAACCGTTCGAGCCCGAGGAACTCCTGCTGCGGGTACGCAACATCCTGCGTCGCGCGCCGCCGCCGCCTGCCGATGCGCCGGATTCGGTCGCGTTCGGCGACTTCGTGTTCGACCTCAACCGCGAGGAACTGAGCCGCGCGGGTACCCACGTGAAACTGACGACCGCCGAGGCTTCTCTGCTCAAGGTGCTCGCGGCTGCGGCCAATGCACCGGTGAGCCGCGAGGATCTGCTGCGCCGCACGCGGCTGTCTGGGAATGTCCGCACGGTTGACGTGACGGTGACGCGCCTGCGGCCGAAGATCGAGGAAGACCCGAGAAATCCGCGCCATCTCCAGACCGTTCGTGGCGCGGGCTACGTGCTGCGGACGGATTGACGCGCATGCAGGGCATCACGAACCTCCTCAGGAAGATCATGCCCCGGTCGCTCTTCGGCCGCGCGCTGGTGATCCTGGTCACGCCGATGGTCCTCGTGCAGATCGTCGCCGGCTTCGTCTTCTACGACCGTGTCTGGGACACCGTTTCGCGGCGGCTGTCGAATGCGATCGCCGGCGAAGTGGCGACGGTCGTCCAGACGATGAGCCGCTATCCGGCCGAGGAAGACCGGCGCTGGCTCGTCGGAACGATGCAACTCGCATATGGCTCAACCTACACGTTCGAGCCCGGCGCCATCCTCGACCGGACCGGGCCGGCACAGCCGGACACGATCCTCGAACACTATCTGGTCGCCGGACTCAATGAGCGGGTCCGACGGCCATTCCTGCTCGACGCATGGGGCGATCCCGACGACATCCGGCTTTCCGTGCAACTCCCCGACGGAGTCCTCCATCTCGTTACCTCGCGCCAACGGGTCTTCACGACGAACGTCTATGTCTTCGTCCTGTTCATGGTCGGATCGTCGCTGATCCTCATCGCGATCGCTTCGGCGTTCATGAACAACCAGGTCCGGCCGATCAAGCGGCTCGCCGCCGCCGCCGAGGCCTTCGGCAAGGGGCGCGAAGATGCCGAATTCCGGGCCTACGGCGCATCGGAAGTCCGGCAGGCGGCTTCCGCCTTCCTGACGATGCGCGAACGCATCCGCCGCTACATGGCACAGCGGACCGAAATGCTCGCCGGCATCAGCCACGATCTGCGTACGCCACTCACGCGCATGAAGCTTGAACTCGCCATGCTTGGCGACCACCAGTCTGCCGCCGGTCTGAAGACCGATGTCGGCGACATGGAGCGGATGGTCGAGTCCTATCTCGCTTTCGTGCGCGGCGAGGGCGAGGAGAAGATCGTCGAATCCGATCTTGGCGCAATCCTCGGCGACATCGTTTCGGCGATGCTTCGCGGCGGGAATTCCGTGACGCTCGAGTTGGTCGGCGACATGCACATTGCCCTGCGCCCGCATGCGGTCAAGCGCAGCGTCGAGAACCTCGTCGCCAACGCGGTGCGACATGCCGCGCAGGTGCGGATACGCGCCGAACGTCACGCCGGTGACATCGAGATCGTGATCGACGACGACGGTCCGGGAATTCCGGCGGAATCGCGCGAGGACGTCTTCAAGCCGTTCTTTCGTCTGGATGCGGCGCGCAATGCCGAAACAGGCGGCGTCGGGCTCGGCATGACGATCGCGCGCGACGTCATCCGGGGCCATGGCGGGGACGTGCGCATCGACGAATCGCCGATGGGCGGGGCACGCGCCCGCATTCGCCTGCCGTTGTAGGGTCCGCATTGTAGGACGGAGCGGCTTATCTTCCCGTTAACCTCTTGTACGGCAGGATCATCGACGCAGCGGCCGATACGCGCGGCCAGATCCGGTGACGTCGGTTGCCGCTATCCCGTCCCGATCGGCGATCGCCGGTCGGGACGGTCCAGTTTCTAGACACCGAGATTGCGCGATCGCGCTTGCGGGACGCGTCGGGCGGGGTGTATGTCCCTCGCCACCAGTTTCCGGGATCCCGTCGATTGAATACGTCACCTTCGCTTCAGAACCCCTCTTCCCGTCGAACGTTTGCGATCATCTCCCATCCGGACGCCGGCAAGACGACATTGACGGAAAAGCTGCTGCTGTTCGGCGGCGCCATCCGCATGGCCGGCCAGGTCAAGGCACGCGGCGAGCGGCGGCGCGCGCGCTCCGACTGGATGGCGATCGAGCAGGCTCGCGGCATATCGGTCACAAGCTCGGTGATGACGTTCGAATACGAGGGCACGACGTTCAACCTGCTCGACACGCCGGGCCACGAGGACTTCAGCGAGGATACCTACCGGACGCTGACGGCCGTCGATTCCGCCGTCATGGTGATCGACGCGGCCAAGGGGATCGAGCTTCAAACCAGGAAGCTCTTCGAGGTCTGCCGCCTGCGTGACATACCGATCAGCGTCTTCATCAACAAGGTCGACCGGGAAGGCCGCGATCCGTTCGACCTGCTCGACGAGATCGAGAAGACGCTCCAGCTCGACGTCTGCCCCTTCGTGTGGCCGGTCGGCATGGGGTCGGACTTCCACGGCTGCTTCGACTTGCGATCCGGCGCGTTCTTCACCGGAAAGCCCGGCGGCAGCTTCGAGCGGACGGTCGCGACCACGGGCCCGGACGATCCCGTATTCAAAACCCTTGTCGCCGAGCGCCCGCTGCGCGAATTCCGCGAGGCGGCCGCGCTTGCCCTGTCGGCCTATCCCGAACTCGACCTCGATGCCTATCGCGCCGGGAACATGACGCCCGTCTTCTTCGGAAGCGCGCTCAAGGATTATTCGGTCGATGCGCTGATCCGCGGCCTCGCGGCATTTGCACCACCTCCTCGCCTTCAGCCGGCCGAGCCGCGAGCCGTCGACCCGGCCGAAGAACGCGTGACCGGGTTCGTGTTCAAGGTCCAGGCAAACATGGATCCCAACCATCGCGACCGCATCGCGTTCTTCCGCCTGTGTTCTGGCCGCTTCCGCCGCGGCATGAAGCTCACGCAGGTCCGCACCGGAAAGGCGATCGCGATCCACAGCCCGATCTTCTTCTTTGCCCAGGAGCGCGAACTCGCCGAGGAGGCGCTGCCCGGCGATATCATCGGCATCCCGAACCACGGCACGCTTCGCGTCGGCGATACGCTGACCGAAGGCGAAACGCTTCGCTTCACGGGCATCCCGAACTTCGCGCCGGAGATACTGCGGCGCGTGCGCCTGGACGATCCGATCAAGGCCAAGCAGCTCCGCCGCGCGCTGGAGGACCTCGCCGAAGAAGGCGTGACGCAGGTTTTCAGGCCGATGCTCGGCTCGCAATGGATCGTCGGCGTCGTCGGCCCCCTGCAGATCGAGGTTCTCGCCTCGCGCATCGCGGCCGAGTACGACGTCAAGGCCGGCTTCGAGCAGGCGCCGTTCGAGGCGGCGCGTTGGGTCTCGGGGCCGGACGCGGCACAGGTCCGGAAATTCGTCGAGGCGAACCGGGCCAGCATTGCCGAGGACCGCGATGACGCGCCGGTTTTCCTCGCACGCAATGCATGGGAACTTAACCGGATCGCACAGGATTGGCCGGACCTGACATTCCGGACCACGCGCGAGCGCGGCTAGGCCGGCGGCTGGGCTCCGGCGGCCGGCCGGGTCTCGCCCTTCTTGATCTCGGCAACCGTCCCGGTGATGTACTCGATCGGGACGCTTGCCACGATCCCGTCGGACGGCATCGAGATCATGAACGCGATCTGGCCACCCACGTTCACGAGATTTTTCTTCGATTTCATCGGCAGAGGAATCTTGCGCTTGCGGCAGAGCATGATGAGCGCCGCCGTCATCTGGGCGTCTTCCATCATGAAGGTGGCGCTGTCGCCGTCCTTCTTCTTGACCTCGATCTTGAACGAAAGCGTGTCACGGTCGATCGTCAGCTTGGTTGCCCGTCCGTTGGGCGGCGGTTCGCCTTGCGTGCGCTTCCAGTCGAAGGCTGCCGCCACAAGATCGATATTCTCGAAGAAAATGACGCGATATTCGCTGGCCACGCGCTTTCCACCCCAAATTGGCCTTCCTGACAACTATCATGGAATGCGATTCTTGGCATCTCCCGGAAACCCGGCCGCGGGCAAGTAGTGCGCCTTATATCGGTTCTGGTGTAACAAATGGGCCAATGAAGTCCGGCCAACCCGATTTCCTGTGCACGGCGACTCTGACCGCCAACGAGGGGCGCGAGCGTCTTGCAACACGCAGCTTCACCGCCGTGGACACTGCGGCGGACTGGGCGCTTGCCACGGCGGGGCGCCTCAGGACGGCGCTCGGTACCGCATATGGCCAGGTCGAACAGGGACTCGGCATCGTGATCGAGGGACGGCTCGCGACGGAGCCGATGGCGCGCGCCACGCTTGTCTTTGAGGGAACGCTTGCGGAAGCCTCGGCTGGTCTCGCCCGTCAGCTCGAGCATTTCCATGCCGAGACGCTTCCCCGGCTGCGCGCGAATGCAAACGAGCGGCGGCGCGCCCGGCGCACGGTCGCCGTGCGTTTCGCAGGGCTATTCCTGTCGGTCATTGCGTTCGGGGGAATCGTCTACACGGTATATCGGTTCGTGCCGCCGATCCTCGATCCCGAGCGCGCGGCGGAGGAAATCCTTGCCCGGCCGCCGCCGGATCTCGTCGGGCGGTGGGCACTGGGAGCAAATGTGGCAAATTGCGAAACGAACTATGTCGAGTTCGCCGCCGGCAGGTACGAGGCGATGGTCGGCGGAAACCGTCAGCGCTTCGCGGCCGCCTATTCCCGCCCGAGCGAGGACTCGATGCGCGTCGAGTATGCCGAGGGCGGTATCCGTCTCGCGCAGGTGTTCCGGCGCCAGCCGGACACCGGCAGGCTGACGATCGCATCGGTCGAATCGAGCTTGGCCGAGATTGAAAACGCCGCCCGGCGCGCGATCGGGACCCAGCTCACCAAATGCCCCGAAAAGCCGCCGGCACGCTGAATCGGGCGACCGTTTCCACCGGTTCAGGGTCCGGACCGTTGCGATGCCCATGCAGCAAAATACGCATAATCAACTGATATTAAACGGAAATTTGTTCGATCATCTTCCTTCTTTGCCGACCGCGCATCCGCCGGCGGCGGTGCGGCCATTGTTGCGCCGTTCGGGCCAAATCTATAAAGACGTAGGGACTAGTTCTACTTTCAGGAGCGATTAGATGCCCGTCGGTAAGGTCAAGTGGTTCAACGGCACCAAGGGTTACGGCTTCATCCAGCCGGAAAGCGGCGGTGCGGACGTGTTCGTGCATATCTCGGCGGTCGAGCGCGCCGGGCTTCGCGGGCTCAATGAAGGCCAGAAGGTGTCGTACGAGGAAAAGCCGGACCCCAAGAAGGGCAAGACGGCAGCCGACAATCTGAAGCTGGTCTGACGAAGGTTCCCCGAACGCGCGGAGCCGAAGCGCCGGGGCGATGACCCGGCGCCTTTCTTCCGATCTGGGGGCATTGTTCGTTCACGCCCCGCTCCTGCCGGAGCGGGGCGTGTCGCGTTTATGGGTCCATGCATGCGGCCGTCTTGATCGGCCCTGCATCGGTGTGACAGACAGGCAGTGTCAGTCCGCACCGGCAGCATGGATATCAGATGACAGCCACGGTCGACGGGATCTGGTCGAATGCACGCCTGCTGGCGCTTGCCGGCGGAACGGGCATCGTCGAGCGCGGCCTTGTCGCATGCCGCAACGGACGCATCGTATATGCGGGACCCGCCGCCGACGCGCCGGCGATGGACGCGGCAAGGCGGATCGACTGTGACGGGCGCCTGATCACGCCCGGTCTGATCGACTGCCATACCCATCTCGTATTCGCGGGCGACCGCGCGGGCGAATTCGAAATGCGCCTCGAAGGGGCGAGCTACGAACAGATTTCCCGGGCCGGGGGCGGCATCGCGTCGACCGTGCGCGCAACGCGGACTGCGAGCGAAGAGGAACTTGTCCGGCAGTCCCTGCCCCGTCTCGACAGGCTGCTCGCGGAAGGCGCCACGACGGTCGAAGTGAAATCCGGCTACGGTCTCGACGTCGCGAGCGAAACGCGCATGCTTCGTGCGGCGCGGCGCCTGGGCGAAGCCCGCGACGTGACGATCCGCACAACGTTCCTCGGCGCGCACGCGATGCCGCCGGAGACGGACGGCGACAAGGACGCCTACATCGCGAGGGTCTGCGACGAGATGCTTCCGGCGGTGGCGCGCGATGGCCTTGCCGACGCCGTCGACGGATTCTGCGAAGGCATCGCCTTTTCACCCGCGCAGATCGAACGCGTGTTCGAGACCGCCCGCCGGCTTGGCCTGCCCGTGAAGCTTCATGCCGACCAGTTGTCGGATCTCGGCGGTGCCGCGCTTGCAGCACGCCACAACGCGCTGTCGGCCGATCATCTCGAATGGACCGGGGACGAGGGCGCCGCATCCATGGCCGCGGCCGGGACCGTCGCGGTGCTTCTGCCTGGCGCATTCTACGTGCTGCGCGAAACGAAGCTTCCGCCCATCGACGCGCTGCGCCGGCATGGCGTGCCGATCGCCGTCTCGACCGACTGCAATCCGGGAACATCCCCGATGACGTCGCTCCTGCTCGCGATGAACATGGCCGCAACGCTGTTCCGCCTGACGGTCGCCGAATGCATCGCGGGCGTCACGCGCGAGGCGGCGCGCGCACTCGGCCTCGACCGGGAAACGGGCACGCTCGAGGCCGGCAAGTCCTGCGATCTGGCAATCTGGGACGTCGATCGGCCGGCCGAGCTGGTGTACCGGATCGGGTTCAATCCGCTTCACGAACGCGTCCGGCACGGCCGGCCGACGGAGGGAAAATGACGCGCATCGACAACGAACGCCGCATCAGCGCACCCCGCGGCTCCGAAAGGACGGCCAGGAGCTGGCAGACCGAAGCGGCGCTGCGCATGCTCATGAACAACCTTGACGCGGAGGTGGCCGAACGGCCGGGTGAGCTTGTCGTCTACGGCGGAATCGGCCGCGCCGCACGCAACTGGGAGGCATTCGACCGCATCGTGGCGGCGCTGAAGACGCTCGAAGACGACCAGACGCTGCTTGTGCAGTCGGGCAAGCCGGTGGGTGTCTTCCGCACGCACGCCGATGCACCGCGCGTGCTGATCGCCAACTCGAACCTCGTGCCGCACTGGGCGACCTGGGATCATTTCCACGAGCTCGATCGCAAGGGCCTGATGATGTACGGCCAGATGACCGCTGGCTCGTGGATCTATATCGGTACGCAAGGCATCGTGCAGGGCACCTACGAGACGTTCGTCGAGGTCGGCCGGCGTCACTATGGCGGCGACCTTTCCGGGAAGTGGATCCTGACCGCTGGGCTCGGCGGCATGGGGGGCGCCCAGCCGCTCGCCGCGACGATGGCCGGGGCGTCGTGCCTTGCAATCGAATGCCAGCCAAGCCGCATCGAGATGCGCCTGCGCACCGGCTATCTGGACCGCCGGGCCGACACGCTCGACGAGGCGATGGCAATCGTGGGCGAGAGCGTACGCGCGCGAAAGCCCGTTTCGGTAGGCCTGCTCGGCAATGCCGCCGAGATCCTGCCGGAGATGCTCCGCCGGAACATCCGCCCCGATGTCGTGACCGACCAGACCTCGGCGCACGATCCGGTCAACGGCTACCTGCCGCGCGGCTGGACCATCGCGCAGTGGGAGGCCGCGCGCGAAAGCGATCCGAAGGCCGTCGAGAAGGCGTCGCGCAGATCGATGGCCGAACATGTGCGGGCGATGCTTGCCTACCACCGGATGGGCGTGCCCACGCTCGACTACGGGAACAACATCCGCCAGGTCGCGCGCGACGAGGGCGTGGAAGACGCCTTTGCGTTCCCCGGCTTCGTGCCGGCCTATATCCGGCCGCTATTCTGCCGCGGCATCGGGCCGTTCCGCTGGGCAGCGCTTTCCGGCGATCCGGAGGACATCTACCGCACCGACGCAAAGGTGAAGGAGCTGCTGCCCGACAACCGCCACCTGCACCACTGGCTCGACATGGCGCGCACGCGGATCAAGTTCCAGGGCCTGCCCGCACGAATCTGCTGGGTCGGTCTCGGTGACCGGCACCGGCTCGGCATCGCCTTCAACGAGATGGTCCGCAAGGGCGAACTCAAGGCCCCGCTGGTGATCGGTCGTGACCACCTCGACTCGGGCTCCGTCGCGAGCCCCAACCGCGAGACGGAAGCGATGAAGGACGGCTCGGACGCGGTGTCGGACTGGCCGCTGCTCAACGCGTTGCTCAACTGCGCAAGCGGCGCGACGTGGGTTTCGCTGCATCACGGCGGCGGCGTCGGCATGGGATTTTCCCAGCACGCCGGCATGGTCGTCGTGTGCGACGGAACGCCCGAAGCGGAAAAGCGGGTTGGCCGCGTGCTGTGGAACGATCCCGCCACCGGCGTCATGCGCCATGCGGATGCCGGCTACGAGGAAGCGATCGACTGCGCGCGCGAGAAGGCGCTCGACCTGCCGTTCCTGCGCTGAATCCATCTTCAGGCAGGGTGTTTGCATGGTAATCGACCGGGACGCAGTCCCTGCGTTCCGGAACTGACAGCCGTCCGGGGGCCCGACAATGTCCATCCGATATGTTTCCTTCGCGCTCGCAGCGCTCCTTGCCGGTCAGGCCGCGGCGGCTGATCTGCGCGTCGGAACAGCGAGCGAGCCGACCTATATCGACCCGCACGCGCAGGAACTTGGCCCGAACGTGGATGCGCGCATGCACATCTTCGACTCGCTCGTGCGCATCGGCGACGGCGAGGAACTGCTGCCCGGCCTTGCAGAGAGCTGGCGCCTTGTCGAAGCGCCGCTCGTCTGGGAATTCAAGATCCGCGCCGGCGCCACCTTCCATGATGGCGCGCCGGTCACGGCCGAGGATGCCGCCTTCTCGATCACGCGCGCCCCGGCCGTGCCCGGCGCGCCATCCACCTACAGCCGCCATCTCCGCAGCGTCGAAAAGGTCGAGGCAATCGACGCGCGGACGCTGCGCGTGCGGACGAAGCAGCCCAATCCGCTGCTGCCGGCCAATCTTGCGCATATCGCCGTCGTCGATCACCGGATCGGGCCGGGCACGGGTCCGGCTGCATTCCTTTCCGGGGCTGCCGCGAACGGCACCGGACCCTACCGGTTCGTGGAGTTCGTGCCGGGCGAGCGGCTCGTGCTGCAGGCAAATCCGCACTACTGGGGCACGAAACCCCGCTGGGACCGCGTGACCTTCCGGCCGATGAAGACGCCCGCCTCACGGCTCGCGGCCCTTCTGACGGGCGAAGTCGATGCGATCAGCGAGGTGCCGACGAGCGATGTCGACAAGTTGTCCCGCGACCAGCGGTTCGTGCTGTCGAAAGGCGTTTCGAACCGCGTCATGTTCTGGGCGATGGACGTCGCACGGGAAACGACGCCGTTCGCGACCGCGCGTGACGGCAAGGCGATCCCCAATCCGTTCCGGGACCGCCGCGTACGCGAAGCCGTCAGCCTTGTGGTCGACAAGCGGGCGCTCGTCGAGCGGCTGATGGAGGGGCTCGCCGTCGTCGCGAACCAGATACCCCTCCAGGGCCATTCGGGCTACATTGCCGATCTCCAGCCGCCGACGGTCGATCTTCCTCGCGCGCGCCGGCTGATGGCGGAAGCCGGGCTCGGCGACGGTTTCAAGCTGACCATCCACACGACCAACGGCCGATACGTCAATGACGTGAATCTCGCGCAAGCGGTCGCGCAGATGCTCGCACGCCTCAACATCGAAGTTATGGTCCAGCCCATGCAGGTCGCCAACTACTTCACGCAGGCGCGCAACCGCGAATTCACTTTCCTTCAGGTCGGCTGGGGCCACAGCTCGACCGACCCGCTGCTCGTGATGCGGGAGACCTTCCATTCCAAGGCGGCCAACAATTACGGGAACTGGTCGAACGCGAGCGCCGACCGGCTGCTCGAGGCGGCGGAGACCGAACTCGACCCGGCGAAGCGGCAGGCCGATCTCGCCGAAGTCACGCGCCTTTCCAACGCCGACATCGCGATCGTTCCGACGCACTATCAGGTGAATGTCTGGGCCGCGAAGCGCGGGATACGCTACGTGCCGCGGCGCGACGAGACGACCCTGGCGGACAATTTCCGCGCCGACTAGTTCAGGCGAACAGGGTCTTCTCGTCGATCTCGCAGGCAAGGCGGTAGAGATAGTCGCCGCGCCGGACGAGCGAGGGCACGCGCTTCACGAGCACGATCCCGTCATGGGCGAATTCCATCGCTGCATACGGGCGCTCGAGCTCGCCGATCGGATGGACGTAGCCGGCAAGCGCGCCCTTGCGCACCTCGGCGCCGACACCATGGAGTGGTTCGAAGATTCCTTCCGTCGGCGCCATGACCGAGGAAGCCGGGCCGGTCGGCGAGACAAGTCGTGTGGCATGACGGTGATCGGCAGGCGGCTCCCCGTCGACCACGCCGAAATGGACCAGCAGCCGCATGAGGCCTGCCCGCCCGATCGCAAGTGCTTCTGGATCGATCGTGCCGCCGCCGGCCAGCTCGGTCGAAATCATCGGAACACCGAGCCGGTCACAGGCTGCCGACATCGACCGGCTGTCCGATGTCGCACGTGCGCAGACCGTGAAAGGCGCGCCGAACGCGCGTGCGCCCGCAAGCTTGCGACGCAGAAGGTCGGGTCCGCCACCGCAGTGAAGATAGACGCTCGGGGCGTAGACAGTGGCGCTGCCGCCCGAATGGATGTCAGCCGCTCCCTGTACCATTGAAAGCAGGACTGTCTCGACGTAGTGCGCGATGGCCGACGTCGGCGACCCATCGGGGTCACCCGGAAAAGCCCGGTTCAGGTTGCCGTCGTCGAGGGGCGATACACGGGCCGCCGCCAAGACCGCGGGATAGTTGAGAGCCGGCAGGACGATCAGCCTGCCCCGGATACTCGCGATATCGATGCCGCGAAGAAGACCATGCAGCAGCGCCTGCCCTTCGTACTCGTCGCCATGGTTCCCGGCCGTCAGGAGGATCGTCGGGCCGCTACCGTTGGCGATGACCGCGATCGGGATGGGGATCACGCTGAAAGCGTGCCGGTTGTCGGAATGGATCAGGCGCAGATGCCCGAGCTGGCGCCCCTGCCGGCCGAACTCGATGTCGGTGGTGATGCGCGTCGGCGTATTGGCCATTTCCCGTCTCCCGTTCGTCGGAAAGACTACACGCAAACCGGACGGCTGCGCCATGAACCCCCTTCATT
This sequence comes from Rhodospirillales bacterium, assembly GCA_016794025.1. GTDB lineage: Bacteria > Pseudomonadota > Alphaproteobacteria > CACIAM-22H2 > CACIAM-22H2 > Tagaea. Next base: position 23,483 of record JAEUKX010000102.1, on the reverse strand, counting down.
GGAATATTAGATGCGCGCCAAGACTTGCCGTCAGCCTTCGCGTCCTGCCCGCGTCGCAAACTTCGTGCCCGACATCTCAGTTGCGTCTAGTCTCGTCTGCATTGGCAGTGCCGAAGCCCGGATAGCGGGTTCGGCCCAACGATTGAGGTTCGATGCGTATCGCCGTTGTCGGCGCCGGGGCGATCGGGGGCGCGATCGCCCACGCACTTGCCTTCGCCGGCCTGAAGCCGATTCTTGTCGCGCGCGGCGAAACCGCGAAGGCCATCGCGCGCGACGGCCTGCATGTGTCGCGCGACGGACGGCTGGAGAGGTCGAGGCCCGAGGTGGTTGAGGCGACGGAAGGCTGCGGCCCGTGCGACGTGATCATCGGCACAGCCAAGGCACATGACTGGGCCGGTCTCGCCGGCGTGATCCAGCCGCTCGTCGGGCCGCGCACGTCCGTCCTGCCCGCGATCAACGGGATTCCGTGGTGGTATTTCTTCGGCCGGAGCGGCGCTCATCGCGACGCGCGACTCGCAACGCTTGACCCCTCCGGCACGCTCACATCGGCCTTCGCGCCCGCCAATCTCGTGGGATGTGTCGTCTACATGGCGGCATCGCGCCCGGCTCCCGGACGCATCGACTGGCCAACCGGCCGTCGCCTTATCCTGGGTCCCGTATCCGGCGACTGCGTCGCGGACGTCCCCGCGATCGCCGCCACGCTGCGCATCGCCGGCCTCGAGATCGAGGAATCGATCGACATCCGCCGGGATGTCTGGATGAAACTTCTCGGAAACGCCGGCTTCAATTCGGTCTCTGCCCTCACGCGCACGACCGTCGTCGAAATCCTCGACGATCCGGCGCTTCGGGCGATCTGCGCAGACACGGTCCGCGAACTCAAGGCAGTGGCCGCGGCAGCCGGGACGCCAGTCGAGGTCGACGTAGAGGAGCGCCTGGAAGCCGCCCGGCGGCTTGGCCACTTCCGGACGTCAACGTTGCAGGACATCGAGGCAGGCCGCCCGCTCGAGACGGCCGCCCTGCTGGATGCACCTGCCGAAATCGGCGCCATGTCGGGTGTGGTAACCCCGGTCCTCGATACACTCGCCCGGCTCCTGCACCGCGCCTCGGCACGCCGCGCCGGCGCATGAGCAGCACCGTTCCGCGGCCCATTCGAACTCATTCGACAGCCGCCGCGGCGGAACCTACCGTCATCGGACAACCGAAGCGGCCTTGATCTCCATGAAGACCGGCACCCCCCCTCCCGGAGCCACTGAGAATCTAGAATGGGCGGCATCGACCGTCCGTGGCCTTCCTGCGTACCGGGGGCCGGTCACGTTCGCGGATTTTCCGGACGAAGCGACGAGGCCGCGCCTCATCCATCTCAACGAGTCGCCGTACCCGCCCTCGCCGCGCGTCGTCGAAGCGATGTCGGCAGCCATGCACGACATCAATCGCTATCCCGACATCTTCGCGCGCGCGCTCGGCAACCGCATCGCCGCCGCGACAGGCATCGCGCAATCGCGGATCCTGTTCGGCTGCGGCAGCGACGAACTGATCCATTTCGCGACGGTCGTCACGCTTGCACCGGGCGACGAAGCGGTTGTCCCGGCACCCAGCTTCCCGCGCTACGCGATATCCACGAAGCTTGCCGGTGCGATCGTGCGGCGCGTGAAGCTCGACGCAGGCGGCGCTTGCGATCCGGAAGGGCTGCTTGCGGCAATCGGGCCGCGCACGCGGCTGGTGTTCTGCTGCACGCCCAATCCGCCGTCCGGCGGGATGATGTCCGCCGAGGCGCTGGCCGCCGTCGCGCGGGGCGTGCCCGACGACGTCCTCCTGCTCGTCGACGAGGCGTATTGCGAGTTTGGCCGCCATGCCGGCGGGCCTGACGTGCTGGCGATCCTGCGCAGCCGCAAGGGACCGTGGCTCGTCACGCGCACCTTCTCGAAGGCCTACGCCTGCGCAGGCCTGCGCGTCGGATATGCGCTATGTGGCGACGACAGCGTGGCCGAGGCCTTCCGGCGCGCAAAGCTGCAGTTCAACGTTCCGACATTGAGCCAGGTGGGCGCGCTCGCGGCATTCGAAGACGATGCCTATCTGGCCAGCCTGCTCGACCGGATCGCGACGGAGCGTGCCCGTCTTGCCAAGGGGCTCGCCCAGTTCGGACTGCGTGTCCTGCCGAGTGCGGCGAATTTCGTGTCCTGCGTGCTCGAAGGGCCGGCCGCCAAGGCAATGGCGGCGCTCGAGGCGCGCGGCATCTTCGTTCGCGACTGGCGCGATCCCGAACATCTCCGCGAACTGCGCATCGGCATCGGCACGCCGGAGGATACGGGTGCCACGCTCGAGGCGCTGGGAGCCTACCTGCGGGGCGAGACATGACGACCCAACCGCCCGGCGGCGGCCGGATCATCGCCGCCTTGAAATCGGCAGGTGTCGGGTTCGTCGTGGCGCTTCCCGACATCGTGACAAGCGACGGCCTGCTTTGGCCGATCTCCCGCGACCCGGATTTCCGGCTCGTGCGCATCTGCAAGGAGGATGAAGGCGTCGCGATCTGCACAGGTCTTTCCTTCGCGGGCAAGCGTGCCATCCTTCTGATGCAGCAGACCGGCTTCCTCGATTCGGTGAATGCGATCCGTGCCGTCGCCGTGGAGTATCAGCAGCCGGTCGTCATGCTGGTCGGCCTGCAGGGAAAGGAACCCGGTGTCGCGCCATCGCGGTCGACGAAGGTCTCGGTCAACATCGTCGAGCCGATCCTCGATGCGATGGGGATCGCGCACCACCTCGTCGAGACCGATGACGACGTAAGCGCGATCGCGCCCGCGATCGAGACCGCCTACGCCGCTTCGCGCCCGGTCTGCGTGCTGATCGGGCGCCCGCCCTCGGTGCCGGCATGATGAAGCGCGACGCGTGCCTGAAGCTGCTCGCGCGCCACGTGCGCGAAGAAGCCATCGTGGCCACATACCAGGCGGCATTCGACTGGATGCGGATCGCACCGCGCGATCTGAACTATCTGTCGATCGGCGCGATGGGGCTTGCCTCCTCGCACGGTCTTGGCCTTTCACTCGGCCGGCCGGACCGGCGCATCATCGTGCTCGACGGCGACGGCAGCCTGCTGATGAATCTGGGAAGCCTAGCGACGGTCGCCGCGGCGGCGCCGGCCAATTTCGCGCACCTCGTGTTCGTCAATGGCGTCTACGAGGCGAACGGTAGCCATCCGCTCCCCTCGAACGGGTCGCTGGACTTCGCCGCGATCGCGCGTGGTGCGGGCATCGCCGATGCCGCCGCGATTTCAACGCTTGCCGAGTTCGAGGCGGAGATCCCGCATATCCTCGCCAAGCCGGGTCCGGTCTTCCGCGCCCTCAAGGTCGTGGCGGGCGAACCTAGTCCGCAGGACTATGCGTATATCCACGGTGCCGAAACGCGCACTCGCTTCCGCGCCGCTTTCGCGCGCTAGGCGGCGGCCGCGTTGAGGCGTGTCGAGGCTTTCGCCTCCTCGAGCAGCCAATCGCGGAACGCGGCCACCTTCGGGATCGCCAGCGAACGGGCCGGACAAACCAGATAGTGTGCGTAGCCGCTGGGCGCGGAGATGTCGAAGGGCCGGACGAGGCGCCCCGCGGCGAGATCGTCGACCACCAACGGCGAACGCCCAAGTGCCACGCCAAGGCCTTCGATGGCGGCCTGGATCGACATGTTCGACTGACCGAAGCGGCGCCCCTTGGAAAGGTCGATGTCCGTCACGCCCGCCACGTCGAACCAGGTGCGCCAGCCGGGCGATTGCCCGTCGAGCGCCAGGATATCGTCGTGCAGGAGCGGCGCGCGTGCCAGGTCCGCCGGCACACGAAGGGCCTTGGGGCCCTTCAGCAGCCGTGGTGCGCAGACCGGAAACATGTCCTCGTCGAGGATCTTCTCGACATGCAGCCCCGGATAGCGCCCCGTGCCATAGCGGATGGCGACGTCGACCTCGCCGGCCGAGAAATCGGCCAGCTGGCCCGTCGTCGCGATCGCAAGCTCGATTTCGGGATGGCGTTCGTCGAACCGGATCAGGCGCGGGAACAGCCATTTCACGGCGAAACCGGGCAATGTCGAGACCGTCAATCTCGGACCGCTGTCCACGCGCGTCAGTTCGCGCAACGCCTGCGCCACGACACCAAGCCCCTCGCGTACGGACGCCGCCAGCTTCTCGCCCTTCACGGTCAGGACAATCCGGCGGGGCTCGCGGTGGAAAAGCTCGAAGCCGAGCTGGTCCTCGAGGCTGTGGATCTGGTGGCTGATGGCGCTCTGCGTCAGCCCCAGCTCGTCCGCCGCCATCGTGAAGCTCTTGAGCCGGGCCGCGGCCTCGAAGGCGCGCAGGGCCGAGATCGGGGGGAGATTACGCAGGGGCGAAGCAGCCATGAATTCCGCTCACTTGTGAGGATGGGAAAACCGGGGGAGTATGGGCTTCTCTATTAATTCCACATGAACGAAGCAGATGGAAGAGCCTGTCATGGCCTACGCGACCGCCGCCCATATCGAGATCGACGAGATACCGGTCGTGGATGCCGCGGACCTTGCCACCGACGATCCCGCCGCCATCGCCGCGATCGGCGCGCGGATGCGCGAAGCGGCCGAGCAGATTGGGTTCTTCTACGTCCGCAATCACGGGATCGCGCGCGAGACTGTCGAGCGCGCATTTGCGGCCAGCCGCGCCTTCTTCCGTTCGCCGGAAGAGCTCAAGCGGACCGCGACCATCAACGAGCGCCACAGGGGCTTTCTCGCGGTGGGCCAGTCGAAGATGTACACCGGCGCGCGAATCGATCTGAAGGAGAGCTTCCTGTGGGGGCTCGAACTCGCGGGCGACGATCCGGATGTCGCGGCCGGCAAACCCCTGATGGGCCCGAACAACTGGCCGGCCGCACTGCCCGAGACGCGCGCGGCCTTCTACGCCTACTACCTCGACATATGCGCATGCGGTCAGCGACTGCTGAAGGGGCTTGCGGCAAGCCTCGGGCGCGATCCGTCGTTCTTCGCGAAGTCATTCGAGAAGCCGCTCGCGCGGGGCTCGGCGATCTACTATCCGCCGCAGCCCCCGGACATGGGCGAGACGCAGTTCGGCGTGGCGCCGCACACGGACTACGGCGGCCTGACGCTTCTGGCGCAGGACGACGTCGGCGGCCTGCAGGTGCTTGCCAAGAACGGCAAGTGGGTGACCGCGCACCCGATCCCGGACACGCTCGTGGTCAATATCGGCGATCTCATGCACCGCTGGACGAACACGCGCTTCAGCTCGAATCCGCACAGGGTCGTGAATGCGTCCGGCCGCGAACGCTTCTCGATCGCCGTGTTCTACGACCCGCATCCCGATACGGTCGTCGACCCGCGTGACCTTCTCGACGACCCGTCGGAAGCGAAATACCCGCCGATCACCTGCGGCGAATACATCGTCGGGCGCTTTGACAAGGCCTTCAAATACCGCCAGCAGAAAGCCTGACGGCGCGCGCCAGCCAGGCTGCCAGCCAGTCGGCGTACGAGCGCTCGCAGCGGACCACGAATCCGTCCGGCATGCGCCACAACAGGACAGCGACATCGCCCAGCCGCGTACGGGCGACAAATCCAGCCACCGCTCGATCCAGATCGAGCGCGATGCCCTGCGCAAAGACGTCGGCGGCCGACGGCCCCGTGACCGCGAAGCCCGCATAGGAGTCCGAGACGTCGATCCCGGCGGCGACATCCGCATCGCCGCCGATCATCAGCCATGTGTCCGGACCAATGGCCGCCGCGTCCGGGCCGGGCCGGCCGGTATCGAATACCGCGACGATGCGCTCCGGTCCGATCGGCCGGACAGTGACGCAAGGATCAGCCACGCTGCCTCTCCCCGCGCGGATCGTAGAAGACGGGCGCAACGACGCGTGCACCGGCAGTGCCATCCGCCAGCGCAAGCGTCACGTCCTGCCCTGAAAGCGACCGTCCGTCCTCGATCAGCGCAAGCGCGACGGACCGGCCGGCCGCCTCGCTGTGACAGCTTGCCGTGACATAGCCGCGCGTGCGGTCACCCGTCGTCCGCAGCACGGCCGCCCCCTCCGGAAGCACAAAGCCGGGATCGCGCGCGAACAGCCCGACAAGCTGCGGCCGGCCGTGCGGGGAAGAACGGTCGCGCAGCAAGGCCTGACGGCCGACAAAGTCCGGCCTGTCGGCATGCACGGCAAAGGACAGGCCCAGATCGTCGGGTCCGCAGATACCGTCCGCCTCGTGACCGACCGAGATGAACCCCTTCTCGATCCGCAGCACGTGATTGGCTTCCGAGCCGACCGGCTCGATCCCATGGCGCCGGCCGGCTTCGAGAAGGCGCGTCCAGATTTCCGGCGCCGCATTCGCCGGGACGAAGTACTCGAACGAGAGTTCGCCGGTGAACCCGGCCCGTGCCACGCGCACGCCGCGCTCCGCGATCCGGCATGTTGCCATGCCGAGGAACGCGAGCCGCTCGGGCATTGGCAGGCCCGCGTCGGCGATCGTCTGGCGCGCGGCCGGGCCGCAAACGACGATGTCCGCCCACTGTTCGGTCACGTTCAGCAGGCCGATGCTCAGATCCTGTCGCAGGACCTGCCGGCAATACTCGAACCGCTGATGGCAGGCGTCCGCGTTCCCGGTCGTCGTGGTCACGAAATAGCGATCGGGTGCCAGCCGGAAAACGATGCCGTCGTCAAACAGGCGGCCATCCTCGTGCAGTTGCAGCGCATAGCGCCCGCGTCCCGGCGCCAGATCGGAGAGCCGCGTGGCGTAGACGAAGTCGAGGAAGGCGGCCGCATCGGGTCCGGAAATCTCGAATTTTCCGAGCGGCGACGAATCGTAGATACCGACCGCCTGCCGGACTGCGCGGCATTCGCGCCGGACCGCCGCCTCGAGCCCCTCCCCTGACCTCGGGTAGTATCCGGGGCGCCGCCAGTTGGCGCCGGATTCGTACATGACCGCGCCGGCCGCCTCGTGCCATGCGGTCAGCGTCGTCGTGCGCGACGGGCGCAGGAGCGCGCCGCCCGCGTCGGCGATCGCGACGAATGGCAGCGGCACGAAAGGCGGGCGGTAGGTCGTTGTTCCAACGTCGCCGGGCGCCGCTCCTCTCGCCTGTGCGAGGATCTCGATGGCCGAAAGATTCGCGATGCGACCCTGATCGACTGCCATCCCGGTCGTCGTATAGCGCTTCAGCAACTCGACCGAATCATAGCCCTCGCGCGCCGCGAGACGCAGGTCAGCCACCGTCACGTCGGCGGCAAAATCGACGAACGCCTTGCCGCGCGCCACCTCCGGAACGGCGCCAGCCGACGGATGAACACTGGCCGTTCCGCCAGATCCGACAGGTGCGCCGCCGCCATGCGCCACCAGGCCCGCTTCGGTCGCGGCCAGCGATCCTGCGGCATGGCCGTCGGCCAGCGCTGCCGCAAGTTCCGCCCGGCCGTTGCAGGCGCCGGCGCTGCGGGCGCCGTCATGTGCGCCGACGGGAACGAAAGCATGCAGTTCCTCGGAGTGACGCAGGCGGCCACCGGCGTGGGAATGAAGATGGACAAGCGGCGTCGAGCCGCCCGACATCAACACCGCATCGCAGGCGAGATCGCGGTAAGCGCCGCCCGCTCCCGCAATCCGCAGCCCGTACACAGGGCAGCCCATGGCCGAAACCGGCGCAAACCCTGCATGGAGTTCGACGCCGAGACCGGACAGGCCGGCCGCCAGTCTTGCATCCGGATTCCCGCGCATATCGACAAGGTGGCGCACATGGACACCTTCGCGGACGAGCGCCATGACATCCTCGTAGGCCGCATCATTGTTGACGACCGCGACGGCATGCCGCCCGATGGCGACGCGCGAACGTGCGGCATAGGCAAGAGCCGCCGCCAACAGAACGACGCCGGGGCGGTCGTTGTCGGCAAAGACCAATGGCCGCTCGATCGCGCCCGTCGCAAGGACGATCGCGCGCGCGCGAATCTTCCAAAGACATGCTGGACGATCGCCAGCGGGTCGCTCGTACGCGACGACGAGGCCCCCCTCGTATCGCCCTGTCGCCGCGGTCCGGAGCAGCACGCGCGCACCACTCGTCGTCATCTCCTCTGCACTTCGACGCGCCCAGACGGCACCGACTTCGTGTCCGACCCGCAGATCGGACCTGTCGAGGAGTCGGCCACCGGGCGCATCGCCCTCCTCGACAAGGAAAACGCGTGCGCCGCTCGCATGCGCGGCAAGTGCCGCGGCAATGCCCGCGGCCCCCGCCCCGACGACGAGCACATCACAATGCGCATTGCGCTTGACGGTATCGGGTGCAGCTCGCGCCGGCAGACGGCCGATGCCGGCAGCCCGTCGGATCGCCGGCTCGAAGAGCGGCCACATGCGTCCGCCCGGTCCACGGAAGGTCTTGTAGTAGAAGCCCGCCGGCATCAACGCGCCGAAGGCGCCAAGAACCGATTTCACATCGAAGCGGGCCCACGGCCAGCAGTTCGCGGCGCGCGCGCGGAGCCCCTCGGTCACGCGGACGTTCGTTGCCAGTTCGGTTCCCTCGCCTGTCTCGACGGCCGCGTTGGGTTCCCACGAGCCGAATCCGAGAAGGCCGCGTGGCCGGTGATACTTGAAACTGCGCGCAACCGTCGAGATGCCGTTGGCCATCAATGCGGCCGCAAGGCTTTCGCCGCGCCGCGCCGGCAGCCGCAGGCCATCGAACTCGATCTCGACGGTCTCGGCCGGTACAAGCGGAGAAAGGCGATATCCGCTCATGGCAGGAACTCGTTCGAAGCGGAGTTCCGGCGCAGGCGAAGCCATCGCCGGCAACCGAACTTGTGCCACCACAGTTCCTCGGCCGGGCCCTTCGCATTCGTACGGGTGTAGAGCGCATCGGCAAGCCCGTCGGCATGCACGGGATGGGTGCTGCCTTCGCCAAGGCAGACGAATTCGCCAGCTTCGCGCGGACCGCAATGGGGACATGGAACAAGGCGCATGCCGGTCAATCCCTGTTCGAAGCGCCGGCGGTTTCGTAAAGCGGCCGACCAGTCGCGAACCGGTCGAGCGAGAACGCCGCCACGGCAGCCGCCGGCATGTCATTGGCAATCAGGTCCGCGAACGCTGCACCACCTGCCGGAATTGCCTTGAACCCGCCCGATCCCCATCCGACATCGAGGTAGAGGCCATCCACCGGCGTTTTCGAAACGATGGGCGAGGTGTCGTGACACAGATCGATGGCGCCCGCCCACTGGCGCAACATGCGCACCCGGCCAAGAACCGGGAACAGCTCGACCAGACTCGACACGACGCGCTCGACCGTCGCGAAATCCCCGCGCTGCACATAAGACGGCACACCGTCGGCCCCGCCACCGATCACGAGTTCGCCCTTGTCCGACTGGCTGAGATAGACCTGACCGGGGCAGTTCACGACGCAATCGAGCATCGGCTTCAGCGGCTCGGACACGAACGCCTGTAACGGCACGGTCTCCACCGGCAGGCGCAGCCCGGCCGTGCGCGCCAGATCGCCCGCGTGTGCCGATACGGCGAGCGCCACCTTGCGGGCGGCGATGAAGCCTCGTGCGGTTTCGACACCGGCAACCTGCCCCCTGTCGCGGCGGATCGACAGAACCTCGCAGCCCTGGACGATGTCGACGCCCAGCGCATCCGCCGCGCGTGCGTAACCCCACGCGACCGCATCATGGCGCGCCACACCCGCCGTGGGGTGCCAGGTTGCGGCAAGGACCGGCAAACGCTTGGGGCCTTCGAGGTCGAGGATCGGCACCAGCGCCTTTGCCGCCGCCGGCGACACGATGTCGAACGGCACGCCCGCGAGACGCAGGAGCACCTGCCGGCGCTTCACGTCGCGCAGCTTCGCCCATGTCTGGATCAGGTCGAGCTGGCCGCGCTCGGAGAACATGACGTTGAAGCCGAGCTCTCCGGACATCTCGCGCCACATCCGCAGTCCTTCGGCGTGGAAGCGGATCGACTCCTCGCGAAGATAGTTGGCGCGGATCGTTACGGTATTGCGGCCCGTGTTGCCGCCGCCGACCCAGCCCTTGTCCAGCACGAGCACGTCGCGGATGCCGTGGCGCCGTGCAAGGTAATAGGCCGTCGCAAGGCCGTGTCCGCCGGCCCCCACGATCACGACGTCATAGCTGCTCCGCGGCGCGGGACTTCGCCACGCACGCGGCCACCCGGAATGGCCCGACAGCGCGTTTCGCGCCAGCGCCCAGATGGAATAGCCGCGCATCGCCGGACTAGACGTGTTCCCAGTCGTCAAGCTTTCCCGAATTGGGCGGCGAATAGCCCAGGATGTCGCCCTTCGTCGTCACGCCAAGGCCGTTGAGCAGCCGGTTGGAATAGTTGAAGTAGGCGCAGACCTGGTTCGCCTCGAAGATCTCGGCATCCGAAGCGCCTGCCGCACGTGCGGCCTCGATATCCTCTTCGGCCATCCTCTGCGGCTCGAGCGTGAGCTTGCGCACATAGCGCAGCAGCGCCAGTTCCTTGCCTTCGAAGACTTTCTCCGGCGCGGCCATCATCAGCGCCTGATAGATCGCGCGAGCACGATCATCGTTCTTCAGAAGGCGCGTAAGTCCCGCATAGTGGTGGGACACCGAATACTCGCACTTGTTTGAAAGGCTCGTGCAGATCCCGAGACACTCGAGGAACCAGACGGGCAGCGAATTCCCGGTGTGGTGGAGCACGCTTTTGTAGAGCGCGCTATGACCTTCCATCGTGTGCGGGCGCAGCGAGTGGATCTTCATCACGTTGTCGATAGCGCCGCCCGGCCCCTTCACGCGGTCGTAGAGTTCGCGCAGGTAGCCGGTCGCTTCCTCGTACTGCAGCATGCGGATCCAGGCAGTCATGTCGTCTCCTCCGATGTTCGTATCAACGGCCGGCGGCTAGAAGCGCGTCGGCGAATAGGGGGAAAGGTCGGTGTCGGGCGCGCGGCCGGCGGCAAGCGCCGCAACGATTGCCGCCGTCTTCGCGGCCAGCGTCAGGCCCAGATGCGCATGCCCGAAAGCAAGGATCGCGCGCGGGCTTGCCGGCGCGGCACCAATCACGGGAAGCCCGTCCGGGAGCGAGGGGCGACAGCCCATCCACCGGGTTGCGCCGTCCGTCCGCAGATCGGGCAACAGGCGCTTCGCCGCGCGCACCAGCATGTCGGCGCGCGAATGGTCGGGCGGCGCCTCGATCCCGGCGAACTCGACCGTGCCCGCAAGCCGAAGACCCATCGCCATCGAAGTAAGGGCGTATTTTCCCTCTCCGTCGATCATCTGGGCCGGCAGTTCAACCCCCGGCTCGGGCAGGACCGCGTGATACCCGCGCTCGACATCGAGCGGGACGCGCGCGCCGAGCTTGGCGGCAAGGACCTTCGAATGTGCGCCGGTCGCAAGCACGAATGTGGCGGCCGAGAACCCGCCGGAGGGAGCGCGGAAATTCACGCCCTCGCTGCCGGCCGCAATGTCGACGACCGGCTCGCGCACGATCGAACCGCCGGCCGATTCGAGCGCGCGCACAAGCCCGTCGCAAAGGCCGCCCGGATCGACAACATGCCCGGCATCGGGCGAATAGATGCCGAACCCGAACTCGCGCGATAGCATGGGCGCAAAGGATGCGATCCATGCCGCGTCGACCGGCTCCGCCGCCACGCCGCGCTTGCGGCGCAATGCATGTCCGGGTTCGGCCGATTGCCTGCTGCGTTCGCTTGCATAGACATAAAGGATGCCCTGCTTGCGCAGCAGCCCTTCCAGCCCCGCGGACCGCGCGAAATCCGCCCAGGCTTCGCAGGCGCCGAGCGTCAACGCCGCAAGCGCCTTCGAGCACGCCTCGACACGGCCCGGCAGCGCATTGAACGCGAAGCGCACGATCCAGGGCAGCAGCCTTGGCAGATAGGCCGGCCGGATCGCGATGGGCGAAAGCGGGTCTGCCAGCATGCCGGGGATCGCGCGGATCGTCGCGGGCATGGCCAGCGGCGCGACCCAGCCCGGCGTGATGCCGCCGGCGTTTCCGAAGGATGCACCCCGGCCCGGCGCGGGATCGAACAGCGTTACCCTGCGCCCCTCGCGTGCGAGCGCGAACGCACAGGCGAGCCCGACGATTCCCCCGCCTGCAACGGCGACGTCAAGTCGCGCGGGCGTCACCGGAACCGGCCGAGCCGCGCCTCGAGCCGCGCGAACATGCGCGAGAGCGCGAAGCAGAGGACGAAATACAGGACAGCGACGATTATCCAGGCCTCGAACACGCGCGTCGTCGTCGCGGCGACCTCGTTGCCCAGGAACGTCAGATCCTGGATCGAGATCAGCGAGACGATCGAGGAGTCCTTGACGAGCGAGATGAACTGGCCGGCCAGCGGCGGCAGCGTGCGCTGGATGGCCTGCGGCAGCACGACAAGCCGAAGACTCATCCAGCGCGTGAATCCGAGCGAGCGGGAGGCCTCCCACTGCCCGCGATCGATCGATTCGATCCCGCCGCGCACAATCTCGGTCACGTAAGCACCCTCGAACAGGGCAAGACACGCGACGGCCGAAGCCAGTGCGGGCAGATGCTGCGCGGGCCCGAGAGTCGCTTCCACGAAGGCTCGCGCCTCGGGCGAAGCCTGCCTCGCCCAGACATCGAGGCCAAGCACGGGGGCGATCTGGCTGGTCAGGAAGAAATAGACGACGAAGATGAACACGAGCGGCGGGACATTTCGCACGAGTTCGACGTAGCTGCGCGACACGAGGCGCAGGAACAGCGAATTCGACACGCGCGCCATCCCCATCGCGCCGCCGATCAGTGCCGCGAACACGGCCGCCCAGACCGACATGCGAACCGTCGTCCAGAGCCCGCTGAGGATGAGGTTGGGGATCCAGGCGTCCTTCGCAGGATCGTAGCGAATGACGAATCCCCAGACCGGCGCCCAGTTCCAGTTGTAGCGAAGGACCGTCTGCGCGCGCCAAAGGACGTACAGCGCCGCGATCGCGACGAACGCGAGAACAAGAACATCCACGAGACCAAACCGCCGCCCGCGCGGCGCGGGCGGCGGCAGGACGGATGCGGCGGCGCTTACTGTGCCTGCTGGTCTTTCCACTCGCGTGCCTTGAACCAGTATGCCTGACGCTCCTCGAGCCAGCCGTCGAGCGTGCGGTTGAGGATCCAGTTGTTGAGGAAGTTGAGCGCGTCGGGATCGCCCTTGCGCACGGCCATGGCGTCTGCCTGCTTGGCGATGACGTCCGGGAACGGCTTGAACAGGGCGTTCGGGTTGTCGAGTGCGGCAAACGAGGGCTTGGGAACCGTGCTCACCCAGGCGTGGGCGCGGTCGTTCTGCACCTCGAGCAGGGCCGGCGCGTCATCGTCGAACAGCCGCAGCGTGGCTTTCGGGAAGAGGCGCTGGGCCGTCGTGGCCGCCGATGTGCCGCGGCGCGCGGAGAGCGTGACCGTCGGCTTGTCGAAATCGGCGATCGTCTTGAAGCTGCCGGCGAGCTTCTTGCTGGCGACCACGTCCACGCCGGTGGCCGAATAGGGCGACGTGAAGTTGACGGTAAGATTGCGTGCCGGCGTGATCGTCATGCCGCCGATGATGAAGTCGAACTGGCCGGCCAGCAGGGCGGGAATGATGCCGTCCCACGCGGTCGGCACGAACTCCGCCTTCACGCCCATGTCGGCGGCGAGCTTCTTGGCGACATCGACCTCGTAGCCGATCAGATCGCCCGACTTGGACCGGAAGGCCCACGGCACAAAGGTCGAAAGCCCGACACGCAGCGTGCCGCGCTTCTTGATCTCCTCGATGGCGCTCGAGGCGGCGAGCCCCTGGCGGGCGTCCTGCGCCTTGGCGACGGGCGGCACGGCGAGTGCCGCAAGTGCGATCGCCGCGACGGCGATCTTCCTCAGACTGAACATGGGACCTCCTCTTCCTTCCTGTTGGTTGGTGCGTTTCAGTTCTTGAGCCGGCGCTCCAGCAGGCTGACACCGGCCGACATTGCCCCCGTCACGGCCACATAGACGGCAGCGACGGCAAGCCAGATCTCGAACGTCATGAACGTGTCGGCGATGACGTTGCGCCCTTCGTTGGTAAGATCGAAAACGGCAATCACGCTGACGATCGCCGAATGCTTCACGAGCGAGACCGAAAGACCGGTGAGCGGCGGCAGCACGAGACGCAGCGCCTGCGGCAGGACGACATGCCGGTAGATGCGCGATGTCGGCAGGCCCAGGCTTCGCGCGGCTTCCCACTGGCCCTTCGGCACGGCCTCGATGCCGGCCCGGAAAATCTCGGCGGCAAATGCGCCTTCGAAGACGGCAAGACAGAGGATGCCCGTCCAGTACCGGTCGATGCCGAGGATCGGCGCGAGCACGAAGTAAAAGAGATAGAGCTGAACGAGCAGCGGCGTATTCCGGATCGCCTCGACATAGACGCGCACGAGCCCGCCGCCGACGACCGATCCCGACTGTCGCAGGATCGCCGCGACAAGTCCCAAAGCGATGGTGAGCAGCAGCGCGAAGGCGCTGATCTCGAGCGTGACGAGAAGTCCCTTTGCGAGCGGACCCGCGTAATATTCGCCGTCGATCTCGCGCACGAAATAGCGCGGCACGCGGTACCACTGCCAGTTATACCCCATGCGGCCGGCACCCTGGACGACCAGCCAGGCGACGAATCCTGCGAACAAGACAAACTGCGCCGTGTCGAACGCACGGCGCCACGCGAAAGGTGGTGGCGGCGGCAGTTGCGTCGTGGGGGCTGCTTGCATCGCGCTCCGGTCCCTGTGGCGCGCCCCCCTGAACAGGACGCGCTACAATGCGATGTTAGCAGCGAGAGCAAGAATTCTGCCATGCGTTCGCACGGCAAGGCATGCGCTCATGCGCACCCCAAACAGGCTCATGGCCGGCGGAAGTTCTAGCCGCGTCGAGGGCCGTAGGCAGCCATGAAGACGTCGACCGCCGCATTGATCGACCGGCGGAGTTCCTCCGCATCCGGGCGTTCGACGACGCAGAACAGCATCTGCTTCATGTGCTTCGCCTGGCAGAGCTCGATGAAATGGAACGCCGCGCGCTGCACGTCATCAATGGCGAGGTGCCCGGCCGCGACCTGCCGTTCGAGATACGCGGCCAGACGTCCGACGCCGAAGCGCGGGCCCGCCTCGTAGAACGCGCGGCCAATGGCCGGAAATTTCGCAGCCGCGGCGATCACCGTGCGCAGGTGGGCCATGGCGCCCGGCCGCGACATCGCAGCCATCAGGTTCGTGCCGAAGTCCCGCAGCACCTTTGCGACGTCGTGATCCTCGATGTCGAACGTGCAGATACGCTCTGCCTGAGCGCGTCGATCCTCCCGGATCAGGGCTTCGAACAGCGCCTCCTTCGAGGGGAAATAGGCGTACACTGTTCCCTTGGAGACCCCGGCTGCCTTCGTGATTTCGTTCATGCTGGCGCCGTCGAAGCCGTCCCGCAGGAAGATTTCTCTCGCACCTTCAATGATTTGCCGACGCTTCGCGCTGTCGCTCGCGCTATCGTCCTGACCGGTGGGGGGCGATGTTGCCTCGGGTGCAGACATTTCGTTACGCGCTTGCAAAATATGTTGACCGAACCGTTCGGTTCAATTTGAATGGCGCTCAGACAATTGTCAAGGCATCGCGGCCGCCCCCTCCGGCCCAGGACGATCGATTATGAAAATGGACAACGAACGCGCGAAGCTGCGCCCCGACACGGTCACGCCCGACGCGAGCAGCGCGCCGGCGGGCGTATCGGCCCGCGCGCCGCGCAAGCGCATCCTGCTTTTCCTCGCCCTCGCCGTCGCAATTGGATACGGCGGCTGGAAGGGCTACGGCTGGTTCGTCGAAGGCCGCTTCATCGTGTCGACGGACGATGCCTACGTGAAGGCCGACCAGTCGATCGTCGCGGCGAAGGTGCCGGGGCTGGTCGCCGCCGTCGACGTCGCGGACAACACGCAGGTCAAGGCCGGCGACACGCTCGTGCGGGTGGACGACGGCGACTACCGGCTTGCGGTCGAAGCGGCACGCGAACGTATCGCCACCCAGGAAGCCACGCTCGCGCGCATCGTCCGGCAGACCACCGCCCAGCGCGCATCCATCGAACAGGCCGCCGCCCAGCTTGGCGCAGCACAAGCCGAACTGGCGCGCGCCAACCTTTCCTTTGCACGCGCGGACTCGCTGGCACGCTCGGGCAACGGTTCGGTTGCCACGCTCGACCAGGCGCGCGCCGACCGGGACCGCGCGATTGCCAATCTCGCCGGGGCGCGTGCCGGGGTCGAAGCCGCGAACGCCGCCCTTGATGTTCTGCGCGCCCAGCAGGCGGAAGCCGAAAGCCAGCGCCGCGAACTTGAGACAGTTCTCCAGCGCGCCGAACGCGACCTGTCCTTCACCGCCGTCCGCGCGCCGTTCGACGGCATCGTGGGCAACCGCGCGGCCCAGCCGGGCCAGTACGTGCAACCGGGGACGCGGCTCATGGCGATCGTCCCGCTCGACGGCGTCTACATCCAGGCGAACTTCAAGGAAACGCAGCTCGCCAATCTCAAGCCGGGCCAGGCGGTCGACGTGACGGTGGACGCCTACCCCGGCCGCACGATCCGCGGCACGCTCGTCAGCATCGCGCCCGCGTCGGGCTCGGAATTCTCGCTGCTGCCGCCGGAGAACGCGACGGGCAACTTCACCAAGATCGTCCAGCGTGTGCCCGTTCGCATTGCCGTCCCGCCGGAAGTGGCGCGCGAAGGCGTGCTCCGGCCGGGCATGTCGGTCGTTGCCGGCGTGCGCACGCACGACAGGCCGGCGGCCCCGTGAACGCGCCTGCCGTGCCGGGCGCCGCGGACCGTCTCGATCCGCGGCGCGTCATCGCGTTCATCGCGATGGTCTTCGGCATGTTCATGGCCGTCCTCGATATCCAGATCGTCTCCGCCTCGCTCGCCGAGATCCAGGCCGGCCTGTCCGCAAGCGCCGAGGAGATCGCCTGGGTCCAGACAAGCTACCTGATCGCCGAGGTGATCATGATCCCGCTGTCCGGGTTCCTGAGCCGGGCGTTTTCCACGCGGATAATCTTCACGATCTCGGCAGGCGGCTTCACGTTCGCAAGCTTTCTCTGCGCCAATGCCACGACCCTCGACGAAATGATCCTGTGGCGCACGCTGCAGGGGTTCATCGGCGGCGGCATGATCCCGACGGTCTTCGCCTCCTCCTACACGATCTTCCCGCGCAGCAAGCAGCCGCTCATCGCACCCGCGATCGGCCTGGTCGTCACGCTGGCGCCGACGATCGGGCCGACAGTCGGCGGCTACCTCACCGATCTC
Source organism: Rhodospirillales bacterium (assembly GCA_016794025.1). Lineage (GTDB taxonomy): Bacteria > Pseudomonadota > Alphaproteobacteria > CACIAM-22H2 > CACIAM-22H2 > Tagaea. The sequence continues at coordinate 6,277 of JAEUKX010000102.1, read as the reverse complement.
TTCTCGTGGCACTGGCTATTCCTCGTCAACATCATCCCCGGCATCGGGGTGACGATCGCGGCCTGGACGCTGATCGATTTCGACCGCTCCGATCTTTCGCTTCTCGAGGGGTTCGACTGGTTCGGGCTTGCGACGATGGCGGTGTTCCTGGGCTCGCTCGAATACTTCCTTGAGGAAGGCCCGGCAAAGGACTGGTTCGAGAGCGAACTGATCGTCACCGCGGGTGCGACGGCCGCAATCGCCGGTCTCGCGTTCTTCTGGCGGACGCTCACGGCGAAAAACCCCATCGTCGACCTGACCGCCTATCTCTACCGGAACTTCTGGGCAGGCTCGGTGTGCTCGTTCGTGATGGGAATCGGGCTCTACGGCCTCACCTACCTCTACCCCGTGTATCTGGCGCGCGTGCGCGGCTTTTCGGCCCTGCAGATCGGCGAAACGATGTTCGTCACCGGCCTTTGCATGTTCTTCACCGCACCGGTCACCGGCCGGCTCATGGGCAGGGTCGACCCGCGCGCGATGATCGCGGTCGGCTTTCTGATGTTCTCGGTGGGCACGCTGCAGGCATCAGCCATCACGGTCGACTGGGACTTCTGGGAACTGCTCGTGCCGCAGATCCTGCGCGGCGTGGGCATCATGGCCGCCATGGTCCCGATCAACAATCTGGCGCTAGGCACGCTGCCGCCCGAGCGGCTGAAGAATGCGGCCGGGCTCTTCAACCTGACGCGCAATCTCGGCGGCGCGGTCGGGCTCGCCCTGATAAACACGCTTCTGAACCACCGCACGGACCTGCATCTCCAGCGCCTGCACGAGCAGGTCACCTGGGCCAGCGCCAGCGCGCTCGAGACCATCGCGACGCTGGCGGCGGGGCTTGCGCGTCTGGGCAGCGACGCCGATCTCGCCGCCATCCGGAAGACCGCCTCCATCGTGCGCCAGCAGGCGTTCGTCATGTCGCTGGGGGACGTGTTCTTCGTCCTGACCTGGCTGTTCCTCGCGCTCGTCGTGCTGACGCCGTTGATGCAGCGCCCGCAGCGGCCCGGCGGGGGCGGTGGCGGACACTGAGCGCCGGTGCCGCGTGACGACAGCCGGCCCGCGGCGCTAGGCTGGCATCCGAATTGCGAGGCGGTCGCCCGCAAGAAGGAGTCGGCCGACAATGGACAAGATACGCATAACCGCCGGGCCCTACGTCTTCGGGGGACATTTCGAGACCGCCGCAGCACCTGCGACATGCGCGGTCTTCCGCAGCCTGCTGCCCTACCGCAACAAGATCATCCATGTCCGCTGGAGCGGCGAGGCGTGCTGGATCCCGCTGGGCGAACACGATTTCGGCCTGCGATACGAGAACCAGACGAGCTATCCGGCCCCCGGCCAGATCATCGTCTATCCGGGCGGGCTCAGCGAGACCGAAATCCTGTTCGCCTACGGGCCCGTCCGGTTCGCGAGCAAGGTCGGCCAGCTCGCCGGCAATCACTTCATCACGCTCACCGAGGGGCTCGAAAATCTCCAGCCCATGGGCAAGTCGGTGCTCTGGAAGGGCGCACAGGATTTCGCGATCGAGGCGGTGTAGCCTTGCGTGGATGTTCGACCGCCTGATCCTGCCCTGGCAGAAACGCATCCTTGCGCCACCCGCGCGCCGGCTTGCCCGGCTCGGCGTGCAGGCCGACACCCTGACGATCGCCGGCTTCATCCTCGGGCTTGCGGCCGTTCCGGCGATCGCGAGCGGGCGGCCGCTTCTCGGTCTGGGCGCCATCCTCGCCAATCGGCTTCTCGATGGCCTCGACGGAGCCGTGGCGCGGATCGCGGGGCCGACCGATCGCGGCGCGTTCCTCGACATCGCGCTGGATTTCTTCTTCTACGCCTGCATCCCGCTTGCCTTTGCCCTGGCCGATCCGGCGGCAAACGCGCTGGCGGCCTGCGCACTCGTCGTCGCTTTCGTGGGCACGGGCAGCAGCTTCCTTGCGTTTGCGGCCGTCGCGGCGCGCGATCCCTCGGCGGCAAGGGAAGCGGACAAGGGAATCCGGTATCTCGGCGGCCTCACGGAAGGGGGCGAGACGGTCGCCTTCTTCGTGGCCATCTGCCTTTGGCCGGCGGCCTTTCCGCTCCTGGCATGGATCTTCGCCGCCGCGTGCCTCCTCACGACCCTCTCGAGATGGATCGCAGGCTGGCGGACGTTCGGCTAGCGGGCGGTCGCTTTCGCCAGTTCGAGCAGCGGGCCGCCGTTGAGACCGTCGAGCAGCGAGAAATGGTTCGCGCCCTCGAGATGCAACGGCGAACCGGCGCTCCACGCACGCGCGATCTCGTCGGACTGCCACTTGAACTGCGCGCTTTCGAGTGCACCCAGCGCGACCCCCACCCGTGCCGCGCGGCATTTGCGCCCGAGCGGCGAGAGAGTCGCGATATCCGCTGCCCCTTTCAGGCCGACGATCTTTCCCATCGGTAAATGCGCGAAAGGCGCAAGGTCGAACAGCCCCGACAGCAGGAGTGCCGAGCGGACCGGCGGGCCGTCGGCACGGCTGGCAACCATCGCGGCGAGGTGCCCGCCGGCCGAGTGACCGGAAACGTGCAACGCCGAAGAATCGATGCCCAGCGATTCGCCCGACCGCGCGATGAAATCGACGCACGCATAGATCTGCGCGACGATCCGTTCGAGCGGCGTTTCGGGTGCCAGACCGTAGTCGACATTCGCAACCGCATAGCCCGCGTCGAGCATGCCTTGCATGAATTGCCCGTGCTGCTCCTTGCCCGAAGCCTGCCAGTAGCCGCCATGGATGAAGATCCACACCGGCGGCCGCCCGGACCCGGCCGGCCTGTAGAGGTCGAACGTCTCGTCGGCACTTGGTCCGTAGAAGAGATCCGTCGCGGTATGTGACCGGCGCCACGCCAGTCCGTCGGCCGTCCATTTGTCGAACAGCGCGCGCATCGAAGGCACCTGGCCGCGCGGGCTGTACTCGCGCATCAGTTCGGCGCGCGAAAGCCCCTGCCAGACAGGTGCGGGATCGGGTGCGGCCGGGCGCGCGGCCTCGATCTCGACCATCACCGCCGCCCCCGCCGCGACTTTCACGGGCGGACGCGTGCCGCCGAAGGTCTCGCGATAGGTACGGTCGATCGGGCGGCGCGCCAGCGAGAGGGCAGCCGGCTCCGGCCCGGAAAGCGTGAGCACCCGCATGTCGCCGGGGCCACAGCCGGCGCGCGCCAGTTCGCCGGCCGCGGCATTCAGGGCCTCGGCAAAGGCGGCCACCGGATCGGATTTCGCGGATGTGCCGCGCGCACGTACTGTCTCAGACGCCGACATAGCGATGCACAACCTCCGCTTCCCGGTCGAGATCGGCACCGGTTCCCGTCCACACGGTCCGCCCCTTCTCGATCGCATAGTGCCGGTCGGCGAGCCGCCGCAGCACCTTCAGGTTCTTGTCCACGATCAGGATCGACTGGCCCTCGGCCTTCAGCGCCTCGATGCAGCGCCAGATCTCCGCCCGGATGACCGGCGCCAGCCCTTCGGTCGCCTCGTCAAGAATCAGAAGGTCTGGATTTGTCATCAGTGCGCGGCCGATCGCCAGCATCTGCTGTTCGCCGCCCGACAGCGTGCCGGCCGGCTGCGAAAAGCGCTCGCCGAGCCGCGCGAAAAGCGCGCAGACGCGCTCCAGCGTCCAGGGGTTCGACCGGCCAAGCCGGTTTGCGGCCGTCGCCACGAGATTTTCGCGCACCGTCAGCGTCGGAAAAACCTGACGGCCTTCCGGCACCAGTCCGATCCCGAGCCGCGCCACCGCCTCGGGCGGCCGGCCCAGGATGGGCGTGCCGGCAAACTCCGCGGACCCGCCGACGGCGCGCGTCAGCCCCATGATCGTGCGGATCGTGGTCGTCTTGCCCATGCCGTTGCGCCCGAGCAGCGCCACGACCTCGCCGCGCGCGATCGTCAGGTCGATGCCGAACAGAACCTGGCTGTCGCCGTAGGCCGCGGCAAGGCCGGAAACCTGCAGCATCACGCGTCCCCCTCGCCAAGATAGGCGATGCGCACGGCGGGGTCGGCCTGGATGTCGGCGGCCGTACCCGATGCGATTGCGCGGCCGCCGACAAGCACCGAGATCCTGTCGGCCAGCGTGAAGACGGCCTCCATGTCGTGTTCCACCAGCAGCAGCGCGAACTCGCCCTTGAGCGCGCGCAGCAGCTCGACCATCTGCGCGCTCTCCGCGGCGCCGAGACCGGCCATCGGCTCGTCGAGCAGCAGCAGACGCGGCTTGAGCGCCAGCGCCACGGCAAGCTCGAGCTGCTTGCGTTCCCCGTGCGAGAGCAGCGCCACGGGCCTGTCCGCGCGCCCGGACAGCGCAAACCGGTCGAGGATCGCGCGCGCCGGTTCCGTCAGCTGCCTGTCCGTGCGCGCGGCGCGCAGGAGCCGGAAGCTGTGTCCGGCGTGCGCCTGGACGGCCAGCGCCACATGGTCGAGGGCCGTGTAGCTCCCCATGAGCTGGACGATCTGGAACGTGCGCGCAAGTCCCAGCCGCACGCGCGCATGGACCGGGAGGCCGACGATATCATCGCCATCGAGCAGGATGCGGCCGCCGTCCGGCCTCAGCTCGCCCGTCAGCTGGTTGATGATTGTCGTCTTTCCCGCGCCGTTCGGTCCGATCAGCGCATGCACCTCGCCCTCGGCCACGTCGAGATCGAGCCCGTCGGTCGCGGTAAGTCCGCCGAAGCGCTTGACCAGCCCTTCGATGCGCAGGAGCGGCATCCTCATCGTAGCCGCCCCGAAAGAAGCGCCACGAGCCCCGACAGTCCGCCGCGGAAGAACAGGATGATCAGAAGCAGGATGGGACCAAGGAAGAGCTGCCAGCGTTCGGTCCACGCGCTCAGCACCGTCTCGAGCGCGATGAGGCCGGCCGCTCCGAACAGCGGCCCGAACAGCGTACCGGCTCCGCCAAGGATCACCATGACCATCAGTTCGCCCGACTTCGTCCAATGCATCATGTCGGGGCTGACGAAGCGCGCATAGTTCGCCCAAAGCCCGCCCGCAAGGCCCGCCCCCAGGCCGGCGATCGCGAAAGCGGCAAGCTTGTAGCGGTAGACGCCGATGCCGATGGCCGCCACGCGCCGCTCGTTCTGGCGGATGGCGCCCAGGACCATGCCGAAGCGCGAGCCCGCGATGCGCCAGACGAGCGCGAAGAATGCCGCGGTCAGGACCAGCACGACGAAATAGAAGGTCTTGTCATCGCGCATGTCGAGCCCGAACAGCACATTGCGCCGTCGCACGATGAGGCCGTCATCCCCGCCGTAGTACTTGAGCGAGACGAACAGGAAGTAGAGCATCTGCGCGAAGGCGAGCGTGATCATGATGAACTGCACGCCCGTCGTGCGCAGCGCCAGCGCGCCGATGGCAAGTGCTGCGACCCCGCCCAGGACCATTGCCGCGGGGACCGCGAGCAGGAACTGGTCGGTGCCGAGCATCATGCCGAACAGCGGCTCGGACAGGCGCGCGTGCTGGAAGAGGATGCCCACGGCATAGCCGCCGATGCCATAGAACGCGGCGTGACCGAAACTGATCATCCCGCCGAACCCGAGGACAAGGTTGAGGCTCGCGGCCGCGATCGCGTAGATGAGCATGCGCGTGACAAGCGGCGTGGTCGCCGGGAAGCCGAGCGCGTCCGCCGCGAACGGCAATGCCGCGAGAAGCACCATAAGGGCGGCGACCGCCAGCTTCGAACGCGCTCCTGTTTCGGGCGGCATGTCCATCCCGTCAGCCCCGCGCCGGGAACAGGCCCTGCGGGCGCACGAGAAGCACCACGGCCATCAGCATGTAGACGCCCATCGAAGCAAGCCCGGCCGACAGCGCGTCGGCCTCGGACCCGTTGGCGAGAAGGCCGCGCATCAGGTGCGGCAGGAAGGCGCGCATCATCGTGTCGAAGACGCCGACAAGGATCGCTCCGAAGAGCGCGCCACGGATCGACCCCACGCCGCCGACGACAACGACGACGAAGGTCATGATCAGGATCTGCTCGCCCATGCCGACCTGCACCGAGAGCAGCGGCCCCGCCATCACGCCCGCAAAACCGGCGAGCACGGCGCCCAGCCCGAAGACGAGCGTATAGAGAAGTCGAATGTCGACGCCGAGCGCGCGCACGGTCTCGCGGTGCGTGGCGCCTGCGCGGATCAGCATGCCGAGGCGCGTGTGCTGGATGAGGATGTAGAGGCCGAGCGCCACCGCAAGCCCGACGACGATGATCGCAAGCCGGTAGACCGAGAACGCGACGCCCGGAACGATCTCGATCGAGCCCGCCAGGAACTGGGG
>JAEUKX010000044.1 GCA_016794025.1 Rhodospirillales bacterium | reverse complement strand
CGCTGTCGACGGTGGGCTATGGCGACGTGCTGCCGGTCAGCGAGCCCATCCGCCTCATCGCGCTGGTCGAGGTCGTCTTCGGCATCACGCTGCTGCTCGTCGGCTTCTCCGAGATCATGAGCTATTCGCGCGAGGTCCAGGGCAAGGGCAACGAGCCGAAGGACGAGGGGAGATGATCCGCTCGCTCCTCATCGCCAACCGGGGCGAGATCGCCGTGCGTGTCGCGCGCACGGCGCGGCGCATGGGCATCCGGACGATCGCGGTCCACTCGAGCGCCGATGCACAGGCCCTGCATGTGAGCGCCTGCGACGAGGCTTATCCGATCGGCGGACCGGCGCCGAAGGAGAGCTACCTTCGCGCGGACGCGATCCTCGACGTCGCGCGCCGGGCGGGGGCCGAGGCGATCCACCCCGGCTACGGGTTCCTTTCGGAGAACGCGGATTTCGCGGAGGCCTGCGCCAAGGCGGGAACGATCTTCGTGGGCCCGCCGGCCGCCGCCATCCGCGCCATGGGCGGCAAGAGCGAAGCCAAGGCCCTGATGGTCGCCGCCGGCGTGCCGGTCGTGCCCGGCTATCACGGGGCCGCACAGGACGACGCGACGCTCGCGGCCGAGGCGCGCAAGATCGGCTTTCCGGTTCTCATCAAGGCGTCGGCGGGCGGCGGTGGCAAGGGCATGCGTGTGGTTGCGCGCGCCGAGGATCTTGCCGAGGCGCTGGCTGGCGCGCGGCGCGAGGCGCAGTCCGCCTTCGGCGATCCGCGCCTGCTGGTCGAGCGCTATCTCGAAAGGCCCCGCCATATCGAGGTGCAGGTCTTCTTCGACGGCCACGGAAATGGCGTCTACCTGTTCGAACGCGACTGCTCGCTCCAGCGCCGTCACCAGAAAGTGATCGAGGAGGCGCCCGCCCCCGGCATGGATGCGGGCCGTCGCAAGGCGATGGGCGAGGCGGCGGTGCGCGCGGCGGCGGCCGTGGGCTATGTCGGCGCAGGGACGGTCGAGTTCATTGCCGATCCCGCCGGCACCTTCCATTTCATGGAAATGAACACGCGCCTGCAGGTCGAGCATCCGGTGACCGAAGCGATCACGGGCCTCGACCTCGTCGAATGGCAGCTGCGCGTGGCGGCGGGCGAGAAGCTGCCGCTGGCGCAGGCGGACTTGCGCATCTCCGGTCACGCGTTCGAGGCGCGTCTCTACGCCGAGGACCCGGCCCGCGATTTCCTGCCGGCGACCGGCACGCTCGACCGGCTGGGGTTCCCCGGCGAGGGCGTGCGCATCGACACCGGCGTGCGGCAGGGCGATGCCGTGACGATCCACTACGATCCGATGATCGCCAAGCTCATCGTCCACGGCGAGGACCGCGCGGCGGCGCTTCGCAGGCTTGCCGGCGCGCTGGCCGAAGTGCGCGTGGCGGGGCTTGCCAACAATGTCGCCTTCCTTGCGCGCGTGGCACGTCATCCGGCGTTTGCGGCCGGCGAGATCGACACGGGCTTCATCGCGCGCCATCGCGACGCGCTGGTGCCGCCGGCCGCCCCGGCCGACGACACGACGCTGGCGCTGGCCGCCCTTGGCGTGCTGCGTTCGCGCGCGTGCACGGCGCCCGCCTCCCCGTGGGACCGCACGGACGGGTGGCGGCTCAACGGCGATGCGCATGACGAGCTGATCTTTGCCGATGGCGGGGCCGAGCGCCTTGTTCGTGTGCATTACCGGGCCGACGGCTACTTGCTGGACCTGCCGGGCGGCAGCCTTGCGGCGCGCGGCACGCTTGGCCCCGACGGGCGGCTTTCCGCCGAGATCGGCGGCCATCGCCTGACCGCCGACATCGTGCATCGCGGCGCGGAGTGGACCGTGTTCCGTGGCGCCGACGCGCACATTTTGACGCTCGTCGACCGGCTGGCGGCGGCCGATGCGGCTGCCGGCGGCGATGCGAAGCTTGCAGCACCCATGCCGGGGCGCATTGTGGCCGTGCACGTGGCGGCGGGCCAGACGGTTACGCGCGGACAGAAGCTCGTCGTGCTCGAGGCGATGAAGATGGAGCACACGATCCTGGCGCCCGCCGACGGTACGGTGGAGCGCGTGCGCTTCAAGCCCGGCGAGCAGGCGGCCGAAGGCGAGGAGCTTGTCGTGTTCGTGGCGAAAGAGAGCTGAGCCATGCGGCTGCCCGCGCGCGTGCGCATGGTCGAGGTGGGCCCGCGCGACGGGCTCCAGAACGAACCGGCCCCCGTCGACACGGCCGCCAAGATCACGTTCATCGACATGCTGTCGGCCGCGGGCCTGCCGGCGGTCGAGGCGGGCAGCTTCGTGTCGCCCAAGTGGGTCCCGCAGATGGCCGACAGCGACCGCGTGCTGGCCGGCATCGCGCGGCGGCCGGGCACGGCCTATCCGGTTCTGGTCCCGAACATGAAGGGCTTCGAGGCGGCGCTCACGGCGAAAGTGGACGAGGTCGCGATTTTCGGCGCGGCATCCGAAAGCTTCTCGCGCCGGAACATCAACTGCTCGATCGCGGAAAGCCTCGAGCGCTTCGCGCCGGTCGCCGAGGCGGCCGCGCGCCACGGCATCCGCGTGCGCGGCTATGTGAGCTGCGTGCTCGGCTGCCCGTACGAGGGCGATATCGCGCCGGAGGCGGTGGCCGATGTTTCGGCGCGGCTGCTGGCGATGGGCTGCTACGAGGTTTCGCTGGGCGACACGATCGGCGTGGGCACGCCGGGCAGGGCGCAGGCGATGGTCGATGCCGTCGCCGCGCGCGTGCCGCGCGAGAAGCTGGCCGTGCATTTCCACGACACCTGGGGGCAGGCGCTCGCCAACATCCTCGCCACGCTCGAGCGCGGCATCGCGACGGTCGACAGTTCGGTGGCCGGGCTCGGCGGCTGCCCCTATGCCAAGGGTGCCTCGGGCAACGTGGCGTCCGAGGACGTGCTTTACATGCTGGGTGGGCTCGGGATCGCGACGGGCGTCGATCTCGACGCGCTCGCCGCGGCGGGGCGGTATATCTGTGCCGCGCTCGGCCGCCGGCCGACGGGCCGGGTGGCACAGGCGCTCGCCGCCAAGCTGCCGGAAAATAAGCAATTCTGATCGGGATGTTGCCAAGGCAAGGGGGCGGGCATAGTGTGCCCGCCGATGGCCTACCAGTTCGCGAAGGTCCGCGTTCTCCTGCTGGAGGACAACGCCCACATGCGGAAGCTCATGAAGGGGCTTCTGGATGCCATCGGCGTGCGCGAGATCGTCGAGGCGGCCGACGGGGCCGCGGCCTATCAGGCGATCCGGCAGACGCCGGTCGATTTCGCGCTTGTCGACTGGGAGATGTATCCGGTGAGCGGGCTCGACTTCGTGCGCAAGGTGCGCACCGAACCGGACTCGCCCAACCAGTTCCTGCCGATCATCATGATCACCGGCCATACCGAGCGCGAGCGCGTGATGAAGGCGCGCGACGTGGGCGTGACGGAGTTCCTCGCCAAGCCCATCAGTGCGCAGTCGCTGACCCAGCGCCTCGAGGAGATCATCGACCGGCCCCGGCCCTATATCCGCACGCCGAACTATTTCGGCCCTTGCCGCCGGCGCAAGCGTGGTGGCACCTATCTGGGGGCCGAGCGGCGGACCCAGGTCTAGGCCGTACGGTGCGCGTCGGGGAGCGCGGTCGCACATGAGCAAGGACGGCGTCGGCGGCGGGCGCAACTTCCAGATCATCAACCCGCCCAACCAGCTCCAGAAAAAGGTGGGGACGGGCGGTCTCGAGCCCGGCGTGCTGAAGAAGGCCGAGAAGGTGTTCGACACGCTGCGCCCCGAATTCGAGGCGACCGCGAAGACGGCCGTCGAGAAGCTGGCGGCCGCGTCGGCCGCGCTGATGGCCGCGCCGAACGACATCCGGAAGCGGCAGGACGTCTACATGATCGCCCACGAGCTGCGCGGGCAGGGCGGGTCGTACGGCTATCCGCTCGTCACGAAGTTCGGCGACCAGCTGTGCCGCTATCTCGACGCGACCGACTTCCTCGACGCGAAGGGTCTGGTCATCGTCAAGGCGGCGGCGGACGCCATTGCGGTCGTGATCAACGCCGCCGTCACGGGCGATGGCGGAGACACCGGACGCACGCTTGCCGAGATGCTCGACAAGGCGCTGGCGCAGGCAAAAAGCGCGACGTGACGAAGGCGCGGGCGAAGGTATAGTGCGGGCATGACTCTCCATATCGTGAAGCTTTGCGTGGGCTGCGATTCGGTCGAAGACCTCGCGGCCTGGCAGAAGAAGCGCATCAAGGACATGAGGGCGAAGGGCCAGAAGCCCCAGCTCAAGCACGTCACCCGCAACACGCCCAAGCGCGGCGAGGAGATTGCGGGCGAGGGTTCGCTCTACTGGGTCATCAAGGGCACCATCCGATGCCGCCAGAAGATCGTGGGCTTCGTCTC
>JAEUKX010000003.1 GCA_016794025.1 Rhodospirillales bacterium | reverse complement strand
AAACGGAGAGCGCGGCCTTGTGCCCGTCAAGGCCAAGCTCGGCCGCGATGGCCGGCAGCGAGGGCAGCGAGATCGTGATGCCGAGCTGCGCCCCGAACACGAGGCAGAGCGCCAGCAGGAAGACGCGGGTGGGGGCGGGCGTGTCGGTCATCTCAGATGCCCGCCCTGCGAAGCTCTTCGCTCACGCGAAGGCCCGGCCAGCGGTCGAGCCAGCGCTTCGCGCGCAGGCGGCTGGCGGCCTCGCCGATCCGGGCGCCCGCGAACTCGGGCGTCGGGCGGACGGTCATCGAATGGAGATCGTCGAAGCCGAGCGGCGCCGAGACTTCCACGCGGCCGTCGGCAAGCCGCACCGCGACGGCGGTCGCCGTCTCGACCCAGTGGCGCATCGCATCGGCAGTCGACGCGTAGGGCGGATTGCCGTTGCGCAGGTGCATGCGCGCCTGGTTCTTGACCGACCATTCGAGCGTGGGGTCGATCGCGGCAAGGCGCGCTTCGAGCGCTTCGTCGAAGGCCGCCTCGGTGCGTGCCGGATCGAACCACAGCACGTCGATGTCGCCGTCCGGGAATTTCGGCGGGCGGCCCGACAGCCGGTCCCACATGGGCGAGCGCACGAACCCACCGCCGATCCAGCAGTCGGGCAGGGCGAGATCGGCGACTATCGCAAGCACGCGCATGCGCGCCGGATCGGCCGCAATCAGGTCGGCGACTTTTTGCCTGCAAGAATCGATGCTGAGCGTCATGTCCGGAAGTCTAGCGTCTCGACGAAGTCGTGGATGGCCGGGGCAAGCCCGGTCATGACGTTGCCGGTTGGCGGCGGGCTCGCGAATCATACGTTCGCAGTCTAGCGCGCCGCCGAAATTGTGGATGCCCGGCTGCGCCGGGCATGACGTGTCGAGAGGGTCCGTCAGGCCCGGCCTCGAGCCGGGCATCTGTTGCTTACAAATGTATCTATGGTTGTATTTATTCCTTGGCCGGCTTATAGTCACACTATCGGCCGAAACGATCCGGCCGTGCGCTGTTTGACATGGTGAAAGGACGCGCGCGTCAGGGCTGCGGCATCGGCGCCGACTGGCCGCCCTTGTACTTGCCCAGCGCGTAGACCGACCAGATCGCGGCCGGGATCCAGCCGATCAGCGTCAGCTGCAGGATCAGGCAGATGATCCCGGCGATGGGCCGGCCGATGGTGAAGAACTGTAGCCAGGGCAGCAGCAGGGCGAGAATGAAGCGCAGCATGTCGGGCCTCCGAATCCACTACGATCGTGCGTCGTCGAAAACAGGTTACCGGATTTTACCCGAGGGGAGTCCGGTCGCCTGTTTCAGAGCGTTGAAATCGCCGCGCAATCCGGCCGGCACATACAATCCGCGCAAAACGCGGAGACTTGTTACCTGCCTGCCGGATCAACGACATAAACAGGTTACGTCGCCTGTTTCGTTTTCCGCCCTACGCTCAGACGTCCAGATCGCGCACGTTCGTGGCGTGCTCCTGGATGAAGGCCAGGCGCAGCTCGGGCTTGCGGCCCATCAGGCTCTCGACAAGGCTTTCGGTCTCGCCGAACGCCTCGCGGTGCTCGCGGTCGGGCACGACGACCCGAAGCAGCGTGCGCTTCTTCGGGTCCATCGTCGTTTCCTTGAGCTGGGCGGGCGGCATCTCGCCCAGGCCCTTGAAGCGGCTGATCTCGACCTTGCGGTTCTTGAACTTCGTCTTCATCACCTCGTCCTTGTGCGCGTCGTCGCGCGCGTAGACGACGTCGCCGCCCGCCGCGAGGCGGTAGAGCGGCGGCATGGCGAGGAAGAGGTGGCCCGTCTCGATGAGCCTCGGCATCTCGCGGTAGAAGAACGTGATGAGCAGCGAGGCGATGTGCGCGCCGTCCACGTCGGCGTCGGTCATGATGATGACGCGGTCATAGCGCAGCTTCGTCTCGTCGAAGTTCTCGCCCGTGCCACAGCCCAGCGCCAGCACGAGGTCGCTGAGTTCCTGGTTGCCGCGCAGCTTGTCGGCCGAAGCGCTGGCCACGTTCAGGATCTTGCCGCGTAGTGGCAGGATCGCCTGCTTCTCGCGGAAGCGCGCCTGCTTGGCCGAGCCGCCGGCGCTGTCGCCTTCGACGAGGAAGATCTCGGTGTCTTCGGAGTTTGTCGCCGAGCAGTCGGCGAGCTTGCCGGGCAGGCGCAGGCGGCGCGTGGCCGACTTGCGGTCCTGCTCCTTCTGCATGCGGCGGCGCGCGCGGTCCTCGGCACGCTCGACCGCGCGCTCGAGAAGCTGCTTGGCCGCGGCGGGGTCGTCGGCCAGCCAGTGGTCGAACTGGTCCTTGAGCGCGCCGTCGACCAGGCGCTGGGCCTCCGGCATGCCGAGCCGGTCCTTCGTCTGGCCCTGGAACTGCGGGTCGCGGATGAACAGCGACAGGAAGACCACGGCCCCGTCGCACACGTCTTCCGAGGCGATCTGCGCGGCCTTCTTGTTGCCGGTCATGTCGCCATAGGCGCGAAGGCTGCGCGTGAGGGCGCCGCGCAGGCCCAGCTCGTGGCTGCCGCCCTGCGGCGTGGGCACGGTGTTGACGTAGGAATGCACCTCGGCATCCTCGTCGCCGGGCCACGCGACGGCCCATTCGAGGCGGCCGCCGTTCGCGTCGAGCTTCACGTCGCCCGCGAAGGGGCGCGGCGTATAGGTCGGGCGCTTGCCGATCGCCTCGGCCAGCGAGTCCGCAAGGCCGCCGGGGAAATGCAGCGACTGTTCGGCCGGAATGCCCCATTCGGGCTTCAGCAGCGCCGGCGCGCACTTCCAGCGGATCTCGACGCCCTTGAACAGGAACGCCTTGGCGCGCGCCATCCTGTAGACGGTCTGCGCCTTGAAATGCTGGGTCTTGCCGAAGATCTGCGCGTCGGGATGGAAGCGCACCGTGGTGCCGCGGCGGTTGTTGGTCGTGCCGATCTTCTTGAGCGGGCCCTTCGGCACGCCGCGCGAATAGGTCTGCGCCCAAACGTTCTTGTCGCGCGCGACCTCGACCTCGAACTCGTCCGACAGCGCGTTGACGACCGACACGCCCACGCCGTGCAGGCCGCCCGAGGTGGAGTAGGCCTTGTTCGAGAACTTGCCGCCCGAATGCAGCGTGGTGAGGATCACTTCCAGCGCCGACTTCTTGGGGAAGCGCGGGTGCGGGTCGACCGGGATGCCGCGGCCGTTGTCGCGGATGGTGATCCAGTCGCCTTCCTCGATCTCGACCTCGATCCAGTCGGCGTGGCCGGCCACGGCCTCGTCCATCGAGTTGTCGAGCACCTCGGCGATCAGGTGGTGCAGCGCGCGTTCGTCGGTGCCGCCGATATACATGCCCGGCCGGCGGCGCACCGGCTCAAGCCCCTCCAGAACCTCGATGTCCTTGGCGGTGTAGCTGTCGGTCTTCTTGCCGGAATTGGAGAAAAGGTCGGCCATTTCGGTTCGGGCGCTCGCGGATCGGGTGGGCAGCTTTGGAAAGCCGGACACTAAGGCGCGCCATCGATTCGACGCAAACCCCGCGGCAGGGTTGGCGGCTTTTCCCATGTATTTCAATGGCCTGAATAGGCGGATTGCGCTACTTTCCGGCCCATCCGACCTGCCAGCGACGCGAGGCCCCACATGTCCGCCCCCGACAGCCCCCCGCAAGGCGAGCCCGTGCTGCGCGCCATCGCCATGCCCGCCGATACCAACCCCAACGGGGACATCTTCGGCGGCTGGCTTCTCGCCCAGATGGACCTTGCCGGCGGCAGCCTCGCCAGCCAGCGCTCGAAGGGGCGCGTGGCGACCGTGGCGGTCGAGGCGATGACCTTCCACCTGCCGGTCCATGTGGGGGACGAGGTCAGCTGCTACTGCGAGATGGTGAAGGTCGGCCGCACGTCGATGACGATCCGGGTCGAGACCTGGACGCGCAAGCGCGAGGCGGCCGAGCGCATCAAGGTCACGCAGGGCGTGTTCACCTACGTGGCGATCGGCACCGACCGGCGGCCGCGCCCGGTCGACGCGGGAGGTGCGGCATGAGCGGTTTCGCGCCCGACGAACTCGACGCGCTCCGGCGCTACGGCCTGCTGGCCGAGGGTGCCGACCTTGCCGCGATGGCGGCCGAGGAGCGGATCGCGGCGGCCGAGGCGAAGGCGGCCGAGGCGTGGGAGGCGTCGGGCCCGCGCAAGGCCGTGGAGCTGGCGCAGGCCGCACTTGGCGAAAGCGTCTACTGCGCCACTGCGTTAACACTATTGTCGTTGTTCGTGGCCCGCGACCTGCCCGAGCGCGTGCGCCTGCTGAAGCTCGCCTACGCGGCGGGGGCCGCCGCCATGGGCGGCCGGCTCGAGAGCGAGGCGGGCAGCCTCGGCCAGAGCCCGCGCGGCCTCGCCTATCTGGAAGCGCGCCAGCATCTGGCGAGCGCGCTGTCGGTCTCCGGCGAGCGGGCGGCGGCCTTCGGCCACTGGCGCGAGGTGCTGCGTCTCGATCCCGCCGATCCGTCGCGCGCGCGCCTCGACTTCGCCGACGCACTCGTTGATGCGGGCGAGAACGCCGAGGCGGCGGAGCTGCTCAAGCGCTTCGAGGATGCGGACGCGCGCGCGGCCTATGTGAAGGCGCTGCTCGCCTTCCGCGCGAAGGGCGCGGGGGCCGAGGCCGACGCCGCGCTCGACGCGGCCCTCTCGGCCAACGGTTTCGTGCCGGCCTATCTCGTGGGCGACCGCAAGCCGCCGAAGACAGCGCCGCTCACGGTCGAGCCCGGCAGCCGCGAGGAAGCCGTCGTCATCGGCGTCAACGCCGCCAAGGCCTGGAGCGAGACGCAAGGTGCGGTCGCCTGGCTCAAGGAACGCCGCCGCCGCGCGACGATGTGAGGAGTGCTTGCCACCTCCGGCGGTACCTGCCACGCTGGCGGCATGAACGCGCTCGACGGCCTTACGCTGCGCGACCTGCCGCATCTGCGCTCGGCCATCGCGCTTGCCGCGATCGCCCGCAAGGTGGGTGACGAGCCCTATGGTGCGGTCGTCGTGGCGGCCGACGGCACGAGGCTGATCGACGCGCGCAACACGCAGAACACCACGAGAGATCCGGCCGCGCATGCCGAGCGCAACGCGCTGCGCCTTCTGAAGAACGCCGTGCCGGCCGGCCGGCTGGAAGGCGCCACGATCTATGCCAGCGGCGAGCCTTGCGCCGACTGCGCCGAGGCGATCGCCGCGGCCGGCATCCGCCGCGTGGTGTTCGGCGCCGCCGCTGACAGTCTGCCGGGGCGCGACGGAAAGTCGGGCTACAGCTGCCGGCTCATCCTCGAGCCGAACGGCGCGGAAGTGTTCGGTCCCGTGCTGGCCGACGAGGCGGCCGTACCGCTCGCGGGCTGGACCGTCGGCGGCGCGCGCTGATCCCTATTCTGCCGGGGCCGCCGACGCGCGCGGCTGGGCGGCAAGCCAGAACGCGCAGGCTGCCGCGAAGATCGCCGTGCCGAAGGCGCTGGCCGCCATCAGCACCAGCCCGAAGCCGCCTTCGCCGTGCAGCCACGCGATGAGCGGCACGGCCGCGCCGCTCGTGGTGAAGCCCAGGAAATAGCGCAGGCTGAACGCCTTCGCGCGCAGGCGCGGTGGCACATAGCGCGCCACCATCGCGTCATTGACGACGACCTGCCCATAGATCGCGGCCATGACGAAGACGAGGCCCGCCAGCATCGGCAGTCCGGTCGATGCCGCCGCGAGAGCCAGCCCGACCGGCTGGAACAGCGCGAGGCCCGCGAAGACGGCGGGCAGCGACACGCGGTCGACGAGCTTGCCCACGACAAGCTGGGTAAGGGCCCCGAACACGAAGACCGCCGTGGCAAGCGAGCCCGTCAGCGCCAGCGGCAGGTCGGCGCCGATGCGCTCGTCGATCACCTTGGGCAGCGAGATCGTGGTGATGTTGAACGTCATGCCGCCGGCCACGATGGCGAGCACGAAGACCGCAAGCATGATGATCGGGCGCGCGACCGAAATCTCGGCCGCCTGCTTCTTCTGTTTCTCGTGCGCGTCGCCGTCGCCGGGAACAAGCGCCAGGAAGGCCGCGCCCGCGCCAAGGCACACGAGGCCCGGGACCGCGAAGGCCGCGCGCCAGCCCAACCACGCCGCGATCAGCGCCGTGACGCCGGACGCGAACGCCGCGCCGAGATTGCCCCACACGCCGTTCCAGCCGAGATCGCGGCCGAGCGCGCGTGCGTGCGTGACGAGCATGGCCGACCCGATCGGGTGGTAGATGGCCGTGAACATGCCCAGCACGAGCAGCAGGCCCGCGAACTGCAGCCGCGTCGATGCGGCCGCGAGCGCCAGGCAGGCAAGGCCGCATCCGCCGAAGAAAACCGCGAAAAGGTTGCGCCGGCCGATCCGCTCCGCGATCCAGCCCATTGGCAGCGAGAACAGGCCGAACGCCACGAAGGCGCCCGTCGAAAGCCCGATGAGTTCGGCGTAGGTCGTGCCAACCTCGGCCGCGATGGCGATCACCGCTGTGGGGTAGACGAGCAGCACGAAATGGTCGAGCGCATGGCCGATATTGACGAACAGGACCGTGCGCCGCGAAAGCGTCTCGCTGGTCATGGTGGGGCGGTCTCCCGGACGGCGTTTTCGCCAGTATACCGGGTTTCGCCGCCCCGTCAGTCGCCCAGTTGGGCCACCATCGGCTCGCCGTGGACATGGCGCAGGAACCGCAGCAGGTCGTCGGCGCGGATGTTGGTCGTGGCCGTGTTGACCAGCGGATGGGCGTTGAGCGTCTCGGCGCCCATCATCCCGGCATCGAGCACGACGCGCACGCGCCTTCCCGCGTCGTTGACGGGCGCGAAGGGCGTCACGGCGCCGGGGATGACGCCAAGCGTCTCCATCAGCAGGGCGGGCGAGCCGAACGACACGCGCTTGCAGCCGATGCGGTCGGGCAGCCGCTTGAGGTCGATCTGCCGTTCCCATGGCGCGCTCAGCAGCCACAGCGCGCCCTTGGCGTCCTTGAGGAACAGGTTCTTCACGTTGACGCCGGGCAGCAGCGCGCCATGCAGCCGGCGGCCGTCTTCGACCGTGTAGGCCGGCTCGTGTTCAACCGTCGTGGTCCGGATGGCGAGTTCGTCGAGGATCGCGAACAGGCTTTCGCGCGTATGCGGCATCGCGTCGGTCCGGTCGGGCGGCCTAGAGCTTGCGCACGCCGTAGAGGTCGATGCCCTCGACCTGCGCATCGACGAAAGAGGCGCGGGTGATGTCGGCCCCGCGCAGGACGGCGCCTCGCATGTCCGCGCCGTCGAACTTGGCATGCGCCACGATCGCATTCGACAGGTTCGTGGGGAACTTGCGGCCCGACGGCTTGCCGGCGGCGTCCTTGAGGTCGATGGGAGTCAGGCGCGCCTTGTTCAGAAGCGCCCGGCGCAGGACCGCTCCGACCATGACGGCACCGGAAAGATCGCACTCAGTCAGGTCGGCATCCGTCAGGTTGGCCTGCATCAGGCTCGCAAGGCGAAGTTGCGCACGGCCGAGGTCCGCGCGCGCGAGGTTGGCGCGGTTGAGCGAGGCGGCAGACAGGTCGAGCCCGCGCAGGTCCATGCTCGACAGGTCACGGTCGTCGAGGACGGCGCGCGAACCGGCCGCACCGCCGCTCTCGACCCAGCGCTTGTGCTCGTCGAGCAGCAGCTTGATGTTGGGCTTTTCTTCCGGCGGCTTGTCGGGCGGGTCGAAAACCGCGCCTTCGAGCTGGACTGTGCGCAGGTCTAGCCCGTCGAGATCGACGCCCTTCATGCGCGCGCCGCGCATGTCGCATCCCTTGATCGTCGCGCCGCGAAGCTTGGCGCCGTCGAGGACGGCATCCTTGAGCCGTGCGCCTTCCAGGTTCGCGCCGGACAGGTCGACATTCTTGAGGTTTGCCGCACCCAACTCGACGCCTTCGAGCCCGGCGCCGCGCAGCGAGGCGCCAGCCATATCCGCCTTCTCGAGATTGGCGCCCTTCATCTGCGCCTTGTCGAGATTCGTGTCGCGGAAGCTTGCGCTCTTCTCGTTGCCCTTCTTGCTGCCGTCGGCAAACGACATCGTCTGGCCGGGGCGGAAATCCGCCTCGCGCAGGTCGCAGTCGCGCATGCGGGCGCCGTCGAATGTGGCGCCGCGCGCGTCGACGCGGCGGAGATTGGCACCGGACAGGTCGGCATCGCGGAAGTCGGCGGTGAAGATGTCCGCCATCGACAGGTCGCAATCCAGAAGCATCGCGCCCGTGAAATTGGTCGCTGCCAGAATCGCACACGAAAGGTTGCGTCCGCGGCCGTCGACAGGGCCGAACTCGAAGCCGCGCATGTCCATGCGCCGGCCGCCCGCACGGCCCATCAGGTAGCCAAGATGCGCACTCAGGGCAGCGTCGAATTCAGGTTGGGAAGGCGCCGTTTCCATTCTGGGGGGAGCCAATTCGTTTCAGACCAAATACTATAGCGCTGTTCCGGCCACGGCGAGTCGAGAAATCCGATACATTAGAATGGACTGAATGCGAAACGAGAATGGATACAAAGCAAAACGGCCCCGGATCTCTCCGGGGCCGTCCGCTTCGCAGTCCGTTTCCGGAAAGCGTCAGACCGAATAGTACATCTCGAACTCGATCGGGTGCGGGGTGTGTTCGAACGCGTACACCTCTTCCCACTTGAGCTCGATGTAGCTGTCGATGAAGTCGTCGGTGAAGACGCCGCCGGCCTTCAGGAAGCCGCGGTTCTTGTCGAGGGTGGTGATCGCCTCGCGCAGCGAACCGCACACCGTCGGGACCTTCTTCAGTTCCGCCGGGGGCAGGTCATAGAGGTTCTTGTCCATCGCCTCGCCGGGATGGATCTTGTTCTTGATGCCGTCGAGACCGGCCATCAGCATCGCGGCGAAGCCGAGATACGGGTTGGCCGTCGGGTCGGGGAAGCGGACTTCGACGCGCTTTGCCTTCGGGCCGGCGCCGAACGGGATGCGGCAGGACGCCGAACGGTTGCGCGCCGAGTAGGCGAGCAGCACGGGGGCCTCGAAGCCGGGGATCAGACGCTTGTACGAGTTCGTCGACGCGTTGGTGAACGCGTTGATCGCCTTGGCGTGCTTGATGATGCCGCCGATGTAGTAGAGCGCCGTCTCCGACAGGTCGGCATAGCCGTTGCCGGCGAAGAGGGGCTTGCCCTTCTTCCAGATCGACTGGTGGACATGCATGCCCGAGCCGTTGTCGCCCTTGATGGGCTTGGGCATGAACGTGGCCGTCTTGCCGTACTGGGCGGCGACGTTATGGACGACGTACTTGTATATCTGGCACTGGTCGGCGGCCTTGACCATCGTCGAGAACTTGGAGCCCAGCTCGTGCTGCGAGGGCGCCACCTCGTGGTGGTGCTTCTCGATGTCGAGGCCCATGTCCTTCATGATCGTCAGCATCTCGGCGCGCAGGTCGGCGCACTGGTCGACCGGCGGGACGGGGAAGTAGCCGCCCTTGATCTTCGGACGGTGGCCCAAGTTGCCGTCGGGATACTTCTTGTCGGTGACGTAGGGGCCTTCCTCGCTGTCGATCTCGACCGAGGTCTTGTTCATCGACACCTTGAAGCGGACGTCGTCGAACACGAAGAACTCGATCTCCGGCCCGAAGAACGCCGTGTCGCCGATGCCCGATTCCTTGACATAGGCTTCGGCCTTCTTGGCGATGCCGCGCGGGTCGCGGTTGTACGGCTGGCCCGTGCCCGGCTCGTAGATGTCGCACATGATCGTCATCGACGGCTGCGCGGCGAACGGATCCATGACGGCCGTCGTCGGATCGGGGATCAGCGTCATGTCGGACTCGTTGATCGCCTTCCAGCCGGCAATCGACGAACCGTCGAACATCAGGCCTTCCTCGAAGGTCTCCTCCGAGATCGTCTCGACCGCATGGGCGAGGTGCTGCAGCTTGCCGCGCGGATCGGTAAAGCGCAGGTCAACGTACTTGCAGCCGTTTTCCTTGATCTTCTTCAGTACGGTCTTGGGATCCGACATAGCCTTTTTCCTGTGGTTGGCCCGCTGACTGACGGGTGGGTTGAATCGATGGGTCGTTCGGGGATCGGTCTCAGACCGCTTCGGCACCACGTTCGCCGGTGCGGATGCGGATCGCCTCCTCGATGGTCGAAACGAATATCTTGCCGTCGCCGATGCGGCCCGTGTGCGCCGCGCGCTGGATCGCCTCGATGGCGCGCTCGAGCAGCGAGTCCTCGAGCACGACCTCGATCTTGACCTTGGGCAGGAAGTCCACGACGTACTCCGCGCCCCGGTAGAGCTCCGTATGGCCCTTCTGGCGGCCGAAGCCCTTGGCTTCGACGACAGTGATGCCCTTGAGGCCGATTTCGTTGAGCGCGTCCTTCACTTCATCGAGTTTGAACGGCTTGATGATGGCTTCGATTTTCTTCATTGGCGCGGCACGTCTGCGAACTGGGTGTGGACGAATTCTTCACGGGCACGGGATTGCTCCATGAAGCACGGGTCGTGCCAGCAGGCCTGTCGCGCGGCATGGTGGTTCGCCCGTCGAAAGGGCAATTTTCTGCCTGTTTTTTGGACTTTCTGCACGTTCATTGTGCTGCCTTTGGCGCGGGATTGGCCGCGAGGGTCTTGCGAATTCGTTCCATCGCAAGGCGAATATTCTCCACCGAGTTGGCATAAGAGAAGCGGAGATAGCCGTTGCCGTACTTGCCGAACGCCGTTCCGGACAGCACGGCCACGCCCGCTTCCTCGAGCAGCAGGCTTTCGAGCTGGCGGCTGGTGTAGCCGGTCCCCTCGATGTTCGGGAACGCGTAGAACGCGCCGCCGGGCTCGACGCAGCGGAAGCCGGCGATCTGGTTGAGTTCGCCCACGATCACGCGCCGACGTTCGTCGAATGCCTTCATCATCTGTGCGACCGCGTCCTGCGGCCCGTCGAGCGCGGCGATGCCCGCGAACTGCGCGGACGCATTGACGCAGGAGTGGCAGTTGATCGCCAGGCGCTCGGCGAACGGAAAGACGTCCTTTGGCCACACCGAATAGCCCATGCGCCACCCCGTCATCGCATAGGTCTTCGACCAGCCGTCGAGCAGGATCAGGCGGTCGGCGATCTCCGGGTAGTTCATCAGCGACACGTGCGGACGGCCGTCGTACGTCATCTGGCCGTAGATCTCGTCCGACATGATCGCCGCTTTCGGGAACTTCGCGAGGCCCTTCACCAGCTTGTCGACCTGCACCTTCGGCGTGACGCCGCCGGTCGGATTTGCCGGCGAATTGAGAATGATGAGGCGCGTGCGCTCGTTCACCCGTGCAAGCACATCGTCGGCATCGAACGCGAAGCCGTTCTTCTCGAGCAGCGGCAGCGGCACCTCTGTGGCGCCGGAAAAGCGGATCACGCTCTCGTAGATCGGGAAACCGGGGTTCGGATAGACGATTTCGGCACCCGGCTCGCCATACATCATGATCGCGAAGAACATCGTGACCTTGCCGCCGGGAACGATCAGCACCTGGCCCGGATCGACCTGGACGCCAAGGCGGCGGTGGATATCCCGCACGACCGCCTCGCGCAGCGGCAGGATGCCGTTGGCCGGCGTGTAGCCGTGGTGGCCGTCCCGCAGGGCCTTGATCGCGGCTTCGACGATGTGCTCGGGCGTGCGGAAATCCGGCTGGCCGATGCTGAGGCTGACGATCGACTTGCCCTTGGCTTCCAGCGCCTTGGCGCGTGCCAGGACCTCGAAGGCGGTCTCGGTGCCGAGGCGGCCCATCCGCTCGGCAAGGACATTGGTCATCGGCGTGCTCCCCGGTGGCGCGGCGCTGCTTTTCCGCTTTCCTAGGCCGGACGAGGTAGCACGCGGCCCCCCCTTGCGCAACGAGGGGCGGCGGCCGGCCCGCACGCTTGCCGGGACGGGGCGGGGCGTGTAAAAGCCTGCGCGGCTGTGGCGGCCGTAGCTCAGCTGGTAGAGCACCCGGTTGTGGTCCGGGTTGTCGCGGGTTCGAGCCCCGTCGGTCGCCCCAGCCCTTGCATTTGGCGCGGCGCGTGTCGATTTCGTAGAGTGCCGGGCATGCCGCCGCCCAAGGCACCTTCCTATCCCAAGGTTCCCCAGCTCGATCTCGACAAGGCGATCGCGCTGCACGGACGCATGCTTGCCAAGCAGACGGGCGGCAAACGGCTCGCGTTCCCGTTCCACACGCTTGAACGGCTGACCTTCGGATCGAACCTGCTGTCGGAGGCCGAATTCGTCGGCTCGAAACTGGCCGAAGCGAATTTCGCCGGCGCCAAGCTCGAACGCGCGAACTTCTTCGGCGCCGACCTGACGCGCGCGAATCTCCGCGGCAGCGACCTGACGCGCGCGGACCTGCGCGGCGTGTCGATGCGCGGCGCCAATCTCGAAGGCGCCATGCTGAAGCAGGCCGACATGCGCGACGGCTTCATCATCGTTCCCGACGAGAACGGAAACTTCGACTTCGCGAAGGCGACGCAGCGTTCGGCCGAGATCGACGATGCCTCGTTCTCGCGCGCGAACCTGACCGAGGCGAAAGTCGCGCGCGCCTTCGGACGGCGCACGGACCTGACGAACTGCATCATGCGCAACGCCAACCTCGCGGGTGCGGACCTGTCGTATTCCGACCTTTCCGGCGTGGTGCTGAGCGGCGCCGATCTCACCGAAACAAACCTGTCGCACTGTCTGCTGCAGGGGGCGGTGCTTGCGGGCGCCTTCCTCTACAACACGAACCTCGAGGGCGCCGACCTGACGGCCGCTCAGTTCACAAAGAAGGAATTCGAGAAGGTCGACATCTCGAAGGCGATCCTGCCGAAATCGATCGAGTCCCTCGATGTGCCCATCGCCGAGATGATCCAGCGCCATTTCCTGTGGCTGCAGAGCGCGGGCCAGCAGGGCGCGCAGGCCACGCTGGACGCGGTCGATCTCGCGGGCCTTGATGCGCCGGGCGTGAATTTCTCGGCTGCGCGCCTCAAGCGCACGACGTTGATCGAGGCGAAGTTCCGCGACGCGAAGTTCCAGATGACCGACATGACGGGGGCGAACCTGACGGGTGCCGATCTCGGCGGCGCCGACCTGCGCGGCGCCACGCTCGACAAATGCATCCTGAACGGTGCCGACATGTCGAACGCGGACCTGTCGCCGATGCCGCTGCCCACGACGGCGACCGGCCGATGGCCGACACGGCTGCGCGGCGCGCAGCTTCACCGCGCCGACTTGCGCGGCGCGAACATGACCGAGGCGGATCTTTCGGAGTCGATCCTGCGCGGGGCCGACCTGCGTGGCGCAAACCTGACCGATGCGAAATTCACCGACGCCGACATGACGGGCGCGGATCTGCGCGATGCGACGACGGAGGGCGCCGATTTCCGGGGGGCGCTCGGTCGCTAGGCGACCAGACGTATCTCGCGGATCAACTTGTCGCGGATCGCGTTGCGGAAGTCCCGGTAGTCGTGTGCGGGGATGCAGAACGCGCCGGGTCCGCCGATGACCAGCGTCCGGAAATAGGCGTCAAGGTCCGGTTCCTCGTTCAGGATCGGCAGACCATTGATGGTGATCCCGACGGCGAGCGCGTCGGCCCTAGCCGAGGCAAGCGCTCGACCTGCGTTCGAGGCCCCGTCTCCGGAAATGTCGATCACCTGCCGGGTTGCGGCGTAGGGACATTTCTCGAGCGCATCCTGGGCGAAGTCGATCGCATCGCCGATCGCGGTCGTCCCCCCGACGATGAGGCGGGGTGCAAATTCGAGTTCGCGGGCATAGCGCTCGAGATCGTCGGCGCCGGCCAGTCGCCGCCAGTCGATATTCACGACATGCATCTTGGCGTCGGCAAACTCGAAAAGATGCAGCCCGACGGCTCCGAGGCGCCCGCTCGAGATCGCCTCCGCAAGGGCCGGATGGCGCATCGCGGCCGCGTAGCCCTCCATCTGCAGATAGAACTCGTCCATGTCGACCGAACTCGACGAGTCGACGGCCAACACGATCGCGGCATCGACGGCCTCGCCGGCGCGGGCGTTCCCTGCGACGAAGGCGGCACCGGCCGCGAGAAATCTTCGGCGTTCCAACATGTGTTCCCGGTCTGCACGGGCATTGTGGCATGATTGCGCTCATGCCGGTATCCGATCTGGCCCTTCTGACCTGTGCCGAGATGGCGCGCGCCGACCGTGCGGCCATTGACGGCGGGATTTCCGGCCACGACCTGATGGAGGCGGCGGGTGCGGCCGTCGCGCGGGAAGTCGTGGCGCGCTACGAGCGTTGCGCTGTCGTGGTGCTTTGCGGGCCTGGCAACAACGGCGGCGACGGCTTCGTGACGGCGCGCCATCTCCGCGGCGCAGGCTGGAACGTGCAGGTGGGTTTGCTCGGCGGACGTGACGCGCTGCGCGGCGATGCGGCGGCGATGGCGGCGCGTTGGGATGGCGCGATCAGTGCGGCGGAACCATCACTGGTCGAGAGGGCCGATCTTGTCGTCGATGCGCTTTTTGGCGCCGGCCTCTCCCGGCCCCTCGAAGGGGGCGCGCTCGATCTTGTCGCGGCGATGGACGGCAAGCGTGTCGTTTCCGTCGACGTGCCCAGCGGCGTCTCGGGTGATTCCGGCGCCGTTCTCGGGTCCGCTCCGCGTGCCGACCTGACGGTGACGTTCTTCCGGCGCAAGCCGGGCCATCTGCTGTATCCCGGTCGTGGCCTGTGCGGCGAGACCGTCGTCGCGGCTATCGGCATTCCGGCCTCTGTTCTCGATGCGATCGGGCCGTCGAATTGGGTCAATGAGCGCGGACTCTGGCTTGACCTGTTCCCGCTGCCGGCGGTCGACGGCCACAAATTCGACCGGGGCCATGCCGTCGTGGTGGGGGGTGCCGTCCTGACCGGAGCGGCCCGGCTTGCGGCGCGGGCGGCGGCGCGGGTGGGCGCGGGTCTCGTCACGATCGCTGCGGATCCGCGTGCCGTCCCGCTTTATGCGGCCGGTCCCGCCAGTCTCATGGTACGCCCGATGTCGACGCTGGCAGATTTCGTCGCCGCGATTGATGACCCGCGCCGCAACGTCGTCCTGCTCGGTCCCGGCAACGGCGCGGACGCGGCCTGTGCGGCAAGAGTGCGCGCGGCGCTGGCGGCGCGCAAATCGTGCATCCTCGATGCCGATGCCCTGTCGGCATTTGCGGGCGATCCGCCCGACCTGTTCTCGCGTCTGCATCCGGATTGCGTCCTGACGCCGCATGAAGGGGAGTTCGCGCGGCTTTTTCCCGGCATGCAGGGCGACCGTCTTGCGCGGGCAAGACAGGCAGCCGGGCGGGCCAACGCCGTTGTCCTGCTCAAAGGGCCGGATACGGTCGTCGCCGAACCGGGCGGGCGCGCGGCGATAAACGCGAACGCGCCGCCCTGGCTTGCAACGGCGGGTGCTGGCGATGTCCTTGCCGGACTCATTGCCGGCCTGAGGGCGCAGGGTATGCCGGTATTCGAAGCCGCCTGTGCGGCGGTCAGCCTGCATGGCGCCGCGGCGGCACGCTTTGGGCCCGGTCTCGTTGCAGATGACCTTCCCGAGCAGATTCCCGCACTGCTTGCCGACCTGTACGCCCTTGCGGGGTTCAGATGGTAACGCGGGGCCGCGAGGCGCGCCGGCTGCATTGCTGATGCAATGCGGACGCTCGGATATGGCGCTTGTGTCTCGATTTCGGGAAGCCCAATTTCCATGGGGTTACTCTCGAACGCGAACGCGCGCTGCGGCATCCCCCGTATCACCGCCGTCGCCGTGCGTTTGCAGCAGGTAGCGTAGTGGAACATCCTCTGCTTCGAGCCGCACGGGCGGTCCTCGGCTGGCATCACGACGCCTGCCGTGCGTTGGCGCGCGCCGTCGTGTCCGACAGTCCGTTCGACTGGAATGCCGCAAAGCTTTGCCTTTCCGAACTTCCCGACGGCCAGTGGGAGGAAATCAAGGATCTGCTGCGGGCGGCCGCGGCCATTCCGCCGGTGGGCGGGCTCAACTGACTGACGGCATGGGGCTTGCCGGACAGGGTGGCCGCGCGCGAAAATCGTCGGCGATGAGCGAAGCAAGAACCGGCCAGAGGATTGTCGCGCGGCTGAAGGAGGCCTGGCGCGGATTGTCAACCAGTGCGCGTGCCGTAGTCGGCGCGCCGCGTGCCGAAAATCCCGATTTGCCCGACGATGAATTCCCGGCACTGCGCACGCGGATTGCGGACTGCCTGGAAGGTCGCGGCGGCGAAACACGCGCCCGGGCGCGCGCAGCCGAACTTGGGCAGCTCTATCTTGGGCTGTCGACGGAAGGCCGGAAGCGCTTCATGCGGTTGCTGGCGGCCGAGACAGAGATCGACCGGACGGCGGCCGCCGCTGCCGCGCGCGCCGCGATTTCCGCCTGGGAAGGGGGCGAGGCGAAGTCCATCGCAAAGGCCGAACGCGCGCTGCGGCGCTCGATCGATTCCCCTCGCGGGCGGCTGCTGGCGCAGTTCACGGCCCTGTCGGATGGCGTCAAGTTCCTGATCGACCGGCGCGCCGAACTTCTCGACTGGTCCAGGGAAGACCCGGTCTTTGCTTCGATCGCCGAGGAACTGCGCGAGCTTTTCGTCGCCTGGTTCGATCTGGGCTTCCTCGAACTCGAGCGGATCACCTGGGAGAGCCCCGCCATCCTTCTCGAGCGTCTTGCGGCCTACGAGGCAGTTCACGCGGTGCGGGATTGGGCGGATCTCAAGAACCGCCTCGACGGCGACCGACGGTTCTTCGCGTTCTTCCATCCGCGCATGCCGCTCGAGCCGCTCATTTTCGTCGAGGTGGCGCTCGTGAACGGGCTTGCCGACAATGTTCAGGCCCTGCTCGACGAGAAGGCGCCGCTTGGCGATCCGGCGGCGGCCGATACGGCAATCTTCTATTCGATCTCCAACGCCCAACGTGGCCTGGCCGGCATCAGCTTCGGCGGCTTCCTCATCAAGCGGGTGGCGCAGACGCTGGGAGCGGAATATCCGAACATCCGCACGTTCGCGACATTGTCGCCGATCCCCGGTTTCCGGTCCTGGCTTGAGGCCCGCATCTCCGAGGGAATGCCGAAGCTCCTGCTTGCAGGGGAGCGCAAGGCACTGACGGCCGCGCTTGCCGCGCGGGGCGGGAAGTCGGTCGCGGCCAGCAAGGGGGAACTCAAGCGAGCGCTGGCCAGTGGCGCATGGCTCGACGATCCCGTGCTTTCCGATGCCATGAAGGCGCCGCTGTCGCGCCTGTGCGTGCGCTACCTTGTCGAGGCAAAGCGCCCGGACGGGCGTGCGCTCGATCCCGTTGCGCATTTCCATCTCTCGAACGGCGCTCGCGTCGAGCGACTTAACTGGCGCGCCGACACGTCCACCAAGGGGATCCGGCAGTCCGCGGGACTCATGGTCAACTACCTGTACAGGCTGGCCGACATCGAGGCGAACCACGAAGCCTATGCCGCCGACGGGAAGGTTGCCGCGTCGTCGGCAATCAAGTCGCTGCTCTGAGTCGGGGCGGCGATGGAATCGCTCGCCGTCCTCTTCGTCGTTGCCGCGGTCGCCGGATTCCTCGGATATGCGATTCGCGGCCGACGGCCGGGCCGTCCGTCGAACCGGCCGGCCACGCAGCAGGCGGAACGTACCGGAACGGACGCGGCCGAGGAGCGCGCCGAATCAGCCGAGCGTCGGCTCGTCGAAACGCTGAATGCGGTCGACATGGGCTTTCTTGTCTGGGATCCGGACGACCGGCTTGCGTTCTGGAATTCGCGCTACGTCGAGATTTTCCCGCACATGGCGCCGATCCTCGAGCGCGGAATGTCGTTCGGCGCCTATGTCGATGCGACGGCCGGGCGCCTGCGCGCAATGGGCATGGCCGAGCGTGCGGAATGGATCAGGCGCGAGCGGGCCTTCTGGCATCGGCGGTTCGGCGAGGTATTCCGCCAGCGGGCAAGCTTCGATCGCGAGATCGAGACTGTCGAGTTTCCCTCGGCGGATGGCGGCGCCGTGGCGATCTACCGCGACGTAACGGCACTGGCGGCAGCGCAGCGCGATGTTCGAGACAGCCGCCAGCGACTCCTGGACTCCATCGAGGCGATCGGCGACGGGATAATCGTGTTCGACCGCGACGACCGCATCGTGGTTTGGAACAGGCGCTACGGCGAGATTTTTCCGGAGATTTCCGGATTCCTTGCGCCCGGCGTGCGTGTCGAGGAACTGCGTGCGAAAGTGATCGACCTTGCGCAGCGCCTGACAACATCCCGCGACGCGCTTTCCGCGATCGAGCGGCGCGCGCGCCCTCACCGCCGGTTCGGCGAACCTTACAATCTGGCGCTCGCCTCGGGGCGTACCCTGCAGTCGATCGAATACGCCACGGCGGACGGCGGATGCGTCTCGGTCTATCGAGACGTCACCGATCAGATCGCCGCCGAACAGGCGCTGCGCGAAAGCGAAATGCGGCTGATCGATTCGATCGAGGCGATCGGCGACGGATTTCTCATCCTCGACAACGAGGACCGCATCCGGTTCTGGAACCGTCGCTACACCGAAATCTTCCCGCACATGACGGACCTGCTGCGCAAGGGCCGGCCGTTCCGAGAACTCTATGCTGCCGCACGCGAGCGGCTGTCGTCGAGGGAAGCGACGGCGCACAAGGGTGTTGCGACGCTGGATGACAGGATGCGCCGGCATCGCCGCTTCGGCGAGACCTTCAATCAGCTGCTGACGGATGGCCGGATCGTCGAGACCGTGCAGTTTGCCGCGGCCGATGGCGGGGTCGTGGCGATCTACCGCGACGTAAGCGCGAAGATCCAGGCCGAACAGGCGCGTGCGGAAAGCGAGGCACGCTTCCAGTCGCTCGTCGCGAACGTGGATGGCGTCGTTTATCGGCGCCGCGTCGACGACGCCTGGACGATGGACTTTGCGAGTCCCGGCATTGCGGGTCTGACGGGATATTCGGCCACGACATTCCTTCGGGGCGGCGACCGGAGCTTCAGCACGCTGATCCTCGCCGAGGACAGGATTGCGGCATCCAATGCGGTCGCGAACGCAGTCGCCATGCGACACGAATTCGAGGTCGAGTATCGCATCGAACGCGCCGACGGCGAGATCGCGTGGGCACTGGAGAAGGGGCGGGCGTCCTACGATGCGTATGGCTCCCCCCTGCACATCGACGGCATCATCGTCGACCAGACGGAACGCCGGCGGCGTGAGGCGGAACTCGAGCGATCCCGGCTGGCGGTGACGCTGCGCGACCGGCGGTTCAGGGACGCGATCGAGAGCATGGGTGACGGGTTCGTGCTCTACGATGCCGACGACAATGTTGTGGCTTGGAACGAGCGGTATCTCGAGTTCTTCCCGACGGCACGGGCGGTCATGCGTGTCGGCCTGCCCGCAATCGAAGTCGTCCGGGCGCATACGCGCATGCGCAACCCCGATCTTGCGGAGACGCAGATCGACGCACTGGCGCGCGCCCGGTACCACGATATCCGCCGCAGCGGATCCGCACCGGACGATGTCGTTGCCGGCGAACGGATCATCGAGATCTCCCGGCAGCGGACCTCCGACGGCGGCCTTGTTGCGATCCTGCGCGACGTGACGAAGGAGAGGCGGGCGAGCGAGCGCATCCGGGCATCGGAGGCACGGTTTCGCGACGCGGTCGCGAGCCTCGCGGACGGCTTCTTGCAGCTCGATCCCGACCTGCGAATTGCGGCATGGAACGACCGCTATCTCGATTTCTTTCCCGCGCTCCGCGGACGCATTGCGGAGGGCATGGCGCTGCGGGACGCTTTGCGCGTCGTGGCGCCCGCCGGGCTTGCCGGCGATGCGCTTTCGGGCTGGATCGATTCCCGGATGGCGGGCGTGCGCCCGGACCGGCTGTCGGTCGACGAAGCCGTTTCGATCGGGCCGCGCGACATCCGCGTGACCCGGACACGCACGAGCGACGGCGGCATCGTGTCCATCCTGCGCGATGTCACCGGCGAGGTTGCGGCCGCGCGCGAACTCGAGCGTGCGAAGAACGCCGCCGAGATCGCGAGCAATGCGAAGAGCGAGTTTCTCGCGAACATGAGCCACGAGCTGCGCACGCCGCTCAACGGGGTGGTCGGCATGCTCGATGTCATGCTCGCCGCCGAACTCCATGTCGAGACGCGGCGCCATGCCCAGATGGCCCGCGAAGCGGCGGAGCGCCTCCTCCAGGTGATCGGCGACATCCTCGACATTTCGAAGCTCGAAGCCGGTGCGCTGCAGCTCGAGCGGACGGCGTTCGACGCGGATGCGGCCATCCGGGCGGCAGTCGCGACGTTCGAGGCGAGCGCACGGGCGAAGGGCCTGACGCTCGAGGTCGCCGTCGCCCCGGAGGTCGGCCGCGCGGTTCTCGGCGATGCGGGACGTTTGGGCCAGATCCTTCTCAATCTCGTGGGCAACGCGGTCAAGTTCACCGAGAGCGGCGGCGTTAGTGTACGTGCGAGCCGGCCGGATGCCGGTGCTGAGACCGTGTGCATCTCGGTGACCGATACGGGACCCGGCATCGATGCGGCGACGAAGCGGCGCCTGTTCGCCAAGTTCTTCCAGGCCGATAGTTCCGTGACGCGTCGCTTCGGCGGCACCGGACTGGGTCTTGCGATCAGCCGCGAGCTTGCGCTTGCGATGGGCGGCGACATCGGCGTGCGGGATGCGCCAGGTGGCGGAAGCGAGTTTGAGCTTCGCCTGCCGCTGGCCGTTGCATCCACGTCTGCCCCGCGGCCGGAACCGGTCAGTGCGGCGGTGGCGCGCTGGCCCGGCCGGCGTGTTCTGCTCGTCGAGGACAACGACGTGAACCGCTATGCGGCGGCAAAGATGCTCGACGCGCTTGATCTGGGGATCGACGAGGCGCGCGACGGTGTCGAAGCACTGTCGCTCGCGCAGGCTTGTTCCTACGACGTCATCCTCATGGACGTCCAGATGCCGCGGCTCGATGGTCTGGAAACCACGCGCCGCCTTCGGGCTGGAGGCGGCCCCAATGCCCGGACGCCCGTCGTGGCGCTGACCGCCAACGCCTTCGTGGAGGATGTGGCCCGCTGCCGCGAGGCGGGCATGGACGCCCATATCGCGAAGCCTGTCCGCGCCGCGACGCTGCGCTCGGCGGTCGAGGCAATCCTTTCGGGCAGGCTCCCCGTCGCGCCCGGGCGGCCCGCGCCGGAAGCCATGTCGCCCGAGATCGACGGGCCGGTGATCGACGAGAATGCAATTGCGGCCCTCGAAGCCGACATGCCGGCCGGCGCCGTAAGGGCGCTCGTGCGCTCGTTCCGGGTGGAGCAGGGCAGGCAGGTTGCCGAACTGCGTACGATGCTGGCGCGCGGCGATTCGATGACGCTCGCGCGCACTGCCCATTCGATCAAGGGTGCGGCGCGCCTGTTCGGCGCGGAGATGCTTGCGAGCCTGGCGTCGGATGTCGAGCGCCGGGCGAAGGACGGAACCGACGGCGCGCTCGCGGCGCCGATCGAAGCGCTCGATTCGGCGTTCCACGCGGTCGATGCGGCGCTTCACGCGCGCTTCGGCAAGGTGTAGCGTCCGCGCGGCTTCAGTGGCGAAGGATGGAAATGGGCGAGAAGACGCAACCGATGACGACCGTCCTGCGGACCGTGCGCTGGCTGGCGCTCGGCGCGATCGTGGGGCTTGGCGCCGCATGGGCGATGAAAATTTGGGTCGGCGACCACGCGGCCCCGCAGGCGATCGCGACGGCGGCCATCGGCGGGCCGTTCGAATTGGTCGATCAGGACGGCAAGACCTGGACCGAGAAGAGCCTCCTCGGCAAATACGCGATCGTCTATTTCGGCTATACCTATTGCCCCGATGCCTGCCCGACGGCATTGATCGCCATTTCGCAGGCGCTGGACGAGCTGGGAC
>JAEUKX010000107.1 GCA_016794025.1 Rhodospirillales bacterium | reverse complement strand
CGGATGAGGCCGCGCACCTCGTGCTTCTGGTTGGGGTCGAGCCCGTCGGTCGGCTCGTCGAGGATCAGCACCTCGGGCTCGTGCAGCAGCGCCTGGGCGAGGCCCACGCGGCGCTTGAAACCCTTGGAGAGCGTGTCGATGGGCTGGTGCAGGATGTCGGCAAGCTGCGTGCGCTCGACCGCCTTGGCCACGCGCTTCGCGCGTTCGGCCCCGTCGAAGCCGCGGATGGCGCCGACCCAGTCGAGGAACGAGGCCGCCGTCATGTCGGGGTAGGCGGGGGCACCCTCGGGCAGGTAGCCGATGCGCTTCTTGGCCTCGATGGGCCGGGCCTCGACGTCGAAGCCGCACACCTTCGCGGTGCCCGCACTGGGGGCAAGGAAGCCCGTGATCATCTTCATGGTGGTCGACTTGCCGGCCCCGTTGGGCCCCAGGAAGCCGAGAACCTCGCCGCGCGCCACGTCGAAAGAGACGTCCTCCACCGCGCGGATCGGGCCGAAATCCTTCCTCAGCCCGCGTATTTCGATCATTGCCGACATGCCGGATCTGTCCCCGTCCGTTTGGGCGCCCTTCATGTAGGGAAAATCGCGGCAAAAGCAAGGCATCTACGTAACGAAACCTTGCGGGCGGCGCCGGGACGAGGGGTCAGAGCACCTTTCGGCGGACCGAGGCGCGCTCGGCAAGCTCGGTGACATGCGAAAGGTCGTGGAGGGCGGCGACCAGCACTTCGGTCACGCGCGTGCCGGCCGGGGCCACCATGCGCCCCGACTTGGTCGTGAAATTCTCGCTGAGGATGTCGCCGACGGCCACATCCTGCCAGCCGACCGTGATCGCGCGCTGGCCGGCGGCAATGGCCACGTCGCCTGCCCGGATCACCGCCACGAGGCTCTCCGCCATCCGGCCGACGTCGGTTTCGAGCGTGGCGGCGTCGAGCTCGGGGATGATGAGCATCCGGTAGACGTCGGCCGTCTTGGCCTTGATGAGCATCGCCATGGCGCGCATGACGCGATCGAAGATCGATTTCTGGCTCACCGGCTTGGCCACGAATCCGTGGGCGTCGAGCGCGATCGCGGCCCCGATCAATGCCTCGTCGGAATGCGCCGACATGATGACGACCGGCAGATCGCGCCGCGCCATCGACAGGCCGGAGCGGATCGCCTTGAGCATCTCCAGCCCGTTCATCGGCAACATGCGGATGTCGCTGATGACGATGTCGATGTCTTTCCGGGTATGGACGATGCCCTGGAACATGTCCGGCCGCTCGCGCTTGAGCGCGTCAAGCGAACTGCCCGACATCTGGTCGCCGATGCCGAGGATCGTCAGCGCCTCGAACCCGTCGGCGGCCTCGACGACCTGCGCGCCATATGCCTTCAGGCCCTGGGCGACCATGCCGCGGATGAATTTCTGGTCGTCGACGACCAGCACCTTCAGGTCGGCGAACGGACGCTCGTCGGCGGATTTCGTAGACATGCATCCTCCTCAGAACTTCGCGATGTAGTCGCCCAGCCGCGCGAAGCCCGCGCGGATCTCCGGTGCCAGCGCCACGAGCCGTTCCAGATCGCCCGCGCGCGCGGCGTCCTCCGCTTCCTTGCACGTCGCCGCGAGCCAGCCCGCGCCGACCGAGGCGGTCGTCCCCTTCATCGCGTGCGCCGCCTCGCGCGCCGCCTTCGCGTCGCCGGCCGCCACCGCCCGGTCCAGCTCGTCCGGCCCGTTGGCCGACGTCTCCCAGAAGAAGCTGAGGGCCGCACGGATGTCGTCGTCCGTCTTCGAGCCGATCTGGTCCTCGAGCACGGTCCGGTCGATGGGCGGCGGTTCGCTGGTCCTGAGCGCGGCGCCGGGCGTCCGCCGCAGGCGCACGCCCTGCGGCAGCCAGCGCTCCAGTTCCGCCTTCACAAGCTCGTAGCGCATCGGCTTGGTGAGATAGCCGTCGGCGCCGACTTCCGCGACCAGCCTGCCCGTCTCGGGCAGCGCGTCGGCGGTCAGCACGACGATGGGCAGCCGCGGCCCCTTCGACGCGGCCTCCTGCGCGCGGATGGCGGCGGAGAGCTCGAGCCCGTCCATCTCCGGCATATGATAGTCGGTCAGCAACATGCCGTAGCCAGGTTCTTCGGCCAGCGCCTTGAGCGCTTCCTTGCCGTTGAACACGAAGCGGGAGGCGAAGCCCGCACGGTCGAGCACGCGCTTGATGACGTACTGGTTGGTCTGGTTGTCCTCGGCGACGAGGATCGCGGCATTGGCCGCGCGCGCGGCATCGAGGTCGGGTGCGGCGAACCGCTCGGCCGTGCCCGGTGCCGCCTTGCGCGCGTCGGCCAGCGAGGCGCGGTCGAGGGCGGCGGCGATGGCGAGCCACACGCGCTGGCGGCGCAGCGGCATGGTGATGGCGTCGAAGGCGCCGGCCTCGGGCGCGGCCTTGAGCGTGGAGGCGAGCGCGCGGGGTGCGGCGAGGATGGCGCGCGCCTCGGGATGCGCCCGGACGATCCGGCGCGAGGCCGCGATGGCCGCACTCGACGTGCCGCGCAGCATCGCGATGGGCACCGAGCCCTTGGGCATCTCGGCGAGGTCGTGCTCGGACAGGAAATGCGGCCGGATGCCGGCGGTGCCGAGGATTGAAACGAGCGCGGCGCGCGCCGGACCCTCGAAGCCGAGAGCCGCGACGGACGCATCGGAAATATCGACCGCCGGCGTCGGCGGCGAACGTTCCATCACCTCGGCGGGGAGCCGCAGCCAGAATGTCGATCCGCGTCCCGGCGCCGACTCGACGCCCACCGTGGCGCCCATCAATTCGGCCAGCCGCTGGCTGATCGACAGGCCGAGCCCGGTGCCGCCGAATTTCCGCGAGGTCGAGGAATCGGCCTGCGTGAAGGCCCGGAACATCCGCGCGGTCTGCTCGGGCGTCATGCCGATGCCGGTGTCCGTGATCTCGATCAGGACCCGTTCGGGCCGGTCGCCCAGCGGTTCGCCCTCCAGGCGGACGCGCCCGGTCACGCCGCCGCTTTCGGTGAACTTGACGGCGTTCGACAGGTAGTTGAGCACGATCTGCCGGATGCGCGTGGGGTCGCCCGCGATGCGCGCGGGCAGTTTCGGATCGATCTCGACGACCAGATCGAGGCCCTTTTCGTCCGCGCGGGCGGCGACCAGCTCAGCCGCTTCCTCGACCACGTCGCCGATATCGACGGGCAGCCGCTCGAACTCGATGCGGCCCGCCTCGATCTTCGAGAAGTCGAGGATGTCGTTGAGGAGCGTCATCAGCGCCTCGGCCGAGCCGCGGATGACCTTCGACATCTCGCGCTGGTCGGGGCTGAGGTCGGTCTGCTCGAGCATCTCGGCCATCGACATCACGCCGTTCATCGGCGTGCGGATCTCGTGGCTCATCGTAGCAAGGAAGCTCGACTTGGCCTTCGTCGCCTCCTCGGCCGCAGCGGTGGCCGCGCGCAGCGCCGCCTCGGCCTTCTTGCGCTCGGTCGCGTCGCGCACGGCGGCGGCGACGAACTCCTCGCCGGGGATCGGGTTCAGGCTGATCTCGACCGGGAACTCGCGTCCGCTCTTGTCGATCGCGTAGAGCTCGCGCCCGGCCCCCATCTCGCGCGCGGTCGGTCGCAGGGCGTAGTTGTCGCGCAGGCTCTCGTGGCCGGCATGGAACCGCGCCGGGATCAGGCGCTCGATCGGCCGGTCGACCAGCTCCTCGCGCCGGTAGCCGAACACGGCCTCCGCCTGCCGGTTGACGTAGCGGATGATCCCCCTGCGGTCGACGATGAACATTGCGTCGGGCGTGCCTTCGAGCAGCGCCTCCGTGCGCTTGCGCTCGCGCCGCGCGTTCTCCTCCGAGGCGCGCAGCTCGCTGACGTCGAGAATCCAGAACAGCGCGCAGGTCTCGCCGTGGAACTCGATGCGCTCGGCCGAAACCTGGAATACCGGCGGCGTCCCGTCACCGACGTCGATGCGGAACTCCGCCGCCGTCACGACGGACTGCCGGCGCAGCTTGCGGATCGTCTCGTCGACCGCATCGGTCTCGCCGCCCGCCAGCTTCAGCGCCAGCGTGCCGCCCACCACGTCGCGCTTGGCGCGCCCGAGCAGCGCGGCGGCGCGCTCGCTGGCGAAGATCACCTTGCGGTCCTCCAGCCGGGCCACGACGGCGCCGGCCGGTCCGCTGTCGAGCAGCTCGACGAGCCGCGCCTCGGCCTCCTTCAGCTTCTCGGTGAGCCGGTCGGTCTCCACCAGCGCCTCGCGGAACGCGACCATGCCCTGCGCAAGGCGGCCGATCTCGTCCTTCCGGTTCGTGAAGGGCACGTCGAGCGCGTGCTGGCCGGAGGTGAGCCGCGCCAGCGTGCCGGTCAGCGTCGCCAGCGGCGAACCGATGCCACGCGCGAACATCGCCGCGACGGCGGCGATGAGGAGGCTCAGCAGCAGCGCGCCGGTGAAGTTGACCGTCATGGTCGAGAAGATGCGCCGCTCGATCTCGCTGCGGTCGCTCTTGGCCACGACCGCCCAGCGCACGCCGTAGAGGGTGAGCGGCATGACCGCGCCGACCACCTCGCCGCCGCGATAGTCGGTGTACTGGACGATAGCCGTCTCGCCGCCCAGCGCGCGGCGTATGCCCGCGGAATCGACGCGGGTGGCGAGCGCGGCGCCGGGGTCGAAGCGCGGATCGTTGCGCAGGATCGAATCCTCGCCGACGACCAGCACTTCGCCCGTCTCGCCCAGCGAGGGCGCGCCGCGCACGATCGCGGCGAAGTTCGCGTCCGGCACCAGCATCAGGGCGGCTCCCAGGACCCGGTCCGACTCGTCGGTGACCGGCAGCGCCACGATCCCCGCCGGATCGCGGCCGTTGGGCGAATAGGTGCCGATGTCGGAGAAGGCGGGCTGGTAGGGCGGGTTCGAGGACATCGCGCGGACGAAGGCCTTGGTCGCAAGGCTGTCGGACATGTCGCGGGGCAGGTTGAAGCCGAAATCCGCGCGCTTGCGGACCGAGTAGAAGACCGTGCCGGCGCGGTCGACGAACAGCAGGTCGGGGGCGCCGGTCTCCTGTGTCCAACGCAGCCAGTGGCGGTGATAGGCGAGGTGGAACGCATCGTAGGCCGTGCCCGTGCCGGTCCCCTCGTTGGCCGAGCGCAGGTCGATGGGCCCCGATTTTTCGCCCGCGAACCGTTCGACTGTCTCGCGCCGGTCCGCCTCGCCCAGTTGCGAGAATGCCGCCGAGAGCTGCGTGAACTGAGTGCGCAACGAGGGATTGAGCGTGGCGATGCGAAGCGCCGTCACGCTGTCGGCGAGATTCGTGCGGATGCCGCTGGCGACGGCATTGCGGATGTCCTCGACGCTGCGCTCGGCCGTGCCCAGAAGCCGGTCGTAGGTGCCGAGCGCCGAAAGCCCTGCCACGAGCGTGCCTGTGAGCATGCACAGCAGGGCGACGAAGGCGACGATGCGCGTGGAAAGCGAACGACGGTCCATGCGGTCCCCGGGGGGAGGGAGCTGGCGGGCGCCCTCCCGGCGACCGCCAGGTATCATCAGATCACGACTTAAGGATTGTATGCAAATTAAGGATTGTATGCAAATGCGCGCCGCGCGGACGGAAAACCGCCCGCCGGGATCAGGACGTGCCTTCGGCGGGCTTGCCGTTGCCGGGGGTGGCGGGCCGGGGCTTGCGTGCCGGCTTTTCGGGCGCCAGCCGGCTTTCGCGCAAGGCACCCTCGGCCTCCAGCAGCGGGTAGGCGACGGCCACGAAGTGCGAATGGATGCGCTTCAGGTCGCGCAGCACGTCCAGATGCAGCGAGCTCGTCTCGATCGTGTCGGGGTTGCGGCCGCGCAGGCGCTCGATGTGGCGCTCGGCCGCGCGCCGCTCGCGCTCGCGGAACTCGACCTTCTCGGCGATCATCTGGCGCGCCATGCGCGCGTCGCCCTGCATGAACACGGCCAGCGCCAGGCGCAGCGTGTCGAGCAGCGCCACGTGCAGCGCCTCGATCTCGGCCATGCCCTCCTCGGAGAAGCGCAGCCGGTTCTTCATCTTCTTGATCGCAAGCTCGATCAGGTTCTTGTCGACGATGTCGCCTGCATGCTCGAGATTGGTCGCGAACTGCAGGATCTCCATCGCGCGGCGCTGGTCCTTCTCGCCCATCGCCTCGGGCGAGATGCGCAGCAGGTAGTGCTTCACGTCCTCGCACAGCCGGTCCACCACGTCGTCGCGCTTCACGATCTCGTCGGCGAGCTTGCGGTCGTCGGTCTTGAAGACGGTGATGCAGTCGCGCAGCATCGATTCGAGCGCGTCGCCCATGCGCAGCGTCTCGCGCGCGGCGGCGGCCAGCGCCAGCGTCGGGCTTTCCAACGCGGATTCGTCGAGATAGCGCGGCACGGCCGGGTTCGCGGCGGACTCGCGCGAGGCCACCAGCCGGTCGACGAGCCGGCCCGCCAGCCCCACCAGCGGCAGGAACAGGACGGCCAGGCCGAGATTGAAGAACAGGTGGAAATTGGCGATCTGGCGGCCGATCTCGGGCTCGAGATTGGGCAGTTCGGCCAGCGCCACGCCCAGCAGCGGCACGGCGAGCGCGACGCCGATGGTGCGGAAGGCCGCGTTGCCGATGGTCACGCGCCGTGCACCCGCATCCGAACCCCATGTCGCGACGAGTGCCGGCAGCGCGCCGCCCAGATTGGCGCCCAGCACGATCGTCAGCGCCAGCGGCACCGGAACGAGGCCCGTGTCGGCAAGCGAGATCGCGAGCAGGATGACCGCAAGGCTCGAATGCACGATCCAGGTGAGGGCCGCGGCGATGGCGATCGCCAGCACGCGCTCGCCCGAGAGGGCCGCCAGCACCTCGTGCATCACCATCGAATCGCGCAGCGGGTGGGTCGAGGCGACGATGAGCTTCAGCGCCAGCAGCATCATGCCGAGGCCGACGCCCGCGCGGCCGAGGTCGCGCCAGCGCGTGGCGAGCGTGGAGGAGAACGCGGCCACGCCCAGCGTGATCAGCACGGGCGAGAGCAGTGCCGGATTGACCGAGGCGAGCTGGGCCACCATCGCGGTGCCCACGTCGGCGCCCAGCATCAGCGCCAGCGCCATCGCCGAGGAGAAGAAGCCGCGCGCCGCGAAGGAAGCCGTCATCAGCGCGGTGGCGGTCGAGCTCTGCAGCACGGCGGTCACGCCCAGCCCGCAGCCGAACGCCGCGAAGCGGTTGCACAGCGCCGCCCCGATGGCCGCGCGCAGGTCGCCGCCGAAGGCGCGCATCACGCCCGTGCGCACCATCCGCAGGCCCCAGAGAAGCAGTGCCACGCCACCGACCAGGTGGATCAGGACCGAAGTCGCGCCGATTTTCAGGGTCCTCCAACTCGCCGGCATCCGCCCCGGAATTTCGGTTGGCGGGCTGCCGGTGTCACGAAAATGTCATAGAATGACTGCCGCGGCAACTGACGGAGGCCCTTCGGGCGCGCCCGTCGCTTCGCGCGATCCGGATTTGAGCATAGAATCGAATCGATGTCCGCGTCACGCAACATGAAGGACTACACGCAGCTCTCCGGCCCGGAGAAGGCCGCGATCCTGCTGCTCGCCATCGGCGAGGAGAGCGCCTCCAAGGTCTTCGCGATGATGGACGACGAGGAGATCAAGGAGCTCTCCCTCGTCATGGCGCAGCTCGGCTCGATCGACGCCAACGTGATCGAGCGGCTCATCTTCGAGTTCGCCGACCAGATGGGCCAGTCGAGCTCGCTTGCCGGCACGATGGAAGGCACCGAGCGCTTCCTGGGCAAGGTGCTGGGCAAGCGCGCGGACGGCATCCTCGACGACATCCGCGGCCCGCGCGGCCGCACGATCTGGGACAAGCTCGGCTTCGTGCCCGAGCAGATGCTCGCCAACTACCTCAAGAACGAATACCCGCAGACCGCCGCGGTCGTGCTCTCGAAGGTCGGGCCCGCGCACGCGGCCAAGGTGCTGGCCCAGCTGCCCGACGGCTTCGCCATGGAAGTCGTCACGCGCATGCTGCGGCTGGAGACCGTGCCCAAGGACGTGCTCGACGACGTCGAGGCGATCCTCAAGAACGAGTTCATGTCGAACGTCGCCAAGGCGCCGCGCCGCGACCGCCACGAGGCGATCGCCGAGATCTTCAACGAGCTCGATCCCGCCGCCGAGCGGCGCTTCCTGACCGCACTCGACGAACGCAACCCGGAAGCCGCACAGAAGGTGCGCGACAGCATGTTCAAGTTCGAGGACCTGCAGCGCCTCGACCCCGCCGGCATCCAGACGCTCATGCGCGCCCTCGACAAGGGCAGGCTCGCGCTGGCGCTGAAGGGGGCGTCCGACGTCGTGCGCGACATGTTCCTTGCCAACATGTCCGAGCGCGCGGGCCGGCTCATGCGCGACGACATGGCGGCCCTTGGCCCCGTGCGCGTCAAGGACGTGGCCGACGCCCAGCACGCCATCGTGGAACTCGCCAAGCAGCTCGCCGAGCGCAACGAGATCGTTCTCGCGCGCGGCGCCGACGGCGGGGCGGACGA
>JAEUKX010000104.1 GCA_016794025.1 Rhodospirillales bacterium | reverse complement strand
CAGCATGTCGATGTCCGGATCGAGCGTGTCGACGGCTCCGCCCGGACGCATCGCGACGAACCAAGTTCCGGTCGACAGGATCGCGGCCGATCCGTCGCCGGGCCCGATGCAGCGCCAGGCGGCGGCGTTGCTGTCGTGGATGCCGCAATGGACGGGAAGGCCTTCCGGCAGGCCGAGGCGGCGCGCGATACCGGATTCCAGCATCCCGATCACTTCGCCGGCCGGGCGGATCGGTGCAAAGCGCTTGTCCCAGCCGTGCCGCACGGCAAGGCGCGAATAGCCCCGGGCCTTAGGGCTCCACAGGTCGGTGTGACAGCCGAGGGAGGAAACCTCGCTTGCCGCGGTGCCGCACAGGCGCCATGCCCAATACTGCGCAAACGGGACAAGGTGCCGGCCGGCGGCGAACCGGCGGGGGTCGACCGCTTCCATCCAGGCGAGTTGGCGGCCGAGATTGAGGCCGGCGGGAAGGCGTGGCGACAGCGTCTCAGAAAAATCCCGGGCTTCGTCGTCGTAGGCGGCCGAGATCGCCTCCGGCGGTTCCGCTTCATAGTCCATCACCGGAAGCGTCAGCGCGCTGTCGCCGATCAGTGCGGCCGCCGCACCATGCGCCACCGGCATCACGCCGGTGGGGACGAGTTCGCGCCCCAGTCCGGCAAGGCCGTCGCACAGGGCCGCGAACGTGTCTTCGACATCGAGATGGGGGTAGGGCGGTGCGGTTTGCGTGCGGCAGGCGTGGCGGGTGCTGAACGCTATCCGGCCATCCTGCGTTACGCCGATGACGCGTGCAGCGGTCTTCCCGACATCGAGGACCGCGAGGGCGGGTTCGCGCGTCATACTAGCGCTTCCTCGCGCTTGCCGAGCAACGTGAACAGCACGACGAGCGGCAGGAAGGTCAGCAGGATCAGGACAGTGCCGAGCGCCGAAGCGAGGCCGAAATTGGCGTTCACGACCTCGTTGAAGATCTCGATGCTGAGCGTGACCGTGCTGCCCGACTGCAGGATCAGCGTGGCGCTGAGTTCTCGGATCGTGTTCGACCATGTGAGCAGGACGCCCGAGAGGATCGCCATCGACAGCAGCGGCACGGTGATTTTCAGGAAGGTCCGGCCGGGGCCGGCGCCCAAATTGATCGACGCGTCCTCGGTGTCGCGCGAAAGCTGCTGCAGCATGCTGACCGACGAGCGGACGGAGAAGGGCAGGCGGCGGATGAAGAAGGCAAGGATCAGGATCGCCGACGTGCCGGTCAGGATGACGGGCGGCTCGTTGTAGGTGACGATCAGGCCGACTCCGAGCACGATACCCGGGACGGCATAGGAGAACATGACCACGCCGTCGAGCAGGCCGCCGAGACGTCCGGGCCGGCGCACGATGATGTAACCGACGGCCGTTCCCACGATGGCGCACATCGCCGTGGCGGCCGTCGTATAGAAAATCGTGTTCGAGAGTGGAACTGCGATCGTCCGCAGGATGCGGGCATAGTTTCCGAGCGTGAACTCGGCGATCAGCAGCGGACCGTTCGCCTTCAGAAACGACGAGATGACGATGTTGACAATCGGTAGCAGCGCCATACCGACGAGCAGCAGGACATAGGCGCTCGCCAGCAGCCGCTTCAGCGGGCGCTGCTCCTGAATCGTCAACGGCCGGATCGCAGCTGTGCCATGCGCATGCAGGCCGGCGAACCAGCGTTGCAGTAGCAAGGCCGCAGTCGTCACCGTCAGCAGCAGGACGGCGAGCGTGCTGGCCAAGATCGGCCGCCCACCGAATTCGTTGACGAACTCGCCAAAGATCAGCACCGGCAGGACGCGGAAGCGCTCGCCGATGATGATGGGGGTCCCGATATCGGTGAAGGCGGCGACGAAGACCAACAACGCGCCGGCGCTGATGGACGGCACCAGCAGCGGCAGCAGCACGGTGAAGAAGACGCGAAGCTCGCCGCTGCCCAGATTACGGGCCGCGTCTTCGATCGACTGGTCAATCGATTTCAGGCCCGACGACACCATCAGGAATAC
Source organism: Rhodospirillales bacterium (assembly GCA_016794025.1). Lineage (GTDB taxonomy): Bacteria > Pseudomonadota > Alphaproteobacteria > CACIAM-22H2 > CACIAM-22H2 > Tagaea. The sequence goes on along the minus strand of JAEUKX010000104.1, from coordinate 49,823 downwards.
GAAGGGGAAGAACTGCAGGGTGAAGACGAGGACGATGCCCGGCGCCCCGTAGATCGACGGCAGTGAAATGCCGAAATCGGCAAGCGTCGTGGTGATCAGTCCGCTGCGGCCGAACAGGATCACCCAGGAATATGAGCCGATGAAAGGCGGCGAAACGAACGTCAGGACGACGGCCGCGCGCACGAAGCCGCGCCCCCAGATGTCGTAACGGGTAGCGAAGTAGGCAGCCGGCACGCCAACCAGGACGGCAAGCACCGTCGCCGCAAGGCTAACCTGGATGCTGTTGATCAGGGTCTGGTAGTAGAAGCGCTCGGAAAAGAACGTCGCGTAGTTCGCCCATACGCTCGATTGCGCGTCTTTTCCCGACAGGCTGAGGCCGACGATGTTGACGATCGGCATCACCAGAAGAGCGAACAGCGCCACGAAGACTAGCGCCGTCACGACCGGCCAGAATCCGACCTGGCGCAGAAGTCGGGTGCCGACGCCCGTTTCGGCAACCGCCGTCATCGCGCCGCCGCGGGAAAGAGCCAGAGGGACGCGGACGGTAGCGCGAGCCCGACGCGCGCGCCCGTCGCGGGCAATGCTTGGCCGGCGCGCCCGGTGAGCGCCACCTGCACCGTGTGGCCGGGGGCGAGCTCGAGCACGAGGCGGATCGTCGCGCCGTAGAACTGCGTGTCGGCGACCGTGGCCGTCCATCCGCCCGCCTCGGGTGGGCCGAGGACAAGGTCGTGGCTGCGGAACGCGATGTCGGCCTTGGGGCCAACTTCCGAAGCGCGTTCGGCGGGAACGGGCAGGCGCCCGCCGCCGGGCACCTCGTAGACCGCGGGTCCGGACGCGCCGCTGCCGATGCGCATCGCGGGGATGAAGTTGCTCTCGCCGATGAACGACGCGACGAAGCGGGTCTGCGGCCTGTGGAAGATCTCGACCGGCGTGCCGACCTGCTCGACCTTGCCGCCGCTCATCACGGCGACGCGGTCCGACATCATAAGCGCTTCTTCCTGATCGTGCGTCACGTAGATTGTCGTGACGCCGATCTGGCGTTGCAGGGCGCGTATCTCGCCGCGCAGATGGACGCGCATCTCGGTGTCGAGGTTGGACAAAGGCTCATCCATCAGCAGCACGTCCGGCTCGATTACGATCGCGCGCGCCAGCACGACGCGCTGCTGCTGGCCGCCCGACAGCTCGCGCGGGCGGCGATGCCCGAGATGTTCGAGACGCATCATTGCGAGCATCCGTGCGACGCGCTCGGCGACCTCACCTTTCGGCAAGCCGCGCGCGCGCAGGCCATAGGCGATGTTGTCGATCACGGTCAGGTGCGGGAAAATCGCGTAGTTCTGGAACACCATACCGGTGTTGCGGCGATGCGCCGGCACGTCGTCTATGCACGCATCGCCGAACAGGATGCGACCGCCGCTTTGCGGCATAAAGCCGGCGATGATGCGCAGCAGCGTGGTCTTGCCGCAGCCGCTGGAGCCAAGCAGCGTGAAGAATTCCCCCTTCGCGATCGACAGATCGACCCTGTCGACCGCCGTAACTTCACCGAACCGCTTGCTGATCTGCTCGATGCGAACCGACGTGGACGCCATCCTTACGCCTCTGAGTTCCGACCGATCGAAGGATCGCCGCCGACCGGACGTGCGGTCCGGGCGGCGGCGCGACGCTCAGTTCTGGGTCTTGATGATGATCTGCTGCATCTTGTCGAGAATTTCCTTGCGGTTCTGCGCTGCCCAGTTCTCGTCGTAGTCGATGACCTTGAACTTGTCGGGCGACAGCATTTCGGGATGCGTCTTGACACCTTTCACGGTCGGACGTCGGCCGGGGAACTTCTCGGCGAGCTGCGTCTGCGCGTCGACCGTCAGCAGGTAGTCGGCGAATAGGCGGGCTGCCTTCGGATTGGGCGCCCCCTTGACGATGAACATACCTTCCGGCTGCAGCAGCGTCCCGTCGGTGGGATAGACGATGCCAGCATTGCCGGCGAGCACGTAGTTGAAGGCGCCCTCCTCGTAGGTCACTCCGACTGGGTACTCGCCGCGGCCGACTTGCTGGAACACCAGAGCCGAGCGCAGCACGATATTCTGGTTGCGTGTCATGTCCTCGACGAGCTTCCAGGCCGCGTCGCCCTTGCCGTAGATCTGCAGCCATGTCGTCAGCGCGCCAAGCGCCGAACTCGATTTCGATGGATCGGCGTGCACGACCTTGCCCTTCCACTCGGGTTTGGCCAGATCGGCCCAGGTCTTCGGCGCCTGTTCGGCCGAGACGAGCTTCTTGTTGTACATGATGACCATCGTGCTGGCGCCGAACGGCGTATTGAAGCCGGCGGGATCGACCATCTTGGGCTCGACATTCGCCATGTTCTTCGAGCGGTAGACGTCGAACAGGTCGGGCGCCGACGAGCCGGTATCGGAGAAGCCGCCCCACATGATATCGCCTGCCGGCCTGCCGCGTTCGGCGCGGATGCGGTTCAGCAATTCGCCCGTCCCGGCCTTCACGGTCGTGACCTTTATGCCGTGCTTGTCGCCGAAATCCTTCGTGAAATGATCGACCATTTCCGAGGGGTGCGAGGCGTAGACAACGAGCTGTTTCTCGTGCTCCTGCGCCAAGGCATCTGCGAACGTCATAACGGAAAGTGCGCCGGCCAATGCCAGCGTCCCGATCGATTTCATCACCGGTTTCCTCCCGAAAGCTTGCGTTGGTTTTTCCGCTGCGGCCGGATGAAGGCGTTGCGGTTTGATGTCGCTTTTGTGACATTAAACGTGAATGGAATCGGTTCCACTGTCCAATAAATACGATTCCGCGATGCAGCACGAACGACATCTGATGCTGCGATTTGGGAGAATCTGATGACCAACCGTCGTCGGAACCCGCTCACATTCCTGGGGTTGGTTGCGATGGGCGCCGGTGCGGCCCTGCTGCCGGGTGCCGCCTGTGCCCACGCCATGTTCGCCGTCTACTGCGGTGTGCCGGAGGAATGGCGCCGCGATGCCGTCAACGCCTTCGCGCGCAAGACCGGTGCACGCGTCGCGATTTCCCCTGTTTGCCGCCAAACGTGGAAACCGTCATTGAAATCAATGACATTCTGGAAAACTGGGGACGCGAGATCGCCCCGGGAAACCGGCGGCCCGAGGCAGCCTTATTTCAGCGGAGCCGCACGCTTCAGGCGCGTCTCGGTCATGAACGCGAGGGTGTGATCGAACGAGACGACTCCGGCCTGCGATCCGAGGCCGGTCGAATTGAGCGCGGAGGTCGCCTGAGCGAACTTCACCGCCATCTCGGGATCGAAGCCACGACAGCAGGCAACAGCGAATCCCGCGTTGAAGGCGTCGCCGCAGCCGCAGGTGCATTTGACCGCCACGTCGAAGGCCGGCATGTGGAACGAAGCGCCGTCGCGGTGGTGATAGTAGGCGCCGTTCTCGCCGAGCGTGAAGATGCAGCAGGTCACGCCGAGATCGAAGAATGTGCGCGCCATGTCGCCGGCCGAACTCAAGCCGGTCAGCGCGGATGCCTCCTCGATCGACGGGATGAAGAAGTCCGTGTGGGGCAGGGCGAGCGCGATCTTCTTCAGGTCCTCGCGCGAACCGGCGAACACGTCGACGGTCGTGGTGACGCCGCGGATCTTCGCTTGCTTCAGCAACTCGGCGCCGCGTCCGCCGTCCATCCGGTCCATGAGGCCGACGCCGCCAAGATGCACGACGCGTGCGTCGGTCGCCACCGGAAGGAAAGCGTCATCGACGTAAAAATCGGCCGTTGCGCCACGCAGGTGGAGTGCAGGCCGCGAGCCGTCGGCGCGCGTCGTGACGATCGAGGACGAGGTGCGGCCGCCGGGGACAGTCTTCATGCCGCGCGTGTCGACACCGAAATGGGCGAGCCGCGAGAGCACCCATTCGCCCATCAGATCGGGACCGACGCCGCCAACCGCAAGGCATTTGAGCCCCATCTTGGCCGCCGCGATCGCCGCCGTGCCGGCGGCGCCCGATACGGCAAGCGCAAAATCGTCGAGGAAGAACGTTCCGCCGCCCTCGGGGATTCCGCGATATGGCCACCCGAGGCAGTCGAACGTATAGAAGCCGATTGAGGAATAGTCGTAGCGCATGCTCGCTCACGCCAACCGGATCTCGCCGAGAAAGCTCGTGCCGATCGCGGGACGCGGGACGGCGAAGTTCTCGGCGACCGTCGCGGCGATGTCGGCGAGGCTCTCGCGCATGTAGATCGCCTGCGGAACGATGCGTGGCGACCAGGCGAGTAGCGGCGTATACTCTCGCGTGTGCTTGTCGTGGCCGATCGCAGGGTCGTTGCCGTGGTCGCCGGTGACGACAAGCAGGTCGCGCGGCCCCATCATCGACATGACGCGCCCGATTCCTTCGTCGGCCTCGCGCAGGTGCTTTGCGTAGCGCCCGGCATTCTGGTCGTGTCCCGCGAGATCGGTTTCCTGCACGTTGATTGCGATCAGGCCTTCTCTCACGCGCCCGAGGGACCGGTAGGTCGCGTCCAGGACAGCCTGCGTGGGTACGTGCGGCTCCTTGTGGGCGCCCTCGCAGATGATGACGTCGGCGACCTTGCCGAGCAACTCCACCTCGAAGCCCGCCTTACGCAGGATCGTGGGGATCTGCACGTCGGGTCGGTCGCCCTTGGTCAGATGGCGGACCATGTAGTTACTGGTATAGAGGCCGAGCGCCACGTTGTTGACGCCGGACTGTCCGGTCGGGCGCAGTTCGACGCAGCGCCGCACGTCGGCGGCGCCAAATCCCTTACCACCCATCGCGACCACGCGCCGCACGCGCGCGACCCGGCGCAGGATGTTGGCGACGTCGAGAATCCTGTCGTAGGGCTGATCTTCGGTCGAGCCGACGCAGTGATACGTCTGCAGAGGATCACTTTCGAGGTTGTCGCCGACGACCATCCTGCCGTCGACGAGCAGAGCCGCCTGGTCTGGCTTCGCCGGCTCCACGCGATGGCCGGCGTCCGCAAGCTGCCGGCCGACTTCGTCGCGTACCGTCTCGAACAGTTCCTCGGCCGTGTTGGGGATGGGAGCTCCCATCATTACCGTGTGGCCCAGATAGGTATCGGCGCCCTTGTAGCCCAGCGCGTTAATGCCGTGGACGCCGATCGGCGTCTTCTCGGCGCGCAGGCCTGCCTGCGGCGAGATCGTTCCGAGACCGAGCCTCTCGAGGTTAGGCAGCGACAGCCCGCCCGTCGCGGCGACGACCGCACGCAGCGTGTGCGCACCGACATCGCTCGGGCGCATCAGCGGCACGTCCGGCATCGCGCCGACGCCAAGCCCGTCCAGAACGAGCACTATAATGCGGTCGAACATTCTTTGGGTCGGGGACATGGCATCCATCCTATACGCTGCCGGCCGGCAGCAAGTGGATCGAATCGCCCGCGAAGGCGAGGCTCACGCGCGCACCCTCGGTGAACGAGGCCTCCTGTCCCAGCGAGGGGCGCACGGCCGCAACGGTCGTCTCGCCGACACGGACGCGGTATTCGGTGCGGTCGCCGAGATACTCGATCTCGCTGACGATGCCGGCAATGCCCGTCCGCTCGGGCGGCTGGAGAAGCACGGTCTCGGGTCGTACCAGCAGAAGCGCGTCGCCGCGGGTAACGGCCGCACCGGATATGTCGAACCGATGGCCAAAGCACTCGGCCGTCGCCCGCCCGCCGTTCGTCGAGACAACGGTGCCAGGCAGCGCATTGACCTTGCCGATGAACCCCGCAACGAACAGCGTTGCCGGGCGCGCGTAGATTTCGGACGGCGCGCCGATCTGCTCGACACGGCCGGCGCGCATTACGGCAATGCGGTCGGAAAGGCTCATCGCTTCTTCCTGGTCGTGGGTCACGAAGAGCGAAGTCGTTCCCAGAGCGCGCTGGAGCCGGCGCAGTTCGGAGCGCACCTGAACGCGCAGCTTGGCGTCGAGGTTGGACAGCGGTTCGTCGAACAACAGGAGGTCCGGTTTCATGACGAGCGCGCGCGCCACCGCGACGCGCTGCTGCTGGCCGCCCGAAAGCTGACCGGGGAGGCGGTTGGAAAAGTCGGCAAGCCCCACCACGTCGAGTGCGTCGCCCACGTCGCGTTTCACATCGACCTCGGCCGCGCGGCGCAGCCGTAGCGAATAGGCGACGTTCTCGAACACGCTCATGTGCGGGAACAGCGCGTAGTTTTGGAACACCATGCCGATGCGACGACGGTGGGGCGGCAGGCGCGCGATCGAGCGACCGTCGAGCAGTACCTCGCCGCTATCGATGTCCTCGAGGCCGGCCAGCACGCGCAGCGCCGTTGTCTTGCCGCAGCCCGAGGGGCCGAGCAGCGTCACGAACTCGCCCGGTGCCACGTCGAGCGAGAAATCGATTACGGCAGGAATGCGCGGCCCGCCCTTGATGCCGTAGGACTTGTTGAGGGACTGGACGCGGAGAGATTTTGCGGTGCGGTTCGACATGCCTACTCCTGATGCACTTCGCGCCAGTCGCGGTCGAACAGCCGCGGAACGCCATGGATCACCGCGAGCACCATGAGCACCACGACGACGCTGAGGGCTGCAGCCTCGCCGACGTCGCCACGGTCCATCTGAGAGAGGATCGTGGGCGTCACCAGCGACCAATGCGGCGAGACGACGAAAATGACGGCGCTCAGCGTCGTGACGGAACGCGTGAAGGCGAACACCATGCCCGCAAGCAGGGCGGGGCGCACGAGCGGCAGCAGTACGCGCCAGAGAGTCTGGCCGGATGTGGCGCCCATCGTCATCGAAGCCTCGTCGAGCGAGCGGTGGATTTGGTCGAGCGCCGCCACGCCCGAGCGGATACCGTAGGGCAGGGCGCGCACGACGAAGGCGACGATGATGATCGCAGCCGTACCTGTCAGCAGAAGCGGCGATCCGCTGAAGGCAAGCGCGAAGGCGAGGCCAATAACGGTGCCCGGGATCGCGAGCGGCGTATTGGCGACGAAGTCGACGAGGCCGCGGCCGAAATGTCGCGTGCGCGCCACGAGATGTGCGATCACGAGTCCGAGACCCACCGACACAATCGCGGAGATGACTCCGAGGGCGAAAGTGTCGAGGATCGCTCCACGCGACTTGGTGAAGGTGGCGATGACGTGGCGCAGCGTGGGAGTGTAGTTGATGCCGAAGAGCTGCGTGAAGGCGCCGGCGAGGATCGTCGCGTACTGGAGGCAGATCGCCAGCGTGACGATGCCGACGAGGACCAGTGCCGCGATGCGCGCGGGCAGGTACATGACGAGGCGCAGGCGGCTCGATCCCTTTGCGCCGACGGTGGCGTACGACATGCGCGAGGAAAGCCGTTTGTGCGCGACGAACATCAGTACCGAGGGAGCGAGCAGGAATATCGCGAGGGCGGCACCCTGTGGCACGTCGTACATGCCGATGATCGTCTGGTAGATCTGCGCAGACAGGACGGGAAAGTCGCCACCGAGGAGCATCGGGTTTCCGAGATCGGCGAACGAATAGCCAAACAGCAGCAGCACGGAGCCTGCGAGCCCGGGCAGCAACAGCGGCAGGCTGACGGTGCGCAGCGCCTGCCAGGCATTGGCACCCAGCGTGCCGGCCGCCTCTTCCATCGAGGCGTCGAGGCCCCGGAATAGGTTCAGCATCAGAAGATACGCGAAGGGGAAATAGGACATGAGCTGGGCGATGACGAGCCCATAGAGCCCGTAGAGGCCAGTCGTCTGGATGCCGAACAGCCCGTATGTGACGATGCCGCGACGGCCGTAGAGCAGGATGAGCCCGAGCGCCATCAGGATCGGCGGCGAGATCGTCGGCAGCATGGCGAAGAAGTGCCAGACCTTCTTGCCCGGGATGGAGACGCGCGTCATCGCGTAGGCGTATGCCGTGGCGAGCAGCGTTCCGAGCACGGCGACGATCGCGCCGAGCAGCAGCGTGTTCCAGAAAACCTTCCTGTTGTATGGGTCGGCGGCGACCTTCCAGACGAGCGTGAACGGAGGGCCGCTGCCTTCGACAACGGCCCGCCCGAACAGCACGAACATCGGATAGGCGACGAAAACGAGAATCAGCAGCGCGAGGAGGGGATAGAGAACCGGGAGAACCAGGTTCCTGCCGATGCCTTCCTCGCCTGCCGCAGCCGCATTCGCCTCGACGTGCGTCATCGGTTACTTGCGGCCGGCCAGAATCTCGTTCTGGAACCGGTCGATGATGGTCTTGCGCGTGTCTGGATTGCCGGCCCACGCGAAGTCGAAATTGACCATCTTGGCGTCGCGATACGGCTTGATCAGGTCGTGGACCTTCGCCTTGGGGTTGGTCGGCACGTCGAAATATTCCGACGCGGCGAGCAGCTCGATCGATTCCGGTGTCACCGCCCAGTCGAGGAACGTGCGCGCGGCTTCCGGTTCCGGTGCACCCTTGAGCAGCACCGAACAGAAAAGGTCGTAGCCCGTACCTTCCTGCGGGAGGGACATTTCCATCGGAAAACCCTTGTGGATGCTACCCAGGATATCATGCGCGAACAGCAGGCCTACGCCCACCTCGCCGCGGCCGACGAGCTGCGTGGGGCCGATGCCAGAGCGCGTGTATTGCGCGACGTTCGCGTTGAAGCGCTTCAGATAGTCCCAGCCCTTCGTCTCGCCCATCACCTGCAGGACGGTTGTGATGAAGGTGTAGCCGGTGCCCGACGTCGCAGGGCTGCCCACGCAGATTTGGCCGGCGAACTCCGGCCGCGTGAGGTCTTCCCAGCTCTGCGGGGCCTTGAGCTTCTTTTCAGCGAGGAACTGCTTGTTCGATGCGAAGCCGATGAAGTCGACGTCGGTGCCGGTCCAGAATCCTTCGGGATCCTTGTACTTGGCGGGAATGTCCTCCGATCCCTTCGGGCGGTACGCTTCGAGGAGGCCGTCGGCCTTGAGCGTCATCATCGAAGGCAGCCCGATGCCGTACAGGATGCTCGCCTGCGGGCTGTTCCGTTCCGCGCGGATGCGGTTGATTGCTTCGCCCGCCGAAAGGCGCAGCATCGTGGGCTTGATGCCGCTTTTCTTTTCGAACGCCTCTACAAGCGCCGTGCAGGTCGCTTCGGGCGGGCCCATGTAGAGCGTGACTTTCCTGGCCTGCGCGGACAGGCGCGAGGCCGGCAGTGTCAGGGCGCTGGCGAGGCCGAGATTTAGGGCGCGGCGCGAAATGTGGATCATCGGCGGTTTCTCCCATTTGTGAACATTTATTATTTTAAAAACACTATTGTGCATGCTCCGTGCTGTCAAGGCACGGACACCGTTCCGCGCGTCAGCCGCGTGCGGCAGCGTCGAGCGCGACAGGCAGGTCGGCGGGCAGGGGGCGGACGTCCGACCAGTTGAGTCGCACGAGACTGCATTGACCTGCCTGCAGCAGGGCCGTTTCGTCGTCGTCCGCAGCCACGCGCGCGCGCCCGTCGGCGATCACAAGATGGGTCGCATCGCCCTCCGTCCCGTCGACGATGCAGGCGCGAGCGATCTTGTCGCGGCCGATGCGCGCGAGGCGGATCGGGGCCGGAAGGGATTTTGGCAGGTTGAGGCTGAGCCAGTGCCCGTCGAGCCGCCAGTCGTCGCGCCGTTGCCACAGTCGGGCAAGAACGCGCGCGAGCCATTCGGTCTGCGGGCGGTCGAGCGGCCCGCCGCCCTTGACGCGCGAAAGCGCGATCGAAGGGATGCCCCAGAACGTCCCCTCGCGGGCGATCGAGAGCGTGCCCGAATAGGCGAAATCCTCGGCGACGTTCTGGCCATCGTTGATGCCGCTGAGGACGAGGTCGGGCCGCGACCCGTCGCCGAACAGCCACCCCATCGCGGCGACCACGCCGTCGACGGGCGTGCCCGAGCAGCGGTAGCGCCGCTCGCCGAGCTTCGTGACGGAGAATCGCTTGTGCAGGCTCACGCTGTGGCTGCTGCCGCTCCACTTGCGGCTCGGTGCCACGGTCCAGACGTCGTCCGAGATTAGGGCGGCTGCGGCCTCGAGGTTGGCGAGCAGGGGGGAATCGATCCCGTCGTCGTTTGCAAGGAGGATGCGCATGGGACTAAAGGGTGAATTCCTGTCCGGTGACGAGGGTGCGGGAGACCGCAGGGAACGCGACGCGCAGCTTTTCCATGTCCTGCGTGCTGCACGAGTGGGCGAGCGCGATCTGCGGCGAACAGCCGCGCAGCAGCATCTGGTTCTCCGGAAGCGTCGGATGGGTTGGCAGGCGGATCCAGTCGGCCTGTCCCGCCTTCAGCAGCCGCTCGGCGGGGCTTCCGGTCGGGATGTGCCCGGTGAGAAGGACCGGGTGCCTTTCCTCGCCCGCACGCGCCAATGCGATCGCGGCAGGGCCGGTCATGCCCATGCCATCGTGGACGAGAAGCGGACAGTCGGGCAGGGCGGCCTTTTCGTTCCAGTCGCGCGCGGCGGCGATGCGCGCGGCCAATTCGGCACCCATGCCGGCGCGCAGCCATTTGTGCTCGGCGACCTGCGCGTTCAGCGGCTCGCGCATCGATCCATGAATCGCCACGACGCCCTTCAGCGCCGCCAGGAGTTCCAGCGAACGGCCCGCGAGCGGAGTCGGGAGCAGGCAACCATGCGGATGGGCGTCGATCCAGGCGAGGATGTCGCGAATTCTGGCGTCGGTTCCGATCGGATCGACTCCGTACGATCCGTCGTAGAGCAGCGCGTTGCACGACGGGAGCGGATCCATCTCGAACACGGCGCTATGCGGCACCACGTCGCCACAATAGATCAGCCGTCGGTCGCCGTCGCTGAGCGCATACCAGATTCCGCCGACGATGTGGCCGGAGCGTCCCGTCGAAACCCCGATATTGCCGATTGAGAAACGCGCACCCGGGGAGATCGTCTCGATCGAGTCGAAGTCGAGAGATGAGCGTCCCGATACAGCGTCGTAGGCCGCTACGATCTCGCGCATGTCGCCGCGCGTTTCGGCGGTCATGTAGACGCGGCCCGAGAAGCCGTTAGCGAAGCACCAGCCCAGCGCGCCGACATGGTCCTCGTGCGCATGGGTTACGAGGATGGCATCGGTCCGACGCAGGCGTTCGGCATCGACCTTGGGGTAGGCGTCGGCCCCTTTTCCGCTCGTGTTGATTCCGACATCGAGGATCAGCCGGCAGCCAGGAGTCTCGATCCCGACCGAGGTGCGACCCTTCTCGCCGAAACCGCCGAAAAGCGAAACCTTCATCGCCGCTCGCCCTCCGGAATGATCCAGCCGCCGCGCACAGCCACGCTCGCGCGCGCGCCCGCTTCGATCGGGGCCGGCTCCGGCACCTCGAGGACGAAGGCCGTACCTGGGCTCGCGTCGGGATGGAATTCCGCCCGGAAGAAGCCGCCCTGATAGATGAGGCGACGCACCGTGCCGGACATGCCGGCTTCTCCGGGGGCCGCGAAGGCGAGATCGACCGAGCGTAGGCAGGCCTTTGCGCCTGCGCGCGCCGGCATGCCTGGCCGGCAGCGCAGCGTCGCGGGCGCTCCGAAGACGCTCGCCGCGCAGGTGCCGCCGTGCCCGGCGCCCCGCATCTCGGCCGGCACGACTATTCCCTGGCCGACGAAACCAGCGACCATCTCGGTCGCGGGTTCGCGGTAGAGCGTCGAAGCGCTCGCGACCTGTTCGAGAACGCCGCGGTCGAGAACCGCGATCCGGTCCGCCAGCGCCATCGCTTCGGCCTGATCGTGCGTGATGTAGACCATCGTCGTGCCGGTGCGCTCGTGGAAGCGGCGGAACTCTTCTTCCATCGACGCGCGAAGATGCACGTCGAGATTGGCAAGCGGCTCGTCGAGAAGGACGAGGCCCGGCTCCATCACCAGGCAGCGGGCGAGCGCCACGCGCTGGCGCTGGCCGCCGCTCAGCATCGCGGGCATGCGACCTCCATACTGCGTGAGCCCGACGAGCTCGAGCGCCTCGTTGACGCGCTTGTCGCGCTGCGCACGGCCGAGTCCTGCAACCTCGAGGCCGTAAGCCACGTTCTCGGCGACCGTCATGTGTGGCCACAGGGCGTAGGATTGGAAGACGATGCCTACGCCCCGATCTTCGGTCGCGACGTGCGAGCGCGTATCCGATAGCAGACGGTCGTCCAGCCAGATGGCGCCGCCGGTCACCTTGTCGAAGCCAGCGATGAGTCGCAGCAAGGTCGTCTTGCCGCAGCCCGAAGGGCCCAGCACCGCGAGGAACTCCCCGTCGGCGACGTCGAGGGAAACTTCCTTGAGCGCCTTGAAGTCCGAGAATTGGCGCGTGACGCGGTCGATCTTCAGTCCTGCCACGGAAGTACCCCTTTGGGAAGGCGCTGCCCGAGGAGGAGAGTCGAAAGCATCAGGACGAGCGTTACGAGAATGGTCACGACAGCGATTGCGGATGCGTAGTTGACGCCGCCGGACTGCTGGAAGCTGAACATGACGGTACCCAGCGTCTCCGCGCCCGATGACCACAGCAGCGCGGAAAGCGTTAATTCGCTGAACGCCATAAGGAAGACGAGAAGCGCGCCCGCGGCTGCGGCGTGTGCGACCAGCGGGAACATGATCGTGCGCATGCGCCGCAGGACGCCGGCGCCAAGCGCGCTCGCGGCCTCCTCAAGCGACCGGTCGATCTGGTGGTAGCCGCTGATGACCGGACGCAGGCCCAGCACCAGAAAGCGGCCCAGATAGGCGACGAAGATGATCCAGACCGTGTTGTAGATGCTGAGGTTGAGGACGGGGATGGGTTTCAGGAAGACGAGGATCAGCGCGATCGCGAACACGATGCCCGGCAGCGCGTAGGGCATCTCCGCCGAAAGGTTGAGGACCTTGAGCGCACGCGAGCCACGCCAAGCGAGATAGTAGCCCAGCGGTGCGCTGACGGCGACAATGATGGCCGCCGCCGATGCGGCAAGCAGGAGGCTGTTGCGGAACGCGCGGTGCGAAACCGGATAGTCGATCAGGACGTAGACGTAGTTCTCGATCGAGGCGCTTGCCCAAGTGAGCGGCACGCCGAAGATCGGCACGAGCGATATCGCCAGCAGGCTGGCGAACGGTACGACCAGAACCAGCGAAAGATAACCCCACAGCATCGCTTCGACCGGCAGGCGCCAACGCCCCAGTTCGAAAGGTGCTGCCGACAGCGAATTTCCGGTGATGCGGTAGTCGCGCCGGCCCAGCATGTAGTTCTGGAGAAGAATGCCCGCGACGGCGATGAGGCCGGCGAGGACCGACAGGCCCGAAACTTCCGCCAGCGCCGCGGGCCCGAGGCCGGAGAGCCGCTGGTAGATGAGCGTGGGAAGCGCAATGTAGCCGCCGGGAATGCCGAGGAAGGCCGGAATGCCGAAATTTCCCACGCACGAGACGAAGGTTAGCGCGATACCGGCGACAAGCGGCGGGGTCATCAGCGGCAGAACGACGGTCCGCAGGACTCGTCCTTTGCGCGCGCCGGCGGCGAGGGCCGCCTCGATCAGCTCGCGTGGCAGCCGCCGCAGGCCCGCGCGCAGCGTCAGGAACACCAGCGGCGCATATTCGATTCCGAGCAGCAGGATGATCCCCTCGCGCGAGTAGAGGGGATTCGGCGTGCCGATGGCCGGCGCGAGACCGATCGCACGCAGCAGCGGACTCGACGGACCGGCGACCTGCAGCCAAGCGAGCGCCGTCACCTGCGGCGCGATCATCAGCGGCAACACGAAACAGAACACGAACGCGTTTCGGCAGCGGATGTCGCCGAGGCCCACGAGCAGCGCGACCACGACGCCGATCGCCGTGGCGAGGATCGTCCCGCCGATCGAAATTTCCAGGCTGTGGCCGGTCGCGCGCCAGGTCACCGGGTTCGAGAAGACCTTCTCGAACGTGGCAATCGAAGGTGTTCCACCCGGGGCAAGCGCCTCGAAGAGGAGCCGCCCCAGCGGAAGAAGCGACAGTGCCGCGACGAGCGCGACGAGGGCCGCAAGCAGCCCCCAGTCCTGCAGCTTCAGTCGGAACGCCTTCGACATGCCCTGCGCTTCAGCCGCCGAACAGGTTGGAGAAGCGCGACTTGTCGCTTTCGGCGGTGCCGAGGATCGCGCCGGTGTCGATATCCATGATCTTGATCGTCGTGCCTTCCGGCAGCCAGGCGGGGTTGGGCACGCCGGCGCGCACGGGGATGTAGCCCAGCGTCTGGACAGAGAAGCGCTGGCCGGCCTCGGAGAGAAGGAAATCGACGAACGCCTTCGCGGCGGCGAGGTTGGCGGTTGTCTTGAGGATCGCGACGGGCTCGGTGACCGGGATCACGCCTTCCTCGGGGATGATGAAGCTAATCGGTGCGCCCTTGAGCTTGGCGTTAAGCGCCATGAAATCGACCAGAACGCCGTAGGGTTTCTCGCCGCTGCTGACCGATGTCAGCACCGCGCCGTTACCCTGCACGGGGACCGTTCCGTTGGCCTTCAGCGTCTCGTAGAACTTCCAGCCGAAGTCCTGCCGCTTCGTGAGCGCCCCCATCATGATGGCGGCCGCACCCGAATAGAGCGGGCTCGGCATGATAACCTGACCCTTCATGTCCGGTTTCACGAGGTCGGCCCACGATTTGGGCTGCGACTTGGCGGCCGTATTCACGGCGATGCCCGTCGTGATCAATTTGGTGCCGAAATAGGTTTTGTCGACGTCGAAGGTGCCCGGACGGATACCGTCGAGCTTCGCATCGGTATAGGCGTGAAGCCGGCCTGCCTTCTTAAGCGTTTCCATGCTGACGCTGTCGGCGATCAGCAGGACGTCGGCCTTGACCTGGCCGGCGGCGGCTTCTGCCGCCAAACGCGTCATGACCTCGGTTGTGCCGGAGCGGAAAATCTCAATTTCGACGTTCGGATTCGCCTGCTTGAATGCCGCTGTCGTCTGCTGCGCATCGCGGTCGGGCTGCGAGGTGTAGAGCACGAGCTTGCCAGACTGGGCGAGGGCGGGCGCGGCGAGACCGATCGCTAGGCCGATCGCGGCGAGCGTCGCGAACCGCTGGAACTTATTCTTCATGTCGATCCTCCTCTATTTTTGTGGCGGCCGTCCGTTCTTGTCGCGGAACTGCCCGGGGGGCGTCAGAATGACATATTGGGTCCGGTCTTAAAGCAGGACTTCGGGGGACTCGGCAGCCTCGCGCAGGGAGGCCATAAACTTGGCCGCAGCGACGCCGTCGACGATTCGGTGGTCGGAAGAAAGGCAGAAATTGGCCATCGGGCGCAGCTCGACCCGCCCGTTGCATCCCACCGGCGTGTCGACCGTGCGGCCAATCGCGAGAATGGCCGCTTCGGGCGGGTTGATGATCGCCGTGAACGAATCTACGCCGAACATGCCGAGATTGCTGATCGTGAAGGTGCTGCCCGTCAATTCGGAGGGCGCGATCGTCCTCTCGCGCACGCTGTTCGTGAGTTTCGAGAAATCGCGCGCGATCTCTTCCAGAGACTTCTCGTTCGCGTCGCGCAAGACAGGCACGACTAGCCCGCCGTCACGCTCCATCGCGACGCCGATATCGACCCGATCGTGGTATCGTACCGCTTCGCCTTCGACGCTGGCGTTGAGCAGCGGATGGCGTTCGAGCATCGGCGCCACGACACGCAGCAGCAGCATCGTCAGGCTCAGGCGTACGCCCACGCGTGCCTCGATGCGCGGCGAGATGCGCTTGCGCAGGTCGTTCATCGCCGTCATGTCGAGCTGCGCGTTCATGAAGAAGTGGGGCGCGTCGCGCATGCTACCCGAGAGGCGGCGGGCGATGATACGACGCACGTTGTCGAACGGCTCGAGGCGGCCGTCGCCCGCGCGCGGCGCGGGGCCGGCGACCGGTGCGGCGACGGGGTGTGCATTGGTTGCGCGGCTTGCCTTTTCGACGTCCGCGCGCATGATGCGTCCGCGCGGGCCGCTGCCGGGAATGGCGGAAAGATCGAGCCCCGCTTCGCGGGCCAGACGGCGAGCCATCGGGCTCGCGCGCGGCTTGTCGGACGGGGCCGTCGGAGAAGCGATCTCGACGGGCGGCACCGCGACGGGACCGGCGACGACCGCGGTAGGAGCAGTTGCCGTCGGCGCGACTGCCGCGGGGGGCGCCGCCATCACCTCGCCCTCGGCATAGACATAGG
Source organism: Rhodospirillales bacterium (assembly GCA_016794025.1). Taxonomy (GTDB): domain Bacteria; phylum Pseudomonadota; class Alphaproteobacteria; order CACIAM-22H2; family CACIAM-22H2; genus Tagaea. The sequence goes on along the minus strand of JAEUKX010000104.1, from coordinate 33,820 downwards.
CGACGACCGTGCCGACCGCGATCGTCGTACCGACATCCGGGCGCACGATCCGCACGTGGCCGCTCGCGGGGGAATCGACCTCCATCACCGCCTTGTCGGTGTTGATCTCGAACAGGATCTGGCCTTCGCGCACGCTCTCGCCGTCGGCGACCTTCCAGGCGCCGATCGAGCCGCTTTCCATCCCCATGTCGACCCGGGGGAGGACGACCTCGACCGGCATCAGGCGCCACCCGTACGCACGAGCGAGGCGGCCGCACGGAAAATATCTTCTTCCTGTGGGACAGCTGCGCGTTCAAGCTTTGGGCTATAAGGAAGAGGAACGTCGGCCGCGCCAAGGCGCACGATCGGAGCGTCGAGATAGTCGAATGCGTCGCTCTCGGCGATCATTGCGCTGATCTCGGCGCCGATTCCCATCGTCTTGACGCCTTCGTAGACGACCATCAGGCGCGAAGTCTTGCGTACGCTCGCCGCGATGGTTTCGAGGTCGATGGGGCGCAATGACCGCAGGTCGATCACTTCTGTCGAGATTCCTTCGGCGGCGAGGCGTTCGGCTGCCGCAAGCGCACGCGAGACCATGACGCCGGTCGCCACGATCGTCGCATCCCCGCCTTCCCGGCGCACCGCGGCCTTGCCGATCGGCACGCGGAACGCTTCGGTGGGGACGATCCCGCGCGTCTTGTAGAGGAGCTTGTGCTCGAAGATCAGGACAGGGTTCGGATCGTCGATGGCCGAGAGCAGCAGTCCCTTTGCGTCATGCGGTGTCGAGGGCTGGACGACTTTCAACCCCGGCACGTGGGCGAACCACGCCTCAAGACTCTGGCTATGCTGGGCGGCCGCACCGGTGCCGGAGCCGCCGGGCAAGCGCACGACCATCGGCACGTTCGCCTTGCCGCCGAACATGAAGTGGATCTTGGCAGCCTGGTTGACGATCTGCTCCATCGCCAGCGTGATGAAGTCGGAAAACTGGATCTCCAGCACCGGCCGCATGCCGGTGATCGCGGCGCCGACGGCAGCGCCAGCGATGCCCAGTTCGCTGATGGGCGTGTCGATAACGCGCTCGACGCCGAAACGGTGGACGAGATCGCCGCTGACGCCGAACGCGCCGCCGTAGACGCCGACATCTTCGCCCATCAGGATCACGCGCGGATCGTCGGCCATTGCCGTGGCGAGTGCCTCGCGGATGGCCTCGGCGTAGGTGATTTCGCGCGCCGCCGGATCGGCGCCCGCCACGTCATTCGGCATATACGTACCTCGTAAGGCCGGCAAGATCGGGCTCCGCGCTCGATTTCGCGAACTCGATAGCCGCAGCGATTTCCCGCGCCGCATCGGCTTCGATCTCGGCGAGACGTGCAGACCCGAGCCGGTCGTGGTTGAGGAGTTCGCCTTCAAGCCGGCGGATCGGGCATTTCGCCTTCCAAGCCTCGATCTCCTCCTTGGTGCGGTAGAGATTCCGGTCGCTCTTCGAGTGTCCCCTGATGCGGTAGGTCTTGCACTCGATCAGCGAGGGCCCTTCGCCGCGCCGCGCCCGTTCGACCGCGATGCGCGCCGTCGCCGCGACGAGCGGCAGGTCGTTGCCGTCGATCGTGTCGCCGGGCATCGAATAGGCCAGCGCGCGATCGGCGATGTTAGCCACCGCCGTCGAACGCGCGACCGACGTCGACATGCCGTAGTTGTTGTTTTCGCAAACGAAGACGACCGGAAGCTTCCAGATCGAAGCCATGTTGAGCGATTCGTGAAACGCGCCCTCGTTGTTGGCGCCGTCACCGAAATAGACCATGCACACGCGATCGAGCTTCTGGGCCTTGATGCTCATGCCGACGCCGACCGCGATGGGCAGGCCGCCGCCCACGATGCCGTTGGCGCCGAGATTGCCGCCTTCGACGTCGGCAATATGCATCGACCCGCCTCGGCCGTTGCAGTAGCCGGTTTCCTTCCCGAAGAACTCGGCGAACATGCGGTCGGGCGAGGCACCCTTGGCAATGCAGTGTCCGTGGCCGCGGTGGGTAGACAGGACGTAGTCGGATTTCGCCAGGGGAATGGCCGAGCCTACCGCGCTCGCTTCCTGCCCAATCGACAGGTGCATGGTGCCGTGGATCAGGCCACGCATGTAGCAGTCCTCGGCCGCTTCCTCGAACTTGCGGATGAGGTGCATCTTGCGCAGCGCTTCGGCGAGCGTGCCGTCGTCGAAGGCCGAGAGTTCCGGACGCTGGTTGGCGCGGGGAAGGGTGCTCATGGCGGATCGACCGTCAGGCTGCCGCGTTTTTCGCGATGTGGGCGTCCTGCTGCTCGCGCAGCCGGACGATCGCGAGCTTCGGATCGGCCTTACAGTTCCGGTAGGTGAGATATTCCCCGGCCTTTATGGGCTGCGTGACGACCGCGCGCTGGGCGAGGCCTAGCGGCAGCGCGGCGAGGCGCTGCGCCTCGGGCACGGCGAGCGCCATGCCGCGATAGCAGTACTCGCCGATCGCGTCGAGAACATCGCCCGGCTTCAGGTCCTTCTTGGCGACTGCCCCCACTTCGGCGACCGGCACGGGAAGCGGACGCATGTGCGCCTGCCGCCACAGCACCGCGGCGGCGGCGGAAAGCGGCACTTCGAGGCTCGTCAGGTGGTAGGGGCGGAAGAAAGTGTAGTAGGGGCCGGGACCCATCTGCAGGTCGTGCATGCGCTCGCGCAGGCGCGGATGTGCCATTTCCGCGACGACGAACACGCCGGGCGCCACGCCCTTTGCGACCGTGAAGTCGACGACGCCCTTGCGCGACAGCATCCCACCGTCGGCGACCGGGCACAGCACCTTGTGCAGTTCGGAAAGGGGCGCCGCCGGTCCGTGCATGCCGGCAATGTCGGGGACGAGGCCGGTCGCGTTGGCGAGCGCCGTCATCTCGATCATCGTCTTCGAGCCGTCGACGAACTCGACCAGCATGCGTGGGTTCATGTTGCGCCGGCGGGCTTCTTCCTCGTATTCCGAAGGGACGGCCTCGCGGCGGAAGGGGTTGTTCTTGCCCTTTCCCGCGGCGACGATCGGATAGCCGAGCGAGCGCACGAAATTGACGAGTTCCATCGCTGCGGTCGGTTCGTCGCCGGCGCCGAGCGTGTAGACGACGCCGGCCTTGTCGGCCATGTGGCGCAGGTAGGCGCCTGCCGTCACGTCCGTCTCGACGTTCATCATCACGACGTGCTTACCGTGCTCCATCGCCAGCAGTGCGACTTCGGCGCCGACATTCGGGTTGCCAGTCGCCTCGATGATGACGTCGACCTGCTCGGCCATGCAGGCGATCTGGAAGGATTCGGCGATGGCGATCTTGTCCGCGGCGATCGTCTTGTCGGCGGCCTTGGCGGTGTCGGCGGCTACGGCGCGGTCGGCCGGCAGGCCCGCGATCTTCACTGCCTCGAACCCGTTTTTCTCCCGCACGTCGGCGATGACGCCGATCTCGAGCCCGCGCATCAGGCTCACCTGCGTGACGATGTCGGTTCCCATTTCGCCCGCACCGACGAGACCGATGCGGACAGGGCGGCCTTCGTCGGCGCGCGCGGCAAGCGCGCTGGCCAAGGATTCCGTCGTGATCTTGGGTGACATGGCAACTCCGGTGGCGTTCTTCCCTGATCCGGAGATATTAGTACTTTTATGCTTTCGTCAACACAAATGTACAAATCGACCGAGCGATCACCAGTTCCGAAGGACGCGCGCGACGATGTCGTTTGCCGCCGCCCGCCCCATCGGAACGACGTGGAGCCGCTGCCGGAAATCCGAGGGACCGAGTTCGGCAAGGACGTCGACAGCGGCTTTCGCAAAGCCCGCGGCCATCGCGGGGTCGTCCAGCAAAATCAATTGCCGATGCGTTTCGAAAAGTGTCATGACCAGCCCGCGGTCGAGCGGCTGGGTGAATCGCGCATCGGCGATGGTGAGTCCCACGCCTCTTCCGCCAAGCGCCCGGCGAGCGGCCTCAGCGGCGGCAACGCCGCGACCGGCGGCAAGAACGGCGACGTCGCCGCCATTCGCGACTATCCGTCCGTGCGCAAGTTCGACCGGTTCATGCGGCACGCCCTCGCCGGATTCGAGGCCCGCATGCCCGATGAGCACGGGACGGTCGCGGATCTTGCGGGCGAATGCCAGCATCAGCGACAGCTCGGCGCTGTCGCTCGCGCACAAGACCACGAACCCGGGGACGGCTTCGAGATTGATCGGCGGCGCATCGAGCCAGGCTTCCGGCGCATAGCCGCGCATCAGGTCGACGACGAAGCAGACCGGCAGATTTCGCCGCGCAATCTCGCGCGCGGTTTCGCCCGGCCCCCGCCAGAAATTCCGCCGATCGAGGAATACGAACGGATGATGGCCGCCGGCCGACAGGCCCGTCGCAAGCCCGGCACCATGCCTCGCGGCGTTGCCTACCGCGAAGTAGCGGCCGGCGGCACGACGCGAAAGACCCGCCGGCAGCGCCGGCGGTGCGCCGATATCGACGATCGCGACGGCAGCATCGCCCTGGACGCTGCCATCGAACCACTCCTTAAGAGGTTTGGGCGACTTCTCGACGGAAACCCGGCGAAGGGGTGCGTTGCCGGCCACATGAACAAGGACTGACGTGCTCCTGGGCGAGCGCGAAAGATTGTGCAGGACCGAGAGCAGGGTGCCGAGCCCCCGCGTGGGGACCGGTCCGACATAATAAAGCCCCAGCTCGTCGAAGATAGTGTCGCCGGACGCGAGCGTGCGCCCCGATTCCTCGATGCGCTTCACCAACGTATAGCCGGGACCCGGAAGGCGTTGGACGATCTGCTTTCCGATTTCGCGAAGCGCCAGGTAGGGCGGCGAGGAAACGACGCGTGCGAGCTGCGAAGCCACGCCTGCCGCGAGCCCGGGTTCGCCGCCGGCAACGTCGACCGCCACCACGAGCACCGCGGCTCCGCTCTCCCGACATGCGCGCAGCGCCTCCAGCATCGCGCCGGTTTCGATGGCAGCACGATCGACGACGACGATGATATCCGACTTGCGGCCAGCGGCGGCGTCGGCGACGGCAAGGCCGATCGCCGTCGAAATGGCCGCCGCCGCCGCGCTGGGATCGGCCGCCGGCAGGGTTTCTCCGACGGGCGGAAGAGTCCATGCGTCGCGCCGTCCTGTCAGTCGGGCATGAAACGCCGCACCGAGCGGATGCCCCCAGACCATGCGTGCATTCCGTTCGCGGAAAACGTGGCGCAGGCACACAGCGACGCGCGACCAGAGCTTGGCCTCGTCGTCTGCCGCCTGCCGGCCGCGGCACAATTCGGTCGCTAGGCCATCGAGGTCGGGCGCGTCCAGTTCGATGGCGGCGAGTTCGACGGCGCGCGCAATCCGTTCGGCTGCATCGTCCGCCGACTGGCCGATATCAAGGCGCGCGGCGACATGCAGACGCGGAGTGCCGGCAGGCTCCGCCGTAGTCGGCTCGATCCACGCCGTCGGGCCGGAAGCTCCCGGCTTCGCGTCCGCAGAAAGCTGCACGTCGAGCGTGCGCGAGATGTGCGTCAACCGATTCTCGACCAACGGGGGTAGGCGGTCGGCGTCAGTGCGCTGGCGCAGGAAGTCAGGACCGGCGGTCACCGCCACGCCGCGCGGCCGCAATCCGATCGAGCGCAGCGCGTCGACGGCCGCATGTACGTCGGCGGTCGGATCGGAGGTACCTGGCAGACACAACATGTCGCCGATACCCATCAGGAGCGGCAGCCCGACGGCAAGGGCGCCGGCGACATTCGCCGTCGCCGAACGGCTCGCATGCGCGCGACCGATCGCGAGCGCGATCGGAAAATCGCCGACGCGCGCCAGCGCGCGCGCGCTGCCTGCCATGGCTGCCGGCGACTGGAGTCGCAGGGAGACGATGAAATCGACGATGCCGGCGGCATGCATCCGGTCGATGCTGTGTGCGGCATAGCGGGCTACGGCCTGTTCGAAGTTCGCGCTGTCTTCCGCATTTTCGACATGCGGTTCGCATACCGAGACCCCGATCGTGCAGCCATAGGCATGTGCGATCGCCGCAAATTCGCCCATCGCCACTCGGTCGTCGCCGGTCGACGGTTCGAACCAGATGGCGCTGGCGCCCGCCTCGGCCGCGGCATGCGCAACGCGCGGGTCGCAGCGACCAATGTCGGCCGTGATCGGAAGGGCGGCGATACGCGCAAATTCCGCAAGCGTGCGCGCCGCGCCGACGTCGAAACAGCTTCGGCACAGTATCGTCGCACCAGCGATTTCCGCGCGCTTGGCACCATCGGCGGGCGACGCGCCGTCGTTGGCTGCGTCGGCCGGATCGTCGAGTCTGGCCTCGATCGCAACCGGCATACCGCCGCCGATCAGTGCCGTCCCCACGCGCACGGGGCGCGACTGGCGGCGCGGCTTGCGGATTGTCGGGCTTGTTTCCATGCGGTCCGGAGCTTGGCTTCACGGCGGGGTGCGACGTCGCCGCATACTAGCGCGCGCCGGTTGCTTTGGCATTTGGCTTGCGGACGACGCGCTATAGAATGGCACTATTCCGGATTCAGAGGCGTGGAATCCCGGGCGCGAGGAGGTATCGGTTTGTCGACAACAAGAAATCGGAATGCTGCCAAGGAAGGAACTGCGGGTTCCGACATGCGGATGCGGGCCGCGTGGCTCTATTACATGGAGGGGCTGACGCAGGAGGAGGTCGCCAAGCGCCTGCAGATCAGTCGTCTCAAAACGCTGCGTATCCTGGCCGCCTGCCGCGAGGAAGGGATCGTCCAGATCCGGATTAACGGACGGCAGGCGTCCCAGGTCGCGATCGAGAAGTCGCTCGAAGGTCTTCTCGGTATCGAAAATGCGGTGGTCGTTCCCACTCCCGAAGACGAGACGAAGCTCGCGGAGGTCATCGGTCAGGCGGCCGGCGCGTATCTGTCGGGCGAAATCCGGGACGGCGTCTCGATCGGAGTTGGCTGGGGCGGCACGCTCCAGCATAGCCTGCGCTCGCTGGAATGGACCGAGGTCGAGAAGATGACGGTGGTCTCGATGCTTGGTGGAATGACCCATGCCATATCGTTCAACCCGTCCGCCTTTGCGTTCAAGTTTGCCGATCTCTACAGGGCCGAATGCTATCATCTGACGACGCCCGTATTCGTCAGTAGCAAGGAGCTTCGCAACCAGCTCTGGCGGGAACCTTCGCTTCAGGAGATCGTCCGGCGCAGCCAAAAGGTCGATGTCGCTGCTATTAGCGTCGGCGATATGAGTCCCGGTGCGACGCTGTTCCGTAGCGGACTTCTTTCCGAAGCCGAGCGCAAGGAACTCCGGGCGGCCGGCGCCATCGGCGACATCCTTTGCCATTTCGTCGATGAAAAGGGCGGGCTTGTCGACCATCCGCTCAATTCGCGCGTCATGGCGTTCAATCCAATGGATCTTCGCAAGATCGGCAAGGTCGTCGTGGTCGCCGGTGGAAAATCGAAGGTCGACATCATCATGACTGCGGTTCGTCTAACGGGCGCCAGGACGCTCATCACGGACGAGCGGACCGCCCGTGGAATAGTCGATCGCCTCGGCGGCGGCTGACACGTTGTCGTCCATTGGCCGGTCGTATCCAACGCGTCGGAATGCCGTCGATAGGCACCATGGGCGTCGGAGCGCGCGTCCGTTGTCGTAGCGTCCGCTATCGCGCGGAAGTGACCTTGACCGGCCCCCACCGAGTGGCCCGTTACGAATGTTAGTTTAGTCGCTCGATCGGCGCCATCGCCGCAACAACGGTAACGATCGTAAGCCTGATCGGTTATTCGGCGATGGCTGGCGCCGTCGGCGGTAGCGGTCTTGGAGACCTCGGCATTCGGTACGGTTACCAGCGGTTCCTGCCGGAAGTCATGGCTGCCGTCGTGCTTGTGCTGATTGGGCTAGTGCAGATCGTTCAGTCGTTCGGGGATTGGGCGGTCCGCCGTTCGTCGCGGCGTTAGCTCCCTTGGTTTCCACTAAATTCCCTTATTTGCCGCTAAATGCGGAAACTGCCATTGAAATCGTTGAGTTTTCGAAAAACTGGGGGACTGGGGTCGTGGGTTCGAATCCCGCCGCTCCGACCACAAAAGAAGCCCGCCCCGGGAAACCGGCGGCGGGCTTTGCGTTTTTGGAAGTCGGGCGGCCAGGTCGAATTTGGGGTGCGGCTACTGGCGCGGATCGTGGACGCCTACCGGGCGGCGCGAGTATAGGTCCCGCGCCGCCGGTCTCGCCCACGCGATCCTATCGCCGGAACGGCCGCAGGATGCGGTCGATCTCGGCCTGCGCGTCGGCCAACGCCTTTTCGGCCGTCTTCTGGCCGGTGAGCGCTGCGCCGATCCCTGTGTTCAGAACGGCGGTCGTGCGGGCATTGTCGTAGGTCGAGAATTCCGGCACCGAGCTTGCGATCTGCCGGCGCGCGACGGTGGCGGCCGGCATGTCGGCGACGTACTTCTTCAGCGCGGCCGTCTCCCAAGCGCCGTCGCGCGGGGCGACGTAACCCGTCTGGATGCACCAGTCGGCAAGCAACTCGTCCGACGTCATGAACTTGATGAACTTGAACGCGGCTTCCTTGTCGGCCTGCGGCGCCTTCGCGAAGACGTAGAAGTTGCCGCCGCCGAGAACGGAGGCGGGCGCGACTTTGCCCGGATACGGCGCTACGCCGAAATCGAACGTCGCGTTCTTCTTTATGTTCGTCAGGTTTCCCGTCGTCGTCCAGATCATCGCGATCCGGCCTTCGAGGAAGTCCTGCGGCGTGGTGCCCCATTCCTGGATGCCGGGCGGATGCACGCCATGGACCTTCGAGAGGTCGATCCAGAACTGCAGCGCGTCGACGACCTTCTTGTCGGTGAGGAACGTCGCCGTTCCGTCTTCCTTGAAAAGAGTGCCGCCGTTCTGGGCGACGAGCGCGCCGAAAAGCCATTGAGCCGATCCCACGTTGCCCGGGATGCCGACGCCCCAGCGCGTCGTGCGGCCCGACGCGTCCTTGCGCGTGACGGCTTTGCCGTAGGCGACCATCTCGTCCCAAGTCGTCGGGAATTTCTCGGGATCGAGGCCGGATTCGGCGAACGCCTTCTTGTTCCAGTAGAGCACGGCGGTCGAACGTTGGAAGGGCGCGGCCCACAGTTTGCCTTTGATCTGCGCGCTCTTCAGGAACGCAGGCATGAAGCCGTTGATCCAGGCTTGGTCGGCGTCCGTCTTGACGAAGTCGTCGAGCGGCTGGATCACTTCGGCGTCGAGCAGGGTGTAGATGTCGGTCGCAAGCAGGATCGCGGTCGTCGGCGGCGAGCCGGCCTTCGCGGCGGTAAGCGCCTTTGTCGTCGTATCGATGTAGTTGCCGGCATAGACCGCTTCGACGTCGATCGACGGGTTTTCGGCCTTGAACTTCGCGATATAGCCGTCGATTACCTGCGTGAGCGGACCGCCGACCTGGATGGGATAGTAGAACGTCACCTTCGGACGGCTTTGCGCGCGAAGAATGGACGGGGCAGCCGCCGCCATGCCCGCCCCGAAAAGCGCCGTGCCTGCAAACTCGCGCCGCGTGATCGACATCGTTTCCTCCATTTTCGCGATTGGCCGCGTGACTGTTTTGTTGCGGTTAAGTGTATTGTTTGTGACAGTCACTGTGAAGATCATGCTGCGCGCGCCGGTTCCCGGTGTTGCGCCGCAGCAAAAGACGCCGGAGGAAACGATGCGAAAACTGTCGATTTTAGGTGTGGCTCTTGCCGCCGCTATCGTGGCTGTGCCGCAAAGCGCGCGCTCGCAGGCGACGCTTTCGGTCTATTGCGGCGTGCCGGAGGAATGGTGCCGCGGCGCCGTGAACGCATTCACGCGCAAGACCGGCGTCCGGGTCGCGATGACCCGCAAGAGTGCCGGCGAGATCTACGCGCAGGTGAAGGCCGAAGCGACGAACCCGCGCGGCGACGTGTGGTACGGCGGGACGGGCGACTCCCATCTGCAGGCGGCGGAAGAGGGGCTGACGCTCGAGTACCGTTCGCCGACGCTGCCGCAGCTGCACGACTGGGCGCGCAAACAGGCCGAGCAGTCGGGCTATCGCACGGTGGGGCTCTTTGCCGGCGCTCTGGGCTTCGGCTTCAACACGCGCCAGATGGAGCGCAAGGGCGGGGCGGAGCCGCGCTGCTGGTCCGACCTGCTCGACGCAAGATTCCGCAACGAAGTGCAGACGTCCGACCCCAACGCCTCGGGCACGGCCTATACGCATCTCGCCACGATGGTACAGCTGATGGGAGAGGACCGAGCCTTCGACTACATGAAGAAGCTGCACCTCAACGTCAACCAATACAACAAAGCCGGCGCCGCCGCCGCGCGAAACACGGGCACCGGCGAGACTCTTGTCGGGATCGCCTTCCTCGACGACATCACGCAGGTCCTCGTCGATGGCGGCCCCGTGAAGCCGGTGGCGCCGTGCGAAGGCACGGGATATCAGGTCGGCTCCATGAGCATCGTCAAGGGGACGCGTAACCTGGAACTTGCTAGGCAGTGGTACGAGTTCGCTCTGTCGCCGGAATCGCAGATCGCGGCCGCCGAGGCGAAATTCTTCCACGTCCAGTCGAACCGCAATACGCCCGTCCACCCGCAGGCGCCCAAGATCGACGTCAAACTCATCGACTACGACTTCGCGAAATACGGCGCGGCGAGCGAGCGTCGGCGCCTGTTGGCGAAATGGGACGCCGAAGTGAAGCCCCTGCCGAAATGAGCGCGCGCGAACTCGAAGCCCGCCTGGCAGCCGCGACGACGATCGCCCGTGAGGCGGGCAAACTGGCGCTGGAATGGTGGACCGGCAAACGCGCGCTCGGCACCACGTTCAAGGGGCGCCACGATTTCCTGACGCAGGCCGACGGCGCCGTCGAGGTTCTCGTTCGCGAGCGGCTGGCGGCGGCGTTTCCGGGCGATGCGTTCGTGGGCGAGGAAGGCGGCGGCGCCGGCGGCACGAGCCAATGGGTCGTCGATCCGATCGACGGAACTTCCAACTTCGCCACCGGCGTCGCCGATTGGTGCGTTTCGATCGGCTATCGGGAAGTGGGCATCGCCAAAGTTGGCGTGATCTTCGCGCCCGTGCTGGGCGAACTCTATGCAGCACGCACGGGCGGCGGCGCGTTCAAGAACGATGCGCGTATTGCCGTCATGGAGCCGCCGACGGGCGGGGCGATCCTCGACATCGACTGGGGCAACGGCATTTCCAAGGCCGACTATTTCGGCCTTGTCGGACGGGTCGTCGATGCCGGCCTCGATTTCCGGCGTGCCGGCTCGGCGGCGCTGGCGCTCGCACGCGTGGCCGCGGGCGCGCGCCACGGCTACCTGCAGCTTTGGACGAAGACGTGGGATGCGATGGCGGGCGTAGTCATCGTGCGCGAGGCCGGCGGCGTGACGAACCCGTTCGAGGACGGCGTCGACCTCAAGCAGGGCAACCCGATTCTGGCCACGACGCCGGGGCTCGGCGCGCTCGTATCCCGCCTGTCGGGAATTCCGCTGCGGGCCTAGCCGAAGGTTTCGGCGCCGAAGTCGCGGATGACGCGCTTGGCGCCAAGCGCCAGCAGCGGATGCGTGGCGCCGACGGAGGCCGAATGGACGTCGACGCCGACGGTTTCCACGCCCGCCGCCACGCCCGAGCGCACTCCGGCAGCCGAGTCTTCGTAGACGCGCGCCGCATTCGCCGGCATGCCGAGCCGTTCGAGCGCCGTCAGGTAGGGAAGCGGGTGAGGTTTGCCGTGCGCAAGTTCGTCGCCGATCACCAGTGTCTGCATCTCGCCGATGAGACCGAGTTTTCCGAGCATCAATTCGGCGTTGGCGCGCGGCGCGTTGGTCACGGCCGCGCGCGCGATGCCGGCGTCCCTGGCGCGGGCGATGAACTCGCGCACGCCGGGCGTCGGCACCAGCCTGTCGAGAAGCGAGCGGAACAGCGCTTCCTTTTCTTCCGGCAGTCGTTTGGCCACGACCGGGTCGATGTCGGCGAAGTTGCGCTCGACGATCGCATCGCTCGTCAGTCCGACGAAGTTCCGATCGTAATGGTCGCGCGCGACGGTCCGGCCGAGCGGCTTCAGGATGCGGGTCCACGCCTCGAAATGCACGGCTTCGGTGTCGGTAAGCGTTCCGTCGATGTCGAACAGTAATGCGCGAAGGCGGGGCATATTTTGTAGTTTTCCTAGATTTTTGGCGACCCAAACGGGTGGGAAATTTGCTTGATTCGCGTCCAAATACAAGACTATTACATATTCGTGACAGGCAAACCCTCCCGCCGGGGCGGTTTTCCATCCGTAATGTAACAAAAATACGCCCTCAATTGAGAGGGCGCCGGGAGGAACCTATGATCCGTACATTCGCCGCCCTCGCCGCATTCGCAGCCGTGTTGCCGCTTTCGCCGGCCGTTGCGCAGGGCACGCTGAACCTTTCCTGCTCGGTGCAGGTCGAATGGTGCCAGGCCGTCGCGACCAGCTTCCAGAAATCGACGGGCATTACGGTCAACATGACGCAGCGCGGTTCCGGCGAAGCGCTGGCGCAGGTACGCGCCGAGGCGCAGAATCCACGTACCGACGTGTGGTTCGGCGGCACGGGCGATCCGCACCTAATCGCGGCCGAGGAAAACCTGACAGTCGAGTACAAGTCTCCCAACAATGCCCAGCTCCAGGCATGGGCGATCCGCCAGTACGAGATATCGAAGGGCCGCTCGGTCGGCATCTATTCGGGCGCCATCGGCTTCGGCTTCAACAAGGAGTTGCTGGCCAAGAAGAACATTCCTGCGCCCGCCTGCTGGGCCGACATCCTGAAGCCGACTTACAAGGGCGAGATCCAGATCGCCAATCCGAACTCGTCGGGAACGGCCTATGTCGTCATCGCCACGCTCGTCCAGCTGATGGGCGAGCCCAAGGCGTTTGAATATCTCGCCGAGATGCACAAGAACGTGAACGCCTATGCCCGCTCGGGCACCGGCCCGATCAAGGCGGTGGCGCGCGGCGAGACGGCCGTGTCTCTCTCGTTCGTCCACGACGCGGTGACGGAGTCGAACGCGGGCTTCCCCGTGGGCTGGGCCACGCCGTGCGAGGGAACGGGCTACGAAATCGGCTCGATGTCGATCATCAAGGGTGCGCGAAACATGACGCAGGCCCGCCGCTTCTACGACTGGGCCCTGACGCCGGAGGCCCAGCGCCTCGGCTTCGAGGCCGGCGGACAGCTGCAGATGCCGTCGAACAAGACCGCACCCCTGCCGCCCAACGCACCCGACCTGTCGAAGATGAAACTGGTCGAGTACGACTTCGTGAAATACGGGCAGGCCGCCGAGCGCCGCCGCCTGCTCGCGAAGTGGGACGCCGAAATCGGCTCGCTGCCGCGCTGAGGCCGTCGGGCGCGCTCCGGCCACGCGGCGCGCCCGGCTTTCCTTCCCAATGAAACGCTTCGACCTGACCGCCGTCTGGTGGCTTGCTGCGGCCCTCGGCTTCGCCGTGCTGCCGTGGCACATGGCGCAGGAACCGCTGCGGCTTGCCGAGTATTTCGCGCTTGTTGCCGCCGACCCCGACATCGCCTCGGCGCTAGCGCAGGCGGCGTTCCACGGTCGCCCGTGGTTCTGGCCCGTGGCGGCGAGCCTGATGGCTGCCCTGCCGGGGATCGACGCGCGAAGCCCCCGTGCGGCGCGCGCGCGCTGGCTTCTCGCAGGTGGCGTCGCGGGGCTTGCCGCCATCGTCGTGCAGGGCTGGCTCGTGGGCGTGCAAGGGTGGCGCTATCCGTGGCTTGAAGAGATCTTCGGCGTGCTCGACGAGCGCCAGTTCGGCTTCGGCATCGGCGGCACGCTCGCCTTCGCGGGCTGCCTTCTGATGGCGAGCGACGGGCTGGCCCTCAAGGGCCGCTTCGGCGGGGAGAGGTTCGTTTCGGGCGCGGTTGCCGTGCTCGTCGCGTCGATCGCGATTTTCACCGTCTGGCCGGTGCTGACGCTGCTTTCGCAGATATTCACCGTGCCGTCCGACCAGACGCTGCTAGCCGCCACGGCCGACCGCCTGTTCGCGCCGAAAATCTGGACGCTTGCCTGCCTCACGTCGCGTTCGAACTGCGGCGTGGCGTGGAACACGCTTGCGCTGGCGCTGTCGACCGCCAGCCTCGCGACGCTGCTGGGGCTCGCCTTCGCGCTGATCGTCACGCGCACCGGCTTCCGCCTGAAGCGACCGCTGCGGCTGCTGACGGTCATGCCCATCATCACGCCGCCCTTCGTCATCGGGCTCGGGCTCATCCTCATTTTCGGGCGGTCGGGGCTGGTCAATCAGGCGGCCTCGTCGTGGTTGGGCGTCGAGCTGGGGCGCTGGATCTACGGCTTCAACGGCGTCCTGCTGGCGCAAGTCTTCAGCTTCACGCCCACGGCCTTCCTCGTGCTGATCGGCGTGGTCGAAGGCGTCTCGCCGACGATGGAGGAGGCGACCCAGACGCTTCGCGCCAGCGAGATGCGGGCGTTTCGCACCGTCACGCTGCCGCTGATGCGTCCGGGCCTAGCCAACGCCTTCCTCGTGGTGTTCATCGAAAGCATCGCGGATTTCGGCAATCCGGTCGTCCTCGGTGGCTCGTTCGGCGTGCTGTCGACCGAGATCTTCTTCGCCGTCGTCGGCGCGCAGGCGGACTTCGGTCGTTCGGCCACGCTCGCCTCGATCCTGCTGGTCTACGCGCTGGTCGCCTTCTTCCTGCAGCGGCGCGTGGTAGGGCGCGCGTCGTACGTGTCGATGTCGGGCAAGGGCGACGCCGGCCTGCCGGCGCGCCTACCGCCGCCGGTCGAACGCGCGGCCTTCGCGCTGGCGCTGCCGTGGGCGGCGCTCACCGTCACGGTCTATGCGCTGGCGCTCGCGGGCGGGTTCGTTGCCGTGTGGGGCCGCGACTGGACGCCCACGCTCTCGCATTTCGCGCGCGCCTTCTCGGTCGATTTCGGGACGGGCGGCATCGTGTGGTCGGGCGGAGCGTGGAATTCGTTCTGGACGACGATCCAGCTCGCCGGCCTTGCCGCACCGCTTACCGCCGGCATCGGCCTTCTGGCGGCGTGGGTCCTGGCGCGCCAGCGCTTCGCGGGGCGCGGCGCGCTGGAATTCGCGCTGATGCTCAGCTTCTGCGTGCCTGGCACGGTCATCGGCGTGGCCTATGTCCTTGCCTACAACGTTCCGCCAGTCGAGATCACAGGCACGGCCGCGATCCTCGTGGCGTGCTTCGTATTCCGCAACATGCCCGTCGGCGTGCGCTCGGGGCTTGCCGCCATCAGCCAGCTCGACCGCAGCCTCGACGAGGCGTCGGCCACCTTGCGAGCCTCGACCGGCCGCACGCTGGCGCGCGTCGTCCTGCCGTTGCTGCGGCCCGCGATCGTCACGGCGCTCGTCTACAGCTTCGTTCGGGCGATGACGACGGTCAGCGCGGTCATCTTCCTCGTCTCCGCGCGCCACGAGATGGCCACGGTCTACATCATCAACCGCGTCATCAACGGCGACTACGGCATCGCGATCGCCTACTCGACCGTCCTCATCGTGTTGATGATGGCGGCGATCGGCCTCATCCAGCTTCTCGTCGGACGGCGGCGCATCGGGCGTCGGGCCGCCGGCGGCGCACACACACTCGGAGCGCGCGCATGAATACGCCGACACGGAAGGGGGCCGGGGTGCGCCTCGTCGACATCGTCAAGCGCTACGGCCAGGTCGTGGCCGTGAAGAAGCTGTCGCTCGACATCGCGCCGGGTACGCTCGTCACGCTGCTGGGGCCGTCCGGATGCGGGAAGACGACGCTGTTGCGCATGGTCGCGGGCCTCGAAACGCCGAGTGAGGGCCGGATCGAGATCGGCGGGTTCGACGTCACGAGCCTTTCCGCGCGCGAACGCAACGTTTCGATGGTGTTCCAGTCCTATGCGCTGTTCCCGCACATGAGCGTCGAGGAGAACGTTGCCTACGGGCTCGTCTCTTCCGGTCTCAACAAGACCGATGCGGCGGCGCGCGCGCGCCGGGCGCTGGAGACAGTGGGGCTTGCCGGCTATGGCCTGCGCCTGCCGTCCGAGATGTCGGGCGGCCAGCAGCAGCGCGTGGCCGTGGCGCGCGCGCTGGTGCTGGAGCCCGACGTGCTGCTGTTCGACGAGCCGCTTTCGAACCTCGACGCGCGGCTGCGTCGTTCGATGCGCGAGGAGATCCGCGCACTCCAGCAGTCGCTGGGGCTGACCGCGATCTACGTGACCCACGACCAGAGCGAAGCGCTGGCCGTATCCGACCGCATCGTCGTCATGCGCGCGGCCGAGATCGCGCAGGCCGGCACGCCGGCCGAGCTGTACGACGCGCCGCGCGACGTCTTCGTGGCAACTTTCATGGGCGAGGCGAACCATGTTTGTGCGACGCTCGAAAGCGTTTCGGGCGAGCGGGGGCGGGTGGCTTTGGGCGAAGCCCGCATCGATCTTCCCCATCGAGATCTGGTGCCGGGGCCGGTCGACCTCGTCATCCGACCCGAGGCGATCGACCTCGAAGCCGGCGAGGGGGCTGGACTGCCTGGCCGGGTGAGCAAGGCCACCTTCATGGGGTCGCATGTCGAGTATCACGTCGACACGGCACTGGGCGATCTCTTTGCCGTCGTGCCGCGCACGCGGCCCCTGTTCCCGGCCGGCAGTGTCGTGAGCGTCGTGCTCGACGCGAAGGGCGCGATCCTCGTTCGGCCATAGGTCTATTTTCGTGACAATTTTCGGAGTATGGTCCACATAAATACCCGCTTTACGGGAATATAAATATGAAGGCATACAAAATCACGGAAGTCGGATACCGGAAACCGTCAGCCCAGACCAATGGGTTAGGAGGCGACTGTCGCCTGTTGTCGCCTGTTTCGCGCCAATTGCGCTACGCCAGTGCGCTTTCGTTTCGCCCCGAGACGTGCAGGACGGTGTAGACCGCAATTCCGGTTGCGGCGAGCAGGATCGTCGACAGGGCCGCAGCCGTCCCGAATTCACCATCGAGCACCGACAGATAGATGCGCACCGGCATCGTCATCGTCCGGCCGACATAGAGAATGAGCGAACTCGAAAGCTCGTTGATGGCGGTGATGAAGCTCATCAATGCGCCCGAAACGATGCCGGGCACCATCAGCGGCAGCGTGATCTTCGCGAAGGCGCGCGCGGGCGAGGCGCCAAGCGAGATCGCTGCCTCCTCGATCGTGCCGCGGATCTGGCGCAGGATCGTGGCGCTCGAGCGCACCGCATAGGGCAGGCGGCGCACGAACAGCATCAGCACGATGATCGTGGCCGTGCCGGTCAGTTCCAGCGGCCACGCATTGAACGCCACCGTGAAAGCGAGACCCAGCACCACGCCGGGCACCAGATAGGGGATCATCAGCCCGGCATCGAGGGTGGCGGAAAGCCGCGTCTGCCGGCGCGACAGTATGTACCCCACGAGCGTGCCCACGACCGTGATGAGCGCCACGGCGACGAGCGAATAGATCGCGCTATTGCCGATGACCTGCGGCACCTCGCGCAGGATTTTCGCGTAACTGTCGACGCCGAAGCCCGGTACGAAGACCGGGCCGCTGGTCTTGCGAAACGACGTCCATACGACGACGAGAGAGGGCAGGAAGCCGGCGAACGCGATCAGGTAGCATGCTGCGTGCGCGCCCAGCGAGGCGAGCGGGCCAAGCCGCCGCGGTGCGGGGCGGCGCACCAGCGCGCTCTCGACGTTGCGCCGCGCCGCCCACCAGCGCTGCAGCACGACGACGGCGGCCGACACGGCGATCAGCAGCGCGCTGACGCTCGACGCGAGACCGGGATTGCCGCCCATCTCGCTCGTGAACAGGTTGAAAGCCGTCGTCGCCAGGACGCGCACGCGCCCGCCGACGATTGCGGGGGTACCGAAATCGGCGATGGAAAGGACGAAGGTTAACAGCGCCCCCGAGGTGATCGCCGGCGTCACCAGCGGCAGCGTCACCTGAAATAGCCGGCGTGCCGGACCGGCGCCGAGGCCGACGGCCGCCTCTTCCAGCGTCGGGTTGATGGTCCGCAGCGCAGCCGATGTCATCAGGAAGACGAACGGATAGAATTTCAGGCTGAAGACCAGAATGATTCCAAAAAAGCCGTAGATCGACGGAATCTCGATGCCGATATCCTCGAATGCCGCCCGCACGAAGCCGTTGCGGCCCAGCATCATGATCCACGCGTAAGCGCCGATGAACGGCGGCGAGACGAGCGTCAACGCCGCGACGGTCGAAAGGAAGTTCCGCCCCGAGATCGCGAAGCGGGTCGTCAGGACCGCCAACGGCACGCCGATCAGCGTCGCGCCCAGCATGCCGCCGATGCCGACGATCAGCGTGTTGGTGAGCGCGGTCTGGAAGAAGGGCTGCGTCAGAACGCGCACGTAGTTGGCGAACGTGAAGGCGCCGCTGCGGTTGTCGGTCAAGCTGGCCTTGAAAATGCCGGCGAGCGGCCAGACGAGCAGGACCGCAAGGATCGCCAGAACCGCGACGAGGACCCAGGTCCAGAAGTCGCGCGGACGGCGGGCGCTCATGCGCCCGTCCCGATCCGCGCGCCGGTCGCCGGGTCGAAGGCGTGCAGCCGGGACAGCGGCAGTCGAGCGCGGGCATGCTGACCGGGCTGGGGAACCGCCGAAGGATCGGGTCTGTAGCTGTTGGCGGCAAGGCCGGTGCTATCCGCTGCGGTCAGCCGGAGCAGAAGCTCGCGGCCCGCGAAACTCGCCCGTTCGACCTTCGCATCGAACGACAGCGACGGTGCGCCGTCGTCCGGTCCGTCAAGGACCACGTCCTCGGGGCGGATGCCGATCGTCGCGCGTGTCCGGCCGGCAAGCGCCGGCACGCGCAGCCGGACACCGGCGACCGTCACGTTCCCGGCCGCATCGACCGCGAGGTCGGCGAACAGGTTCATCGCACCCACGAAGGACGCGACGAACAGCGTTGCCGGGCGCGCATAGACCTCGGGCGGCGTCGCGACCTGGTGGACGCGGCCCTGATGCATGACGCACACGCGGTCGGAAACGACGAGCGCCTCCTCTTGGTCGTGGGTGACGTAGATCGTCGTGATGCCGAGCGAACGCTGCAGGGTGCGGATGTCCTCGCGCAGTTCGATACGCAGTTTGGCGTCGAGATTGGAGAGCGGCTCGTCCATCAGCAGGATGCGCGGATTGATGACCATCGCGCGGGCGAGTGCCACGCGCTGCTGCTGCCCGCCGGAAAGGGCTTGCGGCAGTCTGTCGGCGAGGGGGCCGAGCTGGACGAGGTCGAGAACACGGCGCACGCGTTCCTCGATTTCCGCTCGCGGCTTCCTTCGCGTGACCAGACCGAAAGCCACATTCTCAGACACAGTCATGTGCGGGAATATCGCGTAGTCCTGATAGACGAGGCCCATGTCGCGCCGGTGCGCAGCGACGTCGTCGATGGGCGTTCCGTCCACGCGGATATGCCCGCCATCGTGCGCGTTGAAGCCCGCAATTGTGCGCAGCAGTGTCGTCTTTCCGCAGCCGGACGGGCCGAGCAGCGTGAAGAATTCGCCCGACGCGATCGACAGGCTGACCCCGTCGAGCGCGCGGACGTTTCCGTACGTCTTTACGACTTCTTCGATATCGACGCGCGCCAAGCCGTCCTCAGGTCTTCGGTCGACGGCGGCTCAGCGGGACTGCACCAGCTCCTGCCATTTGTCGATATATTCCTTGCGCTTCGCCGCGGCGCGCTCGATGTCGTAATTTACGATCTTTACCTGCTCTATGGGTTTCAGCGCCGCAAGCGGCTTGCCGTCCTTGCGGATCGGGCGGCGGCCAAGTTCCTGCACGACCATGTCCTGCACGGGCGCGCTCATCGCCCAGTCGATGAAGGCGCGGGCCCCCGCCGGATTGGGTGCCCCCTTCACGACGGCCATGCCGTCGGCGATGACGGAGGTGCCATCCTCCGGATACACGATCGCGACCGGCCCGCCGTTTTTGAGGAACAGGTAGGCGTTGTCCTCCAGCGTAATGCCCACGCTCGCCTCGCCGTCGTTGACGAAGCGCGGAACCGCGCCGGAGCTGGCCGACACGTTCATGTTGGCGAAGAGTTGCTTGAACTTCGCCCAACCTGCAGCGTTGTCGCCGTAGATCGTCAGGAACGTGTTGAGCTGCATGTAGGCCGAGCCGGACTTCTCGGCGTCGGCGTAGGAGACGAGGTTCTTGAAGCGCGGCTGGGCGAGGTCGGTCCAGCTGCGTGGATACTCGTCGGGCTTCAATTTCTTTGTATTGACGACGAACACGTTCATGATCCCGGCGTAAGGTAGCCATGGCGCGTCGCTCTTGAACGCATCTGCGATCATGTCGAACTCTTTGGGGCGATAGGGAACGATCAGGTCCGAGTTTGCCGCGAGCAGTTCGGCGCCCACGCTCCAGATCACGTCGGCCTTCGGGTTGGCAGCTTCGGCACGCACGCGGTTCAGGATGTCGCCGGATCCGGCCTTCACGACGTCGGCCTTTAGGCCGGTCGCCTTTTCGAACTCGGGGATCATCCGCTCAACGATGTTGGCGGTATGCGCCGTGTAGACGCTCACGCGCTGTTGGGCGGCGGCGGACGTCGCGGCGACGGCGACGATCGCTGCGGTGAAAATGAGACTGCCGATCGGACGGTTCGACATTTCGACCTCCCCCCGTTTTCATTGTCGGCGTTGCCGAGCGAGATTGGGTGTCGCTCGATGCCGGTGTCACAATAGTGTAATGTTCGCGCGAGGCTGCGCGCAATGAAGATCGAAGCCCTTTCCGAAAGCCGGGATCCGGACCGCCCGGACGCGAACGAGGACAGTCTTGCGCTGGTGCCCGGTCGTGGGCTTGCGGTGTTCGACGGCGTTTCCGACAGGACAGGGCTGCGCTTCGACGGTGCCACGTCGGGACGGATCGCCTCGCAGGCCGCGGCTGCGGCGTTCGAGGCATTCCTTGCGCTTGCGGAAGGCGACCGGTCGCCGGATGGCCTCGTCGCGGGCGTGTCGGGCGCGATCGCGGACGTCTATGCCCGGCTGGGGATCGCCGAGGCGGCGCGCGCCGACAATAGCCGGCGCTTTGGCACCACGATCGCGGCGGCGTATCTGCGGCACGGGGACTGGGTCTTCGTGCGCGTGGGCGACAGCGGCATCCGAATCGATGCCACGACCATTTTGCAGGGCGAGACGACGGTTGACCGCGTGACGTCTGCGCTGCGTGCGGTCGTGGTTGCACATCTGGTCGGCGCGGGGGCCGAACCGGCCGACCGCGCCGGCGTCGCGCGAATTTGCGTTCTCCATGGCCTGGGAAAATTGCATCCCGGCATGGCCCCATGGATCGACGTGGACCGGCTCGGCGCTCTGCGCGCGCAGGCGGTCGAGCATGCCGCGGCGCGTGTCCCGGATGCGGCTGTGGCCGAGGTCGAGTCGCTGGTCGCGCTTGGCGTGGCCGGCGGCCAGTCGGTCTATGCCAACGCCTTACGACCGCCCTTCGGCTATGGCGTGATCGACGGGTTCCCCGTTCCAGCGGATTTCGTGCATGTCGACGAACGCACGGCGGCCAGCGTAAAATCGTTAGAACTATTCACCGACGGGTATTTCGAGCTGGGCGCCGGACCGTCCATCGAAGCATGGGAGCGAGCGGCCGACGAGGTCGAGCGTACCGATCCGGAGAAGATCCGCGAATATAAGGCGCCGAAAGGTTCCTTGGGCCGTCTGCGTACCGACGACCGGACGGTTATCGTCGCCACGTTCTAGAGCGCGCGGACCGGATGCGCGCGCGACGTTTCGACCGCGAGCGCATTCCGCAAAGGCCGGCCGAAGACCGGCACGTCGATTTCGAATACGTCTCCCGGCTTCGTCGCAATGCCTTCGGCGAAGCTGAAGATCGCGGCGCCGAAAAAGTGGCAATGGACATCGCCCGGACGGCGGAACATCGCGTACTTGAAATGGTGATGTTCGAGATTGGCGAGCGTGTGGGACATGTTGTCCTCGCCGCTGAGGAATTCGCCTTCCCAAAGCTTCGCACCGTCGCGCAGCACGCGCGAATGGCCGCGCACGTTGCGCGGAAGGTCGCCGGTCAGAAGTTCCGGTCCGAGCGAGCAGGGACGTAGCTTCGAATGCGCACCATAGAGGTAGTTCTGGCGTTCGACCACGTGATCAGAAAACTCGTTTCCCAGGACGAAGCCGATACGCCACGGCGTTCCGTCCGGGCCGACGACGTAGACGCCGACGATCTCGGCCTCTTCGCCGCCGGCGAGCGCGAAATCGGGCATCGCGAGCGGCGCGCCGGGCCGCACGATGCAGCTGCCGTCACCCTTGTAGAACCATTCCGGTTGCGCGCCCGTCTTTCCGGGGGCAGGACGGCCGCCTTCGAGGCCGAGCTTGTACATCTTCATCGAATCCGACATCTCGCCGGCGGCCGTTCCGGCGACCTTCGCATGCATGGCGTTTCGTGCGTTAGCACTGCCCAGGTGGGTGATGCCGGTCCCGGTCACGAAGCAGCGCGCGGGCTCGGGATGATCGATGGGCGCGAGCAGCCGGCCGGTCGCCGCGAGGCCGTCGATATCGACCTTCTCGGATGTCGCCGTCGCCTGTGCGACCTCGGCGACGGGCTTTCCGGCGCCGATGGCAGCGGTCGCAAGCGAGAGCACGCTCGGATATCCGGCCACGACGCGCGCATTTGCGTCGTCGGCAATGGCCACGGCGCGCGTTCCGTCGGCGCGTTCGAACTGCAACAGTCGCATCGCATTCTCCCTAACCGGCATAGCGGGCGACCGGCACACCCTTGAATTCCGTTTCGACGGCAAACAACCCGCCGGCCAACGGTTGACGCGCGCGTTCTTCGGGCGGCAGCCCGATCGCGGCGGTCGTCACGAACAATGTCGACAGGCTCTTTCCGCCGAAGGCGCAGCTCGTTACCTGCGTAGCCGGCATCGCGATCGAAAGTTCCCGCGTGCCGTCGGCGCGATGGCGCGTGACGCGACCCCCACCCCAGTGGCAGATCCACACGCATCCTTCGGCATCGACCGTCATCCCGTCGGGATATCCGTCGGCTTCGGAGAAGCGGACAAAGACGCGCTTGTTCGACAGGACGCCTTCCAAAAGGTCGTACGC
The DNA here is from genome assembly GCA_016794025.1 of Rhodospirillales bacterium. Lineage (GTDB taxonomy): Bacteria > Pseudomonadota > Alphaproteobacteria > CACIAM-22H2 > CACIAM-22H2 > Tagaea. The sequence continues at coordinate 10,825 of JAEUKX010000104.1, read as the reverse complement.
GTAGACAGTCCGCCCCATCGTATCGGTGTGGTAGGCGCTCCGTCCGTCCGGCGAAAAGGCCGGTCCGTTCGTCACGACATAACCGCCCTCCGTCCGGACGAGGCGCCGGTCCTTGTCGAGACGATAGAGCCAGCCCGTCGGCGCGAGGATCGCGTCGTCCATCGAGCCGGCCCAGAAATTTCCGGACTGGTCGCATTTCCCGTCATTGAACCGATTTCCGGAGCGATCTTGTTCCGGGTTGCAGACCGGCTCGAACCGGTCCGTATCGGGATCCCAAAGCGCGATGCCGGTGCGAAGCGCTGCAATCATGCCGCCGGCGGCGCGGGGAGCCAGGCACCCGATCTCGGCCGGCACCTTCCACACGCGACGCTCGCCGCCTTGCGTCCACCGCATGATGCAGGGCGCCTTGATGTCGACCCAGTAAAGGGCGTTCGCGCGGTCGTCCCAGAAGGGACCTTCGCAGAGTTGCGCGCCGGCCGGCCAGATGCAGACCGGTTCGCGCACGTCAGGACCAGCCGGCATCGACGACGAAATTCTGGGCGGTGCACATGCGACTGTCGTCGGCGGCAAGGAAAAGAACCATCCGCGCGATGTCGGGCGGATAGAGCTTTTCCTTCAGGCATTGGTTCTCCCGGATCTGCCGTTCGCCGTCCGCGTCGAGCCACAGCTCGACCTGACGGCGGGTCATCACCCAACCGGGCACCACGGTGTTGACGCGGATCTGCTGGGGACCGAAATCGCGCGCAAGGCCGCGCGTCAAGCCGTGCACGGCGGCCTTCGCGGCCGTATAGGCCGGATAACCGCCTTCTCCGTTCATCCAGCTGACAGATCCGAAATTGACGATTGAGCCGCCGCCGGCCGATATCATCTGGGGAATGGCGGCCTGCGCGGCGAAGAACTGATGGCGAAGGTTGACCGCCATCCGGTCGTCCCAGTAGCCGACGCTGACGCTTTCGACCTTGTGCCTGTCGTCGTTCGCCGCGTTGTTCACGAGGGCCCGGATCGGCCCCATCTCGCGCCCGACCTGGCCGACGATGCCCTGCAGGCGATCGATGTCGCGCAGATCGCACTCGAAGAACCGCGGCCGGGGATGCCCGGCACGCTCGATGCGCGCGGCCAGCGCGTTCGACGCATCGGCCGCGATGTCGACGAACGCGACCTGTGCCCGCTGCGCACAGAAATGTTCGACGACGCTTTCGCCAATACCCGAGCCGCCGCCCGTGACGAAGACGACGCGCTCGCGCAGGCTCGGATAGATCGCGAATTGCTCGGGCATTTCTTTCCTCAGTGCGATTCGCGGGGGATTTCGGCGCCGCGCTTCCCGACGAGAAAGTCGAGATCGCAGCCCTTGTCCGCCTGCAGGACGTGGTTGACGTAGAGACGCTGATAACCGCCCTTCGGCGGTCCGGGCGGACGCCACTTCGCGCGCCGCTTTTCAAGCTCGCCCGCCGACACATCCAGATGCAGGCGCCGCTTGGCGACATCCAGTTCGATCATGTCGCCGTCGCGCACGAGCGCCAAGGGTCCGCCGGCGGCGGCCTCGGGTGCGGAATGGAGGACGACGGTGCCGTAGGCCGTTCCGCTCATGCGCGCATCCGAGATGCGGACCATGTCTCGCACACCCTGCTTAAGGATCTTGACCGGCAGGGCCATGTTGCCGACCTCAGCCATGCCCGGATAGCCGCGCGGTCCGCAGTTCTTGAGGACGAGAACGCACGAAGGGTCGACGTCGAGCTTCGGATCGTCGACACGCGCTTTGTAATGCTCGATGTCCTCGAACACGACGGCGCGCCCGCGATGGCGCATGAGCCCGGGCGTCGCTGCCGACGGCTTGATGACCGCACCGTCGGGCACCAGATTTCCGCGCAGCACCGCGATCCCGCCGTGCGGCTTGAACGGCTTCGCGACCGGGAAGATCACGCGCCGGTCGTAGCAGGCGGCATCGGCGACATTCTCGCCGACGGAACGCCCGGTAACGGTAAGGGCCTTCCGGTCGAGCCGCTTGCCCAGTTCGCGCATTACCGCCGGCAGACCACCCGCGTAGTAGAACTCCTCCATCAGGAATTCGCCGGACGGCATGAGATTGACGAGGCAGGGTATGTCGCGACCGAGCCGGTCCCAGTCGTCGAGCGTCAGTTCGACGCCGATGCGTCCCGCGATCGCGAGCAGATGGACGACCGCATTTGTCGATCCGCCGATGGCGCCGTTGATGCGGATCGCGTTCTCGAATGCGGACCGAGTCAGGATTTTGGAGAGGCGCAGGTCCTCGCGGACCATTTCGACGATGCGCCGGCCCGCAATGTGCGCGAGGGAATAGCGCCGTGCATCGACGGCAGGAATCGCGGCATTCGACGGCAGTGCAACCCCCAGCGCCTCTACCATTGAGGCCATCGTCGAGGCGGTACCCATCGTCATGCAGCTGCCCGCCGAGCGGGACATCGCCGCCTCGGCGCTCTCGAATTCCGCCCGACTCATCTTGCCGGCGCGGACGTCCTCGGAATAGCGCCACATGTCGGTTCCGGAGCCCATCAGCTCGCCGCGGAAGCGCCCGTTCAGCATAGGGCCGCCGGAAACGACGATCGTGGGCAGGTCGCAGCTGGCCGCTCCCATCAGCAGGGACGGTGTCGTCTTGTCGCATCCGGCGAGGAGAACGACGCCGTCGATCGGATTCCCGCGGATCGACTCTTCGACGTCCATGCTCGCGAGGTTGCGGAAAAGCATCGCCGTCGGACGCAGGTTCGACTCGCCCAGCGACATGACGGGGAATTCGAGCGGGAATCCGCCCATCTCGTAGACGCCGCGCTTCACATGCTCGGCCACCTTGCGCAGGTGCGAATTGCATGGCGTCAGTTCCGACCATGTATTGCAGATGCCGATGACCGGGCGGCCGTCGAACAGGTGATTCGGCAGCCCCTGGTTCTTCATCCAACTGCGATGCGCGAATCCGTCGCGATCGGACTTTCCGAACCATGCGGTCGAACGCAACTTGCGCGACTTCGGTTTCAAAGTTCTGGGCCTCCTGCGAAGCGCGTTCGTCAGCGCCCGCGGCGCGTGCGGCCACGGGCGAGCGCGGACATGGCCTGACGTACGTCGGTCTCGGAATTATCCAGCAGCGCCAACATCGCTTCGCGCGCGGCATTCGTGTCGTGTCGGCGGATTGCCTCGAGAACGACGCCGTGGGCGGGCAGGGAATGCCGCTGGCCGGCGGGGTTGGCGTCGGAAAGCCGGAAGCTCATCGTCAGAGCGGTCTCGATGATCGCCGCAAGCGAATGGAGAAGCTCGTTTCCCGTCGCGCGGATGATTGTTTGGTGGAAGGCAAGATCGGGCACGGCAAATCTCTCGTTGTCGTCGCCGGCTTCGCCCATTGCCTTGAACGCCCGTTCCAGTGCCGCGATATCGGCGCGCGTGGCATGGGCCGCTGCAAGCCCGGCGGCGAAGGGCTCGACCATCTTTCGCAGCTCGAAAACTTCCCGCACGTAGCTTTCGACGGGCGCGGCGGCAAGCCGCCACGCGAGCACGTCGGGATCGAGGAAGTTCCAGTATTCGCGCGCCCGCACGCGCGTCCCCGTCTTCGGGCGCGATTCGATCAATCCCTTGGCCGCGAGAACCTTGATCGCCTCGCGCATGGCCGTGCGGCTGACGCCGAGGCCGGCGCTCCACGCCTCTTCGCTCGGCAGGGGTTCGCCGGGCGGCAATTTGCCTTCGACGATCTGCATGCCGATTTCGTGCACGACTTGGCCATGCAGCGAGCGTGCGGAGAAGGTCCGCTTGGAGGGCGCCGGCAGATAGGTGCGGGGTGCTGTCTTGCTATTCCTCATACTATAACATTACTATCTGGTGGATCGCGCAGGGTCAAGACTGCGCGACATTCGGGAACGGGGAATGCAGGCGGCTTCGCAAGTCACCAGCGGCATCGATCGGGTACGGCTTCGCGCCGGCGACAGCGCACTCGATCTCCATCCAGAGATCGGCGGTGCGATCGGCGCGTTCTGGAGCGAGATCGCAGGGCACAGGATCGACTGGCTGCGGCCGGCATCGGATCGTGCAGTGGCGGAAGGCGACGTCGAAGGCATGGCATGCTTTCCGCTCGTGCCGTTCTCGAACCGCGTTCGCGCGGGCCGCTTCGAGTTCGACGGCATAGCCGCGTTCGTTCCACCCTCGCCGGGCCCGCATGCGGAGCACGGGCACGGCTGGCGCAGGCCGTGGCGAACCGTCCGTCGCACGCCGGAGCAGGCGACGATCGAATTCGAAATGCGCGCACCCGACTGGCCGTTCCCCTATCGCGCACGCCAGAGCTTTGAGCTGGCGTCCCGGCGGCTTTGCGTCGAACTATCCGTCGAGAATCTTTCCACGCGCGCGATGCCGCTGGGCGTCGGTCTCCACCCGTACTTCCCGTGCACGCCGCGCTGCCGGCTTCAGGCCTCGGTCTCGGGCATGTGGACGATCGATCCGGAGGTCATGCCGGTCGATCTCGTCGAGCCGCCGCCCGCGCATGCCGATCTACGGAACGGCATCGCGCCGGCCGGCATCGAGCTCGACAACTGCTTCCCGGGCTGGGACGGCGAAGCGCGTATCGAGTGGCCGGAGCACGGCGCCTTCCTGTCGATGCGATCACGCGCGCCGCAGCGCTTTCTCGTCGTCTACAGCCCGAAAGGCGAGGGCTACTTCTGCGCCGAACCGGTCAGCAACTGCACGGACGCGTTCAATCTTGCGTCGGCCGGCCGGACGGATACGGGCATCGTCCGTCTCCTCGGTGGCCGGACCATTACGACAACGACGATTTTCGAAGCAGGGATCAACGGAGGAAAGACATGAAGACGAGATCTTTCGTGAATTCGGCACTCGTTGCGGGCGTGGTCGCCATTGCGACCGCGACCGGCCCGGCGAATGCGCAGGTGGTGGTCTACAATACTGTCGGCACCAAGCTCATGCAGGCGTTCGTCGAGGGTTTCGAGAAGGCAAGCCCGGGCATCAAAGTCGACGTGATCAGCGGCGGCAGCGGCGAATTGCTCACGCGCATCAAGGCCGAAAAGAACCGTCCGCAGGGCGACGTGTTCGTCGGGCCCGATGCCGATGTGTTCGACGCCGAGCTCGATCTCTTCGACAGCTACAAGTCGACGGAAGACGCGGCCTTTAATCCCGCCGTCGTGCACAAGGACAAGAAGTACTACGGCTTCTCGATGAACTTTCAGGCATTCATCGTGAACACCAAGCTGATGCCGCTGGACAAGGCACCGAAAAGCTGGACCGATCTCGCCAAGCCGGAATTCAAGGGCAAGGTCCTGATGGCGAACCCCGCGCAGTCGGGTTCGGCCTATTCCCAGATGCATCAGGTCATCTCGCTCTACAACTGGGACCTGATGGGCAAGATCGTGCAGAACTCGACATTCGTGACGAGTTCGCGCCTAGTCTTCCAGAACGTCGCCAAAGGCGAGATCGCGGTCGGCCTGACGAGCGAATTCAACATCCTCGCCATGAAACTGGACGGGCAGCCCGTCGACGGCGTCTATCCGACGGACGGCACGGCCCTTATCGTCGATGCCAGCGGCATCATCAAGGGCGGGCCGAACGCCGCCAACGCGCGCAAGTTCCTCGACTTCATCAACTCCAAGGCCGCACACGAGATCCTCGTCGCAGTCGACAAGCGCCGCTCGGCACGCAGCGACGTGGCGCCGCCGCAGGGTCTGCCGGCCGTCGCCACGCTGAAGACGTTCCCCTACGATTCGGCCGCCGCCGCCAGCAAGCGGACGGGAAGCTTGGAGCGCTTCGACAAGCTCTTGGCAGCCAAGTAATGTTGTCTCGGGGGCGATCGCGGGCGCGCAGCCCGCGATCGCCCTTTTCGTTTTCGGAGTTGGTTTCGATGCCCGGTTCGACACTGGTCGTTCGCGATCTCGCGAAGAGCTTCGAGGTGGAGGGACAGTCGTCCGTCGCGGTTGACGGCGTTTCGTTCGACGTTGCGTCGGGTGAGTTCTTCACGATGCTCGGGCCGTCGGGATGCGGCAAGACGACGACGCTGCGGATGATCGCCGGACTCGAAGCGGTCACCGGCGGTTCTATCGAGTTCGAGGGGCGTGATTACACGTCCTATCCGGCACAGCGCCGGAACATCGGCATGGTATTCCAGTCGTATGCGCTCTTTCCGCATCTGCCGATCTTCGAGAACGTTGCCTACGGATTGCGCCTTCGTGGACTGGCGGAGGCGGAGATCGATGCGCGCGTTAAGAAGACGCTCGACCTGCTCCGGCTCGGTCCGTTCGCGCGCCGCTTTCCGGCCGACCTGTCGGGCGGCCAGCAGCAAAGGGTCTCGATCGCGCGCGCACTTGTCTACGAGCCGGGAATGCTGCTGCTCGACGAGCCGCTCGCCAATCTCGACGCGAAGCTGCGCGTGCACATGCGCGAGGAAATCCGTCGCATCCAGCGCGAACTCGCAATCACGACCCTTTACGTCACGCACGATCAGGAAGAAGCGATGTCGGTGTCGGACCGGATCGCGGTTTTCGACCACGGGCGCATTCGCCAGGTCGGCCGGCCGCAGGACGTATACGACCGGCCGGTGGATCTATTCGTGGCCGATTTCATCGGCAAGGCGAATTTCTTCAGAGGCGTCGGCGATGCCTCGGGCGCCGTCCGCATCGGGCAGGCGACGAGTATTGCCGCCGGGTTCGTCGGCGCGCTCGCACCGGCCGACGTCGCCGTGCACAAGCTTGCCGTGGACGAGGCAATCGTCATGGTGCGCCCGGAGCGTCTGATCCTTGCGCGTGCCGGCGAGGGGCTCGAAGCGCGCGTCGTTCGCATCCAGCATCTAGGACCCATCGTCCGCTATTCGTTGGCGGCCCCCTCGGCATTGGGCGAATTGACGGTCGATGCGGGTCGCGAGGTCGCGGGAATGGGCGAGGGGGATGCGGGACGTCTTTCGTTCGTGCCAGGCGATGCCCGCCTCTATGTTACCGGCGGCGGCGCATGAACCCGCTTTCGCGCCGCTCCGCCGATCCGACAGCACTTCTCGTCGGTGCCGTCGCCGTCGCGGCCGCGCTTGTCCTGCTTGTCTATCCGATCGGTCGCGCTTCGCTGGTTGCGTTCGTGCGCAATGGCGCCGACATCGCATTCGCCAATCTGACGTTCCTCAATTTCGAACGGTTCTTCATTTCGGCAAGCTACCAGCGCGCCTTCTGGAATTCGCTGTGGTCGGGCGCACTTTCGACGGCGCTTGCGACGGCCCTTGCGTTGCCCATGGCCTACGCGGTCGCGCGCGTCGCGATCCCGTTCCGGTCGCTGATCATGGCGATGTCGGTCGTCCCGCTGATTTCGCCGCCCTTCATCGGTTCGTATGCGTGGATCATGATGCTGGGCAACAACGGAATCATCACGCAGCTTCTGCGCGCCTATGTCGGCATCGACCTACCGTCGATCTACGGGCCGTTCGGCGTCGTGTTCGCGCTGGCGATGGGCTATTTCCCCTACGTCTTCCTTGTCGTGCAGGGGGCGCTCGCCGGTGGCGACCCGCATGTCGAGGAGGCGGCGCGCGTGATGGGCGCATCGCGCTGGCGCATCATCCGGACGATCACTATCCCGGCGGTCCTGCCGTCGGTCGCCGCCGGGATGCTGATCGTGTTCATCAAAGCCATCGGCGACTTCGGCGTGCCGTCGATCCTCGGCGGGGAGTTCCAGGTGCTGCCGACGCTGATCTACTACCAGATCCACGGGTTCCACAATTTGAGCGCGGCTTCGGCGATCGCGATGGTCAATGTCGCCCTGACGCTGGCGGCTTTGTGGCTTCTCGCGCGCATCAACCGGCGTCGGGCGCACGCGACGCTAACCGGAACGAGCCGCGCATCGGCACGCCTTACCGGTACGGGGGCGCGGATCTGGGCGAACGCCTATACGTGGGCCCTGATCTTCGTGGCGGTCCTACCGCAGATCGCGATCCTGTTCGCTTCGTTCGCGGAGGAGTGGCCGGGGACGCTGCTGCCGACGCGCTACGGCTTTTCCCACTATTTCAGTGTTGCGGGATACCTGACGCAGCCGATCTACAACAGCCTCGTGCTTTCCGGCGCGGCAACGGCCGTGTGCGTCGTGTTCGGTGCCGTCAGCGCCTATGCCGTGGTGCGCAACAAGATCGTCGGCCGGTGGGCGGTCGATGCGATCATCATGTTGCCGTTCGTGCTTCCGGGCTTGGTGGTCGGCGTCGCCTACCTGACGGCCTTCAACGACGGCTGGCTCGTCCTTACGGGTACGGGGTCGATCATCGTGCTGGCGTACTTCACCCGCCGGGTTGCATTCATCTTCCGCTCGGCTTCGAGCGCGATCGGCCGCATCGATCCCAAGATCGAGGAGGCTTCGACGATCTGCGGGGCCGGGTGGGGAACGACCATGCGCCGGGTCACGGCCCCGCTGATCGTGCCGGGCGTTTTCGCGGGCGCCATCCTCGTGTTCGCCACGTTGATCGGCGAAATCAGCGCCACGGTCCTGCTCTATTCCGCACGCTGGAAAACCGTTTCGATTTCGATCTACGAATTCGTACTTGGCGGGGAGCTTTACAGGGCGAGCGCGCTGGGGACGGTCGTGACGGCCATGACCCTCGTGCTCATTCTCGTCGCGAGCCGGCTGGTCGGCCGCAACATGGCGGACATGTTCAAATGAACGGAAGCGATATTGCCGATCGTCTGGAATTCGCGCGTGTCGTCGGCGGCGAGGCGGCCGCGATGGCGCGCGATTATTTCGGCCGGATCGGGGAAATCCAGGTTTCCCGCAAGGGTCTGCAGGACGTCCTGACGGAAGCCGATGGCGCGATCGAGCGCCATCTTCGCGCGCGGATCGAAGCCGCATTTCCTGGCGACGACGTTCTAGGCGAAGAAGAGGGCGGAGAAGCCCGGGGGCGCACGTGGGTCGTCGATCCGATCGACGGTACCTCAAATTTCGCACGCGGATTGCCCCATTTCTGCGTCTCCATCGCTTTCGTCGCCGATGGCGCCACGCAGGTCGGCGTCATGGACGACCCGATCGGCGGCACGCAATATTGGGCGCATCGCGGCGGCGGCGCCTTCCGCGACGGCAAGCCCATCCGGGCCGCAGGCACGGACGATACCCGTCTTGCGATGGCCGATATCGGCTACTCGCGACGCCGGCCGACGGACGACTATGTCGAATGCGTGAGGCGGTTTCTTGCAGAGGGTTATGACGTGCGTCAGGCCGGATCGGCAGCACTTGCACTTGCACAAGTCGCTGACGGCCGCATCGATGCCTTCTTCGAGTGTCATCTTTTTGCATGGGACGTTCTTGCCGGGGAGTTGCTCGTGCGGGAAGCGGGCGGTATTTCAAGTGGCTTCCTCGCTGATCCGAAGGCCTTGTCCCAAGGCGGGCCGATATTGGCTTGTGCGGCAAACCTGTGGCCTTCGTGTGTTGCACTGGTCGGCGCGCAACTTTTGGTGCGGTGACCTCGGAAGAGGGCGCAAGGATGGGGTTGCAATTCAGGCACCTAGTTTCCGCTGAATGCGCTTATTTGCCGCTAAATCTGGAAAACACCATTGAAATCATTGAGTTTGTGGAAAGCTGGGGGACTGGGGGTCGTGGGTTCGAATCCCGCCGCTCCGACCAACGAAGAAGCCCGCTAAATCAATGATTTAGCGGGCTTTCAATTTTCTGAGCTTGTCTTCATTTTCCAAATATTTTCCAATCATTTTCCGCGGATTTCCCGTTGGAGGTTGGAACCATGCCGCGAACTCGCGCAAATCAGGGCGAACCGAGGCTCAAGACGGTCGTCAGCACGCTCGCTGATGGGTCCATCAAGACCTACTACTATTGACCTGACCGAGTTTTTGAACCAAGCCGAATGAGAGATTACTGCATCGCGGCGACCGGTTCGAGTGGCCGGATCTGACCAACCGTCACCGGCGCTGGCGGCCGATATCCAAGCGATGAGTGCGGCCGCTTCTCGTTGTAGTGCTTTCGCCATTTCTCGATGACGATCCGAGCCTCCTTCAGGCTGTAGAAGATCTCGCCGTTGAGGAGTTCGTCCCTGAGCTTGCCGTTGAAGCTCTCGCAGTAGCCGTTCTCCCAAGGGCTGCCAGGCTCGATGAACAGCGTCTTCGAGCCGATCTGCGTGAGCCAGTCTCGGACGACCTTGGCCGTCATCTCCGGGCCGTTGTCTGAACGGATGTGGGCAGGGATGCCGTGTCTCAGCATCGCATCGGCGAACGTCTCGATGACGCCGAAGCTGTTGATCCGCCGCGCCACCCGGATCGCAAGGCATTCCCGCGTGTACTCGTCAATCAGGGTTAGAAGCCTTACCGACCTCCCGTCATGCGTCTGGGCCGATACGAAGTCGTAGCTCCAGACGTGCTTGGGGTATTCCGGTCGCAGCCGAACACACGAGCCATCGTTCAGCCACAGCCGGCCTCTCGGACGCTGCTTTTTGGGTACTTTAAGGCCCTCTCGGCGCCAGATGCGTTGGACTCGGTCGGTGCCAACCTGCCAACCACCGGACCGCAGCAGCGCGGTGACCCGACGGTAGCCGTAGCGCCCGTACTCGGACGCCAGGGTGACAACGGCTTTCGTCAGCACATCTTCGTCAGCACGGACCGTGGGGATATAGCGCTGGGTTCCCCGCGGTTGGCCGACGATCCGGCAAGCCTGGCGTTCCGACACGCGGTACTTTCGTCGGATCGCCTCGACCGCCTGTCGGCGCCGATCGGGCGCTACAAGTAATGGGATGGTCCGCCCCGTCGCCCGGGGTGCATATATTCTTTCTCGCCACGAAGAGGAGGACGGCCATGCGAACCCAACCGAAGGCAGCTTCTGTCTATGGCATCGATCTCGGCAAGAACAC
>JAEUKX010000065.1 GCA_016794025.1 Rhodospirillales bacterium | reverse complement strand
AGCGCCCCTGCCCCCCTGCGCATGGCGATGGTCGGCGGCGCCGCACCGTCGATGATCGGGCCCGTCCATCGCATCGCCGCGACACTGGACCGGCGCTTCGATCTGGTCGCGGCGATCCCTTCGCGCGATGCCGCGCGCGGCATCGCCGCCGGAGCTGAATGGGGGATCGCACCCGACCGGATCTACGCCACGCCCGAAGCGATGCTCGCGGGCGAGCGCGGACGGATCGATGCCGTCGCGATCTGCACGCCCAATGACAGCCACTACGCCTACACCAAGGCCGCGCTCGAGGCAGGGCTGCACGTGATGCTCGACAAGCCGCTGTGCAACGACGCGCGCGAAGGCGCCGAGCTGGCGCGGCTGGCGCGCGACAAGGGGCTCGTGCTGGCGCTGACGCATGCCTATGCGGGCTATCCGATGGTGCGCGAGGCGCGCATGCGCGTGGCCGCGGGCGAGATCGGCGATATCCGGATCGTGCTGGTCGAATATCTCGGATCCGGTCTTGCCCGGCGCGTGGAGGATGGCCCCGACGCCGCACGGCGCTGGCGGCTCCGGCCGGAAATCTCGGGCCCGTCGCTGGTGCTGGGCGACATCGGGACGCATGCGCACCATCTGGCCTGCTTCGTGTCCGGCCGCCGCATGGCGCAGGTTTCCGCGGAAGTCGGCACGCTGATGCCGGGTCGCCTCGTGCACGACTACGCGCAGCTGCGCTTCCGGCTCGACGGCGGCGGCACCGGTTCTCTCATCGCCACGCAGGCGGCCGCCGGCGCGCAGAACGACATCAGCGTGCGCGTCTTCGGCACCACGGGCCATGTCGCGTGGCGCCAGTCGACGCGCGACTACCTGACGATTGCCGGGCTCGACGGCGAATCGCGGATCGTCGAGGCGGGAAGTCCGCTCCTGTCCGCAAATGCGCTGCGCGCCAGCCGCATCAAGCGGACAGGCCACACCGAAGGACTGCACGAGGCGTTCGCCAATCTCTATGCCGACTTCGCGGACCTGATCCTTGCCTGGCGGCGCGGGGAGAAGACGAACGCGGCGGCACCGGACCTGCCGCTGGCCGAAGACGGCGTGGAAGGGCTGAATTTCGTCGCCGCGGCCCTCGCAAGCAGTGCGGCCGGCGGAAAAACCGTCGACGTCGCAAGGGCCTGACGCTGCGCTACCCTGCCGCAGTTTCGCACGCCGCCGCAGGACGCTAACCTGAGGGCATGTCCGCGCTGCTGCCCGGCCCCGGCCGGCCCCCGTTCGTGAAGCTGCTGCCGCATCTCGCCATCGGCGTAGGTGTCGGCTGGTCCGTGCTCGGCGCGCTCGTCTGGTTCGATATCGGCGGTCTTGGCACGCTTGTCTCGACCGCGCGGCCGCGGAGCGTCGTCATCTTCATGCTGATGGCAGTCTTCGCGATCACCTGGGGCTCCGCCGCGATGGGTGCGGCGATCATGTCCGATACCGGCGACGATCCGCCCGACGGCGGGCATCCCGCACACGAGCCGGCCGCGATCCCGGTGCGCGTTCGCACCGCCCGGCGTTGAGGCAACCAGGCCCGGTGGACCGGCCCGGCGAATTCGCCTTTAATCGGCCCCGCACGTTCTTCAGCAAAGCCACCACATTGCGTCTGCCCCGATGACTGACCGCAATCCCTCCGACGGTGCACCGGACCTGCCGCTGCCGATCGTCGACCGCACGGCGCCGCCGGCCGGGCCCGGCCGCCTGCGCCGCGTGCTGCGCGCGATCCGCTTCGTGCCGCTTGTCTGGCTGCTGGTGGCGACCGGCGGCGTGATCGGCGTCTATTTCCAGCCGCCTGGATTGCAGAAGCTGATGGGCTTCCTGAAGCTCACGCCGGGCGACGGTACGCGCACGCCCTTTGCCGTTCCGCCAACACCTGCCACGACAGCACCGCCGGCAGCCCCGCAGGCCGTGGTCGGACTTGCCCGGCTTGTCCCGGACGGCGACGTGACGACCGTCGCACCCCCCTTTGGCGCGTCCGACGCGCGCATCGCGGCACTCCACGTGAAGGAGGGCGACAGGGTTGCGGCGGGCGAGCTTCTCGCAACGCTCGACAGCGAGCCGCAGCTTCGTGCGGCGGTCGAGGCGGCGCAGGCGACGCTCGCCGTGCGCGAAGCGGCCCTTGCCCAGACGCGCGCAAGCGTGACGAGTTCGCGCGAGGAAGCGCGTGCGGCACTGGCCAGCGCCGAGGTCGCGGCGGAGAACGCACGCCGCGAACTCGAACGGGCGGACGCGCTGCGCACGCGCGGCTTCGTCTCCGATTCAGTGTACGAGCAGCGCAAGACCGCCAGCGACCAGTCGAAGCGCGAAGTCGACCGCGCGCGCGCCGCGCTCTCGCGGCTCGAATCGGTATCGCCCGACCAGCAGACCGACGTGGCGCTGGCCGCGCGCAACATCGAATCCGCACGCGCCGATCTCGAGCGCGCGCGACGCGATGTCGCACGCGCCGAAGTGCGGGCCCCGACCGACGGAACCGTGCTGACGATCCATGTGCGCGCGGGCGAGAAACCCGGCGCCAAGGGCATCCTCAATCTGGGCAATCTCGACGTCATGACCGCCGAAGCCGAAATCTACCAGACCCAGATCGGCCGGGTGGCCGCCGGCGACGCCGCGACCATCACGGCCGACGCGCTGTCGCGCCCGCTGCGCGGCGAGGTCTCCCGCGTCGGCCTCGAGGTCGGCCGCCAGACGCTGACCGATTCGAGCCCGGCCGCCAATACCGATGCGCGCGTGGTGAAGGTCTATATCCGCCTCGATGCCGATTCTGCCGCGATCGCGCGCCGCTACACGAACCTGCAGGTCGTCGCGCGCATCGAGCCGGCCGCGGGAAAATGACGGGCTGGCTCGAACGCCTTCTGGGCCGGCTACCGCTGGGCTGGCTGCAGCTCGTCCACCGTCCCCCGCGCTTCGCCGCGGCACTTGCCGGCGTCGCCTTCGCGAACATCCTCGTCTTCATGCAGCTCGGCTTCCTTGGCGCGCTGATCGAGAGCATCGCGCTCCCCTACCGCGCGCTAGAGGCCGACATCCTCATCGCCGCCTCGGACACGAACACGCTCGCCGATTCGAGCCCCCTGCCGCGCCAGCGCATGTACGAGGCGCTCGCCGTGCCGGGCGTGGCCGCGGCAACGCCGCTTTTCTTCGCCAAGCTCGACTGGAAGCAGCCCGACGGCACGATCCGCACGCTCGACGTGTTCGGCATCGACCCGGCGCGCGATTCGCTTGCCATCCTCCGCGGCAATCCCGCTGCCGATGCGCTCAAGCGCGCCGACCACGGACTCGTCGACCGGCGCACTCGCAATCCGCCGCCCGGCCTTTTCGCGGCCATCGAGGCCGGGGAACCCTATTCGTTCGAGGCGAAGAACCGCACGATCCATGTCGCCGGGACGGTCGAGATCGGCGGCGGCTTCGCGGCGGACGGCTACCTCGTCGTATCGGACCAGACCTTCCTGCGTCTGTTCCCCCAGCGTGCGGCGGGTGCTCCCAACTACATCCTCGTGCGCACGGAGCCCGGCGTGCCGCCCGCGCGCGTGGTCGCCGCGCTGGCCGCTGCCCTGCCCGCCGACGACGCCACGCCGCGCACGCTGGCCGACACCGTCGCCCGCGATCAGCGCTTCCAGACCACGCAGCGGCCTGTCGGGATGGTGTTCGGTTTCGGCATCGTCATCGGCGCGCTGGTCGGCAGCATCATCGTCTACCAGGTGCTGTCGAGCGACGTGGCCGACCACATCCGGGAATACGCGACACTCAAGGCCGTCGGCTATGGCGACGCCTTCTTCCTCGGCGTGATCGTCGAGGAGGCGGCGATCCTCGCCTGCTTCGGTTTCGTGCCCGGCCTGCTCGTGGCGCTCGGGCTTTACGCTTTCGTCTCGGCATCGGTGGCGCTGCCGTTGACCATGACGTTCGCGCGCGCCGCACTGCTGTTCGCGGGCACAATGTCGATGTGCGTGCTGTCGGGTTTCGTTGCCACGCGGCGGCTGGCGCGTGCGGACCCGGCGGAGCTGTTCTGAGATGGCGTCCGACGGCGGCGGATACCCGGTCGAGGTGGCGGGCCTCGACCACTGGTTCGGGCAAGGCGAGGCGCGCAAGCAGGCCCTGTTCGACGTGGACCTGCGGCTTGCCGCCGGGACGCTCACCGTTCTCGCCGGCCCGTCAGGCTCGGGCAAGACGACCGTGCTGACGCTGATCGGCGCATTGCGCGCGATCCAGAAGGGCAACATCCGGCTGCTCGGGCGCGAGCTTGCCGGCGCTTCGGCCGACGCGCTCGTGCTTCGGCGGCGGGAAATAGGCTTCATCTTTCAGGCCCACAACCTGCATGACAGCCTGACGGCAGAGCAGAACGTGCGGCTCGGGCTCGAGGTGCACGGTGCGGCGGCGGCCAGCCGCGGACAGGCCGCTGCGCGTCACATGCTCGACCTTCTCGATCTCTCGTCGCGCGCCGGCTATCTGCCCGCCAATCTTTCGGGTGGCCAGAAGCAGCGTGTCGCGATCGCGCGCGCGCTTGTCGGCAACCCGCCGGTCGTGCTGGCCGACGAACCGACAGCGGCCCTCGATCGCGAAAGCGGTCTCAACGTCGTCCAACTCCTCAAAAGGCTCGGAACCGCACGCGGCACGACGACGCTGATGGTCACGCACGACCCGCGCATCCTCGACCTCGCGGACAGGATCGTGCGCATGGAAGACGGCCGGATCGTCGCCGAAGGGCGGCTCTAGTACGCGATCCTGGCGAGCTTGCGCAGCTCGTCGGCCGTGGCCGTCGGCAGGCCGAAGAACTCCAGATAGGCCGGGATCTGCTCGAACAGCATGTCGAGACCGATCTGCACGCGGCAGCCGCGTGCCATCGCCGCGGCAAGCAGCGGCGTGGTCTCGCTCTTCATCACGACCTCGCCCACGAAAGTCGACGGCGCAAGCCGCTCGACATCGAAGGGCAGCGGATCGCCCGGCGACATGCCCAGCGGCGTGGCGTTCACCACAATGTCCTGTCCCGCCGGATCGGCAGGCCCGACGGCGACCTCGATCGCCGGGTAGTGCGTGCGCAGGCGGCCGGCCAGCGCCTCCGCGGAGGCCGGCAGGGCATCGTGCAGCGTCATCCGCGCGACCTTGCGCGCCGCGAGCGAAGCCGCGATGGCCGATCCGACGCCGCCTGCGCCGACGACGAGAACGCGCCTGCCTTCGAGCGGAACGCCCTTGCGAAGCACGCCGCGCACGAATCCCTCGCCGTCGAACATGTCGCCCACGAGCCGGCCGTCGGCGGCAAGGCGAACGGCATTGCAGGCGCCCGCGATGCGCGCCGTCGTCGAGATCTCGTCGACCAGGCCGACCGTCGCGACCTTGTGCGGCATCGTGACGAGCGCGCCCAGGATGTTCGTCAGGCGGAAGACGAGGCCGAGGAACTGCGGATAATCCTCGGCACGGCATCCCATCGGCACCACGACCGCGTCGACGCCGCGCGCCTCGAAGAAGGGATTGTAGATCATCGGCGCCTTGAAGCTCTCGGTCGGCACGCCGACATGCGCGATGAGCCTTGTCCTGCCGGAGATCATGGGATGGCCCTTTCTGTTTCGCGCGCGGCGGCCACCGCACTTGCGGATGGACGCGCAAGGCAGGGGGCGACGGCTTCGCCGACCTGCCGGATCTGCGCCGCGAGAAGCGCACGGGCCTTGGCCGTATCGCGTGCCACTGCGGCCTGCGCGATCTCCGTCTGGCCACCCTCGCCCTCGCGCAGGAAGATGCGGCGGTAGCGGTCGCTGCGGTCGAGGAGCCCGCGGCAGAACGATAGGAGCGTCGGCATGCCGCAGCCGGAAATCAGCGTCATGTGGAATTCGCGGTGGGCCGCTTCCCAGATTGCGGCCGCGGCACCGTCGTGCGCGGTGCGGTTCAGCGTGTGGAGGGTGCGCATCACGTCGCTCTCCCAGTTGACGTCGCCCATGGCGATCGCGAACTCGAGCGCACGCAGGTCGAATTCGTCGCGCAGGCGCAGCACCTCGTCCAGATCGCCGGGGCCGACCGCCGCCACCCAGTATCCGCGATTGTCGCGGAACTCCACGAGGCCATCGCCGATGAGCCGGGCCAGCGCTTCGCGCAGCGGGCTCAGGCTCACCCCGAAGGCCGCCCGCGCACGATCGAGGTTGATCTTGGAACCGGGCGCCATCTCCCCCGACACGATGGCCTCGCGCAACCGGTCGACGAGCCGCGTCGCCATCGTGTTTTTCGTTTCGCGCGGATCCGGCATCGCGCCGCCTATCCCCCGCAGGCCTTGAGAAGGAGCGCCTGCGTCGCATCGAAGACGTGCCTGACGCGCGCCTCCACGGGCAAGGCGCTTTCCATCGGCACCTCGACGGAAAGTGCGGAGTCCGGCGGCACGGTCGCGAGCAGGCCAAGCAGGTCGAGCGTGCCTTCGCCCGGCGGCAGGCGGCCGCCGCGGGCCTCGGCAACCATCTCTTCCTTGTTCGCCGGCGTGCGCGCCGGGGCGTCGCATAGCTGGACCGAGCGGATGACCGAGGCGGGCGCATCCGCCAGCACGTCGAGCCGGCCGCCGTTCCGGAAAAAGTGGAGGGCATCGACCAGCACGCCCGCATTGGGCTGCTGGGCCGTCCGCACCAGTTCGAGCGCCTGCCCGAACGTCGCGACGCTCCGCCAGCCGAGATTCTCGAAATCGATGCTGAGATCGAACTGGTGCGCAAGCTCGCACAATGCCGCGAAGTTCGAGACAAGGCGCACATAGTCCGGATCGTCGCCCGAGACGGTGACGCGCCGGGCGCCCATCTCGCGGCCGCTTTCGAAAACCTCCGCGACACCCTCGAGCGTGAAGGTCGGATCGATCGTGATCGTTTCGATGTCGAAGACCGAAACACCCGTTGCCGCCATCGTCTCGCGCAGTTCGCGCAACGCCGGACTGCCGGCAGGCAGCGAATACACCGGCGCGCCCGGATAGGCCGCAAAGAGACGGAGGCCCACCGACTGGAACCCGGTGCGCGCAGCAAGCTCGACAAACGCACGCGGCGGAATATCGAGTGCCGTCAGGTGCGCGAGACCCACGGGCGGCAATTTTCTTGATTGGGGCATCAGACACGATATGTTGTTAGCGGATAAATCCTATATAATCGATTATTCCGTGTAAATCGATTTTATAGTGATACGCGTCTCGCCACCGTCCGGACCCGATCCTGGCCGGTGTCGCGGCGGCGGCCTTGCGACGGGCCGAAAGACATTGTGACTGGACGCAACGCGCCGGAATCTGGGAAAACACCGGCAACAATCTAGGGAGAAACGCAGATGAACAAGCAGATCAGCCGTCGTGCGACGCTTGCCGGCATGGCCGGTGCCACCCTCGCAACCTCGCTTGCGGGCGTGGGTCCTGCCCGCGCGCAGGGCGTGGTGCTGCGCATGTCCGCGCCGATGACGCCGACCGACCAGCGCTCGATCGCGCTCGAGAACATTTTCGCGCCAGCCGTGAAGGGCTTTGCGACCTACCAGCCGCACTACAACGCGACCCTCTTCAAGCAGGGCACGGAACTCGAGGCCATTGCCCGCGGCAATCTCGAAATGTCGATCACGTCGGCCCAGGAACTGGCGACGATCTTCCCCGAATGGTCGCTCTTCACGGCCGGCTACCTGCTGCGCGACGCCGAGCACCAGAAGAAGGTGTTCTACAGCGGCATCATGGACGGCATGAAGAAGTCGGTCGAGGACAAGCTCGGCGTGAAGCTGCTTTCGGTCATGTATCTGGGCCGCCGCCAGCTGAACCTGCGGACGGACAAGGAAATCAAGACGCCCGCCGATCTTGCCGGGCTCAAGCTGCGCATGCCGAATACGGAGGCATGGCTCTTCCTCGGCACCGCGCTCGGCGCCAACCCGGTGCCCGTCGCATTCACCGAGATCTACACCTCGCTGCAGACCGGTGCCATCGACGGCCAGGACAATCCGCTTCCCACCGACCGCGATTCGAAGTTCTACGAGGTCACGAAGCAGATCATCCTGACCAGCCACCTTGTCGACCAGAACTACATCGCCTTCTCGAAGAAGGTCTGGGACAAGCTGACGCCGGACCAGCAGAAGATCGTGCAGAAGGCCGCCGACGACGCGGCGGAATCCGGCCGCCAGGCCCAGCTCAAGCTCGAAGCCGAGCTTGAGGACTTCTTCAAGAAGCAGGGCCTCAAGGTCTACACGCCCGACGTCAACGCGTTCCGCACGCGCGTCCAGAAGGCCTACCTCGAGTCCAAGTTCGCCAAGGACTGGCCGAAGGGCATGGTCGACCAGATCAACGCCGTCAAGTAACGCTGCGGCGGGGGGCCGGCCCCGGGGCGCCCCCCCCCCCACCCGAACGGAGTGAAGCGGGTGTTAAAAAAAGCACTGGGGGGCCGGGTTGAGGAACACCCCCCCCGCGGGGTGGGGGCGCGGGGCGGC
>JAEUKX010000056.1 GCA_016794025.1 Rhodospirillales bacterium | reverse complement strand
CGCGGTGGCGGAAGCCCGGCTGTCTCCGGCAGCTTCTGCACGGCCGCGACATGCTCCTCGTCGCGTTCGATCCGGCAGCCGACGACGCCGTTGTTGAAGCCGCGCTTGGCCTGCCGCGAGAGCCCTTCGAGCTTCTCCACGCAGGTGCGCCGGTCGGGATAGCACGCGAATTTCAGCTCGTCGGCCTTTTCCATCGCAAGCGCCACGATGGCCCATGCGCCGACCGCACAGGATATGCTCATGGTCGTCTCCCCTCGTTGCGGTGCGGGGCCGACGTCAGATCCCGATGTCCGGGTTGAACAGCTTTCCCGCACCAATGCGGCTTGTCCTGCCGCTGTCGTTGAACAGCGAATTCCCGCCGCGCAGCGAACCGACCAGCGGTTCGGCGAGCAGGGCCATCGCCATGATCGTTTCCGGCTTGAGCGAGGCGCCCTTGAGGCCGAACTGCTGGGCGAGCAGGCGCAGCTGCGGGGGCAGCTCCACCTCGCGGCGCGGCGCCATCTGCGGCGCTGCGGGAAGCTCTTCGGCCGCGGTCTGGTCCGCGGCCGCGATCTCGCTTGTCATTTTCTTCGAGAAGAAATCGTAGACCTGCGCCAGCGTGCGCGCGCGGCCCGACTGCGGGTCGTAGAAGACGCCGCGATTGGCAGCCGCCGCCTCGGGGAACTGGGTGGCCGCCACGCGCTGCGGGTCCTGCCGGTAGCTTGAAAGGAACCGCGTGGCACCGCCGGCACCGAGGAAATGCGCGAGATAGAGATCGGTCGCGTTGATGCCCGAGCCGAGCGCGCTTTCGAGCTGCTCGTGGTTCGACTTCGCGAATTCGGCCGCCATGGCGCTGGCGGTCTTCGGGTCGAAGCGCAGGTCGAGGATCGAACGCCTTGCCGCGGCATCGCGCACGCGCGGCGTGCCGGAGTCGTCGTCCTCGATCTGGGCGGCCATCGTGGCCAGGCCGTACTTGGCGCCATGCTGGCGCACCGTGTTGAGCCACGTGCTTTCGATGAACTGGTAGAGGCCCGAGGCCGACGACGTGCGCGCCTTGGCGCGCGGATCGAAGCTCGATTCGGTCTGGGCCTTGGCCAGCATGTACTTGAAGTCGACGCCGCTCTTCTGGCTGGCGTCGCGGATCGCGTCGAAGACCTCGCGTGATGCCCCGCGCGGCAGACTGTCGATCTGGCCGGCGGTCCGGAACGGTCCGATGCTCATGATTCCACGATGCTAGGGCCCGAATCGTAAATATTTTACTAAACTTGAATCCGATTAGCTACCGCCGCGCCGCCTGGGCGGCCATCTGGGCAAGCCCCATCAGGCAGCGATGGGTGACGAGTTCGGCCGGCATGCCGGTGGATTTGCACTGGATTTCCGCCTCCAGCAGCCGCTCGAGCGCAAGCGACAGCCGCGCCAGCGGCCAGCGGCCAAGCTGGGACTTGAAGGGCGCCTTCTCCTTCCAGAAGACCGGCGGCCGCAGCCGCATCATCGCGGCATCGGCATCGAGCCCCTGCGCCATGGCACCCTGCGCGATCTGCAGGCGCTGGAAATGCCGCGCGATCGCGCGCAGCACCATGATCGGGCTGTCGCCCTCGCTCGACAGGCGCTCGTACGCCCGGTCGAGTGCCGCAAGATCGCCGCCGGCGGTGGCGCGCGTCAGATCGTCGAGGTCGATGTCGGCCGAATCGCCGATCACGGCCTCGCAATCCTCCACGCGCGCGCGTTTGGCCTTGCCCACGTAGAGCGAGAGCTTCTCGATCTCGCTGCGCGTGATCGCCCGGTCGCCGCCCAGCCGCATCGCAAGCCATTCGAGCGCGTCCGGATCGGCCGAAATTCCGTTCGCGGCGAGGCTGTCGGCGATCGTGCGCGCAAGGTCGGCACCCTCGTCGCGATAGCACGCGATGCTGGCCGCGTTGGGCGAGGCCTCGCACATCTTGCGCAGCGCCGACTTGCCGTCGAGCTCGCCCGCCTCGACGACCACAAGCCCGTCGCCCTTCGGATCGTCGAGGAAATTGCGCAAGGCCGCCGCCGACTCGTTGCCGGCCCCGCGCACGCGCACGAGCCGCCTTCCCCCCATCATCGAGATTGCCGCCGCCTCGTCCGACAGGCGCGCGGGATCGTCCTTCAGCGTTTCGGGCGACAGGTCCGCGACCCGGAACGGATCGGCAAGGTCGTCCACGACCGTGCGGCCGACCGCTTCGGCGCGTTCGCGCACGAGACCGGAATCGGGGCCGTAGAACAGCACCGCGCGCGCGGCCGGGTCGGGTCGCTTCAGGAAACCGGGAATGGCGCGGCCGTCGATCTTCATGGCGCCGATCCTAGCAGTTTGATATGCACGCGCGCGATGGCCCAGAACATCGAAGCGGCGCTCGAAAAGGCGCGCGAGCTCCATGCGCGGCGCGACTATGACGGCGCGCTCGGCGCGTATGCCGCCGTGCTCGCCGCCGACCAGACGCGCCTCGACGCGCTCGATCCGCTCGTGGCGATCCTCGAGATGGCGCGCACGCCCGCCTTCCATCCGCGCCTGGCGGCCCTGATCGAGTCGGCGCTTGCCATCCCCGGCGCCAACACCGAGGCGCTGTCGCAGCCGGCGACGGCCCAGCTCGTCCTCAAGTACCGAATGGCCGATCCCCAGCAGGCGCCGTCGCGCGACCTGCTCGCCGCCATGGCGCGCGACGGGTTGCTGATCGCCGTGCTCTCGCACTGCATCGTCCGCGACACGGTGTTCGAGGCCTTCCTGTGCCGCGTGCGCCGCGCCCTGTGCGCGAAGGACGTCGTGGCCACGGCACGCCCGCTTGTCCTCGCCCTCGCCCGGCAGGCCGACAACAACGAATATCTCTGGCCGCAGGACGATGCCGACGCGGCCGCGCTTGCGGCACTCGGCACCGATGCCGACGGGGCGGCGTGCCGCGCGATGTATTCGCCCGTCGGCGAGGATGCCGCCGCGCACGACGAGCTGGCGTCCTTCGTCGCGATCCTGCGCGGCCTGCGCGATCGTGTGCGCGCGGCCGAGACCCGCATCCCGACGCTTGTCCCGCTTGCCGACGAAACGAGCCGCGCGGTCGGCGCGATGTACGAGGAGAACCCCTACCCGCGCTGGCTCAACCTGCGGCGCATTCCGCCCTTCGACATCCGCGCCGAGCTGGGCGCGCGCTTTGCCTTCGCGGGTCCCTTCCCGGCCTTCGCAAGCCCGCTGCGCGTGCTGATGCCGGGGGCGGGCACGGGCCAGCATCCGCTGTCCGTCGCCGCGAACTACGCGGATGTCGAGGTGCAGGCGATCGATCTTTCACGCGCCTCGCTCGCCTACGGCCTGACGATGGCCGAGGGGCTCGCGATCCGGAACATCCATTTTGCGCAGGCCGACATCCTCGACCTGCCCAAGCTCGGCTCGAGCTGGGGCCATGTCGAATCGATCGGCGTGCTGCACCACATGGCCGACCCGAAGGCCGGCCTTGCCGCGATCTGCGAGGTCGCGGTGCCGGGCAGCTTCGTGCGGCTCGGCCTTTACGGCGAGCACGGCCGTTCCGTCGTGGTCGAGGCAAGGCGCCGCATCGCCGAGTGCGGCTACCGGTCCGACATCGCGGGGCTTCGCGCGTTCCGCTCGGACGTGATGGCCGGCAAGCTCGGCGAACGCCTCAGGCGCGAGCTGCCGCAGTGGAACGATTTCCATTCGGCCAGCCTGCTGCGCGACCTGTGCTTCCACGTGATGGAGCACCGCTACGACATCGCGAAGCTGCAGGCCCTTCTCGACGGCCTGCCGCTGCGCTTCCTCGGCTTCGAATTCAGCCTCGGCCTTTCCGCCGCGCGCGCCGAGGATGTGCCGGCCTTGCGCGCCTATGC
Source organism: Rhodospirillales bacterium (assembly GCA_016794025.1). Taxonomy (GTDB): domain Bacteria; phylum Pseudomonadota; class Alphaproteobacteria; order CACIAM-22H2; family CACIAM-22H2; genus Tagaea. Next base: position 27,491 of record JAEUKX010000056.1, on the reverse strand, counting down.
CAAGCGTTTTCCGAAAGAGACGACCTTCGCCGACCTCGCGAACTGGGCGCAGGTCGAACGCGCCGATCCGGCCCTGTTCACGGGCTACCAGTTCTGGCTGCTGCGGACCTGAGCCGACCCGGCAATGTCGAAGGCGGCGGCAGACGCGCTCTTCCAGTCGGCCCTCGGCCAGCACCGGTCGGGCGCCGTCGATGCGGCAAGGGCGGGTTACGAACAGGTCCTCCGGCTCGACCGCAACCACGCCGAAGCGCTCCACCATCTGGGCATCGTCCATCTTCAGGCAGGCGACTTCCGCAAGGCCGCCGAACTCATCGGCCGGTCGGTCGACCGGGCGCCGCGGCAGCCGGCGGCCCTGTCCAATCTCGGCTTCGCGCTTTTCCGGCTCGGCCAGCACCGCAAGGCCGTCCATGCCTGCAACAGGGCGCTTCAACTCGTGCCGGGTTCGGCGGCTGCCCTCGTCAACCGGGCGAACGCGCTGGCAGCGCTGGGCGAGCACGCGAAGGCCGAGGCCGACTATCGCGCCGCGCTGGCGATCGAGCCGAAGAATCCCGAGTTCCATTTCAATCTCGCCAATGCGCTTTTCGCGCGCGGTGACTTCACCGGAGCTGCCGCCGCATTCGAAACGGCCGCCGCGCTTGCGCCGGGAACCGTCGAGATCGGCCAGAATCTCGGTGCCACCTACCTCAAGCTCGGCCGCAGCGCCGATGCGCTGGCGCGGTTCGATGCGGTTCTTGCGATCGAACCGGGCCTCGCGCGCGCGCACGCGAACCGCGCCAACGCGCTGGGCCAGCTCCAGCGGCGCGAGGAAGCCGCCGCCGCCTACCGGAAGGCCGTGACCCTCGAGCCCGGCCTTGCCGAGGCATGGTCGAGCCTCGGCATCGTGCTGCGCGATCTCGGCCGGCTGGACGAGGCCGAGGCGGCCTGCCGCCGCGTGCTGGCGCTCGACCCCGATCACGCGGTCGCGACGGCAAATCTCGGCAGCGTGCTGCGCGATCTCGGCCGGCCGCGCGAGGCGCGCGAACTCTTCGAACGTGCGCTTGCCCTCGACCCCGGCTATGTCGATGCGCACCGCAACATCCTGCTTTCGCTGACCTACGATCCCGAAACGACGCCCGAGGCGTTCTTCGCGGCCCATCGCCGGTTCGAGGCGGCCCACGCCCGCCCCGTCCAGCGCCCTGCGCGCGCACCGGCCGCCGTGCCGGAGCCCGAACGCCGCCTGCGCATCGGCTATCTGTCGGCCGACCTGCGCGGCCATTCGGTCGCGCGGAACCTGGAACCGATCCTGCGCCACCACGACCGCCGGCAGTTCGAGATCCGGCTCTACGGCGAGGTCGCGCAGCCGGACGCGACGACCGCGCGCCTGCAGGCGATGGCCGATGGCTGGCGGTCGACCGTCGGGCTCGACGATCGCGCCGTCGCCGAGGCGATCCGGGCGGACGGCGTCGATATTCTACTCGGCCTTGCCGGGCGCTTCGACCTGAACCGCCCGCTCGTTGCCGCACTGCGCCCGGCGCCGGTGCAGGCAAGCCTGTTCGATGCCGCGACGAGCGGCCTTGCGGCCATCGACTATCTTTTTTCCGACCGCACGATGACGCCGCGCGGCACGCCCGAGCGGTTCTCCGAACGCGTGCTGTGCCTGCCCCATTTCTATGTCGCCGATCTTCCGCCGGATCTGCCGCCCGTGCGGCCGCGCCCGGCGGGCCCCGTCACGTTCGGCTGTCTCAACAATCCCGCGAAGATCGGCGCCCCGCTTCTCGACCTGTGGGCGCGGCTTCTCGCGGACGTGCCGGACAGCCGCCTCGTGCTGCGCTACCTGAACCATTACGGGACGCCGTCCCTGCGCGCGCGGATCGAAGCGGCGTTCGCCGCGCGCGGGATCGACGCGGGCCGGCTCGAATTTCCCGACGCCGCCGGCACGTTTGCCGAGCATCTCGAGCTCTACAACACCATCGATGTGGCGCTCGACAGTTTCCCGTTCTCGGGCTCGACCACGACGTTCGATTCGCTGTCGATGGGCGTGCCGGTGGTCACGCTGCCGGGCTGGAGCATGATGAGCCGCTGGACGGCCGCGATGCTGGCCGGGATAGGTCTTGGCGACCTGGCGGCGGCGACGGCGGACGACTTCATCGCGATCGCGCGCGGGCTCGCCGCGGATTCCGCGCGCCGGGCCGCACTGCGCGGCTCGCTGCGCGCCCGGCTTGCGGCCTCGCCGCTGTGCGATGGTGCACGCAAGGCGCGCCAGATCGAGCGCTTCTACCGGGCCATCTGGCGGCGCCGGTGCGCCGCGCAGCGCTAGACGACGATATTCACGATCTTGTTGGGGACCACGACGATCTTGCGCGGCGGCTTGCCGGCCATCGCCGTCTGGACGTTCGGCACGCCAAGTGCCGCATCCTTCGCGGCCTGTTCGGCGGCATCGCGCGCGATGGTGATCGTGCCGCGCAGCTTGCCGTTGACCTGCACGGCCAGCGTCACGCTCTCGTCCACCAGCAATGCCGGGTCGGCCTTGGGCCAGGGCTCGTGGCAGAGCATCGCCGCGTGGCCCAGTTCGGCCCACATCGCCTCGGCGACATGCGGCACCATGGGGCCCACGAGCTTGACGAGCGTCTCGTAGCCGAAGCGGCGGACCCAGTCGGCGCCCGCGCCCTTCGCGTCGAGCTCGCCCAGCGTGTTGGCGAGCGTGCGGATCTGCGCGACGGCGACGTTGAAGCGGAAATTCTCGAGATTTTCGGAAACGCCCGCGATCGTCTTGTGGACGGCGCGCAGTGCGGCGTCCGCCTTCGGGTCGAGCGTCGCGGGCCTCGAAGCCCCCTTCGCCGCGAACGGAACGTCGGGCTCGGTCACGTCGCGCCACAGGCGCTGGATGAAGCGGTAGGCGCCGTCGACGCCGGCCTCGCTCCATTCGAGATCGCGTTCGGGCGGGCTGTCGGAGAGCATGAACAGGCGTGCCGTGTCGGCGCCGTATTCGTCGATGATGCGCGCGGGCGCCACGACGTTCTTCTTCGACTTCGACATGACCTCGCGCCGGCCGACCGTCACGGGCCTGCCCGTCGCGGTCTCGACCACGCTGCCATCGGCCTTGCGCTCGATCTCCTCGGGATAGAGCCACTTGCCTTCCGCGCTCTTGTAGCTCTCGTGGCAGACCATGCCTTGCGTGAACAGGCCCGCGAACGGCTCGTCGATCTTGCCGTGGCCTGTCCTGGTCATCGCGCGCATGAAGAAGCGCGAATAGAGCAGATGCAGGATCGCGTGTTCGACGCCGCCCACATACTGGTCCACGGGGAGCCAGTAATCGCCGGCCGTGCGTGTCACGGGCTCGGCCGCGCGCGGGGAACAGAAGCGCGCGAAATACCACGAGGAATCGACGAACGTATCGCAGGTGTCGGTCTCGCGGCGCGCGGGCTTGCCGCATTTCGGGCAGCCGACATGCTTCCAGGTCGGATGATGGTCGAGCGGATTGCCCGGCTTCTCGAAGCTGACGTCGTCGGGCAGCTTCACCGGCAGTTCGCTGGCCGGCACGGGCACGACGCCGCACGAGTCGCAGTGGACGACCGGGATCGGGCAGCCCCAGTAGCGCTGGCGGCTGATGAGCCAGTCGCGCAGGCGCCAGATCGTCGTCGACTCGCCGTTGCCGTCGGCCTTGAGCTTCTCGCCGACGCGCTTCTTGGCTTCCTCGACATCGAGCCCGTCGAGGAAACCCGAATTGACGATCGTGCCGGGGCCGACATAGGGCTCGGCACCGACCTTGAACGCCTTGTCGCCGTCGGGCGAGACGACCGTGCGGATCGCAAGACCGTATTTCGTCGCGAAATCGAAGTCGCGCTGGTCGTGCGCGGGGCAGCCGAAGATGGCGCCCGTGCCGTAGTCGACGAGCACGAAATTGGCGATCCACACGGGCAGCTCGACGTCCGCAAGGAACGGGTGCTTCGCCTTCAGGCCCGTATCGAAGCCTTTCTTTTCAAGCTGTTCGATGACGGCGGCCGAGGTGCCGGCGCGCTGGCATTCCGCCACGAAATCGGCCAGCGCCGGGTTCGACTTCGCCAGCTCCGCCGACAGCGGATGGTCGGCCGACAGCGCCAGGAACGAGGCGCCGAACAGCGTGTCGGGGCGCGTCGTGAACACCTCGACGCGATCGGCGCGGCCGGCGAGCGCAAAGCGCACATAGGCGCCCGACGACTTGCCGATCCAGTTGTCCTGCATGAGCCGGACTTTCTCCGGCCAGCGGTCGAGCGTGCCGAGTGCGGCGAGCAGGTCCTCGGCATACTCGGTGATCTTGAAGAACCACTGCGAGAGCTTCTTCTTCTCGACGGGCGCACCCGAGCGCCACCCCTTCCCGTCGATCACCTGCTCGTTGGCGAGCACGGTCTGGTCGACGGGGTCCCAGTTGACGAAGGCTTCCTTGCGGTGGACGAGACCGGCTTCGAAGAAATCGAGGAACAGCTTCTGCTGCGCGGCGTAGTAGCCCGGATGGCAGGTCGCCAGTTCCTTCGACCAGTCGATCGACAGGCCCATGCGCTTGAGCTCGCCGCGCATGTTCGCGATGTTGTCGTAGGTCCACTTGGCGGGATGGATCTTCTGGTCGCGCGCGGCGTTCTCGGCCGGCAGGCCGAACGCGTCCCAGCCCATCGGGTGCAGCACGTTGAAGCCCAGCGCCCGGCGATGGCGCGCCACGACGTCGCCCAGCGTGTAGTTGCGCACGTGGCCCATGTGGATGCGCCCGGACGGATAGGGGAACATCTCGAGGACGTAGTATTTCGGCCGCGCCGGATCGACCTGCGCCTCGAAGACGCGGGCATCTTCCCAGCGCTTCTGCCAGGTCGTTTCGGTTTCGCGGAAGTTATAGCGTGCCATGTCCGTCGCGGGCCTTGCGTAAAAGGGCCGCCATGAATAGGCGAAGCGACGGATTCTGTGAAGGGCGCTTTCGCCTTCCGGCGAAAGCCCGAACCTGGCCTTGCGTCAGTTGCTCGCCTGCTGGCGGATCTGGCGCGCGCGCGTCAGGATCGCGTTCTCGACATCCGTGGGCGTGCGCTGCTCGACCGCCGCATCGGCCCAGTTGCCCGCGACGTCGCGCCGCTGGCGGAAGACCGCGACCTTGATTCCGTCGGCGCGCAGCTCGCGGCCGAGAATGTAGATGTTGAGCTTGAAACGCTCGTTGGGCGTTTCGGCCGGCGAGTACCAGTCGGTGATGATGACGCCGCCGAACGGATCGGCCGAGGCGACCGGCATGAAGTTGATCGTGTCGAGCGAGGCGCGCCACAGCAGCGCGTTGACGCCGATGCCGCCGCCGCCCTGCTCGCCCTTCTTCGAGCCGCCGAAGATGTTGAGGCCGCCCTCGTCGCTGAACAGGCCGCGATTGTCGACCTGGTCGCGCGGCGCGTACTTGTTGTCGGTGCCGGGCACGATTGTCGGATAATTATCCTCGACCTTGACGCCGCTGCAGCCGGCCACCGCGCCCGCGAGCATCGCGACGCCCAAAATCCTCGCTGCATACGTCATGGAGGTATCCCTCAAAGCGTTGTCCGGGACGGCTGATCCGGCCGGAACCCTTCCGCTGGACGGATATTTAGAAGATTCGGGGGCAGGAGGCAATGCGACCAATTATCCCGTTGATTTTTAACAAAAATACCGCGATTATCCCCGCCTGCGTCGGAGGCAGGTTGTGGCAAAGCTGCAACAGCCGATTTTCGAATTCCCCGCGAAGGGCTTATTCGGGTTGACGCTTTGGCGGCCCATAGGTGAAAAACTCGGGAGCGGGCGGATCACGACCGCGGCGGCCGTAATCTGGCCTCAACATGGAGATTATCGAATGAAGAAGCTTCTTCTCGGAACCTCGGCGCTCGTCGTCGCGGGCTTCGCCGCGGCCTCGGCCCCGGCGCAGGCTCAGACGCAGCCGTTCGGTTCGCCGAACTTCGCCGTCACGGTCGGCGGCTACGCGCGTCAGTACGTCACGGCCGTCGGCCAGGACAACGCTGGCCTCACGACCCGCAAGGGCGTTGACCAGACGTCGGATAACCGCCTCATCCTGACCTTCCGCGCGGCCGTGCCGAACGGCATGTCGGCCGGTGCGGTGTGGCAGATCAACCCGAACGCCGGTACGTCGTCGGGCAACTCGATCACGCGTCGCATGTGGTCGTTCCTCGAAGGCTCGTTCGGTCAGGTCCAGTTGGGCGGCGCCGACAACGTGGCCGCGCAGGGCGCGGTCAGCGCGCCGGAAGCGTTCAACGGCGGCTTCGTCGTTGGCGATAACAACGCGCTCGGCATCAACGTCAACCGCGTTGGCGTCTCCGCTGCCGGCCCGCAGTCGGGCAACCCGGCGACGGGCCTCGATATCGACGGCATCTCGAACAAGATCGTCTACTGGACGCCGCGCATCGAGGGCTTCCAGCTCGGTCTGAACTACACGCCGACGATGTCGTACCGCCAGGGCGTCGACACGACGAACAACCAGTACCTCAACGGCTTCGCCGGCAACCTGAACTTCACGCGTACGTTTGGCTCGCTCGGCGTCAAGGCGTCGGCCGGCTACGTGACGTTCGAGAAGCCGTCGGGCGTCAACCTGACGACGGCGACCCAGAACTCGCTGAAGAACCCGTCGGCGTACAACGCCGGCCTGAGCTTCAACCTGATGGGCTTCGACTTCGGCGGCAGCTACTCGAAGATGGACAACTGGCGCGGCATCGGCGCCGGCTCGACGACCCAGGCGAACGCCGCGGTTGCCGATGGCCTGCGTAACTTCAACGGCTACACGTACGACCTCGGCATCGGCTACACCTTCGGTGCGGCCATGGTGTCGGTCAACTATGCCTCGTCGCGCAACGACCACTCGACCGTCACGAACGGCGTGGTCGCCCAGCAGGCGAACGGCAAGGACAAGATCGACGTGTGGGGCGCTTCGGGCCGCTACACGCTCGCTCCGGGCGTGATGGCCAACCTCGGCGTCTTCACGGCGAAGTACGTCGAAGGCGACGGCGTCAACGCGAGCTTCTTCAACTCGACGAAGAGCTCCTCGCGCGCCAACGGCGTCGTCACGGGTCTGACGCTGACGTTCTGATCGATCTTCCAGGATCGGTTGAGGGGAAGGGGCAGCGAAAGCTGCCCCTTTTCTTTTGTGGACACGCAGATGAACGGACCCGACAGCATCGCGGCAGGGCTTGCCGATGTCCGCCGGCGGATCGCCGAGGCGACGGCGCGCGCCGGCCGGAACCCGCAAGACGTCGAGCTCGTCGCGGTGGCGAAAACCCATCCGCAATCCGCCGTCGAGCAGGCGCTCGCCGCCGGCCAGCGCGTGTTCGGCGAGAACCGCGTGCAGGAGGCCATGGCGAAATATCCGCCGCTGCGCGCGGCGGGGCATGAATTCGCGCTGCACCTGATCGGCCCGCTCCAGACCAACAAGGTGCGCGAGGCGGTCGCGACGTTCGACGCGATCCAGACGCTCGACCGGTCCAAGCTGGCGGCCGCTCTCGCCGCCGAGATGGCGAAGACCGGCCGAAGGCCCCGGCTCTTCGTCCAGGTGAATACCGGTGCCGAACCGCAGAAGGCCGGCGTGCTGCCCGAGGCGACCGACGCCTTCATCGCCGAATGTCGCGAGCGCCACGGCCTCGCGATCGAAGGACTGATGTGCATCCCGCCGGCGGACGAGCCCGCGGCCCCGCATTTCGCGCTGCTGCGCGAGATCGCGCGGCGCAATTCGCTGGCGGGGCTGTCGATGGGGATGAGCGGCGATTTCGAAACGGCCGTGGCGCTGGGCGCCACGCATGTGCGCGTGGGCAGCGCGATCTTCGGGACGCGCGGCTAGTTCAGATCCCGTTGGCGCCGCGCGTGGCTTCATCGCGCTGCTGCTGCATCTGGCGGTAGCGCTCGAGCCCGCGCTCCATCGAGGCTGCGAAATAGGACTGCTGCGAGATGTCGACCGCCTGCTGGGCCTGGAGCGCCGCCGGCGCGGCCGAGGCCGTCTGCTGGGTTGCCTGCGCGGCCTGCAGCGTGGCAAGCGATCGCGCGGCCTCCGCATGCCGCATCAGGCCAAGCCGGTCTTCCACCGCGGGCATCTGTGCGGCAAAGACGGGCGCGCCGAGCGCGCGCGCACGATAGGTGTCGAGCGACATGCCGCGCTGCGGCGCGCCCGCCGGGCCTGACGGCGCTGCCGCAACGGGCTGGGGTGCCGGCGCTGGCGCGGCAGCGGCCAACTGCGGCGCCTGGACAGCGGGCGCGGGTGTGGCAGCGAGGTTGTCCTCGGGCTTGGCCTTCGGTGCCGGCGGCTGCGGCTGGAGGGGTGCGAGCCCGGCCAGCGACACACCGCCCGGCGGCACGGCGGCAACGCGCATGTCGCGCTCGAAGGGCGAGGATGGCGAAGCGGGGGAAACGGGCGCGCGCGGCGCTTCGGGAATCCAGGTCGTGAGCAGGCCGTTGCGTTCGATGCTGCCGCGCGGCGTTTCCGAGTCGGCCGTGAAGGACGCAAGCTGGATCCGCGGGCCGTCATCGGCGGATTGCGCGACAAGCGGCGATGACAGGTAGTTCACGCCGGGCGGCGCAGACGGTGCATGCTCGCCGGGCGCGACCGCCGCGACAAGATGCTCGGCCATGTCCTTGCCGCTGACTTCCTCGACCACCGCGTTCGCGACGGCCGTCAGCCCCCCGGCAAGGCCGCCGAAAAGCACGCCCCCGATCACGCGCGCGGCCGGCGCAATCGTGGTGCCCGTGATGGAACGGTAGATCGAGCCGATGAAGGGCAGCTGCTGCAGCGGATTGATCGCGTCCAGCATGTCGCCGAATGTCGCCGGCTTCGCCTCGTTGTCGACGAATTCCTCGGGTGCGCCCTCGGTATTCAGCGGGCTCGGGCGAACCTCGTAGCGCGGTCGGGAAACTGCTGGATTGACGGTCTCGGCCATGGCCCTTCTGCCATGCAAGCCGCTGCCCACATTCAAACCATTGATTTACAACAAGATATTATCGATCCCAACGTGCCGGCGGCAGAATCTGCCGGGACCAACTTGCCGTTCCGTTCCGGTCAGTTCCGGTTGGCCCCGGTGCCGTCGCGATTGGGATCCACGAACGTGAACTTCGCCGGGTCGATGGGCTGGCCGAATTTGGGGTCGATCAGGCTCACGCGCGTGGTCAGGCCCTGCGAGTCGACGAACGACCAGCTCGCGAGGGAGAACGGGCGGTCGGCGAACGCGAGGACAAGGCGCCCGGCACGCGGATCGGCGGTCTGGACGATCGACACGCGCAGCACGGCCGGTCCGCGCTCGAGGCCGACCACGCGCACATCGTCGGACAGGCGGATGCGTTCACGCACGAGCAGGCCGGCCGGCGTGGAATCGATCGGCAGGTAGGCGATCGTCTTCAGGTAGCGGTCGATATGGACGAACGCGCGGCCGTCGGCGACGAGCAGGTTCGGGTTGGGCGCGTCATAGTCGAGCCGCATCTTGCCCGGCCGCGACAGGTAGAAGCTTCCTTCCGCCACGGACCCGTCCGGTCCGATCTGCAGGAAGCGCGACTCGAGCGTGCGGATCGAATCGAGATAGGTCTCCGCGCGCGCGATATCCGCCTTGTCGTCGGCATGCGCTTGCGTGCCTGGACGAAGCAGGAAAATCCCCGTCGCGGCCCCAATGAAGGACCGACGGGAAACGCGGGGTGATCGGCTCATGGCGGGCTAGATGCCGCAGAATCTTGGTCCGAACAAGGCGGAACCCGTCTCCGCCGCGCGACATCCGGGGAGAGCAACATCCTGTTACACGTTTGGGACGCTTTTGGGGCGTTCGCGCGCCGGTTTGGAACGCGACTTGCTGCTGCTTCTCCAAACATCGCAAAACGAGGGTCCAAATGCGTCAAGTGTATAGGATTTCGGCACTTTTCGGGGCAGTCGCCGCGTTTTTCGGCATCGCGGCCGCAGGCAATCCCGTGCAAGCGCAGATCGAAACGTCGTTCGGCACATTCGCGCCGATGGTCGCGGGCACGTCGAACTACATCTTCCGCGGCATCTCCCAGTCGCGCAAAGGCCCGGCCGTGCAGGCCGGCCTCGAGTACACGTACGAGATCGGGTCCCTGACGCCCTATCTGGGCACGTTCATCTCCTCGACGAAGTTCCCGTCGAACAACACGCCGGCCGGAACGTCGAATATCCGCCAGCCGCGCGAGCTCGACCTTTACGGCGGCCTGCGCTGGAAGACCCCGCTCTCCGGCCTGGCGCTCGATCTTGGCTTCATCAGTTACATCTATCCGGGCAACACCGCCGACCAGAACGTTGGCGGCGGTCCGAACACCTACGGCAATCCGCAGTGGAACGAGGTCTACGGCAAGTTCAGCTACGATTTCGGTCTCGCGACGGCCGTGGGTTCGCTGTTCTACGCGAGCGACTTCTCGTACGGCGCCGGCAAGGGCGTCTATTACGAGGGCGGGTTCGACGTGCCGCTGCCGCTGAGCTTCCTGGGCTCGGCGCGCGTCGGCCGCCAGACCATCGACCGCAACGCGACGTGGGGCACGCCGGACTACACGACGTGGAATGTCGGCCTGTCGCGCGACATGGAATGGCCGTTCGCCTACACGGCCGCCCTCGTCTATTCCGACACGAACATCAAGCGCGGCGCGTCGCTGGGCTTCGACAATGTCGGCAACGCGAACCCGACGCTCGGCTCGGACACCTACGAGCAGACCAAGGGCCAGATCTCCTTCACGCTGTCGAAGAAGTTCTGAACCGGGCCGACCGGGTAACACGAAAGGGCCGCCGGCATCCAGCGGCCCTTTTGCTTTGATTGCGCCGCTTGCTAGACTCGTCCCCGTCATGAGTGGGACAAGAGTCCTCATCCTTGCCGAGCCCGCGCTGGGCGCGGCACTCGCCGAGGCGTTGCGCAGCCACGGATTCGGCACCGAAACGACGGCCGCCGCCGACGCCGCGATGGCATTGGCGGCCGGGATCGGTTTCGACGTGCTGGTTGTGGACCGATCGGTGCTCGGCCGTCGTGCATCCGCGGTCCTGACGCAGCTTTGCAAGACTGTCGAGGCACCGCTGTGTCTGCTGACCGACCGGCCGGGCGTCGCGAATCCGGGGGCGGCGGCTGTCCTTGCCAAGCCGGTGCGGGTTCCGGCCCTTGCCGCCATCGTGCGCGACCTTGCCGCCGGCCGTCGCAACCCCCGGATCGGGCGGTTCGAGTTCCGCACTGCCGCCCGCGGCCTTTTCGACCGCGAGCGGGGCAGGGAAGTGCGCCTGACCGAGACGGAAACGGCCCTGCTCGACCGGCTCCACAAGGCCAAGGGCCGCGCGCTCGCGCGGGAAGACTTGCTCCGCGCCGTCTGGGGCTATAATGCGAATGTGACAACCCGCACGCTGGAGACGCATGTCTACCGGCTGCGCCAGAAGCTGGAGCGCGATCCGGCCCGCGCCCGCGTCCTGCAGACGGTGCCGGGGGGATATCGCCTGGTGCCGCGCGCGAAGGATCAGCTCCGGTGAATTCGAACAGCCTATCGGTGACCTTCTGGGGCGTGCGCGGCTCGATCCCGTGTCCGGGCCCGGCGACCGTGCGCTATGGCGGCAACACGCCGTGCCTGGAAGTCCGCGCCGCCGGCCGCCTGATGATCTTCGATGCGGGCACGGGACTGATGCCGCTGGGCAACGCGCTTGCGGCCGCCGGCAAGCCCGTCGATGCGGACTGGTATTTCACGCACACGCATTTCGATCACATCCAGGGCATCCCGTTCTTCAGCCCGCTCTACGACAAGCGCAACAGCTTCCGTCTCTGGGCCAGTCATCTGGCGCCCGAGATGACGCTGAAGGACGTGCTCTCGAACATGATGCAGGCGCCGCTGTTCCCGATCCCCATCGAGATCTTCGGCGCCGACGTGAAGTTCAACGACTTCGACCGCATGTCGACACTCGAACCGGCACCCGGCGTGCGCGTGCGCACGACGATGCTCAACCACCCGAACCGGGCGACCGGCTACCGCGTCGAGGTCGGCGGCAAATCGCTCTGCTACGTGACCGACACCGAGCATGTGCCCGGCAAGCCCGACGAGAACATCCTAGGCCTCATCGCGGGCGCCGACCTCGTGATCTACGACTCGACCTACACCGACGACGAATATCCCGGCCATGTCGGCTGGGGGCACTCGACCTGGCAGGAGGGCGTGCGCCTCGTCGAGAAGGCCGGCGCCAAGCGGCTGGCGATCTTCCACCACGATCCTTCGCACGACGACACGTTCATGGATCGCATTGCCGCCGCGGCCGCCGCGGCCCGGCCCGGCACGATCGTGGCGCGGGAAGGCGAAACGATCGCGCTGTGACGGCGTCCTGCGAAGCGCACGACGTTTCCCTGCTGGCGGCCTATTCGCGCGGGCTCGATGCGATTGCGGCCCTGCAGGTGGAACTAGCCGCGATCGGGAACGGCGCGCCGCCTTCGCCGCGCTGGTCGCAGGCGGAATTTCCCGGCCTCGATGCCGCCTTTGCCTATGCGCTCGTTCGCACGCGCAAGCCGCGCCGGATCGTCCAGTGCGAAGCCGGCGCGTGGACGGACTTCTTTGCCCGCGCCATCGCCGACGGCGGCCTGACGACGATTCTCGAGATTTCCCCTTCGCTGCCGGATGCCGCAGGCAGGGCGCAGGCCGGCGATGTCCTGTTCATCCGGCGGGAAGTCGTGGACCGCGAAATGCGCGACCTTGTGCCCGTCCTTGCCGCAGGCGCGCTCGTTCACGTGCGTGCGCCCGGCCCCGCCGGCGACGCGCGGCTTGCGCCGGTGTGGGACTCCGGCTGGATTCTCGATCGCATGGCCGACGCGCTGCTCGCGCGCGATCTCGACACGATCCCGATGCTGCCGGGCGCGCGGCCGTCGAGCCTGTGGTTCGTGAAGCGCTGACCTACTTGTAGGGATCGGCCGCGTCGCGCAGCCCGTCGCCGAGGAAATTGAAGGCGAGCACCGTCGCGATGACGGGCACCACCGGCAGCAGCAGCCACGGATAGAGCGCTACGACATTGATGTTCTGGGCCTCGGTCAGCAGCACGCCCCAAGACGTGATCGGGGGCCGGAGGCCGAGACCCAGGAACGAGAGTGCCGTCTCGCCGAGGATCATCGTCGGGATCGCCAGCGTGGCCGACGCGATCAGGTGGCTCATGAAGCTGGGGATCAGGTGGCGGAAGATGATGCGCTTGGGCTTGGCGCCCATCAGGTTCGCCGCCGTGCAGAAATCCTCCTCGCGCAGGCTGAGGAGTTTCGAGCGGACGGCGCGGCCCAGCCCGGTCCACCCGATCAGACCCAGGATCAGCGTGATGCCGAAATAGATGTAGAGCGGACTCCACGAGACGGGCAGGGCGGCCGACAGCGCCATCCAGAGCGGAAGTTCGGGGAACGAGCGGATGATCTCGATCAGCCGCTGGATCGTCATGTCGACCCAGCCGCCGTAATAGCCCGCAAGTCCGCCGAGCACGATCCCGAGAACGAACTTGAGCGTCACGCCGATGAGGCCGATCGTCAGCGAGATGCGCGTGCCATAGGAAAGGCGGCTGAACATGTCGCGTCCCAGCCGGTCGGTGCCCAGCAGGAAGAGCGTGCCGCCTTCGGCCGGGCACATCAGGTGCACGTTGCCCGGCACGAGACCGAGCCAGTCGTACCCCTCGCCCCGGCACAGGAAGCGGATGGGCTGCACCTTGTCGGGGTTGGGCGCGTAGTTGCGCTTGAGCGTGTCCATGTCGAGCGAATAGTCGAGCCCGTAGACGAACGGGCCGACGAACCGCCCCTCGTGCCACAGATGCACGCGCTGCGGCGGCGCGTAGATGAATTCCGTGTGGCGCGAGCCCAGCGAATAGGGCGCGATCATCTCGCTGACGAGGATCGACAGGTAGAGCGCGATCAGGAACACGCCCGACCAGAAGGCGAGCTTGTGCCGCTTGAGCTTCCACCACATCAGCCGCCACTGGGTGGCCATGTAGTAGCGCTCGAGCGCGGGATCGGCCTTCTCGCCGTCATAGGCGTCGAAGGGCTCGCGGCGCACATAGTGCGCGAGACGGTCGCCCGAGGCGGGGAAGTCGGTCATTTCGTGGCCCCGCCATGCAGCCGGATGCGCGGGTCGAGGGCGGCCAGCGCGAGATCGGAAAGGAACACGCCCACGACGATCAGGATCGCCTCGATCATCAGGAACGAGCCCGCAAGATACATGTCCTGGCTGCGCAGGGCGGCGAGCAGCATCGGCCCGTTCGTGGGCAGCGACATGACGACCGACACGATCGCCGCACCCGAGATCAGGTGCGGCAGGAGGTCGCCGATGTCGGAAATGAACGGATTGAGCGACATGCGCAGCGGATACTTGAGCAGCGCACGGTGCGGCGGCAGGCCCTTGGCGCGCGCCGTCACGACATACTGCTTCTGGAGTTCGTCGAGCAGGTTGGCGCGCAGGCGGCGGATCATCGCCGCCGTGCCCGACGTTCCGATCACGATGACCGGGATCCACAGATGCTCGAGCACCGACAGGAATTTCGCGCCGCTCATCGGCTTGTCGATGAACTCGGCATCCATCAGCCCGCCGATCGACGTGCCGAACCAGATGTTCGCGAGATAGAGCATCACCAGCGCCAGCAGGAACGACGGCGTGGCAAGCCCGAGGAAGCCCAGCAGCGTCAGCCCGTAGTCACCCCACGAATACTGGTGCGTGGCCGAATAGATCCCGATCGGGAAGGCGACGACGTAGGTGAAGATGACCGTCGTGAAGGCGACGAGAAACGACAGCACGAGCCGGTCGCCGATCACGTGCGCGACGGGCAGGTTGTACTCGAACGACCAGCCGAGGTCGCCGTGCAGCAGGCCGAACAGCCAGTGGAAATACTGTTCGACGGGCGTGCGGTCGAGCCCGTACTGCTGGCGCAGGAACTCGATGCGCTCGAGGTTCGCGGTCTCGCCCTGCGCCTGCAGCTCCGCGATCATCGTCGAAAGATAGTCGCCGGGCGGCAGCTGGATGATCGTGAAGACGATCGCGCTGATCGCGAGCAGCGTCGGTACCATCACGAGAAGTCGGCGGACAATGTAGGAGAACATGCGAGCCTGCGATCCCCGTTCAGCGCGCCGGCACCGCCGCCGTGCGCGGCAGCGGCTTCTCGTCGAACCAGAACGTATCCATGTGGTAGATGCCGAAGAACGAGCCGGGGTCCCAGTTCCAAATACCCTTGTGCGGCACGTTGCGCAGGCGGCCGCTGATGACGACGGGCTGGCGGACATTGGCGACGACGCCGATGGTGAAGACCTCGTCGGCATGGATCGCCAGCATGCGCTTCCAGATTTCCGCGCGCCGCGCCTCGCCTGCGGCGGTGCGCCAGGCCTCGTTCAGGCCCATGAGTTCCCGGGCCGGCGCCATGTCGACCGCTTCGCCGGACGCGCCGTTCGTCTCGAAATACTGGCCCCATTTGGGCCACTGCAGGCCCTGCTGGTTCACCGGCGCGAGCTCCTCGGGCGAGAAGTCGGGCGTGGCAAGGCCGTTCTCGAGGCCGAACCAGACGCTCATCTTCGTTTCGCCCGCGAAGATCCGGTTGCGGAAGATCTCGCGCTGCTGCGGCCGGGAATAGAGCTTCACGCCCGCGCGCATCCACGAATCGTGGATGAGCTCGAGCACGTCCACCTGCTCGGTGTCCTCGCCCGCGGTCTCGACGACGATCTCGAGCGGGCGTCCGTCCGGCATCAGGCGCACGCCGCGCGCATCGCGCTTGGTGAGCCCGATCTCGTCGAGCAGGCGGTTGGCGCCGGCAAGATCGAAGCCGTGCCACGCGCTGCGCAGCTCGGGCGTGTAGAGCGGGCTGCCCGGCAGGACCGTGTTGGCGCCTTCGACCGCCAGCCCGAAATAGACGACCTGATTGATCTCGCGCCGGTCGATCGCCAGCGAAAGCGCGCGGCGGAATCGCACGTCGCGCATCAGCGCGCGCCAGACCGGATCGCTGACGTTGAGGTTGGGGTAGAGCGCGATCTGCGCGCCCTTCGCCGTGTCCCACAGGACCGTGTCGAAGCTGTTCCGCTTGCCGGCCTGCCGCAGGAACGTGTAGTTCGCGAAGCTCAGGCCGCGCGCCTGCAGGTCGGATTCGCCCGAGCCGGTCTTTGCGGCCAGTATCTTGCCGTCCGCCACGTTCAGGATCACGCGGTCGATATAGGGCAGCTGGCGGCCTTGCGCGTCCACGCGATGGAAATAGGGATTGCGCTCGAACACGAAGCGCTCCGACGGCGCGCGCGTGCGCACGATCCACGGATCGAGCGTGGGCAGATCGGGATTGTCGTTGCGCGTGAGGTTGTCGAGCCGGTTGTGGAACTGGGCCCAGTTGCGGGCGTTGTGTGCGCGCGCGGTGCGCGCCAGCACTTCGTGCTCGGAATAGCGCGCATGGAAATTCCGCAGATAGTGGCCGGGCCGGAAGATCACGAGCGGCACGGGGCCGGCGAGTGCGGGAAGGAAGCCGGGATTGGGCGCGTGCCAGGCGTATCGCACGGTCAGCGGATCGGGGTAGCTGACTTCCGGCGGCTTGCCGTCGACGAGCAGCACCTTCGGCGGGCCGCCCGGCGAAAGCTCCTTGTTGTTGGCGACGTCCTGCCAGTAATAGCGGAAATCGTCGGACGTGAACGGACGCCCGTCCGACCAGCGGTGGCCGGCGCGAAGATGGAGCGTGAAGACCCGGTCGCCCTCGTTGTCGACCGAGGCGAGGATGTCGGGCCGCAGCCGCAGATCCGTGTCGAAGGCGACGAGCCGCGAATAGCCGAAGACCGACATCATGCGCACGTCCTGCGCACGGCCGATCAGCATGCGCATTTCGCCGCCCGGCGTGCCGGGCTTCCAGTCGTCGCGCTTGGGGGCCACGACCAGCGGCGATTCGGGCAGGCGCTTCTCGACCGGGGGGAAGCGGCCTGCCGCAACGTCGTCGGCCAGCCACGGCGTTTCCTGGTAGGCCAGGGCGGGCGCGGCGGCCAGAGCGCCGGCGACGGCAAGCGCCGCGATCAGGCGGGCGGCGACGTTCATGCGATCTCCCTCGGCTTGGCGCAGGCGCGCAGGGCTTCCGGCGACGTCCCGATCGTGGCGCGCACATAGTGGCCCTGACCAAGATCGATGAAGCCGACATCGGCGCCCTCGTCGATGGTGAACGGCGCCGGCCACAGGCGCGGCACCGAGGCGCGGCCCTCCATCAGCGCGGTCAGGTCGAGCGGGTGGTCGATATCCGGCTCGGGCACGGCCGCGAGAAGCGCCTGCGTGTAGGGATGGACCGGCGATTTGAACAGCGCCGCGCGCGGCGCCACCTCGACAAGGCGGCCCGCGCACATCACGGCAATGCGATCGGCCATGTAGTCGACGACCGCGAGGTTGTGGCTGACGAAGACGTAGGTGAGGCCGAGCGCCTGCTTCAGGTCCTTGAGCAGGTTCAGCACCTGCGCCTGGATCGAGACGTCGAGCGCCGATACCGGCTCGTCGAGCAGCAGAAGCTCGGGCCCCAGTGCCAGCGCCCGCGCGATGCCGATGCGCTGGCGCTGGCCGCCGGAGAACGAGTGCGGATAGCGGTTGAGCGCGCGGTCGTCGAGACCGACCACGCGCATGAGCTCGCTCACCGCCGCGCGGCGCGAGGCTGCATCGCCGATGCCGTGGATCACCAGCGGTTCCGATACGATGTCGAAGACCGTCATGCGCGGATTGAGCGACCCGAACGGGTCCTGGAACACGAACTGGACCTGGCGGCGATAGGCGAACAGCTCCTCGCCCTGCAAGGCATGCACGTCGCGCCCCTCGAACACGACGCGGCCGGAATCGGGCGAGAGCGCGCGCATGACCATCTTCGAGACGGTCGTCTTGCCGCAGCCCGATTCGCCCACCAGCCCGAGGCATTCGCCGCGGAATACGTCGAAGCTGACGTCGTCCACCGCGAGCACGGACTGCGGCTTGCCCGCGCCGAGAAAGCCCGACTTGCGGATCGTGTAGGTCTTGCGGAGATTGCGCACGGAAAGCACGGGCGCGCGGCGGTCGACGGTGCCCGGCGCCGGCCCGCGATTGGCGCGCCGGTCGTTCGTCGCACCGTCGCCCTTGCGGATCATCGTGCCCAGATCGGCCTTGATCTCGCGCAGCGGCACCAGTCGCTCGCCCGGCTTCATGTCGAAGCGGGGCACGGCATGCAGCAGCGCCTTCAGGTAGGGATGCTCGGGACGACGGAAGATGTCCTCGCGCATGCCCGATTCCATGACGCGGCCGCGATACATGACCACGACCTCGTCGGCCATGTTGGCGACCACGCCCAGATCGTGCGTGATCAGCAGGATCGCCATGCCGAGCTGTTCCTGGAGATCCTTGAGGAGCTTCAGGATCTGCGCCTGGATCGTCACGTCGAGCGCCGTCGTGGGCTCGTCGGCGATAAGCAGCGCCGGCCGGCACACCAGCGCCATCGCGATCATCGCGCGCTGGCGCAGCCCGCCCGACAGCTCGAACGGATACGTGACCAGCGCCTTTGCGGGATTGGGAAAGCCCACGCGGCGGAGCATGTCCTCGGCAAGCTCGAGCGCGAGCTTCTGGTCGGACGACTGGTGCAGGCGCACGGCCTCCGAGATCTGGTCGCCCACCGTATGAAGCGGCGAGAGCGACGTCATCGGCTCCTGGAAGATGATCGAGATGCGTCCGCCGCGGATGCTGCGGAACTCCGGACCGTCGGGATCGAGCTTCGCGAGATCGACCTCGCGATCCCGGTCGCGGAACAGCATCTGGCCGCGGCTGATGCGCCCGGCCTTGGGCAGGATCCCCAGTGCCGACTGGCTGATGACCGTCTTGCCGGAACCCGATTCGCCCACGATCGCGACGGTCGTGCCGGGCCGCACGCGGAAATCGACGCCGTCCACCGCCTTGACGCGCGCGTTGTGGACGCTGAAATCGATCGCCAGATCGCGGACCTCGAGCAGGTTCATGCCGCATCCTCGGGCAGGCGGACGCCGAGGGCGGAGAAATTCGTGCGCGTCGTGGCGTCGAGCGGCAGGCCCTGCGCCACCGCCGCGGCCGCGCAACGCGCCGCGAAGGCCTGGAAATTCTCGGCCCCCGAATCGGCGCGGACCTTCGTCCCGCCCCCGCGCAGCGTCAACTGCATCCAACCCCCCGTCCGGTCGCGGCTCGTCGCGTAGAAAGCGAGCTTGAGCGAAGCCAGTTCAGACCAGTCGAGACTAGCCCGGCCCGCCCCCGAAATCGAGAGACGCGAATCGTCCCATTCGATCGTCGTGCGTGCGCGAATCCAGGTGCGGAACGCGAAGACAGCGAACAGGCCGGCAAGCGGAACGAGCACCCAGTGCGCGTAGGTCCACCGCCCGATGGCGATGGCCGGGCCCGCCGTGAAGGCGAGGCCGACGGCGGCGCGCGCATAGTCGGCCAGGACGGCGCGCTGCGGATAGACGAGGCGGTTCATGCCGTCGCCGCGAAGATGTCGTTCGGGTCGAGGACCCGCACCGCCGGATGCGCCTTCAGGTGCGCGAGGATGCGCGCAAGGAAGCCCCATGCCGCCTCGTCGTGGGCGAGATGGTGGGACAGCAGCCCCGTCGGTTCTTCCGGATCGGCGCTGCCGTCGAGGCGTGCCCGAAGGTGCGCGACGATCTGCCCCAGGGCCAGCCCGTCGCCGATATACGCGCGCGTGTTCCAGTCCATGATGTCGCAATGCGAGTTCACCTGCACGATGCCGGGCGGGACCCGTCGCCTTGCGCCGTAGGTCGAAAGCGCGCGCAGGCCCGCGCCGCGAAGCTCTGCGGCCACCGCCGGCGCGATCCGGTTGTGCGGCGGCACGAGCAGCGCCAGCGACCGGGGGAGCAGGCGCACGAGCGTCAGCCAGCCGCGCGCGATCTCGCCGACGACGAAGGCGGTCGGGCGGTGGGCCCCGAGTTCCGCTTTCGGCTCGCCCGCCGGTGCATGGTTCCAGTGGTTCCAGCCGTGCAGGCACGTGCGCGCATGGGGGGCTGCGGCAAGGCGATCGGCCAGTGCGGGTTGCGCACGGGCCGGTATCACCGCCAGAACGAGCGGAATGCCGGCATCAAGCGCCAGCAGCCGGTCAAGTGCCGGCGTGGGATGCGTGGCGTCGTCGTCGCGCAGCCACCAGGTCGCCTTCCGCCCGGCGGCGGAATAAGCGTCGAGCGTGCGGTCGAGATCGGCCCAGTCGGCCGGGGGCGGGGTTACAGCCATCGGGTCAGGAGTTTGGCCGTTTGCGCCGCCCCATCGCAAGCGATCCGGTTGGCCGGCGGCACGGGCGCCGCATCGATGGCCGCAGCCAGTGTTGCCGGTTCCAGCCGTTCCTCGGCCAGCGCCACGGCCCGGCCGGCTCTTTCGAAGGCCCGCGCCCGGATCGTCTGTTCGCGCTCGCGACCTTCGGCAAACGGAACGAGGACCGCCCGGCAGCCGGCCCGCAGCAGGTCGACACACGTGTTGTAGCCAGCCTGGCTCACCGACACGCGCGCGTGCGCGAGCAGGTCGGGAAAGTCGCCGGCGTTGGGCTCATCGATGACGAACGGGTTCGTCGAGGCCGCCGCCGCCGTCCAATCGCCCGATCGGATGCGCCAGCGTTCGCCCGCATGCGCCCGGCTTGCGGCGAGCGCCCTTGCGACGGCGAGAAGCCGTGCACCGGCCGCCCCGCCGCCCACCGAAACGACGATTTCGCCGTGCCCGGCCGCGGGAAGACCCGGCGCACCGGAAACGTAGCCCGTATAGACGAGCTTGGGGCCAAGTGCGGCGCATTCGGGCCAGCTTGCCTCAAGCGGCAGAAAACCCCGGTCGCCATGGACAAGCACGGCGTCGAATGCGCCGGCGGCGGCCACGCGCGCGGCCGCGCGCGCATCGTCGGGGCGCTGCAGCACATCGCGGACCGAACAAAGCCTCGCGATCCCGCGCGCCCTGTCGAGCAGCGGCTCGAGTTCGTCGCGCAGCATCGAGCGGCCGAACGGATAGAGCTCGACGATCAGAAGGTCCGGGCGCGTTTCGTCGAACAGGGCAAGCGTCGCCGCGCGCCTGCGCCTGCGCCAGGCTTCGTCGACCGGTGCACCCGTCTCGTCGACAAGCGTGCGGAAGCTCGCGTCGGTCGCGCGAAGGGCCGGAAGCTGCACCAGCCTTGCCGCGCCCGTTTCGAGCGGCAAAGCCGGTCCGCCGGAGGCAAGCGTCGTTTCATATCCGCAAGCCGCACAGGCTGCGGCGACGGCCGCCATGCGCCGTGCATGGCCCGTGCCCAGCAGGTGCTGCACATGGATCAGGACCCGCGTCATCGCCGCTTCAGCGCGAGATTGAGCGCCTCGATGCCCGGATTTCCCTCGGGATCGAGCGCGAAGACATGGATCGCGTAGAGATCGAGCGGATCGGGCGGCTCGCCGGTCATGTCCCAGCCGCGCGAAAGGGCGTAGACGGCGCGGAACACGCCGCGATGTGCCACGCACAGCGTATTCCGGCCGTCACGTGCGATCTCGCCCAGCAGCGGGGCGAGACGCGCCTGCACCATGCGCGGCGACTCGCCGCCGGGCGGGCGGAAATCGAGTCCGCGCGCCTCGTTGCGCGCGAATTCCTCGCCGATATCGTTGCGCAGCTGCGCGACCGACTTTCCTTCGAATTCGCCCCAGTCCATCTCGATCAGGCGGGCGTCGGTCTCGGCCGACAGGCCAAGCAGTTCGGCCGTCCGCCGGCAGCGCGCCAGCGGCGAGGAGAGCACGCGCCACCCGTCGAACTCGCGCGGCAGCCGGCGCGCCTTGAGGAACTCGACCGTTCTGGGCGCAAGATCGATATCGGCGCGGCCCTGCAGCCGCTTGGCCGCGTTCCATGTCGTCGGCCCGTGCCGCATGAAGGCGACGCGCACGGCCCTGCTCATTGCCGTGCCCCGAGACCGGCAAGCAGCGCATCGAGGCTGCGCGCGGCACCGCCGAGCCCGTGCGCCCGTGCTGCCTTTGCCGCCGCGGCATGGCCATAGGCGGCCAATCGTGCGGGATCGTCGAGGAGCGCGGCAACCGCCGCCGCGAATGCGGCATCGTCGCGCGGCGGCACGAGCAGACCCGTCTTTGCATGCGCAAGGATGGCGGCAACGCCGGGTCCCTCGCCGGCAACGGCCGGAAGGCCGGTTGCATGCGCTTCGAGCAGCGCCATGCCATAGGCCTCGCCGACGGCGGGCCACGTGAAGAGATCGCACGCGGCGAGCAGACCCGGCAGGGCCGCTTCGTCGATCTGCCCGGCGTGCGTGACGCGCGACCCGAGCGGCGCAAGCGCTGTGTCGACGGCAACGCGCGCCGGGCCGTCACCGGCCACGATCAGGCGCCAGTCGCGTGCCGCCAGCCGTTCCAGCGCCGCACCCAGGACGCGGTAGGAGTCGAGCTTGTCGCCGGGGCGCTTCATGGCGACGGCGACGAGCCAGGGCACGCCGGCATCGATTCGCAGCCGTCGCGCCCAGGCATCGCGGTGCATGTCGCGCGCCGTCGCCGCCGCGGCATAGGGCCGGACGTCGAGGAACGGCGCGAGGGTGGCCCGCTTCGCACCGGCCCGTAGCCTGCCGTCGACGGCCTCGCGGTCGCCGGGGTTGAGCGCGATGACGGCATCGGCCCGTGCGAGGGCCGCAAGCGTCGCGCGATGGCCCAGATCCCACGGCCCGCCCGCGCGCTTCATCGCAACCGAGGCTTCGGCGACGACATAGGGAATGCCGAGCGCGTCGGCGACGGCGGGGCCGACATGGTCGGGCGCCTTGTAATAGAGGTGGTAGGTGAACCAGAGGTCGGGCCGCGTTTGGGGCGATGCCGCGCGCCAGCGCCGCACGAGCCGCGCGGCGATGCCGGCGCCAAGCCGCGCGATGCGCGCCTGCCGGTCCGGATTGCCCGCACCGTCGCGGCTGCGCAGCCTTGCGGCCCATTCGACCGAATGTCCGGCCTCGCGCAAGGCGGCGTCGATCAGGCGCGCCACGCGCCGGTCGCCGGAGGGAACCGGGTGGTCGATCGGCTTCAGCGGGGCGTAGGCGGCGATGCGCATGCGGCGAGCATGTCGTACAGCGACTCGAGCCCGCGGGCGAAGGGAAACTCGTCGCGCACGCGGGTATCGGCGGCCGCACCGAGCCGGACGCGGCGCGCCGGATCGCCCACGAGCGCGCCGAGCGCCGTGGCCAGCGCCGTCACGTCGCCGGGTGGCACCAGCACGCCGCAGTCGGGGACGACCAGTTCGGGGATCGCGGCCACGTCGCTTGCCACCAGCGGCAGGCCCTGGCTGGCGGCTTCCATCAGCACGTTGGGCAGGCCGTCGCGATCGCCGTCGGCCGCGATGCGGCTTGCGAGCACGAACATGTCGCCCGCCCGCAGCGTGGCGAGGATGTCGGCCTGATCGCGGGCCCCGCGCCATTCGATCCGTGCCGCGATTCCGGCGGCCTCGGCCTGCGCCTGCAGTTGCGCCCGGAGCGGTCCGCCGCCGACATGGACGAAGCGCCACGCGCGCGCCGTCCCAAGCCGCGCAAGTGCGGCGATCACGTCGTCATAACCCTTCTTGGGCACGAGCCGGCCGACCGACACGATGACGACCGGATCGTTCGGGTCGGTGCCGTCGCGCGGGCTGCGCGCCGGGGCTGCGGGCCAGCGCGCGAAGTCGAGGCCGTGATAGACAAGCCGCACCTTGCCCGGCGCCAGCGCGTCGAGATGGTCGCGCCCGGCCTTCGTGCAGGTGGCGCACCAGCGCGCCTCGGCAAGCTTCTCGCGCTTTTCCCAGTCCGGCGTCGTCCAGATGTCCTTGGCGTGCGCGGATGCCGACCAGTCAAGTCCGCGCATCAGCGCCGCGTAGCGCGCGACCGACCCCGGCGTGTGGATGAAGTGCGCGTAGAGATGCGCCGTGTCCGGGCCCATCTCCGCGGCAAGCACGCACGCCTGGCCAAACCGCCGCCCGCGATTGGGCGTCGGGTCGCGCCGCCAGTCGGCAAGGAACCGGCGCCGCGCGCTGGCATAGCCGGGCATCCGCCGTGCGCGCAGCCAGCCGCGCAGCACGCGCAGCGGTTCCTGCCAGAGATATTCGGGAAGATAGTTGACCTTCGCCCGGAGCGCGCCCGCCAGCGCGTGCCGGCGCGTGTCGGTCGGATGGCGCAGCGACCACAGCTCGAGCGAAAGCCCGCGCGCCTCGAGGCCGACCAGCTCCTGCGCGATGAAGGTCTCCGACAGCCGCGGCCATCCTTTGACGACCACGGCGATGCGGTTCAAGCTTGTCATGTCCCGATTCGCGCCGCCGGGTCCGCGCGCCCGTCAGGCCGCACCCATCAGCCCCGGCGCGATGACCGTATCGGACAGCACGGGATAGCGCCTCGAATCGAAGAGCTGATAGTGCCACCATTCGCGCATGTAGAAATCCCAGCCCGCGGCCGACATCAGGCCCAGAAGCATGTGGCGGTTGCGCTGGGCGCCGACGCTCACCTCGACCGCGCCATGGTAGGAATGTGGCGTGAACGCATCGAACTCGGTCCCCATGTCGAGCTCGACGCCCGTGGCGGCATCGACGAGCGTCAGGTCGACGGCCACGCCACGCGAGTGCGGCGAGCCGCGCCTGGGATCGGCCAGGAAATCCGGGTCCGGCCGGAAATTCCACAGCGCCCACTGCGCTTCGGAAGGGCGGAAGGCGTCGAATATCTTGATCCGCAGGCCGAGTGCGGCGGCAAGGCCGATCGCGCGCGAAAGATGTCGCGCGGCATCGGGATGCAGATAGGCAGCGGCGCGCGCGTAGACCGGTTTGCCCGTGAAGTTCGCCGGCGTCGCATAGCGAAGGTCGAGCGACACGTCGAAATCCGGCGGCGCGATGGCGACGAGCGTCATGGCGCCTGTCTAGCATGAATATCCTCGCTTTCGACACGGCCTTCGCTTCCGTTTCGGCTTGCGTGCGGCGTGGCGGCGCGCAGGTCGCCCATCGCCGCGTCGACGCCGCGCGCGGGCACGCCGAGCTGCTCCTCCCGATGGTTGCCGAGGTCCTCGCGGAGGCGGGCCTTACCGCCTCGATGCTTGCCCGGATCGTGACGTCGCCGGGACCGGGCCATTTCACCGGCCTGCGTGCGGGCCTCGCGGCTGCCCAGGGCATGGCGCTGGCCGCGGGTGCCGCCCTCGTCGGCGTCGACGGCTTTGCCGCCGTGCGTGCGGCGATCGAACGCCCTGCCGCAGGCGAGCGGCTCCTGATCGCCTTCGATTCCAAGCGCGCGGAGGCATTTCTGGCACTCGACGACGGGGCGCCGTTCGCGGCCACACCCGAGGCCTTCCAGCCGGCAGGCGAGCGCTTTCTCGTGGCCGGCGACCGGGCGGCGGAGTTCGTCCAGACCCTCGTGCGGGCAGGCCGGCAGGCGCGGATCGCCGCCGGCCCGCAGATGCCCGACGCTGGCACCATGGCCCTGCTCGCCGAAACCGCGCAGCCGATCGATCGGCTGGTGCCGGTCTACATCCATCCGCCGGCCACGACCGCGCCGCGCCGGCAATGATCGAGATCCACCCTGTCGATCGCGCGTATGCGGACGTGCTGTCGGCAATGCACCGGGAAACGTTCGACGACGGCTGGTCGCCGGACGCGATGCGCGAGGTGATGCGATCGCCGGGCACGTTCGCGCTCCTCGCGGCGGAGGGCGATTCGCCGGCGGGATTTGCCATCGGCCGGCGCGCCGCCGACGAGGCGGAGCTTCTGAGCATCGGCGTCCTTGCGGGGTACCGGCGCTTCGGCGTGGGCCGCGCGCTAGTCGTGGCGCTGGCCGCGTGCGTGCCGCGCGCGCGGGCGATGTTCCTTGAAGTGGGCGAGGACAATCCCGCGGCGCGCGCGCTCTATACGTCGATGGGTTTCGTCGTGGTCGGACGGCGGCCGGATTACTATCGGCGCGGCGATGGCCGGCTTGTGTCTGCCCTGACAATGTCGGCTGCGCCTGCTAGTATCGGGAAATAATTTCACATCCGAAGCGGATGGTATTCGGGCTTGCCGCATATTCGCATAGCCCCTATATCGGCGACCCGGCCCGGCGTTGCTTCGGCTTTACTTGAGGATTTCTGCGATGAGTGACCCAAAATCGAGCGATGTTCTTGCGTTGACCGCGAATATTGTTGCGGCGCATGTGTCGAAGAACGCCCTCCCGACGGAAGAACTGCCCGGCCTGATCCGGCAGATCTATCACACGCTTTCGACGGTCGGCACCGCGGGTCCGGCGCCGGCGGCGCGCCCGCAGCCGGCCGTGCCGGTCAAGAAATCGGTCAGCAACGATTTCATCGTCTGTCTCGAAGACGGCAAGAAGCTGAAGATGCTGAAGCGCCACCTGAAGGCGGCCTACAACCTCAGCCCGGAGCAGTATCGCGAGCGCTGGGGTCTGCCGCCGGACTATCCGATGGTGGCACCAAGCTACGCGCGCAAGCGCAGCCAGCTCGCCCGCGATCTGGGACTCGGCACGAAGTCGAAGCGCCGGCGCGGGGGCGATTGATTTCATTCGGAAAAGCGGCCTGACGGGCGTCCGAAAACGGACGTGGCCCCGTCATCGCAGCGCAATATAATACGCGTACACCGCTCCCGTCGGTCCGCGACGCCGATTCGCATGTGGCGAAATCCGGCCCGGGACCAGGAGGGGCGGTCGACATGCCGGAAGGTACGGGGAGCACGATGTCGATGCCGCAGCGGATCGAGCAGCTTTGTGTCGAAAAGGGCCTGAAGATGACCGGGCAGCGCCGGGTCATCGCGCGGGTCCTTTCGGAAGCGACGGACCATCCCGATGTCGAGCAGGTCTATCGCCGCGCCGTGGCGATCGATCCGCGCATCTCGATCGCGACGGTCTACCGCACGGTGAAGCTGTTCGAGGAAGCCAACATCCTGGCCCGGCTCGATTTCGGCGACGGGCGCGCCCGCTATGAAGAGGCGCCCGAAGAGCACCACGATCACCTCATCGACGTGAAGAGCGGCGTGGTGATCGAGTTCCACAACGAAGAAATCGAACGCCTGCAGCGGGAGGTCGCCCGCAAGCTCGGCTACGAGCTGGTCGGCCACCGCCTCGAGCTGTACGGCGTTCCGCTTGGCGCACGCGAGTCCGATCCTCCGCCCAAGAAGGAACGATCGCAATGACCGCACAGGCAATCCGTACACCGTCCGCCGGCATCGATGTCGGCGGCGAGACAATCCGTTCGGGCAAGCTCGAGGTCCGGCTCGCGCGCGACGCCGCCGAGATCGACGCCGCGCAGGCGCTGCGCTACCGCGTGTTCTTCGAGGAGCTGGGCGCGAAGCCTTCGCCCGCCGCAATGGCCGCGCGGCGCGATGTCGACCGGTTCGACTCCTATTGCGACCACCTGCTTGTCCTGGACCACGAGCTGGGCGAAGGCCCGGCGTCTATCGTGGGCACGTACAGGCTCTTGCGGCGATCCGTCGCCGACCGGCACGACGGCTTCTATACCGCCACGGAGTTCGACATCCGGCCGGTGCTGTCGCTGCCGGGCGAACTGCTGGAGCTCGGCCGGTCGTGCGTGGATGCGCAGCACCGCAACAGGTCGACGATGCAGCTCCTGTGGAAGGGGATCGCGGCCTATGTCTTCGCGCACGACATCAAG
>JAEUKX010000055.1 GCA_016794025.1 Rhodospirillales bacterium | reverse complement strand
CGACAACCAGTCGCTGCGGCCCGCCGCGGCGTCCACGCCCATCGCCTACCCGAAGCCCGACGGCAAGGTGTCGTTCGACCGGCTCTCCTCGGTGTTCCTGTCGGCGACCAACCACGAGGAGAACCAGCCCGCGCACCTGCGTCTGCGCGATGCGCGCGTGCCGGTCGCGCACAACCTTGCGGTCTACGACGCGCCCGAGCAGCGCTACTGCCCCGCCGGCGTCTACGAGATCGTCGATGCCGCCACGGCCCCGCGCCTGCAGATCAACGCGCAGAACTGCGTCCACTGCAAGACGTGCGACATCAAGGACCCGACGCAGAACATCGACTGGGCCGTGCCCGAGGGCGGCGGCGGGCCCAACTACCCGAACATGTGATCAGTCGAGCTTCAGCGGCGGCACGCGGAAGAGCTTGAAGCGCTCGACGCTCACCACGCCGTCCTGCGCGCTGACCGGCACGGTGACGGTCTGCCGGTTGCCGGAGAGCGGGTCGATGCGCGCGAGGAAATTCATCGCGACCTTCATCAGCGCGCCGGCGGTGGGCGGGATGGCGCCCGACTGCGCGAGCGCGTCGATCGTCTCGCCATAGCCCGCGATGCGCGCGCTTGCCGCCCCCATCGGGCGGTTCTGCTCGTCGAGCGCCAGCGTGCCGTCGCCGGTGAGATAGAGCGCACCCCACGAAACGGCAAGCCGCCGGATATCGAGCGTGCCGCCCTCGTCGCGCCAGGTGGCCAGCGCCTCGGCGAGCTTCGTGCCCGCGATGCGGCCCAGCACGCGCGCATCAAGCTCGAGCGAGGCGATGTCGCGGCCCAGTGCTGCCAGCGCCGGGGCGGGAACCGGCAGGCGCACGGCGTTGGCGCGCAGTGCCACGTCGAGCGTGTCGGTCGCGTGCGTGGGATTGTCCGGCCGGTGCGGGGCCAGCGTCAGCGCAAGGCGCCGCGCGGCGAGCGGCTCGGAAGTGAAGTTGCTGGCAAGCTCGGCCGCCTCGAACTCCAGGTCGAGCCGCGCGATGCGGCCACCCTCGTCGAAGACGATGGCGCCTTGCGGATCGGCGGCGCGCAAGGCGAGGTCGGCGGCAAGATCGCCCGACCCGAAGCGCGCCTTCTGCGTGCCCGGCAGGCGCAGCGCCAGATGCGAGAGATCGCGCGGATCGGCGTAGGCGACGAGCCGTTCGCCCGACCATTCCCACGCGGCGGCACCGGCCCCTTTCGCGGACGGGTTTGCGACCGTCACGCGCCAGCCGAAGGGCCAGCCCTTCACTTCGAACGACTCGTAGCCGATGGCAATTCCGGCCGCCGCCTGTTCGGCGCGCCACTCGTCGAAGCGCTTCGTGATGCGGTTGGCCGCCAGCATCCAGAACAGCGTCCATGCGAACAGCGCAAGGGCGATCCCGGCGGCGGTCATGCGTGTCCAGCGCTTCATGGCTTTGGCTTAGCGTGCGCGGCCGCTATTGTCGATGCCGCCCCGATGGAAAGTTCCCCGCACCGAAGCGCCGCCTTTGCCGCCGCCGCCCCGTTCGTGTTCGTGGCGCTGTGGTCGACGGGCTTCATCGGCTCGAAGCTGGGCACGCCGTTCGCCGAACCCGTGACGTTCCTGACCTTGCGCTTCGCCATCGTGCTGGCGCTGTTCCTCGTGCTGGCGCTTGTCACGCGCGCCCCCTGGCCGACGCCGGCGAAGGCGGGCCATGTGGTGGCCGTGGGCGTGCTGCTGCACGGCATCTATCTGGGCGGCGTGTTCGTGTCGATCGCGTGGGGCCTGCCGGCGGGCGTGTCGGCGCTGATCGTGGGGCTGCAGCCGCTGCTGACGGCCACGGTCGTGGGCCCGTGGCTGGGCGAGACGGTGAGTGCGCGCCAGTGGCTGGGCCTGTGGCTGGGGCTGGCGGGCGTGCTGGCCGTGCTGTGGGAGAAGCTCGCCTTCGAGGGGCTGGCGATGGCCGCGGTGTGGCCGTCGGTCGTGGGGCTCGTGGGCATCACGGCCGGCACGCTCTACCAGAAGCGCTTCTGCCCGGACGTGGATCTGCGCACGGGTGCCGTGCTCCAGTATGCCGCGGCGACCGCCTTCCTGCTGCCCTTCGCTTTGATTTTCGAGACGATGGCGATACGCTGGACCGGACAGTTCGTCTTCGCGATGGCGTGGCTGGTGCTGGTGCTGTCGGTGGGTGCGGTCAGCCTGCTGATGGTGCTCGTGCGGCGCGGGGCGGCGGCGAAGGTGGCGAGCTTCTTCTACCTCGTGCCGCCGACGACCGCGGTGATGGCGGGGCTGCTGTTCGGCGAGACGCTGGGCGCGCTGGCGCTGGCGGGCATGGCGGTGGCGGCGGCGGGCGTGGCGCTGGTGCAGCGGAGCTGATGGCGAGGATGGCGACGGGTTCGAAGAACGGGGCGAAGCGCGGCGTGAAGACCGGCCGCATTGCGCCGTGCGAGGGCTGCCCGCCGCCGCCCGAAGCGCCGGAATTCTGGGTCTTCGCCTACGGCTCGCTGATCTGGGATCCGGGCTTCCCGTTCGAGGAGGCGCGTCCGGCGCGCCTCATGGGTTTCCACCGCGACTTCTGCATCCGGTCCACGCGCTATCGCGGCACGCCGGAGAAGCCGGGCCTCGTGCTCGGGCTCGACAAGGGCGGCTCGTGCCACGGCATCGCCTATCGCGTGGCGGCCGGCCACGCCGAGCGCACGATGGCCTATCTGTGGGACCGCGAGATGCTGAACCGCTCGTACCACTGCATGGACCTGCCGGTGCGCTTCTCCGACGGGCGCGAGGTGGTGGCGCGCACCTTCGTGGTCGACCGCACGCGGCCCGGCTACGAGGGCGGGCTGCCGCTGGCGCAGGTGGCCGAGCGCATCCGCCACTCGTCGGGCCAGCGCGGCGCCAACCGCGCCTATCTCGAGAACACGGTCGAGCATCTCGACCGGCTCGGCATCCGCGACCGCCGGCTTTCGGCGCTGCTCGCGGAAGTGAAGGCGCAGGCCTAGGCGCGCGGCAGGAGGGAAACCCGGATGAAATATCTCGAGGAGTACCGCTCGCCCAAGGAGGAGGAAGTGAAGAACTTCACCCTCGAGGACGCCGAGAAGATCGACGCGGTCAACAAGGAGGTCCACCTGCGCAACCGCCTGCTCGTGCACAACGCGCGCGCGATCCTGCAGGAGGTGGAGCCCGGCTCGAAGCTGCTGCGCGAGATCGACGCGCCGGCCCCGCCGCTGGTCTATTCGCGCGTGGTGCAGATGCTGGGCGAGCGCGGCGCCAAGGGCGCCTCGGCGCTCGCCGCCGCCACCACCAAGAAGCCGGCGAAGTGAGGGCCCAGTCGCCGTGCCGCCGGCAGCATCAGCCATCCGCCTCGAGCCCGACCGCCGCGCGCGGGTGGTCGACCAGATCCGCCAGCTGCGCGGCGGTGTGGTTGCCAGTGTTATCTCCCGCGGCGACGACGGCACGCTTGCCGAATTCGCCGCCTCGCTCGGCCGCTCCGGCCTGCTGGCCGACGAGGCCGCGCCGCTGCCCGTCCACGAATTCGCGATCGATCCCTCGCGCCTGCCGCCGCCCAAGAAGAAGTTCGGAAGGAGACCGTCGATGACGACCGACCCCATGGCGCCGTCCGACGAGCAGAAGAAGATGCTCGCCTATCTCGACAAGTCGATCCGGCTCGTGAACCGCGAGATCATCCACAAGCAGATCCCCGGCCTGACGCGCGAACGCTTCATCGAGTTCGCGGCCTCGGTCGCCAAGCTGCGCGCGGACTATCTCAAGGCGGCGATGGACTGCTTCCTCGACGACAAGTCCGACGCCGAACAGCTTGAGGGCGTGCAGCAGAAGCGCGCGCTGTTCGAGGAAGGCGTGAAGGCCTACGAGGCGCTGCACCGCGCCATCGAACGCGGCTATATCGACCCCGAACTGCCCGCCGCCGCAACGCCGCCGGCGGCAGCCCCGGCGGCGCCCGCGAAGAAATAGGCGACAGCCGTCGCCCCGCAAAATCCGCGGTCCTTGGAATCGCAAGGGTTTTCCGGCCGAAACAGGTTACCACTGGCGACGGTAACCTGTTTATCCCGTTGAAAACGCTCGCATGTCGCCAGTCTCCGCATTTTCTTCGATTTTGTAGTCAGGGACGGTACGCACCACCTCTGTTGCCGCCGTCATCCTCGTATTCACTTGTCAAATAGCGTGTGAAAATCTGCATCAACACGCTCCGATTGTCAAGAAAATAGACCTATAATAAAGTCGTGGATGCCCGGCATTCGCCGGGCATGACGGCTTCTTTCAACCTGTCATGCCCGCATTCATGCGGGCATCCACGACTTCTGACGAACGATGGCGAAACCCGGCTACGTCTACATGATGACCAACCGGCCCGACGGCACGCTCTATGTCGGCGTCACGTCGGACCTGCCGCGCCGTGTCTGGGAACATCGCGAGGGCGCAGTCGAGGGCTTCACGAAACGCTACGGGCTCAAGCGGCTCGTCTGGTTCGAGGCGCATGACGACATCCGCGCGGCCATTGCCCGCGAAAGCGCGCTGAAGCATTGGACGCGCGCGAAGAAGGTTCGGCTGATCCACGACGCGAACCGCGACTGGCGCGATCTCTAC
>JAEUKX010000039.1 GCA_016794025.1 Rhodospirillales bacterium | reverse complement strand
GGAACGTCGGTCGATGCGGTCGACATCCATACCGACAAGGGCATGCAGAACTATACCGGTTTCGCCATCGCCGCCGGGCGGCTCTGGGAGTTTTCCGTGACGAATGGCAAGCTCAGGGAGATCGGCCCCGTTGCGGCCGGCGCCCGGAAAATCCGCGATATCGCCGTCGTATCGCCGCCCTGAGAACGGCAGGAAAGGACGAGAGAACCGATGATCGATCTCTACACGTGGGGCACGCCGAACGGACGGAAAGTGTCCGTGATGCTCGAGGAGTGCGCGCTCACCTACAACGTCCACAAGGTCGATATCGGCAAGGGCGACCAGTTCAAGCCCGAATTCGTCACGATCAACCCCAACAGCAAGATCCCCGCGATCGTCGACAAGGACGGCCCCGGCGGAAATCCGATCTCGGTTTTCGAATCCGGCGCCATCCTGATCTACCTTGCCGAGAAGTCGGGCAAGTTCCTGCCTGCGGATCCTCATCAGCGTTACGCCGTGCTGCAATGGCTGATGTTCCAGATGGGCGGTGTCGGGCCGATGTTCGGTCAGGCGCACCACTTCATCCGCTTTGCACCCGAAAAGGTGCCTTACGGCATCGAACGTTACTCCAAGGAGACCCGCCGCCTTTATGGCGTGATGGACAAGCGGCTGGAGCAGAACGAGTTCCTTGCAGGAAATCCATACTCGATTGCCGACATCGCGACCTACCCATGGGTCGCCCGGCACGAGTACCATCAGGTCGATCTCGCGGAATTCCCGAACATGAAGCGCTGGTTCGACGCTATCTCGGCACGGCCGCCGGTCGCCAAAGGGATGGCCGTCTAACGGGCGCTCGCGGAGCGGGATGCCGCAACGGCGCGCACGCACTCGCGCAGCCAGCGATGGACCGGATCGGCATCGTGGCGCGGATGCCAGAACATCGACACCGGGATTTCCGGCACCGCAAAGGGCAGGGCGAAGCTGTGCATTCCCTTCCGCAGTCGGCCTGTGTGCCGTTCGGGTACAGTGGCAATAAGCTCGGTATCCCGCGCCAGCGACAGCGCCGCTGAGAATCCGCCGACGCGGGCAACAATGCGCCTCGCTTGGCCGCTTGCCGCAAGCGCATCCTCGACCGGTCCCCGATCGGGCCCGCCGCGCCGGGCGGCAAGAACATGGCGTCCGTCGGCATAGCGCTGGATCGTCATGCGGCCACGCGCGAGCGGGTGGCCCCGCCGCACAACCCCCACGAACCTGTCCCGGAACAGCGCCTGTGCGCGGATCTCGGGCCCCATCGCCGGACCGATCACACCCGTTTCGAGATCCACCGAACCGTCCCGTAGCGAAGCGCTATCCTTGTCGGGCTTCGGAACGAAATTCAGCTGCACGCCGGGCGCCTTGCGGCCGACCCGAGCCACGATCTCGGGTCCGAAATTCTCCACGAACCCGTCGCTCGATCTGATCGTGAACGATCTTTCGGCTTCCGAAACGTCGATGGCCTCGCCCGGCCGCAGGATGGCGCGGGCCTCCTCGACGATCCGCCCGATGCTTCCCCGCAATTCGGCGGCACGTGGCGTTGGCACAAGACCCCGCCCGGCCCGAACCAGGATCGGATCGCCCGTAAGGGCGCGTAGGCGGGCCAGGGCACGGCTCATGGCCGATGCGCTCAGCTGCAACCGGCGGCTGGCACGCGCGACACTGCCCTCGGTCAGCAGTACATCCAGAGTGACAAGCAGATTCAGATCGGGATTTCGCATTCGGAAAGACTAGCACGTTTCGACGGCAATATATGGCGTCAAACGCACTTATTAAATGCAATCGATGCGTCTTCCGGCATACCCGGAATTCTCGTCAACTGGGATCTCCAATATCCATCAGAAGGAGTCATCAAATGTTGCCCGCCCGCTACGAACCCGTCGCATTCGGCTTCGTCCTTTCCGGAATGATGTCCCTGCTTGTTTCGGGGATTTCGACGGCCCGCGCCGCCCCACAATTCACGGACTTCCCGGCCAATTGGGGAATGGCCTGGCTCATGTCGTGGGCAATCGCATTTCCGGTCGTTCTCGTCGTAGCGCCCGTCGCGCGCCGCATTGTCCGCCGCCTCTTCGTGGCCTGAGCGGGGGAATGCACAATGTCGATACCTGACGTGAGCGCAATACCCTATTCGGGCGCCCGGAGGGCGGAATGGCAGGTTCTTGGCGCCCTATCTCTTCCGATGCTGCTTGCATCGCTTGGCGCCAGCATTTCAAACGTCGCACTCCCGACGCTGATGGCCGACTTCGAGGTTCCCTTCGGACATGTCCAGTGGGTCGCCATTGCCTACCTGCTGGCATCCACCGCCACAGTCGTTGGTGTTGGCCGGCTGGGGGATATGTTCGGCCACCGGAAACTCCTGCTAGCCGGATTGGCGGCCTATGGCGCGGGAAGCGCCATAGGCTCGATCGCCCCCTCGCTCTGGCTGCTTGTTGCGGCACGCGCACTTCAGGGAACGGGCGCGGCCGCCATGATCGGCCTGTCGATGGCCCTTGTCGGCGACGCCGTGCCGAAGGCGCGGACCGGAAGCGCCATGGGCCTTCTTGCGACAATGTCGGCAATCGGTACCGCCCTGGGCCCGTCGCTCGGCGGCTTCCTGATCGCCGCCTTCGGGTGGTGGTCGATTTTCTCGATCGGCGTACCGCTCACGGCGGTCGCAGTCGGTCTTGTCCTGCGCGCCCTGCCGGCCGACCGGATCCGCGCCGAAGCCGGCGGGCCCGCAGGCTTCGATCATGCCGGTGCAGTCCTGCTCGCGCTTTCGCTGGCGTTCTATTCGATGGCTGCGACCGTCGGCGGCAGCATCGGCATCTCCGCGATATTCCTTTTGGCCGCCGCCGTGTCGGCTATCGGCCTTGTCGCCGTCGGACGGCGAGCGAAGTTGCCACTCGTCGACCCCACGACCTTGCGCGCACCCGGAATGGCCGCGGGCCTCGCTGCAAATGCGCTTGTGGCCGCGGTGATGATGGCGACGCTGGTCGTCGGCCCATTCCATCTCGCCGGCGCCTTCGGCCTCGACCCGGCCCGCATCGGGCTCGTCATGTCGATCGGCCCGGCAATCTCGATCGCCTGCGGCATTCCGGCGGGGAAACTGGTCGATCGCGTCGGCACGCACGCCGTCGCGATCCTCGGATTGACCGGAATATCGGGCGGATCGTTCCTGCTGGCTTTGTTTCCGGCCGAGTTCGGCGTGGCTGGCTACATCGCCGGCATCGCAGTCCTGACGCCCGCCTACCAGCTCTTCCAGGCCGCGAACAACACGGCCACGCTGAAGGGGATCGCTCCGGCGCAGCGCGGAGCCATATCCGGCGTGCTGGCGCTTTCGCGAAATCTGGGTCTCGTTACGGGCGCTTCGCTGATGGGCGCGATCTACATCTTCGCCGGCACGCATGTGCCGGTGGCTGAAGCGTCTATCGCCGGAATGCGCGCGACATTCGTGGTGGCGGGTTTGTTCGGCGGACTTGCGGCAGTTCTTGTCGCGCTGTTCCGTCGACGGCCCCGGGCCGAGGAATGAGGTCAGCGTGCGCGCTTGAACTGCTTGGCCAGCGTCAGTCCCTGACGCTGGTAGTTCGATCCGATCCCCATGCCGTAGATCCGGTCAGGCACCGCCGTCAGGCGTTCGAAGGCGAAGCGGCCGACGATCTGTCCATGTTCGAGGAGGAAAGGCACGTCGTGCGAGCGGACCTCGAGCACCGCGCGCGTGCCCTGGATATCGTTCTTTCCGTAACCGAAGCCGGGATCGAAGAAACCGGCATAGTGGATCCGGAACTCGCCAACCGAGGTGTCGTAGGGGACCATCTCGGCCGCATAGGCGTGCGGCACGCGGATCTTCTCGCGGCTCACGAGGATATAGAAATCGTCCGGGTTGAGGACGAGCGAGCGCTGCCTGTTCCGCCGGATCGGTTCCCAGAAGTCGGACGGCGCATAGTGGCCGATCCGCGAAAGATCCACGAGCGGCGTATTGTGTCGCGCCCGGTAGCCGATGGTGTCGTTGCCGGCTCCCTCGAGATCGATAGATATCCAGAGCCCCTG
Source organism: Rhodospirillales bacterium (assembly GCA_016794025.1). GTDB lineage: Bacteria > Pseudomonadota > Alphaproteobacteria > CACIAM-22H2 > CACIAM-22H2 > Tagaea. Next base: position 54,347 of record JAEUKX010000039.1, on the reverse strand, counting down.
ACCGATCTTCGCGCGCTCGCGGCCCTCGTCGGGCGAGAAGACGAGGGCGAGCCGCTTGTCGAGCGCGGCAAGGGCCTTGTCCGAAAAAACCGGAGCCCCGCGGCGGAGGCGGAGCTGGTTCAGCGTCTGTCCGGTCCTCGCGAGAACGGAGAAGGTTCTCGGACTGACCTCGAGGTAGAGCGGCCCCGAATAGCCGGCGGGAACCTTCTCGAACTCCCGCGCCCCGTCGCACAGAAGCCTCGTGAAGATGTCGAGGCGGCCGGTTGTGCTCTTCGGGTTGGCGGTACCGGATATGTCGCCGGGCAGTTCGAGCCGCTCCTGCAACGGGATCACGTAGACGCACCCGCGTTCCAGCACCGCACCTTCGCGAAGGTCAACGACATGCATCTGGAGCTTCTCGAGCTTCCCGGCAACGCTGTTTCCGTCGCCGGGCATGAAGCCGGCCGCAACGCGGAAGGCCTTTTCGCCGAGCCGGAGATCGATGCTGGCCGGCTGGATCTGGTCGTCGCGGATTGGCGCGTCGGCGGATATCTGCCCCCGGGCGACAAACGATCGATATGTCTGCGAGGGCAGGATACCTGCCGGTAGTGCACGCGAATTCTTCAAACGACCAGTCCCACATGTGCGTCGGGCCGGCGGGAATCGTCCGGCGCGGCGGCCAAGCTAGTGGAATGGATCGCGGGCGTCGAGAACCACCGGAAGCTCAAATAGACGAGGGGCATCCAGCGACGGATGCCCCTCGGATATGAATTACCGGAAGAAAGTTCAGGCGGCGGCAGTTGCTGCGGCGGCCTGTGGAATGATCGGCGATCCCGGGCGGATGCTGTTGCGCGGACGCAACGTCCGGCGCGGAAGCGCGGGTCCGCGCACGGCGAGCAGCTCGCGCTTAGCATTTTCAAGCACGGCGTGGATGCGTGCGTCTTCACGGTCGATCACGTCCATCGCCGTCAGCTTGTTGTCGATGAGGTCGAGCAACGTGTCGATGACGGGGCGGGAAAGGGAAGACATGGGCGGAAGCTCCTCTTGGTCCGATTTTCCGACTATTTGCGCCGAAAGCGGCTTTTGGTCCTTTAGGTCGGGCGACCTTTCTCAGGTCGCGTGCATAGAGGATTGCGCCCAATTGGTTAATAATAGATAAAACTTGCCAGAAATTTCGATTCAACTGAATCGGTATTTTAGCCGTGTTGCGGTGATAGCACATGCGGCCGGGCGGCCGATCCAGATTTTCCAAACCAATTCAACGTGGAGGAAGCCTTCGCGTTGACACGGTCAGCCAGCCCCCGTAGAAGGCGGGCAGCATATGCCGTGTGATTTACCCACTCCCGGCGGAGGGGTGGCCGAGTGGCTGAAGGCGGCAGTTTGCTAAACTGTTATACTGGGAAACCGGTATCGTGGGTTCGAATCCCATCCCCTCCGCCACTTCGTCCGATAGCCCGACTGAGCCGGATCCGGCTTGCAGTCGGCTGCTTCACGTTTCCGCTAACGGCAAGGATCGTCGATCGTCCGATCCGGGCACCGACGTGCGTTGGCCTAGAGGTGTCGGTCTGTTTGCCTCGCGCCAATGGCTGGGCGAAATCCCGACGATGCGCTTGAACGCGCGACTGAACGCCTCTTCCGAATCATAGCCGACACGGCCGGCGACCTGAGAGACTGTGGCCGCCGTCTCGACAAGCATCGACGACGCAAGCTGCATGCGCCATTTTTTCAGATATTGCATCGGCGGCATGCCGGCGTAGCGCGAAAACCGGCCGGCAAACGACGAACGGGACGCGCCGACCTGTCGGGCAAGCTCATCCAGGGTCCACGCACCCGCTGGGTCGGCATGGATCAGTGCGAAAGCGCGGCCGACCTGGCGATCTCGCAGGCCGGCAAGCCAATTGTGGTCCCCGGCAGGCAATGTTTCGATATGGCGCCGCACGAGGTCGACGAACATGAGTTCGCCGAGCTTCGCGAGCATCGACGCGCTGCCCGCACGGCGATGTGCCGTCTCGGTTCGCACGCACGCCGCAAAGCACTCGACCCACCGATCGCTCTCCGCGGCGCGGACATGCACGAACGGCGGCAAGGACCCGACAAGCGGGTTGAAGGGCCTGACATCGCAAGCAAGAAAACCGCAAATGAGCTGCGCCGAAACGCCCTTCGCGCCGTCACCGACGAAAATGCGGACCTGCATGGAGCACTCGGTTCCCGTAGCAGGAATCGGTGCGGGGCGCGCGCCCGTCAGTTCCGGTGATCCCGACAGAAGGTGCGGATCACCGCGCGGAAAGGCGACAATGTCGCCAACGCCAAGCCGGACGGGTCGCCACGAGTGATCCGCGGGCGCCACCCAGCACTCGCCGCGCGTCACGAAATGATAGTCGATGAGGTGGGCGGCGGCGGCATGCCCGGCCGCCAGCATAAGTGTGCGCGCAAGCGCCTGGCCCGAACGGGACTCCGCAACCCACGGCGAGGCGGCCGTGACATCGAAGAAGACCGCGCTTTTCAGGCGGATCGACCGGATGACATCGGAGAGTGCGTCAAAGTCGGTATCGCTCATGCCTGACGCTCAAAAAATTTTTCCGGCAATTCGGTCATGTAGTCGCTCATTTCGGTCATTCACCGACTCACGCCGGCGTGGAATTCCTGTGTACGCGGCAGCGCAATGCCATGCGGGAAAATCCTTCGCACGTAATAGCGCCCCGCACGCATTCGTTGAACCGAAAAATAGGACATACAATCATGCAATCCTCGACCGCCACCGCGAGCGATACATCCCCGTTTCAGGCCATCAAGGCGAAGCAGCAGAAGATGTGGGCCTCCGGCGATTACTCCACCGTCGGCGTCACACTGCAGATCGTCGGCGAAAATCTGTGCGAGGCGCTCGACGTGCGCGCCGGTGCACGTGTCCTTGACGTGGCCGCTGGCAATGGAAACGTCTCTCTGGCCGCTGCCCGTCGCGCTTGCGACGTGACTTCGACCGACTATGTTCCCGAGCTTCTGGAGCGATCCAAGGCGCGTGCGGCTGCCGATCATCTCGCGATCCGCTACCAGCAGGCGGACGCCGAAGCGCTTCCTTTCCCGGACAACAGCTTCGACTATGTCGTGTCGACCTTCGGTGTCATGTTTGCGCCGGACCAGGAGCGTGCCGCCGCCGAGCTCCTGCGCGTCTGCCGCAGCGGGGGAAAGATCGGCCTCGCGAACTGGACACCGGAGGGCTTCATCGGGAATCTCTTCAAGACCGTCGGGAAGCATGTCGCGCCGCCGCCGGGCGTACAGTCCCCCTCGCGCTGGGGCGTGGTCGAAAACCTGAAACAGTGGTTCGGGGCAGGGGCCGCGAGCGTCGCCGCCATCCCGCGCATGTTCGTGTTCCGGCAGACGTCGCCCAAAACCTGGATCGAGGTTTTCCGGACGACATACGGGCCAACGCTGAAAGCCTTCGAGGCACTCGACCAGGCCGGTCAGGCCGCTCTCCAGAGCGACCTTGAAGCGCTGATCGCTCGATTCAACAAGTCGGGCGATCAAACGATGGTCGTCCCATCCGAGTATCTGGAAGTCGTCGTCGCGAAGCGCTGATTGTTCTGGCAGGAGCGCTTCGGGCGCTCCTGCCAATTCCTAATATTTTCATTGTTTTATATGTGTGCTGGACCGCGCATGCGGCCGCATGAACGTCCAGTTTGCTTCCAGACGCCGCTCCGGACATACAATGACTATGTCCGAGACAATTCGGCAGACAGGGAAGCAAGGTCGCGATGCCGTTCACAATCCTGGAGCACGGCGCGGGGCCACCTGACAATGCGGATCAGCGCGTCCGTTCGTTCCATGAGTATTGGCGGTCGATCCGAAGGGGCCGGCCGTTTCCGTCACGTGCCGACTTCGATCCGATCGACATTCCATATCTGATGCCTTTCGTGTCACTCGTTGACGTCCGCAACGGCACGCAGCCACGCTTTGTCTATCGCCTCGCTGGCACGAAGCTCGTCGACCTCCTGAAGCGGGAGGTCACCTGGCATCCCGTCGGCTATGGCGTGAAGCCGGAGCAACTCGAATTCGTTCTGCAGCGCTACTCGATCGTCGCGGATACGGGCGCCGGGATATTCCAGCGTGACAGGATGCAGGAGCAATCGAACGACTATACGGGCATCGAACGCCTGATGCTCCCGTTGGGTTCTGACGGAATGCACGTCGACATGATTTTTTCGATCGTCATTCCCATGCCGAAAGATTCTCCGCGCGGCTAACCGTCCGGGAGCAGGCGATCGAGGGCCGCGTAGAGCATCACGCTTGCAGCAACGGACAGATTCAGCGAATCAGCCCGGCCCCGCATCGGCAACTTCGCCAGCTTGCCGCAGGCATCGCGCATCTCCTGCGTCAGGCCGCTCTGCTCGGTTCCATTCACGATGATGGTCGGTGCGCGGAATTTGACCTGCCGGTAGTCCTCGGCCCCCTGAAGCGCCGTACCGACCGAAGTCCCTGGCCACCGCGCCAGAAGGTCGACCGCTTCCTGCGTGCTTGCGGCAAAAACCGGCACCGCGAAGATGGAGCCCATTGTCGCGCGCACGGCTTCCGGGCTGAACGGATCGCAGGTCGTTCCGATCAGGATGACGCCGCCTGCGCCGACCGCATCGGCCGTCCGCACGCACGTGCCGAAATTGCCCGGATCCCTGACCCCTTCCAGGGCCAGCCAAAGGGGCGCACGTAGCGGGTCCAGCTCGCTCAAGGAACGGATCTTCTGACGGAAGACGCCGATGACGCTCTGGGGATTGTCACGGTTGGAGATCTTCTCGAGGATCGCGGCATTCACCTCGACAAGCGCTGTCCCGGCCGCGGCGGCGGCCTTGCGCACGACCGTGACGGCAGGCTCATCCCGCTGATCGGCCCGGTAGACGATAAGTTCGGGCACCGTGCCGTTGTCGAGTGCTTCACGGATCGTGCGCGCTCCTTCCGCCAGAAAGCGGCCGGTCTCGATGCGCGACTTGCGCATGTGGAGGGCGCGGATCTCCTTGATGAGCGGATTCGTCGGGCTGGAAATTTCCCGCACGTCGCTCATGGCTGCAACCCGGCCGAAGTCCAGCGCACAAACAGCGAAGTCGATAGATGCCGCGCGCCAGCTGCCTGCTCGACGGCAAGCTCGCCGGCCTGAAACTGTCCGCCCGGCGTCGACATGGCATCCCGCGCGGTTTCGAGCAGCGAAAGCGCCGACAGGCGGATCGCATAGGCGGTCAGCATCAGGAATGCGGGTCCGTCGGCGAGGAGCCGTGCGCAGTCGGAAAGCATCGGCATGAGGCCGTCTTCGATCCGCCACGTTTCGTTTGCCGGGCCGCGGCCGAACTTCGGCGGATCCAGAAGAACGCCGTGGTATCTGCTCCCGCGCCGCACCTCGCGCGCGACAAATTTCGTGGCATCGTCGCATATCCAGCGGATCGGCGCCGCGCCGAGGCCCGACGCCGCCTGATTCTCCTTCGCCCACGCGATCGCCTTCTTGGAGGCATCGACGTGGGTGACCTCGAACCCGGCAGCCGCTGCGAGCAGGCTTGCTGCGCCGGTGTACGCGAAAAGATTCAGGAGACGCGGCTTCTCCGCGCCCAGCCGGCTCGCCGTATCGCGTATCCACAGCCAGTGCGGCGCCTGTTCGGGGAAAAGCCCCACATGGCGGAACGCCGAAAACCGGCACAACATCGTGACGTCTTCGATCCGCACGCGCCATTCCGGCGCCAGCTGCCGTGCAAACCGCCACCGGCCCCAAGAATCGTCATCTTCGCCTGCACGCCCTTCGTTTGGCTTGGCATCGAAGAAGGCGTCCGCACCATCCCACGCATCGGCTGGAAGCGACGGGCGCCAGAGCGCCTGCGGCTCCGGACGCACCAGCTTGATACTGCCGAAACGCTCGAGCTTGCGGGCATTGCCCGTGTCGAGCAGCGCGTAATCCTTCCAGCCGGGCGTGACGAGGATGCTGATCTCGGGACTCAAGGGCGCCAACCGTCATTCGTTGCGGGCGGGAACTTACCAGCGCCGCTAGAGATCCCCAAGCCGGAATGAGAAGCTCATGATCCTCGGTCCTGTCAGAGGAACCGCATCGGGCTGGCGCCGAAACGGCTGGGCCTGCCGCATTGCGGCGAGAAAGCTCTCCAGGGCAGTCCGCTGGTCGCGTGCTTCCGGGCGAAGCAGTTCGGAATAGTTCGACACCATGCGCTCAGGGGCCCACGGATCGTTCACGCCAAACGGCGCGCCCAAAGTTCCGTCCGGGTTGAGCTGGAAGTTGCCCGATATGACGATGTCCTTGAAGCGGGGTGATCGAAAGTCGATCAGCCAGACACGAAGCACCTGTGCCAGCAGGTAGTCGACGTCGCTTTGCGCGAGTTTTTCGCCCGCCGGTCCGGCGGGCCCGATGTCGGTCGTACGCCCGGTCGACACGCCAAGCGCCGGTCGCTTCTCCACGGGCGGTGCTGCAGGCTGCAGACCGTCCGGGGATTCTGCCGGCCGCACCGGGACCGGCTTCGGTGTTGCTGTCGGCGCTGTCGCCCGCGGCGGCTGGGGGCGTGGCGCGCTCGATCTGGCGGCATTGGGTGCCGTTTCGCGCTGAATGATCTGCGGCGGAGCGATCGGCGGCTGCGGGGCAGGCTCTGCTTTCGGCTCGGGCGGCCGCGCCGGCGGTTCCGGAGGCACCTGAGCCTGCGGTGGGGTCTTCGGTACGGGAGCGGGGGGCGAGGGAGGCTCTGCCAGAAGCTCGACCGGAATGACGATCTCGCGCAGTGCTGCGTCGTCGCGCGCCGGGAACTCGATCACCAGCAGACCGAACACAACATGCAGGAGCAGCGACAGAAGCAGCCCCGCCACGATCGGCCGACGCGACGCGAGCGCGCGGCTAGCGTCGCGAAGATCGACATCGGGCGAGGCGGGATCAATCTGTGCTGCAAGCGTCATGCTGCACTACCCACGGGCAGTCGCGGCCCATCCTTCCAGCCGCACACGCGAAGCATGGCCTTCATGTGGTCCGGTACTTCTGCGATCGCCTTGAGAAGTTCGCGTCGGGCGTAGTAGGGCACGCGGATCTCGCGCGCATGGAGGTGAAGCTGATGTTCTTTCGCGCGGGACCGATCCGCGCCGTAGACGGGATCGCCGAGGATCGGGCACCCGATTGCTGCCAGATGGACCCGGATCTGGTGCGTACGGCCGGTTTTCGGTTCCAGCGCCAGCCAGGCAAGACCGTCGCCCGCTCCGACGACACGATAGGTCGTCAAGGACGGCTGCCCGCTTGGGTCGACCTGAACGTGCCAACCGGCCCGGCTGTTCTTCTTGAGGAGCGGGTAGTCCACCGACCCAGCATCGGCTGGCGGTCGCCCGACCACGACGGCCCAATACGTTTTCCGGACCTGGCCGGAGGAGAAGAGGCGGCCCAAACGCACGATGGCCTTCTTCGTGCGTCCAAGGACGAGGCAGCCGGACGTGTCCCGATCAAGCCGATGTGCCGGTTCCGGCTGCGGCAGAATGCCGAACCTGAGTTCCGACAGGTAATCGCGCAGGCTTTCGCCGCCGCTCGGTCCCGCGTGCACGGCAAGCCCCGCCGGCTTGTCGACAATCAGGACCTGCCCATCTCGGAAGAGAACTCGGCTCCGGATCTGCTCAGGCGTCATGGCTGGCAAACTATACTGTTCAACGACGTGGCGCACTTGGCTCGGTAGAGTCGGCCCGTAGCCATGGTCCGATTCTGATGCAAAATGCCGTCCGCAGCGACGCAAAAGGTGCGCTCTACGTCGTCAGCGGGGCGCTCTGCTTTGCCGCCTGTGGCGGGTTGATCAAGTACCTTTCGCGGGAACTCGACTGGGGGATGGTGGGGTTCCTGCGCCATGTTTTTGCGCTGCCATTCTTCCTTCCGATGGTCTGGCGGCGCAGCTGGGCGACCGTCGCGACGACCCGGCCGCTCGCACACTTCCTGCGGGGCGCGGCCGGCTTCACCAGCTTCATGCTCTTTGTCGTCGCCTTGACGCACCTGCCGATCGGCGACGCCTTCGCCCTGTCATATACGACCCCGTTCTGGTCGATGATCGTTGCCGCGATCGTTTTCGGGGAGCGTGTCGGGCCGATCCGGGTGGCGGCGACACTTCTCGGGTTCGTCGGCGTCCTGATGATCGTCAAGCCGGGCGGCGAACTGAACCCGTTCTCGTTCGTGGCCCTCTTCAGTGCGGTCCTTACATGCCTCGCCATGATGATGGTCAAGCAGCTTTCCGCAACGGAACCGCCCGACCGAATTGCCTTCTGGTTCATCTTTGCAGGCCTGCCGCTTGGCGCTCCGCTGGCGGCCGTCGGGTGGACACCGCCGGAATTGCACCACCTGCCATGGCTCGTGGTTCTCGGCGCCCTCACCTGGCTGGGGCAGCGCTGCCTGTCGCGCGGTTATGCACTGGGGCAGTTTTCGAAGATGTCGCCGCTGGTGTTCGTGCAGGTCGGCGTGGCGACGCTCATGGGGATATTCGTCTTCGGCGAGGTTCCTGATGTTCTAGCCGTGATTGGAATGATCCTGATCGCCGCCGGCGCGATCGTCGTCGTCAGGCGCGGTGGCTGAGGCGCGCTACTTCCAGACGACTTCCTTGACCGTCTTGCGCTTTGGCTCGACAGCGACGGGCGCTTTAGCGGCGATGGCAGCCGCAGCGGCCTTCGTTCCGCCGAGCCGGCCAAGGATCGAGGACATCGTCATGCTGTTCTTCTGCTTGATCGCGACTCCTTCGGCCGTCTCCGCGACACGCTTGCGCTGGTAGACGGGAAGGGCGTCGAAAGTCCGGCGGGCACGGTCGATGTTGATTGTCGTTGGCCGTTCAGCCGCAAGCTTGACGAATTGGTGGATCTTGGAATGTTCGCCCAGAATCGTGCCGACGGACGATGCAAGGATCTGCAACGCCGCCTTGTCGATCTGTTCTCTTGCCTCCGTCGATTCCATTCATCAACATTTTAGCGCAAATTTGAACGCAACTTCAAACGATTGCGGCATGCACCGCAAGGCTGTCTTTCGCGGAGGCATCAAGAGAAATGCTCACGATTTCACTGTTGATCTGCTCCAACGTCTTCATGACGTTCGCCTGGTACGGACACCTGAAATATCCCGGTTGGCCGCTATGGCAGGCGATTGTCGTGAGCTGGGGCATTGCGTTCGTCGAATATTGCCTTGCAGTACCGGCAAATCGCTATGGATATGGGACATTCACGGGCGTTCAGCTGAAGACGATCCAGGAGATCGTGACGCTCGTTGTCTTTGCATTGTTCGCGATCTTCTGGCTGGGCGAGAGCGTGAAGTGGAACCACTTCGTCGCGTTCGGCTGCCTTGTCGGTGCCGCGTTCTTCATGTTTTACGACTGAAAAGGAAAAGCCGGCTTGCGGAAGGGGATCCGCAAGCCGGCGGGACCAGGTCAAGGGACCAGCTTGACCGAGGAAGCTCGACATGGAGATACCGGAAATTCCCGGTAAATCTTACGCATATTTATAATGTATTTTATATAAATGTCAAGGAAAAAGGGAATTGCTCGAAAAACTCTGCATTATCGTTTATTATCAACATACTGAAGTTATCTTGGCGGACTTTCTGATGGGCATTCGTCTGGCGCTCTTGTCGATAGTGGTCACAATTGCGATGGGCGCCGGCCCGGTGCTGGCGCAACGGACGCCGACAACCTACGCCGAATGCGACACACTCTATGCGCGGGAATTGAAGAAGGCCGCGACAGCGACCGGAAAAGACCTCCGGGAGTCACAGCGTCTCGCCGGTCTGCAGCGCATCCGCTGCAACAGAGCCGTCGAACAAAAAATGATTCAGGATCGCGCGAAGGGGGCGAAACGCCGCTGAAAGCGCGCCACCCGATCAGTCCACCTTGTCGTCAAACCGGAGCAGGCGAGGGGCGCGCTCGATCACGACCTCCAGGATCTGCTCGGCAGCGACGAGGTCGGCACGGGTCCGTTCGTTGAGACGGTGCATGTAGCGCTCGCTCTCGATGCGCTCCTTCGCATGGTAGAGGCTGCGCAGTTCCGACTTGAAGACGTCCCGGGCGCCCAGTGGCAGCTCCTTCTTTTCCGCAAGAATTCGCAGGAAATGGAGGCTGGCCGTGACGATCGATGACAGCATGAACGCCGTCAGCTCGTCGAATTTCTCTGAAAGTGCCGCAGCCTTGTCGTCCCGGAGCCGCTTCAGCTTGTACTCGATCACGATCGCAAGCGTGTCGAAATCGTCAACGACCTCGCGAAACCCCACATAGGCCTTGTACTTGTCGTCGTTCGCTTCGTTGGCCGCTTCCTGTGCCGCAAGGATCACGCGCGTCGCGCCACGTTCCAGTGCCACGAGCATTTCGCGGACCTTCGATGTCGCCTGCTCGTTTTCCCGGTCGAGCTGGATACTTGAAAGCATCAGGCCGCTCCGCCGATTTCAAGTTGGAGAAGACTTGGCGCACGCTCGATGATCAGGCCGAGTATTTCCTCGGCCGTCTCGATGTCTCTTGCCGCGCGTGCGGATATTTTCTGCTTGAAACGATCCATCTCCAGCAGCTGCTTGACGCGGTAAAGGCTGCGGAGTTCGGAAAGGAAGATGTCCTTCGAACCCAGCGGCAGTTCGTTCCGGTTCGCAAGGATCTTCAGGAAGTGCAGGCTTGTCTGCAGCGTCGCGGAAAGCATGAAAAGAGTCAGCTCCTCGAACTGCGCCTCGAGAGCCTTGTCGCGACCGCCGCGGAGATTCTTGAGCCGATACTCGATGACGATCGCGAGCGTGTCGAAGTCGTCGCAATGGGCACGGAACCTGGCATAGATGCCGAATTCCTCTTCCGCCAAGGCGCCGGAAACGTCCTTGGCCGCGCTGATGACGTTGTCGGCGTGCCCCTCGAGTGCGGAGAGAAGGCTCTCTACTTCACGCCGCGTATGTTGGGTGGCCGGTCTCGACACGGGACTTGTCTCCGCAGCTCCAAGTCGACAGGCACGAGAATTACCGGTCCGTGCCCGCGAGTGCAACGGCTTCGACGGGTGCGCCCGGCATCAGCAGCCGAGCGTCTGGGCGAACAGAGCCGGATCGACATTGCCGCCCGACGCCACGACCACGACCGTCTTGCCGGCAATCGGAAGCTTGCCGCTGAGCACGCTTGCAAGCGCCACGGCACCGCCCGGTTCGACGACGAGCTTCAGTTCGACGAAAGCGGTCCGCATCGCGGCCCGCGCCTCGTCATCCGTCACTGTAAGGCCGCCTTTCAGCAGCCGGCTGTTCAGCGCAAATGTGATCTCGCCGGGCATCGGAGAGAGGAGGGCATCGCAGATCGAACGCGCGGCCGGATCGTTTCCGACCCGACGCCCGCCTTCGAGACTGCGCTTCGTATCGTCAAAATCGGCGGGTTCGGCTGCATAGACCGGCACGCCCGGCATCACGCCAGCGAGGGCAAGCGCAGTGCCAGAGACCAGCCCGCCGCCACCGCAGCAGACAACCACCGAGTCCGGTTTCACACCGACGCCCGCGCACTGCTCCGCGATCTCAAGGCCGATCGTGCCCTGGCCGGCGATCACGTCCGGATCGTCGAATGGCGGCACAAGTGTCGCACCACGCTCGGCCTGGAGCCTGGCGCCGATCTCCTCGCGGTCTTCGGTATAACGGTCATAGGGGACGACCGTCGCTCCGAACTCCTTCGTCCGCGCGATCTTGATCGCCGGCGCATCCTTCGGCATCACGATCCAGGACGGAATGCCGAGCATCGTTGCCGCCGCGGCAACCCCCTGCGCATGGTTGCCGGACGAGAACGCCACGACCCCGTGCTTCTTCCGATCCTCGGGAATTTGCGAAATCTTGTTGTACGCACCGCGGAACTTGAACGATCCGGTTCGCTGCAGCGGCTCGGCCTTCACGAACAGCCGCCCGCCGAGCTTGGCATCGAGCGTCGGGGAATTGAGAAGCGGCGTACGGATCGCGTGCTTCTCGATGCGCCGCGCCGCCGCGCGCACGTCCTCGACCGTGGGAAGATCAGATCTGGTGACGGCGGAAGAAATCATCGATGGCCTCGGTGCTGGCTGGTTCTTCGAGCGACGGCGTGTGGCCGACCCCTGGCAGCTCGACCTGCGCGAGATCGCGTTTGGTTTCCTTCATTCGCGCGAACGTCGCAGATGAAAGCACATCCGAGACGCCGCCGCGTACGACCAGAATAGGCAGGTGTACGACCGAGCGCCAGAGCGCCCAGAGGTCGATGTTTGGATCGACGCCACGACGCACGGCGCGATGTAGCGATACATCCCAATCGAAATGGAGCAGCCCGTCGGGTCCTTCCCGGTACGTATTGCGCGCGACCCGGATCCAGCCGGCCTCATCGGAGACGGAAAGATTGGGCAGCAGCTGCCGGAGATGGCGTGCGGCGCTTGCCCAATCCGGCTGCGGCCGGTCGACCGAAATATAGTCGAGAATGCGCGCCTGTCCGTCCGCCGCGATATCCGGGCCGACATCGTTGATGATGAGACCGGCAAGTACCGTCGGCATGGCCGCCCCCATCGCCATCGACAGCAGCCCCCCCATCGACGTGCCGACGATGACGGCCCGATCAATCTGTTCCACGGCCAGAAGGCCTCTGATGTCGTCGATGTAGTAGGCTGGATCGTAGGTCCGCCAATCGGCAGAATATTCCGACCGCCCTCGACCGCGCAGATCCGGGCACACGACCCGTCGCCCCGCACCGGAAAGACGTTTCGCGAACCCGATGAAATCGCCGGAATGCCGCGTGAGGCCGGGCAGGCACAGGACAGGCGATCCGGTCGCAGGGCCAGGGACGAGCGGATCAAACGCGCGATAGAAAAGCCGCAGGCCGTCGCTGGACGTGTAGCGACATTCGCGCATCTCAGGCGCGCTCCGCTTCCTTCACGCGCTGCCAGAGGGCATCCATTTCCGCAAGGTTGGATTGCGCCGGCGTCCGCCCGCGCTCGGCAAGCAGGCGTTCGACCGCCGCAAACCGCCGCTCGAACTTTGCATTGGCCCGGCGCAGTGCGGTCTCGGCGTCGGCACCTGCAAGCCGCCCGACATTGACGACTGCAAACAGCAGGTCGCCAAGTTCCTCCTCGATCGCCGCGGAATTGGCCGAGCCAAGCTCGGCGCCAAGCTCCTCGACCTCTTCGGCAACCTTCTCAAGCGCGAGCTTCGCTTCACCCCAGTCGAAGCCGACACGGCTCGCCCGCTTCTGAAGCTTCTGGGCACGCATCAGGGCAGGGAAGGCAACCGGGATTCCATCGAGCGTCCCGGCTGCGGCGTCCTTCGAACGCCGCTCATGGGCCTTCTGGGCCTCCCATGCCTCGGTCTGGGCACTTGCGTCGCGAATCTGCCGCTCACCGAAAACATGCGGGTGGCGCCGGATCATTTTCTCGGCAAGTTCCGTCGCCACGGTATTGAAGTCGAATTCTCCGATTTCCTGTGCCATGCGTGCGTGGAAGACGACCTGGAAAAGCAGGTCCCCCAGTTCCTCGCGCAGCGCCGCCAGATCATTGCGTTCGATCGCATCGGCGACCTCGTACGCTTCTTCGACCGTATAGGGCGCGATCGTCGCGAAGGTCTGCTCGACATCCCAGGGACACCCGCCATTTCGGTCCCGCAGCCGGGCCATGACGTTAATCAGCCTGTCGATGGGAGATTTCGCGGTGTCGTCGGCAGCGGTCGTCATTTCGGGCCGTGGATCCGGTTCAGGCGCGGTCGCCGCGCGGGAAGGGCGAACGTAAGAGTTCGTCACCCGCTTGTCGAGCCAGGCAGCAGTCGCTTTCGATCGATCCGTGCGCCGTCGAGCGCTGCACCGCGCATGTCCGCACGTTCAAGCCGCGCGCCCGTGAAGTCGGCCTCCCGCAGATCGGCGTCGATGAAGGCCGCCTCATTCAGGTTCGCATGCGCGAACCGGGAACCGCCGCAGTAGGCCGCCGAGAACGACGCCCCCTGCGCATCCGCGCCGTAGAAATCGGCGTTCTCGAGGACCGCCAGCTGGAAATCGGACCGGCCGAGCTTGGCGCCGGCGAAATTGGCACCGCAGAGATATGTGCCCTTGAAATTCGCCCCGGTGAAGTCGCCGTCCGAAAGGTCGTATCCGGACAGGTTGGCACCGGCCAGCGACAGCCGCAGTCCTGGCGGATCGTTTGCCCGTCGCCGCCGGCCAAGGACGCTGACGGCCGCCTGCACGTCCGTCAGCGGCGGACGGTAGATATCGTCGCTCTCCGGCGCCCTATACCGACCATCGACAAGAACCGGAGCCGGGGCGGGGCAGCGTTCCCGCACGAACGCCGCAAGCGACTGGACAATCGGCCCCTGATCGCCGGGCCGGTCGAGCGCGTGGCGCTCGAGCGTATAGATCGCGCCGACGCGGTTCTGGACTTTCGGCCCGCCAAGCCCGTCGAACGCGGCGGCCATGATCTCGGCCGACTTGCCCAGCTCCGTTGCCTCCGCCGTCCGCTGGCGCGCTGCCACCAGGCGGCGTGCGACCCACGCACGGTAAGCCAGAAACGGCACGACAGCCGCGGCTGCAGCGCCAACCAGCAGGTCGCGCAGCTCGCCGGAATTGGCGAGCAGCCAGAACCACACATAGTCCAGTTGCTCACCCATCTTTCGTCACGGCGACTCTGGATTCGAACGCGAGCCAAGGAGTGTAGCAGACCTCCGAATGCGTAATCGCATTATTGCATAATGTATATTATCAAAAATAACTAATCAAAAATATATTCAATAGGATGCTGCCGATTTCTACATTCTCAAATCATCTGTGGAAAGCGCGCTGAATTTCGATCTGCTGGCCGTCAAATGCCGGTTCAACACCCGCAGGAAGTCGGCGCGACCAGTCCGCATAGTCGACCCGATGGTTCATGTGCGTCAGCAAGGCCCGTCGCGGCCTGACCCGCCGGATCCACTCGAGCGTCTGGTCCAGATGGCTATGCGCCCAATTAGGCGCTTCCTGCAGGCAGTCGACGATCCAGGTATCCACCCCGCCCAGCACCTCGAACGCCCGGTCGTCGAGCGATTTGACGTCCGTCGAGTACGCAAACGGGCCAAAGCGCAGCCCGAGCGTCGGCGTCCGGTCGCCGCCATGCATCTGCTCGAAGCCAACAAGATCTATGTCCCCGATGCGGATCGGCTCGCCCGGCCGCATCGGAACCGGCCGCAGGACAGGAACGACAAAATGGCCGCCCGGAAGATCTGCCACCGGACCAAAGGCGTACCCGAACCGCTGGCGTGCTTCCGCGAGCGTCCCGGCATCGGCATAGCAATCGATTGGCGCCCGGATCGCATGGTTGATGGACCGGATCTCGTCGATCCCGTGCATGTGGTCGGCGTGCGCGTGGGTGAAAATGACGGCATCAAATCGGGCTTCGCCGAAGCGCAGCAGTTGGGCCCGAAGGTCCGGGCTGGCATCCACAAGGATGCGCGTCCTTGCGCTCTCGACGACGATCGAGACCCGCAGTCGCTTGTTCCTCGGATTGTCCGAGATGCATACGGCACAGCCACATCCCACGAGCGGAACGCCGCCGGACGAGCCGCTGCCGAGGACCGTGACCCGCAGACTCATGCCGCCGCGGCACTCCCCGGCCGGCGGGCACGCGAAAACAGCCTGTAGAAATTCGCCGTCGTCACCGCCGCCAGTTCCTCGACCGGCACACCCTTGAGATTTGCGACGAAGCGCGCCGTGTGCGCCACATAGCTCGGTTCACAGGACTTCCCGCGGACGGGTACCGGCGAAAGGAAAGGTGAATCCGTTTCGACCATGAGGCGCTCGACCGGCAGTTCCCTCACCGTCTGGCGCAGATCCTCGGCGTTCTTGAACGTCACAATTCCGGAAATCGAGATGAGGTAGCCCAAGTCGATCGCCTTGTGCGCAAGTTCAAGCGACGATGTGAAGCAGTGGAGGACCCCGGTCACCTGGGGAAGTTCTCGCCTTGCCCATTCCAGCAGGTCGGCCGTGTCTGCGTCGGCATCGCGGGTATGAATGACGACGGGCAGCCCGCTTTCCTGTGCGGCACGCAGATGCGCCCGGAAATTCTCCGCCTGCGCCGCGCGCGGGCTCTTGTCATAGTAATAATCGAGCCCGGTCTCCCCAAGTCCGACGACCTTCGGATGATCGGCCAGCGCTAGCAGTGCATCGACGGCAGCCGTCTCGTTCGCCGCCTCGTGCGGATGAATGCCGACTGTGCAGAAGACGTTCGCATGCGCTTCAGCGATCGCGCGGACACCGGGAAACTTGGAAAGACGCGTGCCTATCGCCAGCATCGTCTCGACGCCAGCCCCCCTGGCGCGCGCAAGCACGCCGTCAAGATCGCGCTGGAGCTCGGGAAAATCCAGATGGCAGTGGCTGTCGACGAGCATCGTTTCCGTCATCCCTTCGCCGCCGGCGCATCCTCGACAAAGCGCGGGAAAAGCCCGGAAGGCGCCGGAAGCTTCGTACCGGGCTTCAGCGCCCAGTCCCAATGCGAGAAACTGCGGGCATCGGCACCGACCGCCAGAAGATCGAGTAGTCGACCGATCGTCGTCGGCATGAACGGCTGAAGGGCAAAGCCAATCAGGCGGATCGTCTCCATGAGAACATAGAGGACGGTCGCCATGCGCGCCGGGTCGGTCTTGCGCAGCGTCCAGGGCGCCTGCGCGTCGACATAGCGGTTCGCCTCGGCAACCACCGCAAATGTCGCCTCCAGCGCCTTGTGGAAAGCCTGCTGGTCGAGTTCCGCGCGAATCGTCACCAGCAGGTCGCCGGCCGCGCCAAGCAGCGCCCGGTCGGCATCCGCAAGTGCGCCGTGCTGCGGCACCTCTCCGCCCGCGTTCTTGGCGACGAACGACAGCACGCGCTGGGCAAGATTGCCAAGATCATTGGCCAGATCCGTGTTCATCCGGCGGACCATCGCGGAATTGCTGAAGTCGCCGTCTTGCCCGAACGAAACCTCGCGCAATAGGAAATACCGAACCGGATCGAGGCCATATTTTTCGACCAGCTTTACGGGGTCGATGACATTGCCGAGGGATTTCGAGATTTTCTGCCCTTCATTGGTCCACCAGCCGTGCGCGAAGACACGCTTGGGCGTGGCGATGCCAGCGGCAGCCAGGAAGGCCGGCCAGTAGACCGTGTGGAAACGCACGATATCCTTGCCGACCATGTGCAGATCGGCGGGCCAGAACCGGCGGAACTTCTCGCCTTCGACATCCGGGTATCCGGCTGCGGTGATGTAGTTCGTAAGCGCATCGAGCCATACGTACATGACGTGCTTTTCGTCGCCCGGAACCTTCACGCCCCAGCCGAATGTCGTGCGCGAAATCGACAGGTCGTGAAGCCCCTGCTCCACGAAACTGCGCACCTCGTTGAGGCGTGTTGCCGGGCCGACGGCATCCGGGTTCGACTTGTAGAATGCCAGAAGCCAGTCGCCCCAATCCGACAGGCGGAAAAAGTACGATGGCTCTTCGACCCATTCGACCTCGGCCCCCGAAGGCGCGCGCTTCTTGCCGTCGGGTCCCGTAACGAGTTCGGATTCGTCGTAGTAGGCTTCGTCGCGAACAGCGTACCAGCCGTCGTATTTTCCAAGATAGATATTGTCCCGGCCGAGCGGAGTTTTGCGTGCGGCCATCGCCTGCCAGATGGCCTGACTCGACCGAATATGCCGATCTTCGGTCGTGCGGATGAAATCGTCGTTGGAGTAGCCCATCGTCGCGCCAAGCGCGCGGAAATTGGCCGAAACCTTGTCGGTGAATTCCTTCGGCGACATGCCGGCGGCTATGGCCGACTTCTCGACCTTCTGGCCGTGCTCGTCCGTCCCCGTCAGGAAGAAAACGTCGAAGCCGTCGAGCCGCTTGAACCTGGCAAGCACGTCGCAGGCAAGCGTCGTGTAAGCGTGACCGATGTGCGGCACGTCGTTCACGTAATAGATCGGCGTCGTGATGTAATAGCTTTTCATCGACCTCTACCCCATGCCGCGCGGCCCTTATGGGCCAGCGGACAGTGAAGCGCAACTCTCGCGGAACGATATGGGAACGCCCGGCGCTTTACGAGAACTTGCGCGACCAGACAGGTCAGAGGCCCTGAAGGAGCCTGAGCGACGCGGAGAGGCGCTGTCTGGCAGCATCGGTCTCCGCGAGCCGCTCGCGCTGCTCCTCGACGACCTCGGGATCCGCCTTCGCAAGAAAATCCGCGTTGGCGAGCTTCCGCGACAGCTTCTCGGCATCGCCGGCAAGTCTCGCGATCTCCTTCTCTATCCGTTTGCTTTCCGCGGCCGTGTCGATGAATCCGGCGAGCGGCAGCACGAGCGTAGCGTCCGCGACGGCGATGGGAGCAGCCCCCTTCGTCCCCTGCCCGACCGGTTCGGCCGAGATCGCCTCGACACGCGCGAGCGTCCGGATGAGGCCTTCGTGACGCCCCAGCCGTGCCTGCGCAACCGTCCCGGCGTCGCGACGGTACAGCGGCAGCTTTGCGGATTGGGGGACGTTCATTTCGGCGCGCAGCGCGCGGATCGCCGTAATGACGTCCACCACCCAGTTCATTTCCTCCTCGGCTGCCGCATTTCCGATTTCCGCGGGCAGGACGGGCCAGCTTTCGGACATGAGCGGCAGATCGCCCTTCCGATATCCGAGAACCTCCCACAGCTCCTCCGTCACGTACGGCGCGAGAGGATGAAGCAGCTTCAGGCAGATGCCGATCGTGTAGGCGGCGGTGGCGCGAACCTCGGATTTCTCCTCGCCGCTCCCCTGCTGCAGCAGCGGCTTCGTGAACTCGAGATACCAGTCGCAGAACGTGCCCCAGACGAAGCGGTAGATCGCATCCGCCGCTTCGTTGAACCGATAGCCTTCGATCGCGGCCGTGACGCCCGCGGCGGCGCGCGCGAGTTCACCGAGAAGCCATTTGTTCACCGTGCCCGAAACCTTTGTCGGATCGAAGTCGGCAACCGGCGCCGCGCCATTCATTCGCGCGTATCGTGCAGCGTTCCAAAGCTTCGTTATGAAGTTCCGGTAACCCTCAACGCGCGCCGGCGCAAGCTTGATGTCGCGCCCCTGTGCGGCCAGCGCGCAGAGCGTGAAGCGCAGCGCATCGGTGCCGTATTTCCCGATGATGTCGAGCGGATCGATGATGTTGCCCTTCGACTTCGACATCTTCTGGCCGCGCTCGTCGCGAACAAGCGCATGGATGTAAACGGTGCGGAACGGGACGCGCTGGGCGAGAGGCTTGCCGGGGTTTCCGAAGTGGATTCCCATCATCATCATTCGCGCGACCCAGAAGAAGATGATGTCGAAACCGGTCACCAGGACGTCGCCAGGATAGTAGCGCTTCAGTTCCGGCGTCGGCTCGGGCCAACCGAGCGTGGAGAACGGCCACAGGGCAGACGAGAACCACGTATCCAGAACGTCGTTGTCCTGGACCAGCTCGACGTCCCGGCCATACTTGGACCTCGCCGCTGACTGGGCTTCCTGCACATCGTGTGCGACGAAAACCTCCCCGTCGGGCCCATACCAGGCCGGAATTCTGTGCCCCCACCAGAGCTGCCGGCTGATGCACCACGGCTGGATGTTGCGCATCCATTCGTAATAGGTGTTCTCCCAGTGCTTCGGCACGAAACGGGTGTGTCCGTTCTCGACGGCCTCGATGGCTGGCCTCGCCAGAGTCGCCGCGTCGCAGAACCACTGGTCGGTCAGCCACGGCTCGAGCGCCACACCGGACCTGTCGCCATGCGGCACCATGTGGGTATGTGCCTCTACCTTCTCGAGAAGGCCCGCCGCCTCGATGTCGGCGACAACAAGCTTGCGCGCTTCATGGCGGTCCAGGCCTCGGTACTTCTCGGGCACGTCCCCTGCAATCCGCGCATCTCGGTCGAGCACATTGATCATCGCAAGCCCGTGCCTGCGGCCGACCTCGAAATCATTGAAGTCATGGGCCGGCGTGATCTTGACGGCACCACTCCCCTTTTCGGGATCGGAATACTCGTCCGCGACGATTGGGATCGCACGCCCGACAAGCGGAAGCACGGCGCGCTTTCCGACGAGCTCCTTGAAACGCGAATCATCCGGATGGACGGCAACGGCGGTATCGCCGAGCATCGTCTCGGGACGCGTCGTCGCCACGACGATGAACCGGCTCGGATCGCCCTCGATCGGGTAGCGGAAATGCCAGAGGTTCCCTTTGATCTCGCGCTGTTCGACCTCGAGATCCGAAACTGCCGTCTGCAACTTCGGATCCCAGTTCACCAGCCGCTTGTCTCGATAGATCAGGCCCTGCCGGAAAAGATCGACGAAAACCCTCCGTACGGCGCGCGAAAGGCCCTCGTCCATCGTAAAGCGCTCGCGCGCCCAGTCGGGCGATGCACCGAGCCGGCGCAACTGCCGCGTGATTGTGCCGCCTGATTCGGCCTTCCACTTCCAGGCTTCCTCGAGAAACTGCGCGCGGCCGATCAGCTTCGCATTCGCGTTCTTCGGCGGCACGCCGCCGCGGTCCAGAAAGACCCCCTGCTCGGCAAGACGACGCTCGACGACCATCTGCGTGGCGATGCCGGCATGGTCCGTACCCGGTTGCCAGAGCGCATCCCGGCCGCGCATGCGCCAGTGGCGGATCAGGACATCCTGGACCGTGAACGTAAGCGCATGCCCCATGTGCAGGGAGCCGGTCACGTTCGGCGGCGGCATCATGATGGTGTAAGGCTGGGCCGACGCATCGGGATTGCAGGCGAATGCGCCAGCCTTCTCCCATTCCGCATAGCGGCGTGTTTCGATGTCGGCAGGCGAATAGGTCTTGGCGAAACCGCCGTCAGCGGCTTCGTCGTTCCGTGGCTGGGTCATGCGGCTCTAATAGACGGACGCGGGCCTGCGGCTCAATAGTCCTGAGACTCTCGCGTGATGCGGCGAATCTCGCGTTGGACCATCCGCTCGACCAGATCCGGCAGATACTGGTCGAGCCACGCCTTCAGGATTGGGCGAAGTTCGGCGCGAACCAGATCCTCGATGGTGAGATCCGAGTTGCCAAGCAGCAGGTTACGCGGCACTCGCGCCTGAAGTCCCTGGAGCGAATCGGAAGCCTGACGCGCCGTCTCGTCGGACATGAGCCGTCGTGGCTCCTCCGCCATGACCGGCGGCGGCTTGTCGACGACGTTCGTCAACTCCAGCACATCATCCATTTCCGGCTCCGGCATCCTCGGGCGAGGTGGCGGCGGCGGCGGAGGGGGTGGTGGCGGCGGGGGCGGCGGAGGCGGAGGCGCTTCCATCGCCGGCTCGGGCTCCGGTTCCGGCATGGGCTCCGGTTCCGGCTCCGGCATCGGGGGCGGTGGAGGCGGCGGCGCAGCAGCCGGTGGAGGCGGCGGTGGAGGCGGAGGCGGGGGTGGCGGGGGCGCAGCAGCCTCTGCGGCCGGGGCCGCCGGTGGCGCCTTCCCTGCCTCTCCGTCTTCAGAAATGATGCGACGGATGGAGGCGAGGATCTCCTCCATCGACGGTTCTTGTTGGTTCTTCGGATCCGTCATCGTCGTGCTTTAACCATTCCAAGTCCGGAGCTTAGGCGAGCCGCCGTCGGCACGCCAGAGATATCCACCGGAAAGAAAAACTTCGGCGCCCTGCCCGCCGTCATTCCTCTCCCGGTATCTTGGTACCACTCCAGCGATCACGCGTCGACTCCAGGTATGCCGCAGGATCGTAGAGCTCGACTTTCAGGCCCATGTCGCGCGCCGTCAGGCGACCCGTCGCCGAAAGCAGTTGGAATGCAGCGAGGACCTGATCGCGCTGTGCCTGGACCAGGCTGACCCGGCTGTTGAGCAGTTCCTGCTCGGCATTCAGGACATCGAGCACCGTACGCGAACCGACGCGCGCCTCCTGGGAAACACCTTCAAGCGCGATCTCGTTGGCACGGATCTGCGCCTGGAACGATTCGATCTGCGCACGCGCGGTTGTCAGCTGCTGCCATGCACGGTTCGCATCATCCACGACCTGACGCTGCGAAACGTCGATCTGCGTTCGCCGCTGGCCCTTTGTCTGCTTCGCCTCGCGCACGCGGGCGTCGGTCAGGCCCTGCTGATAGATCGGCACGGTCACGGCCACGAGCAGGTCGACTGTCTCGCGACGCACGCCGCGGTTGCCTGCGGGCTCGTTCGAATGGATTGCGTCGGCCTGGAGGTTGACCGTCGGCAGCTTCTCGCCCTCGATGAGCGAGACATCGTGGCCGGCGGACTCGAACGCGTAACGCGCCTGCGTGACTGTCGGATTGGCCGAAAGGGCCAGATCGCGCGCTTCGCCGGCCGAGCCGGGCAGGTTCCCGGGTACCTTTGGAACGGCAAGGCGGCCCGCCTCCTCGCCGACGACCCGGGTATAGGTCGCGCGTGCACTGTTGACGTTGCCTTCCGAACCTGTGCGCGTCGCTTGTGCCTGCGCAAGACGCGCCTCGGCCTGGCTCACGTCGGTGCGCGTGATTTCACCGACCTGAAAGCGGTCGCGTGCCGCATCCAGCTGGCGCTGGAGAACCTGCACGTTGTTGACGTTTAGATCGAGAACCGCGAGCTCGCGCGCAAGATTGATGTAGGCCGTCGCGGCGTCGAGAAGCACGCGCTGCTCGGTCGCGGAAAGCTGCGCGCGGGATGCCTTGACGTTGGATTCCGCGCGGTTGAGTTCGGCTTCCGACCGTCCGCCACGATAGAGCGGCTGGGTCACCTGAAGCGTTGCGGCTTGCTGCTGGCGTGTGCGCTGGGTCTCCGTTGTCGCGCGATCGGAGTCACCGTTCGATCCGAAGCGCGTCGTCGTCGTGTAGTTATAGTCTCGCGCCGGGCCGGCATTTCCGGTGATCTGCACGGTCGGGCGCCACTGCGAAAGCGCCCTTGGCACCTGCTCGTCGACGGCACGCAGAGCGGCACGCTGCGCGAGTATCTCCGGATTCGATTTGTAGGCACTGGCGAGCGCATCCTCGAGAGACTGCGCGCGCAGCGGCACCGACACCATGCCGACGGCCAATGCCAAGGCCGCCGTCGCCGTCGTGCGCATAAGGAAGTTCATCGTCCCAGTGCTCCTCAGTCCCAAACTCGTTGTCCCGCCCGGTCAAAGTCTCGGGCGCCACCAAACATGCAGCCAATCCGGCGCTGCCCGACTCGAGGCCGGCATCGGATCGGGAATCATATCGGCCAATTTGCCCGATTCGGCCAACGGATTATTCGAAAGTTACACCAAACCGGGAATGACACGGTGTCTGCAACCTCGTCCGGCAAGCAAGTCCCGCGCCGCAGGAGCTAAAATACGAACTCCGGCGCAGCCGCCAGCCCAGGAAGCACAGGAACGTTCGCGTCGAACAGGACCCGGCTCGTGAGGGTGTTGCCGAATTTCGCCCACACGACCGCCCGTCCGGGCTGACCCGGCCTGGCGATGACGCCCACGATTCGTCCCCCGGGCGCGACCTGCATCGCGAGCGCGTCCGGCAGTGCCCCGACAGCCCCCTCGATGAGGATCGCGTCGTAAGGTGCCGCCGAAGGCCATCCGGCGTGAAGCGGCCCTTCAACGACCGAAATGTTCCGGACATTGAGACGAGAAAGCGAAATCTTGGCCGCAGCGGCGATGCTGCTGTCGCTTTCGAGCGCCAGAACGGTCGCGCCGGCGCGTTCCAGAACGGCCGCACCGTAACCGCTTCCGGCACCGACGATCAGAATGCGTGCGCCGGATTTGACCGAAAGTTCCTGGGCCAGCCTCGCAAACACGAGCGGCTCGAGGAGATAGCGTTCCCTGCCGATCTGCACGTCGTCGTCGACGTAGGCGACCGAACGGAGCGAATCAGGGACAAAGGACTCGCGCGGGAGCCTGGACATGGCGTCGACGATCGCCTCATCGACGACCTTGTTCGTCCGCAATTGGCTCTCGATCATGTTGTGGCGTGCGGTCGCGAAATCCATGTCGGCATTCTTCCGGAATTTGTGGCGAATGGACGCGCAGCCGGACGAATCCCCGCCCCGGCCGCACCCCGATTTATATGTCCGTCGCGCCGGCAAGACAATCGAAGCGCAGCTAGATCGTTGAATCTGTGGCCGGTCGGCCACGTTCAAGACGACAGCGGCCTGTTGACCCCTTTAACCCGTGACACTATACGTCCACTCGGCGCCTGGCGGCCGGGTAGCAAAGTGGTAATGCAGCGGATTGCAAATCCGCTATACGGCGGTTCGATTCCGCCCCCGGCCTCCACCGCCGCAATTTGGGGCTGGATCGGCGCCGGATTTTTGTTATAAGCCTGCCGCGTTTCGCGTTCCCTGGTAGCTCAGCGGTAGAGCAGCCGACTGTTAATCGGCTGGTCGCAAGTTCGAATCTTGCCCAGGGAGCCACGCCTTCTTTCCGGCGGCCGGCTCGAGACGCGGCACCGTCCACCCTAGAATTTCACGGACAACGACAAGGCACCGAAGCGATCCGGTGCGCTTTGCGTCTCGAATTCGCGCGTTCGCAGGACATATGTGAACGTAAATCGGACCGGCATGAGCACGACGGCAAAGCCCGTCTGGATATCGCCGACGAGCGGGCGGCGGTCGACGGAGTGGCTCCGCGCAAAGGTGTTCCCGTCGAGCGTGATATCGCGGCCGACGGCGCGCCCTTCCGTCCCGACGAATCCGTAAATCGCAAACGGTTCGCTTTCCGGACTCTCGAAATGCATTGATCCGGCAAGCCCCGGGCGGATGCGCGGCGGCCCATAGTCGACACCTAGGTTATGGCCGATGCGCAGCGTGAGGCCGGTGCCGGCATAGGTGAACACGTTGCCGAGCGAAGCGCCGACGTGTGGCGAAAAGTCGCCTTCGATGCCGGGAAAGATCGTGGAACGCGCGACATTGCGCCATTTCCGCTCGTAGAAAAGCACGACGCCCGGCTCGTTGCGCAACTGGTTGTTCCAGCCCTGCGGAAGCGGCGCGCCGATCAGCCGATGATACTCGCGCTGCGTTTCCGCCGCATAACTTTGCGGTCCGACGATTCCAAGGTTGATCTCGAGCGTGTCGAGCTGCGCGTTGTTGCCGGTCTCGCGACTGGAAGTGATGGCTCCGGCAATGTAGGTCCAGCCGGCGTACGGCCGATCGTTCATGATCAGCCCGCGTGTCCTGATGTTCTCCGGCGTATACATGTTCTGCCCGAACGCATAGCCGACGCGCGTCGTCCCGCCTTCGGGAAACATCGGGACAAGGCTTGCGATCTGGCGGCCCCACTCCGGGGTCGATCGGGGTTCCGATATCCAGTTCAGGCGGATCCCGTTCGTGAAATTCCTGTCCGTCTGGCTGTTCTCGTCCAGCGAGTTGAACTTGTCGTTTTCCACGACGATCGAGAGCGTGCCGCGAGGACTATCCGCCTTGTCCTGCGCGCTTGCAGCCCCGATCGTGCCGATGGAAAGCACGGCCGCCACGATTGTCAGCCTTTTCGACATTTCGCACCCATACCGGATTCCCCGCCTTGGGACTACAGTGGGCGCGATGCGTTCCGGCGCCCTGAATTTTCTTGTGGCGACATGCTGTGTCGGATTTGTGGCAGCATGCACGCCCTCCGTCGATCCGTCAGTCCTTCGTCATCCGTCGCTAGGTCACGAGGAGCAGGCCCGCATCCGCACGCGCTGCGAGGCGGAGGCCAGGATGGCAGGTGGCCCCCCGCCCTCCCCGCCGCCGGTACGCCCTTGCCCCGAGGACGGCGATCGCCTGGCGCGCGACCGGTGCCGGATGGACGTCGATCTCGCATTGGTGGCGCAGACGCGCTACATGAACCGGATCGACGCTGGCGTGGCAGACTGCCTACGAAAGTCCGGCTTCCGGGAGTGAATTGCGTGTGTCTGGTTTTTTGTGGCTAATCTTCGCGCATGCAGTCTGATTCTCCCTACGATCTCCTGATCATCGGCGGCGGCGTCAACGGATGCGGCATCGCACGGGATGCCGCCGGCCGCGGTCTTTCGGTGCTGCTGGTCGAGCAGAACGATCTTGCTTCCGCAACTTCATCGGCATCGACCAAGCTCATCCATGGCGGCTTGCGCTATCTCGAGCATTACGAGTTCCGCCTCGTCCGCGAGGCGCTTTCCGAACGCGATGTCCTGCTCGACGGCGCGCCACACATCATGTGGCCGATGCGCTTCGTCCTTCCGCACGACGCCAGCCTGCGCCCCGTCTGGATGATCCGGGCGGGACTGTTTCTCTATGATTATCTGGGCTGGATGCCGGGCCGCCGTTCGCGTCTGCCGGGTTCGCACAAGGTCGATCTGCCCGGCAGTCCCTACGGCCGGGGATTGCGTGACGACGTGAAGGTGGGCTTCGTCTATTCCGATGGCTGGGTCGACGATGCCCGGCTCGTGGCACTTTGTGCGCGGCATGCGGCCGACCTTGGTGCCGATATCCGTGTGCGCACGCAGGCGACATCCGCCCGGCGCGAGGGCGGATTTTGGAGTGTCTCGCTTTCCGACCGAATATCGGGCCAGAAAGGCGAGGTTCGCGCGCGCGCCGTCGTCAATGCGGCTGGCCCGTGGGTCATGCAGACGCTGTCGGGTGTACTCGGATCGAACGCGCCGGCATCGCTGAAGCTCGTGAAGGGCAGCCATATCGTCGTTCCGCGCCAGTATGAAGGCGATCATGCGTTCATCCTCCAGAACGACGATCGGCGGATCGTGTTCGTGATCCCCTATCAGGACCGTTTCACGCTTGTCGGCACAACGGACGTCGTTTTCGAGGGCGATCCCGGCCGGGCGGCGATCACGCCCGAGGAAGTCGATTATCTCTGCAGGGCGGCGAACCGCTTTCTTGCGCGCCCGATCAGCCCTTCGGATGCCGTCTGGAGCTATTCCGGCGTGCGGCCGCTCTATGACGATGGTGCCGACAACGCGAGCGAAACCACGCGCGATTACGTCCTTTCGCTCGACGGCGGAGACGGCCTGGCACCGGTATTGTCCATCTTTGGCGGCAAGATCACGACGTTCCGCCGTCTGGCCGAGCATTCGCTCGAGAAGCTTGCCCCCTTTTTCCCAAGAATGAAGGCGGGCTGGACTGCGCGCGCCAAGCTGCCTGGCGGCGAACTCGATGGGGTCGACGGCGATTTCGATCGGTTCGTTCGCGATCTGGCAATGCAGTTTGCGTTCGTGCCGGAAGCGCATCTTCGCGGGATGGCGCGCCGGCACGGCGGCCGCACGCTTCGATTTCTTTCGGGCAAGAAGGAACTCGCCGATCTCGGCATCCATTTCGGTGCCGGTCTTTATGCGGCGGAGGTCGATCTCCTTGTCCGCGAGGAGTGGGCGCGCACGCCCAACGACATCCTCTTCCGCCGCTCGAAGCTCGGGTTGCATATCGGGCTCGCCGATCAGGCGGCGCTTGGCAGCTATCTCGCCGAGGCGCACGGGCTGGGCCGTATTTCGAACTGATCACGAAAAAGGGCTGCATCCTGCGGATGCAGCCCTTTTCACGAGGCAGGCGCCGGATTCAGTGCTTGGTGTGCGGCAGGAGCCCGTCTTCGACGAGTATCTTTTTCAGGCTCGCGAGAACTTCGGCGATATCCGGAATGTCGGATTTCGTCGAGGGGCCCTTCCGTCGGGTCGATGTGATGCTGGTGATCTTGCGGGGCATTGCTTGCATCCGCTTCTGCCGGGGTTCGTTGATGGGCTGGATCATCGCATTTGGGTTTGCAAATTGCAAGATTAATATTTCTAATTCCTACACATCCAAGTTGACGCCCTTCGCTGTATGCAGTAGAACAAAACAAGAATATCGTTTCTCCATCCACCGCACGGAGCTCTCCATGCTTCACGCTAGCGCCACTGCCCTGCCGAACGATGGTTTTTTTATGGAACAAATAGCGTACGAAACATTTGCGCGACTTCCCAGATCGGGCCCGGCTCTCCTGCGCACCCGCCTTCAACCGACCTTCGGCAAGATCCGCAATCCGCTGATGAAAAACATGGCCCCGACCTTTCGCGCTTCGACACGACGCCCGGCATCGACAACCGTTCAGGAACTGAAGGCACGCTTGGCATCTTTCGGCGATCGCCGCGGCTCTGCACCAGCCCCCCTCTCCTTCGGTATCGATGCAATCGATGCCGCCCTCCCCGGTGCGGGTTTGTCGCGCGGGGCCCTGCATGAGATCGCCGGCGCCTCGAACGACGGTGCCTCTGCCGGCTTTGCGACGGCCTTGCTTGCCCGGTGCGCGGTCGATGGCCCTGTCCTGTGGATCGCGCGCGGCCCCGACGTCAGCGCGGCCGGGCTGGCCGGCCTCGGGATGGAGGCAAGTCGCCTCCTCATCGTCAATGCTCCCAAACGCGCCGATGCGCTCTGGGCATTCGAGGAGGCCCTGCGCACCCCGGCCGTTGCCGCCGCCGTTGCCGAGATCGACGACGTCGACCTCACGCAATCGCGACGCCTGCAGCTTGCCGCCGAGACGGGCGGCAGCACCGCCTTGCTGCTCCGTCCGCCCGGCGAGTTCGCCCGTCCGAGCGCCGCGCGCACGCGCTGGCACGTCGCTGCATTGCCGTCCGCAGCCGACGATGGCGGCCGCTCGCGCCGCTGGCGGGTCAACCTGGCCCGTGCGCAGGGCGGCCTGGCGAACGAATGGTGCATCGAACATCGTGACGACGGGTGGGCGCTTGCCGATGGGACTCAACCGGCGGTTTCTCGCGATCTTCCTGCCGCACCTGCCGACCGACCGGTACGCGCGGCAGGCTGACGACGCGCACGATCCCGTCGCACGCGCGACATATGCGGCGGTCCATGGCGGACTGCAGATCGCATCGGTATGCCCGCGCGCGATGCGTGCCGGGCTGCGGCCTGGACTGTCTTTGTCCAGCGCGCGCGCGCGACTGCCCGATCTGCGCGTTGAGCGCCATGCACCGGAATCGGACCGCGCGCTCCTGCGGCAGCTGTCGGAGGCGGCCCAACGCTGGTCCCCCTGCGTCGCCCCCGAGGACGACGATACCGGCCTCCGCCTCGACATCAGTGGGGTTGCGCATCTTTTCGGCGGCGAGAACCGCCTGCTTGCCGACATCGCGGCACGGCTCAAGGTGCATGGCCTGCATGCCCGTGCATGCATCGCCGACACGATCGGCGCGGCCTGGGCCGGCGCACGCTTCACATCCCCACTCACCGCAAACTTCGCCTCGGGTACGACGCGGACGGCGATTGCAGGCCTGCCGGTCGCCGGACTGCGGCTGTCACCGGAAGAAGGAGCCTCCCTCGAACGCCTCGGCCTGCGGCGGATCGGGGACCTTTATCCGTTCGTCGATGGCGCAAGCGATCGCGCTGCGCTGGTCGCGCGCTTCGGCCCGACCGTCGCGCGGCGGCTCTTTCAAGCACTTGGCGGGGAAAGCGAACCGCTCTCCCCCGGCAGGTCGGCCCCTGCATTGCGGGCCCGCCTCTCGTTTGCCGAGCCTGTCGCCACGCCCGATGCCATCGCCCGCGCCGTCCGGCATCTTGCCGAAGAACTCTGCGTGCAGCTCGAGCAGGCATGCCTTGGCGCC
This sequence comes from Rhodospirillales bacterium, assembly GCA_016794025.1. Lineage (GTDB taxonomy): Bacteria > Pseudomonadota > Alphaproteobacteria > CACIAM-22H2 > CACIAM-22H2 > Tagaea. The sequence continues at coordinate 24,978 of JAEUKX010000039.1, read as the reverse complement.
CGACGACTTGCGCTCGTCTTGTATAGGGCCGACGGAACGACGGCACGCATCGCGTTGGGCACGAGCCGTCCTGCGCGCGACCCGGCCGCCTTCGCGCGTCTGTTTGCCGACCCCATCCAGCACTTCGACCCGGCTTTCGGCATCGATCTGGCGACCCTTGATGCGGAAGTCGCCGAACCGCTCCTGCCTGACCAGTCCCGCTTTGCACGCGCGACGATACCGGACGCGGCAACGCCGGAAGATCCGGTCGACTGCGCACAGCTGGCGCCGCTCGTCGACAGGCTGGCCAACCGGCTGGGTGCGGCGAACGTAATGCGGCTGGCGCACGTGGAAAGCCATGTGCCCGAACGCGCGCAGGCGCGCGTCGCGCCACTTTCTCCCCTGCCTGCCGTCCTGCGCGGCGCACGCGCCCCGGCAGCGCCGCGTCCGCTGCGCCTTCTCGCCCGGCCCGAGCCCATCGACGTCGCCGCCGAAGTGCCGGACGCACCGCCCCTGCTGTTCCGCTGGCGCCGGCTCGTCCATCACGTTGCCGCCGCCGACGGCCCCGAACGCATTGCCGGCGAGTGGTGGCGCCGTGCAGACGACGTGCGCGATTATTTCCGCATCGAGGATCGCGAGGGGCGGCGTTTCTGGGTTTTCCGGGAAGGCGTGTGGACGTCGGCACGCGCACGGCCGCCGCGCTGGTACCTGCACGGCCTGTTCGCGTGAGCGACATCCATCATCTGTCCCCCCGCGCGCAGTCCGCGCGACAGCCCCTGGCAGCGCCGCGTTATGCCGAACTGCAGGTCACGACGAACTTCTCGTTCCTGCGCGGTGCCTCGCATCCGCACGAACACGTCGCGCGCGCGCGCGAACTCGGTCTCGCGGCGATAGGCATTGCCGATCACGGCAGTTTCGCGGGCCTCGTCCGCGCGCACACCGCAGCGAAGGAAGCCGGTCTGCGTCTGGTTCCGGGCGTACGTCTCGACCTGCAGGACGGTCCGCCGCTTCTCTGCTATCCGAAGAACCGGATCGGATACTCGACCCTTTCCCGGCTTGTCTCGACGGGCCGGCGCCGGGCCGGGCATGCCCAGGGGTGCCGGCTGCAGCTCGCCGAGATGGACGATCTGGCCGGACACGCGGCCATCGTCGCCCTCGAAACGGAAAAGCTCGACAGCATCGCCGCGCGCTTCGGGCACGACGGCTATCTTGCCGCGACATTCCGCTATGCCGCCGGAGATCGGCGCGAAATCGCGCGGCGCGAGGCTGCCGCACGGGCAGCAGGCATCCGCCTTGTCGCGACAAACGACGTGCATGCGCATACGGCCGAACGGCGGATCCTTCAGGATGTGCTGAGCTGTGTGCGCGAAGGTCGCACGATCGACAATGCCGGCTATCGCCTGCATGCCAATGCGGAACGTCATCTCAAGCCACCCGCCGAGATGGCGCGGCTTTTTTCCCGATGGCCGGATGCGATCGCCGCCACGCTCGACCTCGTCGACAGCTGCAGCTTTTCCCTCGATGAATTGCGCTACGACTACCCCGACCTGCCCGGCGCCGTCCCGGGCAGCGCACAGACGACCCTCATCCGGCTCGCATATGAAGGCGCGGCCGCGCGCTATCCGGCCGGGGTACCGGAGAAAGTCCGCGCCCAGATCGCGCACGAACTCGCGATCATCGCCGACCTCGGTTATGCGCCCTATTTCCTGACCGTCCACGACATCGTCATGTTCGCACGCAGCCGCGGCATCCTCTGCCAGGGACGTGGCTCGGCTGCGAACTCCGCCGTCTGCTATTGCATCGGCATCACGGCGGTCGATCCCGCGCGCCTCGACCTGCTGTTCGAACGTTTTGTTTCGGCCGCGCGCAACGAACCGCCCGATATCGACGTCGACTTCGAGCACGAACGGCGCGAGGAGGTCTTCCAGTACGTCTACGAGCGCTACGGACGCGAACGAGCCGGCCTCGCCGCAACGGTCATTTCCTTCCGCGCACGTTCGGCGCTGCGCGAAGTCGGGAAAGCGCTCGGCCTTGGTTCCGACGTGACATCGGCACTTGCCGGCAGCATCTGGGGCCGCGACGCGGACGGCATAGAGGAAGCGCATATCCGGGCCGCAGGGCTCGATCCGCACGAGCCGCGCCTGCGGACGGCGATCGAACTTGCGCACGCGCTCGACGGATTTCCGCGCCATCTTTCCCAGCATGTCGGCGGCTTTGTCGTCGCGCGCGGCAGGCTTGACGAGATCTGCCCGGTTGTCGATGCGGCGATGGATGCGCGCACGATGGTCGAATGGGACAAGGACGACCTCGATGCGCTCGGCATCCTGAAGATCGACCTGCTTGCCCTCGGCATGCTGACCTGCATCCGCAAGGCGTTCGATCTCGTCGCGGGTTCCGGCGGGCCGCAATACGGGCTCGCCACCGTCCCCGCCGAGGATCCGGCAGTCTACGAAATGCTCTCGCATGCGGACTCGATCGGCGTCTTCCAGGTCGAAAGCCGCGCGCAGATGAGCATGCTGCCCCGCCTGCGCCCCTCGAATTTCTACGATCTCGTCATTCAAGTCGCGATCGTACGCCCCGGCCCCATCCAGGGCGACATGGTGCATCCGTACCTGCGGCGCAGAAGCGGAACAGAAAAGGTCGAGTTTCCTTCGCGCGAGCTTGAATCCGTCCTTGGCAAGACGCTCGGCGTGCCGCTCTTCCAGGAGCAGGCGATGAAAATCGCGATCGTCGCGGCCGGCTTCACGCCGGCAAAGGCCGATGCGCTGCGGCGCGCGATGGCGACCTTCAAGCGGTCCGGCGAGATATGGAAATTCAGGATCGAGATGATCGAAGGGATGGTCGCGCGCGGCTACACGCAGGAATTCGCCGGGCGCTGCTTCAAGCAGATCGAAGGCTTCGGAACCTACGGCTTTCCGGAGAGCCATGCCGCATCGTTCGCGCTGCTCGTCTATGTCTCGGCCTGGCTCAAGCGGCATTACCCCGCGGCCTTCGCGGCTGCCCTCCTCAACAGCCAGCCGATGGGCTTCTACGCCCCAGCACAGATCGTGCGCGACGCGCGCGAGCACGGCGTTCGCGTCGAGCCGCCTTGCATCAATGCAAGCAGTTGGGACTGCACGCTCGAGGACGGGCACACGCTGCGCCTGGGGTTGCGGCAGATAGAAGGCCTGTCGCACGGCGCCGCCGACGCTGCACTTGCCGCGCGGCCCGCAGGCGGCTTCGCCGGTCCCGCCGATCTCGCACGACGGGCCCGCATCGGGCGGCGCGATGTGGACGCGCTGGCGCGCGCGGATGCGTTCGCTTCCTGCGGGCTCGGGCGTCGACCGGCGCTCTGGCAGGCCGGGCTACGCGCACCTGAACCGCTTCCGCTGTTCGCGAACCTCCCGTCGGACGATGCACGCATCGAACTGCCAGCCATGACAACTGGCGAATCTGTCGCCGAGGACTATGCACATCTGCGTCTTTCGCTGCGCGCGCACCCGATGGCATTGCTGCGCGGATATCTCATCGCCGATCGTGTCAGACCCTGCGCCGATCTGGGGCATGTCGGGGATCGTGCGAACATCCGGCTGGCCGGGATTGTGCTCCTGCGTCAACGCCCCGGAACCGCAAAGGGCACGATCTTCATCACGATCGAGGACGAGGGGGGCGTGGCAAACCTGATCGTCTGGCCGAAGGTATTCGAGACGTACCGTCCAATCGTGCTCGGCGCCCGCCTTCTGCGCGTCGACGGACAGGTGCAGCGCCAGGGTGAAGTGGTGCATGTCGTCGTACGCCGTCTCCACGACCGTACGCCCCTGCTCGGGCGGCTTGCCGATGCAGCGGCACCGTCAGGCGCCAGTCCCGCGCGCAGTCATTTCCCGTCCCGCGACTTCCACTGATCAGTCGACGATGAAAAGAGTCGCACCGGACGCCGTACGCGACCGGTGCGGTTCGGCATCGTCGGCAACCTGATAGCTCGTCCCCGGACCGAGCCGGAATTTCCGCCCGTCCGCAAGTTCGGTCTCGAGTTCACCCGCAAGGACGAACAGCACGTGCCCCTTCGAACACCAGTGATCCGCGACATAGCCCGGCGAATACTCGACCATCCGAACACGGATGTCGCCGAACCAACGCGTCCGCCATGTCGCGTGGCCTGCGTCACCCTCGTGCCGCGTCGCGTCGACCGTCGACCAGTCGACCGTCGTGAATGGAATGTCGCGCATCTGCATGTTGCCGAAACTAGCAGGTCGAGTCGGTCTTGGGCGACTCGGGAGCGGTATGACACGGTGCCTGTGGATAGCCCGAATCGACTTGGTGACTCATGGTCTTGCGCACAATTTCCACAGCTCTTTTTCTTGCAATTTCCGTCACGGCGGCTAGTGCGCAGCCCCGGCCGGAATATCTCGACGGCATTTATGTCGGCGGCTCGGTCGGCGCGCACAAGACGCAGAACTCCGACATTGCCCGTGGCGGCCAGACGATGACCGCAAAAATCGGCACGGGATTGGCTGGCGTTGCCGCCATCGGCTACGGGTTCGGCAACGGCTTGCGTGGCGAACTCGAACTTGCGCACCGCGCAGGTGCCGTCAGTTCGCTGAGCGGCGCGGCCGCCACGGCTGGCGCCAGCGGCCGCCTCGACGTCACGAGCGTCATGGGCAACCTCCTCTACGATTTCGCCAACGAAACAGCCTTTGTCCCGTACGTGGGCGCTGGCATCGGCGGTGCGCGCGTGCGCGCGAGCGACATCGGCCCCGATCAAGGCAATGCGGTCGTCTCCGGCGGGGCCAACGTGTTCGCCTATCAGGCGATTGCAGGCCTCGACTACCGGATTGGAAACAACATCGCGGTCGGCGCGAATTATCGCTACTTCGCGACCTCGACGGCGAGCCTTTCGACCAGTGCAGGAGACAGCGCGCGAGTTCCCTACCGGGATCACGCCGTCCTGCTGGGGATGCGATACGCATTCAATCCGACCGTCGCCGCCTCGGCGCCGGCCGCTGCCGCCCAGCCCGCGGCAGCCCCCGCGCCGGCGGCGGCCGCCCCGCAAGCTCCGGTGCTGGCCGCCGTCCCGATGGCGGGGCCGCGCTCCTATACGGTGTTCTTCGAGTTCGACAAGTCGGCGATCAGCGACGACGCCAACCGGATCCTCGTCCAGGCTGCAGAGTCCGCGAAGGCCGGCGAATTTACGCGAGTGAAGGCAACCGGGCATACCGACACAACGGGTACGGCACGGTACAACATGGCGCTGTCGATCCGACGCGCGAATGCGGTCCGCGATGTCCTCGTTCGGGAGGGAATTCCGGCCACACAAATTGTTGTGATCGGGCGTGGCGAAACTCAGCTTCTGGTCCCCACCCCCGACCAGGTCAAGGAGCCGCGCAATCGGCGGGTAGAAATCGTTATAGAGTAAATACTTATGATATTTTCTTGAGATGCCGCGCGAGTGTGCCTCGCGCGCAACACGGCGGGAAAAAAGCCAGTTCAGCCCCCACATGCGCCTAAACTCATGATATCTATGCGCTTGGACGAGTCTGCGCATCTTGTGCAGCAAAACTGGATTTGCGTTCGCGAGAGGAACACCCAAATGCGTTTGCGCACCGCCCTTCTTTCTGCCGCAACGATCATCGCGCTTGCCGCACCGGCATCGGCCCAGAGCACGTCCGGCTTCTATGTGGGCGGCGGCGGCGGCTTCAACTGGCTGCAGGATCAGAGTGGCCGGACGAGCCCGACTGTCGCCACGGTCGATGGCGACTACAAGACGGGATACGGCCTCTTCGGCGCGCTCGGCTACGGATACCGGAACGGCTTCCGCTCGGAACTCGAACTGAACTTCCGCAAGAACGACGTCGACAGCGTGAAGCGCGCCGGCGCGGCGCAGACCACGCCCGGCGGCAACGTCGACCAGTTCGGCGTTTTCGGAAACATGCTGTACGACTTCAACATCGGCATGCCGCTGACCCCGTATCTCGGTCTCGGCCTCGGCTGGCTGCGTTCCTCGGCGGACATCAAGGGCAACGGGATCACGGTTACCGACGATACCGACAATCTCTGGGGCTACCAGCTTATGGCGGGCGTTTCCTACCCGCTGATGGACCAGCTCAAGATGACGCTCGACTACCGTTTCCTGTCGAGCTTCAACAAGCCCGAGTATTCGACCAGTGCGGCCTACCGCGCGGCGAATGCCGGTGAAAATACCGTCACGTTTGATCGCCCGCTCAATCACGCGATCATGCTTGGCCTGCGCTGGGAATTCGGCGCACCGGCCCGCCCGGCTCCGGCCCCGACGCCTGCCGCGGCACCGGCCCCGGCGCCTGCTCCGGCGCCCGCCCCGGCTCCCGCGCCCGCCGCTGCGCCGGCACCGCAGATCCAGCGCAACTTCCTCGTCTTCTTCGACTTCGACAAGTCGTCGCTGACTCCGGAAGCAACCCGGATCGTCCAGCAGGCAGCTCAGACCGCCAAGCAGGGCAACGTCACGCGGATCACGGCGACCGGCCACACCGATACCTCGGGTGCGACCAAGTACAACCAGGCCCTTTCCGAGCGCCGCGCGGCGGCCGTGAAGGCCGAGCTGGTCAGCCAGGGTATCCCGGCGAACCAGATCGTTACGATCGGTCGCGGCGAAAGCGAACTGCGCGTGCGCACCGCAGACGGCGTTCGCGAGCCGCAGAACCGGCGCGTCGAGATCGTGCTTCAGTAAGCAGTCTCGGAAAGACAGACAAAAGGGCCGGTCGCGAGACCGGCCCTTTTCATTTCCGCCCGAGCGATGGCCCGATCAGCGCGCCAAGGCGTACTGCATGGCCGGATCGCGCCCGCAGACATCGCCGAAGCGCTGCGGCGAATGCTTGGCCCGCTCCTCGACGGCATCCCCGAGCTTGCCCCGCTGAATCTGCGTGACGCTTTCGAACAACTGGATCGTATCAGTACAGAATGTCGGGCTTGCCATCGAGCGGTTCGAGGCATCGTTTGCAAGTGCCGTCGTAAACGTATCGTAGCGGCGTTGGGGATTGCCCCCGCCGATCCGTGCGAAATGCTGCTGGATCACCCTGTTGAATTTCTGGATCTCCGCCGAATGCCGCTCGACGAACGCGTTGTAGCGCGCGCTCTGGTCGACCGCCCTTACGCACGACAATGTGGCAACCATCAGCTCGGTCTGCAGCACCCGAGCCTTGACCGCAACGGCTTCGTCGTGCGTGAGGCAGGCCTGCTGCGAGAAGGCGGTCCCGGCGCACGCGACGAGCGCCACCGCGACGGTACCGGCAAGTCCAAGTCGCAATTCCGCCTCCGTCCGCTTCAATTCGCTGCCTTTATATACGAAACCCGACACAGCGCCGAACACTTTCAAACCGCGCTCAGTGACTTATAAAATAACGGAAATCCGGAGTAGCTTTGAGCCATGAAAATCGCAATTGTGGGACTCGGCGCAATCGGCCGGGAAGTTGCCAAACTGCTCGAGGCCGGACGGCCGCGCCTCGTTCTGGCCGCTCTTTCCAGCAGAGATCCCGTTAAATCCGCCGCAATTGCAAGAGACCTAAATCTCCGGGCGCCGGTCCTCGGTCTCGCCGAAGCCGTCCAGCGCTGCGATGTCGTCGTCGACTGTGCCGTTTCGGCCTCTCTCAAATCGGTTGCGCGCGCCGCGTTTGCCGCCGGACGGACCCTCGTCACGGTGAATGCCTCGGCACTGCTTGGCGCACCGGAATTATATGCCGAAGCCGAGACGGCCGATTCCCGGATCGTCGTCGCAAGCGGCGCACTCTTGGCGTTCGACGCCGTCGCCGCCGCCGCGGTCGGCCGCATCGAACGGGTCGAGATGCGCAACAGGAAGCCGCCGCGTGCCTTGTCCGGCGCGCCGTTCGTCGTGGAAAACAAGATCGATCTTGAGGCGATCACGGCCCCCACGCGCATATTCGCCGGCACCGCACGACAGGCTGCAGCGGGATTTCCCGCAAACGTCAACGTCGCCGCTGCGCTCAGCCTGGCCGGCATCGGTCCCGACCGGACATTGGTCGAAATCTGGGCCGATCCGACGGTCGAGCGAAATATTCACGAATACGAGGTCGTTTCCGACAGTGTGCGCTTCTCCGTCCGCACCGAAGGCATTCCCTCGCCCGACAACCCCAAGACCAGCGCTATCGTTCCGCTGTCCGTCGTCGCCACGCTTGACCGGCTCGCCGCCCCGGTCAGGATCGGGACATAAGTTCAGCGGTTTCGATCTTCTTGTCCGCCAGCATGAATTTGTGGACCGGGCAATGCTCCGCGATTGCGACCAGACGCCGGCGCTGCTCATCGTCGATGTCACCCTCAATCACGATCTCTCGAAGGATGCGATCGATCTTCGGCTTTCCATCGCCGGGATCGACCTTGTCCATCGTCAACCGAACCGCAACGCGCCCGAGTTTCCAGCCCTTCCGGTCTGCGTACATGCGCACGGTCATGCTGGTACAGGCACCAAGTGCACCAAGCAGGTACTCGAACGGTTGCGGCCCGACATCGCCACCGCCGGCCGCGATCGGTTCGTCGGCGACAAGGGTATGCGCACCGGCCGAGATGCTGGTCCGGTATTTGGGCCCGTCCTCGCGGACCCAGACTTCCTGCGGTACGGTCATTCGACTGACTCCTCGCCCTTCAGACAGGATTTCGCAGTCGTCGGGCGGACTTTCAAGTGCGCAAATTGACAATGGCCAACATAAAAGGACGCGACGACCCATGAACGCCGATGATGTCGAGATCGTCTCCAGGACCGATGCATATGCCGGGTTTCTTGGCGTCAAGGTCTTCCGGCTGCGGCACAGGCTTTTTGGCGGGGGATGGAGCCCGATCCTGTCGCGGGAAGTGATGGAACGTGGACATGCCGTCTGCGCCCTGCCCTATGACCCTGTCCTTGATCGCGTCGTCCTGATCGAGCAGTTCAGGATTGGGGCGTACGCCGCGAACGACAGCCCCTGGATGGTCGAGTGCGTCGCCGGCATGCGCTCCCTCGCCGAAGAGCCCGGGAAGGTCGCCCGCCGGGAAATCCTCGAGGAAACCGGACTTCAGGCCACTGATCTGGCTTACGCCGGTCGGGCCTTTGCCACGCCAGGCGGCTCGACCGAGTCCGTGGAGATGTTCGTTGCCCGCGTGGATTCAGCGAATGCCGGCGGGGTCCACGGACTTGCGAGCGAGGGCGAGGATATCCGCGTTTTCACTGAGGATTTTGCAGATGCGTTTTCCTCATTCTTCGATGGAAGAAGGGTCGGCAGTTCCTTTACCGTAATGACCGTGCAATGGCTTGCGCTCAACCGTTCAGGGTTGCGCAAGAAATGGGGGACCCAACGGTGAGCGAGATCAGGGACGGCTTTGTCGGCACGATCGGGAACACGCCACTCATTCGGCTTCGCAAGGCGAGTGCCGAAACTGGTTGCGAGATCCTTGCGAAGGCCGAGTTCCTCAATCCGGGTGGCTCGGTCAAGGATCGTGCCGCCCTGCAGATGATTCTCGATGCGGAAGCAACCGGACAACTCAAGCCCGGCGGCGTGATCGTCGAAGGGACCGCCGGCAATACCGGCATCGGTCTCGCGCTGGTCGGAAACGCGCGCGGCTACCGCAGCGTCATCGTCATGCCGGACACGCAAAGCCAGGAGAAGAAGGACTTTCTCAGGCTCATCGGCGCCGAGTTGCGCCTCGTGCCGGCGGTGCCGTACGCGAACCCGAACAACTACGTCAAGGTATCGGGGCGACTGGCGGCGGAGATTGCGCGGACCAATCCGGCCGGCGCGATCTGGGCGAACCAGTTCGACAACGTCGCGAACCGCGAAGCGCATGTCCGCACGACAGGTCCGGAGATATTCCGGCAGACGGATGGGCGGATCGACGGATTCATATGTGCCGTTGGCTCCGGCGGGACGCTGGCGGGCACTGCTATGGCGCTCCGCTCGCTCAAGCCGGATGTCAAAATCGGTCTGGCCGACCCGCACGGCGCCGCCCTCTACAGCTATTTCACGACCGGAGCGTTGAAATCGGAAGGAAGTTCAATCACCGAAGGAATCGGCCAGGGGCGCATCACGAAGAATCTGGAGGGCCTGAAGATCGACCACGCGTTCCGCATCCCCGATGACGAAGCCGTACGCGTGGTTTTCGATCTTCTAATCGAGGAAGGCCTGTTCGTCGGCGCATCAAGCGGCATAAACGTGGCAGGCGCCGTCGCCATGGCCCGCGCGATGGGTCCCGGCCACACGATCGTAACCATCCTTTGCGACGGCGGCGCACGCTATGCGTCGAAGCTGTTCAACCCGGAATTCCTGCGTACCAAGAACCTGCCGGTCCCTCCGTGGATGGATCATGCAAGCCCGATCGCCGTGCCGACCCCCTTCGAAAAGGTGAACCCATGACGCATCCGGCCCTCGTTTCGTCGGATTGGCTTGCGGAAAGACTGGGCGATGCGGCGATCCGGGTCCTCGACGGTTCGTACCATCTTCCGAATGTCCAACGCGATGCCATCGCCGAATTCCTGGCGAGCCACATTCCCGGTGCCGCATTCTTCGACATCGAAGCGGTCAGCGATCACGAGTCGCCGCTGCCGCACATGCTGCCTGGACCCGAGGCGTTCGCCGAAGCGGTTGGCGAGATGGGGATCGACAACCAGACGCACGTCGTTGCCTACGATGCTTACGGGCTGATGAGCGCCGCACGCGTCTGGTGGATGTTCCGCTATTTCGGACATGACCGCGTGTCGGTGCTCGACGGCGGCTTCCCGAAATGGGTCCGCGAGGGACGCCCGGTGCAGAGCGGGGCGACAAATGTCGTGCCGCGCCGCTTCCGGGCATCACCCCGTCCGCAACTTGTCCGGAGCAAGTCCGATGTCGTGGCGCAGTTGGGAAATGCCGCAACACAGATCGTAGACGCCCGTGCGGCTGCCCGATTTGCCGGAACGGCGCCGGAGCCACGGCCTGGACTGCGAAGCGGCCGGATCCCCGGATCGAAGAACCTGCCCTTCACCCAGCTCCTCGACCCCGACGCGGGAACCGTTCTCCCGCCGCTCGAACTGGCGCAGAAATTCGCCGCAGCCGGCATCAGCACGACCGTGCCCACGATCGCAAGCTGCGGTTCCGGCGTCACCGCGTGCGTAGTCGCACTCGGTCTCTACCAGCTAGGCGCAGAAGAAACCGCAATCTACGACGGCTCGTGGTCCGAATGGGGCCTCGAAGACGGACCCCCGATCGAGAAAGGCTGATCCCGGCCGCCCGGCGCCACTTCAGTGATTGAGGATCTGTGAAAGGAAGAGCTTGGTCCGCTCGTTCTGCGGATTCGAGAAGAACGGTTCGGGCTCGTTGGCCTCGACAATCTCGCCTTTGTCCATGAACACGACCTTGTCGGCGACCGCCTTCGCAAATCCCATTTCGTGCGTGACGCAGATCATCGTCATGCCTTCGCGAGCCAGCTCGATCATCGTATCGAGGACTTCCTTCACCATCTCCGGATCCAGTGCCGAAGTCGGCTCGTCGAACAGCATGATCTTCGGCTTCATGCACAGCGAACGCGCGATCGCGACACGCTGCTGCTGACCGCCGGACAGCTGGCCCGGATACTTGTTCGCCTGCTCGGGAATGCGCACGCGCTTGAGGAAGTGCATGGCCGTCTCCTCGGCCTCCTTCTTCGGCACCTTGCGCACCCAGATCGGAGCAAGCGTCAGGTTCTCGAGCACCGTCAGGTGCGGGAACAGGTTGAAGTGCTGGAAGACCATCCCCACTTCGCGGCGGATCGCCTCGATGTTCTTGATGTCGTTCGTCAGCTCGATCCCGTCCACGATCAGGTCGCCGGTCTGATGTTCCTCGAGCCGGTTGATGCAGCGGATCATCGTGGACTTGCCGGACCCCGAAGGGCCGCAGACGACGATCTTCTGGCCCTTCCGGCACTCGAAATCGATGTTCTTCAGAACATGGAACTCGCCGTACCACTTGTTGAGCTTCTTCAGCTCGATCATCGGGGCTTCGGTGGTCTGCGCGGCCTTGACTGCGGACATTGGAGATCTCTCCGTACTTGGAATTGCAGAACTACCGATGCTTGCTCTTGTTGAGTTCGCCTTCGATTCTCTGGCTGTACTTCGACATCGCGAAGCAGAAGACGAAGTAGATCAGGGAAACGCCGAAATAGACGTCCGGGCCGAACCCGCGCCAGGCCGGGTCGCTGACCGCCGTCTTCGCTGCATTGAGGATGTCGAGCAGGCCGATGATCAGCACGAGCGAGGTGTCCTTGAACAGGCCGATGAACGTGTTGACCATCGGCGGAATGACGAGACGAAGCGCCTGCGGAAGGATGATCATCCGCGTCGCCTGCCAATAGGACAGGCCGAGCGCGTCGGCAGCCTCGTACTGCCCCTTGGGGAGCGCTTGCAACCCGCCACGAACGACCTCGGCGAGATACGCGCCGGCAAACCCGATGATGGCGATCTGCGCACGCAGCAGCTTGTCGATCGTGATCCCTTCGGGAAGGAAGAGCGGGAACATGACCGATGCCATGAAAAGCAGGCTGATCAGCGGAACGCCGCGGATAAGCTCGATATAGACGACACAGAGCGACTTGATCGCAGGCATGTGCGACCGGCGGCCAAGCGCCAGCAGGATCGCGAGCGGAAACGCCAGCGCGATACCGAACGTCGAAAGGATCAACGTCAGGACCAGCCCGCCCCAGCGTTCCTGCGGCACGAACGCGAGGCCCAGTATCCCGCCCCACATCAGCACGGCAATGGCCAGCAGACCGCCGATCCAGACGGCCGGCAGGCGTGTATTCCAGTTCCGGCGAAGCGCGCTGTAGGCGTAAAGGAAGAAGAAGATCAGGCACGACAGGGCTGGACGCCACTGATCCTCGTAGGGGTACGTGGCGAACAGAATGAAGCGCCATTTCTCGGGAAACACCGCCCAGCAGGCACCGATCCCCTTGACCGCCCGGCATTCGGTCGCAGCGCCGTACCAGATCGCATTGGTCACGCCCCAGCCGACAAACCAGAAGAGGAATTTGCCGAGGAGATAGAGCAGGACGAGCGAAAGCGCCGTGTTCCACCAGCTCGAGAACAGATTCGCGCGGATCCACTGGACGGCCTTCGATTCCGTCGGTCGCCCCGCATTTCCACCCATGACAGCCGCGTGTCCGTTTGCCATGGCTCAGCGCTCCTTGAAAGCGATGCGCTTGTTGTACCAGTTCATGAATACCGAAATCGAAAGACTGACCGTCAGGTAGGCACCCATGATGACGGCAATCCCTTCGATCGCCTGGCCGGTCTGATTGAGTGTCGTATTCGCGATCGAAACGAGGTCCGGGTATCCGATCGCGACCGCCAGCGATGAATTCTTCGTCAGGTTGAGGAACTGGCTGGTCATCGGCGGGATGATCACGCGAAGCGCCTGCGGAAGGATGACAAGCTGTAGCATCGGCCCTTTGCGAAGGCCCAGTGCCGCCGCGGCTTCGGTCTGGCCATGCGGCACGGCGAGAATGCCGGCGCGGACGATCTCGGCGATGAAGCCGCCCGTATACGTGACAAGGCCGACAAGCAGCGCCGCATACTCCGGCGTCAGAGTCAGGCCGCCCTGGAAATTGAACCCGCGAAGCGCGGGCCAGTCCATCGCGACCGGCGCACCGCCGAAAAGCCATACGACGAACGGGAGCCCGAGAGCGAGACCGACGGACGCCCAGAAGACCGGAAACTGCTGGCCGGTCGTGGCCTGCCGCGCGCGCGCCCAGCGCCGAACGAAGACACCGGCCACGATGCCGACAATGCAGGCCGCTGCCATCCAGCCATGCACCCAATGCTCGGCCGGAATCGGGATTTTGATGCCGCGGTTCGAGAAGAACACGCCGGGGACCGGCTGAAGTGCCTGCCGGGGTCCCGGAAACGCGTCCTGGAACATCGCCCACCAGAAAAACAGCTGCACCAGAAGCGGCAGGTTCCGCATGAACTCGACATAGACCGAGCAGATCCGGCTCACGAGCCAGTTCTTCGAGAGCCGCCCGATGCCGACGAACGTGCCAAGGATCGTCGCGAGCACGATCCCGATGATCGAAACGCGAAGCGTATTCAGGATCCCGACGAGAAGCGCCCGCGAATAGGTGTTCTCGGGCTCGAAGGGAATGATGCTTTCGCCGATGGCGAACCCGGCTTCACGGGACAGGAAATTCCAGCCCGTAGCAATGGCGCGGACTTCCAGATTGTGAAGCGTATTGGAAATCAGCCACCAGACGATCAGCACAAAGCCGCCGATTACGGCGATCTGCCAGAATATCGCCCGGAATGTCGGATCGTTCAGCGACAGCCGCATGCTGCTGCCACGACGTCCGCCGGAGCCTGCCGACGAAACGGCCATCGCTCCACTCCTCCGCCCTCGTTGGTCCCAGATAATGCCGGCGGTTCTTCGATGACCGCCTTTTCCGTCGATTCAAGAACCGGGCCAGCTGCCGCCGGCGGCCTCGCAAGGCCAGCCGGCGGCAGGCAAGCCGCAGTTAGCGGATCGGCGGGTTGTACATGAGGCCGCCCTGGGTCCACAGGCGGTTGACACCGCGCTCGATGCCCAGTGGGACGATGTTGCGCTGGTAGCTCTCGGCGTAGTTACCGACCTGCTTGATGATGTTGTACGACCACTTGTTGTCGAGCCCCATCATCGCGCCAAAGCCACCCGTCGCACCGACAAAGCGCTGGATCGCCGGGTTCGTCGACGAAAGCATGCTGTCGATGTTCGCCGACGTCAGGCCGAGCTCTTCAGCGTCAAGCATCGCATAGAAAGTCCAACGGACCACATCGGCCCAGCGCTGGTCGCCCTTGCGCACCGACGGTCCGAGAGGCTCCTTCGAGATGACTTCCGGGAGGATCACATGGTCCGCCGGGACAGGCACGTTCGAAGCGCGGATCGACGCAAGGCCGGAAACGTCGGTCGTGAAGCTGTCGCAACGACCGGCCAGGTACGCCGCGATGTTCTCTTCAAGCCGTTCGATCACGACAGGCGTGAACTTGAGCTTGTTCGCACGGAAATAGTCGGCAAGGTTCAGTTCGGTCGTCGTGCCCGGCTGGACGCAGATCGTGGCGCCGTCAAGTTCCTTCGCGGACTTGATTCCGGCGGATTTCTTCACGATGAAGCCCTGGCCGTCATAGAAATTGACGCCCGTAAACGTGAGGCCGAGCGACACGTCGCGCGACAGCGTCCACGTCGTGTTCCGAACAAGCAGGTCGACTTCGCCCGACTGGAGAGCGGTGAAGCGCTGCTGGGCCGTGAGCGCCGTGTAACGGACCTTCGACGCATCGCCGAGGACCGCGGCAGCGACCGCGCGGCAAACGTCCACGTCAAGGCCGGACCAGACGCCTTGGGCGTTCGGCAGGCCAAAGCCGGCAACGGTGCCGTTGGCGCCGCACTGGACGAACCCGCGCGCCTTGATCGCATCGATCGTCGGCGACGGCGCGAGCTGCTGGGCGTGCGCCGGCACGGCCAAGGCAACTGCGGCGACGGCCGTCGCAAAAATGGAGGCCAAGGTCTTCATGAAATGTCACTCCCTGTCAGGATATTCGAGCTTCGAATTACGCCCGGTCGCCGTGAAGCCGACTTTGTGCCTCGCTCCGAGCGCCGATCCTCGGACGCTAACACGGGCCCGGAACCGGCCTCAATCGGTTTGTATCGATACGCGCTGCCGTTGGTGGTGCCCCTCCCAAGGCGCTATATTTACGGACCATTTCCCATGAACAGGCAGCGCGGAACGACATGAAGAACGATACAAAGGTCACAACGCTTGGACGAGACCCGGATTCGAATTTCGGCATCGTCAATCCGCCCGTCTACCATGCGTCGACGATCCTGTTTCCGACGCTGGATGCGCTTGAAGACGTTCAGAAGACGAAATTCAAGAACCAGATGCGCTATGGTCGCTACGGCACGCCGACGACGTTCGCGCTTCAGGATGCGATCGCCGAACTCGAGGGCGGCTACGCCAGCTTCGCCGTCGGCTCGGGAGCCGCAGCAATCGTCGCGACGCTGATGGCATTCACAAAAAAGGGCGACCACGTCCTGTGTGTCGACACGGTCTACGCACCGACGCGACGCTACCTGGACGTCGTCCTTCGGCGGTATGGCGTCGACACGACATTCTTCGATCCGGCCATCGGCGCCGGCATCGCGTCGCTGATCCAGCCAAACACAACACTGTGCATGGTCGAGAGCCCCGGCTCGCTGACTTTCGAGATGATCGACGCGCCGGCGATCGCGGCGGCCTGCAGGGCGAAGGGCGTCGCCACCGCATTCGACAATACATGGGCAACGCCGCTCTATTTCCGCCCCTTCGAACACGGGTTCGATGTCTCGATCATGGCGGGGACCAAGTACATCGGCGGGCACTCGGACATCATGATGGGGCTGGTCACGGTCCGGGATGAGAC
This sequence comes from Rhodospirillales bacterium, assembly GCA_016794025.1. GTDB lineage: Bacteria > Pseudomonadota > Alphaproteobacteria > CACIAM-22H2 > CACIAM-22H2 > Tagaea. The sequence goes on along the minus strand of JAEUKX010000039.1, from coordinate 8,633 downwards.
GGTCTACAAGCAGGTGCGCCCGACCGTCGACGATCTTGGATCTTCGACGGGTCCAGACGACCAGTATCTTGCGATGCGCGGGCTGCGCACGCTGGGCGTACGAATGCCGCGACACTATGAGACCGGCCTGCGTCTCGCGAACTGGCTGAAGGCCCAGCCGGAGGTCGACCGCGTGCTGCATCCGGCGCTGCCCGGCGACCCGGGCCATGCGATCTGGAAGCGCGACTACACCGGCGCATCGGGTCTCTTCAGTTACGTGCTGAAGCCCCTGCCACGGGCGGCCCTGGCCGCGATGGTCGATGGAATGGCGCACTTCGGCATGGGCTTCTCCTGGGGCGGCTTCGAGAGCCTCATGGTCCCGTCCGACGTGAAGTCGCTTCGTACCGCCGTGCCCTGGACGGAACCGGGCAAGATCGTGCGCGTCCACGCGGGTCTCGAGGATCCGACCGATCTGATCGCGGATCTCGAAGCCGGCTTCAGCCGGCTGCGCAAGCACGCGGGATCGAAGGGCTGAGGCGTGACGAGCTTGGACACCCTTCTTGCGGAGATCGCGTTCGACCGCGACGGCCTTGTTGTCGCAATTGCCCAGCAGCACGATACGGGTGAAGTGCTGATGGTCGCTTGGATGAACAGGGACGCCGTTTCGGAGACGCTGCGCACGGGTCAGGTCTGCTACTGGTCGCGCTCGCGCATGAAGCTCTGGCGAAAGGGCGAGACGTCCGGCCAGGCCCAGAAGCTCGTCGAGATGCGGGTAGACTGCGACGGCGACGCCCTGCTCCTGCGCGTCGATCAGGCCGGCGTCGCCTGCCACACCGGGCGGCGGGACTGCTTTTTCCGTGTCGTCCGAGAGGGCGCGCTCGTCATCGACCGCCCCGTGCTCGTCGATCCGGCAAAGCTCTATGGAGGCTAGACAGACAGGACCGCGGCTGCGCGTCCTGCTCGGCGAGGCGATCGCTCTCGGGCCCGGCAAATCGCGGCTGCTTGGCGAGATCGATAAGACCGGCTCGATTTCCGCTGCCGCGCGCGCAATGGAAATGAGCTATCGCCGGGCTTGGCTGCTCGTGGCGGAAATGAACAGTGCCTTCCGTTCCCCGCTTGTCATCAGCGGGGCCGGTGGCCGTCAGGGCGGCGGGGCCGTCGTCACGGACTTTGGCCGTCGCGTCCTGGCCAAATATCTGGCAATGGAGGCGAAGGCCACCCGGGCACTGTCTGCCGATATGGCCGCCTTCGAAAAGTATCTGAAGCGACCCGTAAGCGGCTAGAACGCATAAATTTTCCCGACCCAAGGTTCAATTGTAGTGAAAATCGAGAAAATTTTCTGAAATATGGATATTTCGTTGCACCCCCTCTGGATGAGGCCTATATTGTAAATGACTAAGGATCGGTCGAAGACCGTCCGCACGTTGCTGTCAGAAGGACCTTGCAACCATGGTGGCATTGCCGCCGATCACAGCGACTTCGACGCTGCCGGGATTTGCCCGGCCAGCGCCCGTTTCGCTGCCGGGGTCCGGGAGCAATGCTTCGCAAGGTGACACCGCGGCGCCGATCGGTGGTGGCGCAGCGTCGTCGGCAATCGCCAATCAGGCGCGTCGCACGCTCGTCGATCAGGCCAAGCAGGCTCAGGGCAGCGAGAATGGCGACGGCAGCAACCGGCCGCGCCCACAGGTGCCCTCACCGCCTTTTTCCCAGAATGTCGGTCTCTACGACAACTCGACGCGCGTTTACGTCGACATCGTTCTATCGGGTGATGAATCCCGCCGCATTGCACGGGTATTCGGGACTCCACCGGCACCGGCCCAGCCGGCCCGGCCCGCCGCGCGCGAGACTGTCAATTTTGTCGCATGAACGCGGCGCATCGTAGCCTCGCTGTCGTAGCCGGCCACGCGTCTGCATTTTCCGTAGAAGACATCCGGCAGTGAAATCGTCTAGCTTGCCGGCTGGTCCCTGAACGAATTTGCACGCGGCAATGAACGAGCTCGGCGACACGCTCAAAAGCCTCGATTCCGTCGGCCCGGAAAAGGCCCTCGGGGTCTTCGTGGCCGCGGTGCGCAGCGCCGTGCCTGACGCTCCGGCGTGCTACTTCGATCTCATGTCGGCGGAGGATGCCGAAAGACGCCGCCTGCAGCGGCAGTGCGAGGCGCATTTCCGTTCGCTTCCGCTTTCGGTTCGCGAGAATATCCGCCGCGAAGCGATCGTGAAGGCGCAGGAAATCGTGCAGAGTCCCTTCGAGCGCCTTGCGGCTTCGCTGACGGCGTCGATGGACGAGACCAGCCTCGACGATCTGTTTCCGAAATAAGCGACGTTGGCGAGCCCAGCAGGATTCGAACCTGCGACCGCGGGATTAGAAATCCCGTGCTCTATCCAACTGAGCTATGGGCCCGTCCGACGTGGCGCGCTCTCATCTCACGCGATCGAACTTGAAATTGTCGGCGTAGGCCTTCGGTCTGATCCGGCCGGAATGAGGTACCGCCAGGACGAATTCAATCCCGTGGCGTTCGGCATAGGCGATCGCCTCATCCTGTGACGCGAACCGGAGCTGGACCTGCCCGCCGGTGTCCGGCGAGCCCGCCCAGCCCATCAGAGGGTCTGGCCGCTTTGCCGCGGCCGGCTCGAACTCGAGGACCCACCGCTTCGTGCGCGCGCGGCCCGATTGCATGGCCGTCTTGGCGGGCTTGAAAATACGTGCTGTCGTCGTCATTTCCCGGACACTCCGAATTCGCCCTGATTTTAGCATTGATTGCCCCAACGGCAACTCTCCCGGTTTGATCGGGATCAACGCCCTGAAAGCGAAAACCTGAAACAAGCAGGATTGATCGGTAGATCATCAGGGAATCCCAAGCGAGAAATCTCGATGGAAATTGGCAGCGGCCTTTTTGACCTCTGGAAGCAGGCCGCCCTCGTGCTTGTGGCATTCACGCTTGTGAGCCCGGTGGTGGACAGGTACGAGCGACTGCGCCGGCCCCTGATCGCGGCGGTCTTTCTCGGCGCGACGGCCGCGACGATCCAGAACGCCGTTCCGCTGGGCGGCGGAGTCGTGGCCGACCTCCGCGGCGCCCTCCTGCTTTCATCGATGATCTACGGCGGAAGGCTCGTCGGGACCTTGACGCTCGTCTTTGCCGAGCTTCACCGATTCAGTCTCGGCGGCGGCGGAGTGACGGCGGGTTTGGTCGGCAATGCCCTCGCCTCGCTCGTCGGCCTGATGATCCCGATTCTGGTCGGCCGGCGGCCGAACGCCCGACATGTCGGCCGCATCACGATTGTCGTGCTGGGTGCGGCATGTGTGGTCATCACCACGAACCTTGCATACCTGTTCATCCGGCCGACCGATCTTGCGATTGCCGTCTGGACACATTCGGCATTTGCGGTTTCCGCCGCAAACTTCACATCCGCCCTGATGATCTGCGGCCTCTTTGAATACGACCGTGCGCGACGCGACGGCCTTGCGGAAGCAAGGCAAGGAAAAATCCGCCTCGAACATGTGGTCCGGGCAACCGGGGTCGGCATCTGGGATTGGCGGGCCGATACCGGCGAATTGACCGTCAATGGCCGTTGGGCGGGAATGCTCGGCTATACCCTCGACGAGTTGGCGCCAATATCGATAGACACATGGCGGAAACTTGCACATCCCGATGACCTGAAGATCTCGGACGAGGCGCTTGTCCCCGTTCTCGAAGGACGGCAGGCCGACTATGCCTGCGACGTCCGACTCAGGCACAAATCGGGCGACTGGATCTGGGTGCGAGATACCGGAAAAGCCGTCGAGCACGGAGCGGACGGACGGGCGCTGCGGATCACCGGGACGCACGTCGACATCACGGAAATGCGCCATGCCTACGAGGCGGCCGACGCCGCCGCACGTCGATACAGCGCGATCGTGAACTCCGCCCCGGATGCAATCCTGACTGTTGGCCCCGGCCGGAAGATCCTGAGCTTCAATCCTGAGGCCGAACGTCTCTTCGGATATCCGGAGAGCGACATGATCGGGCAACCTTTGGAAATCCTCATTCCGAAGTCCGAGCGGGACGGTCACGGCGTCCACACGGACCACTTCCTGACCGGGGACGGCGATACGCTCCGCGCAATGGCCAACTGGCGTACCGTCATGGGCGTGACCGCCGACGGGCACATGGTCCCCCTGATGATCACGCTCTCCCGAACCCATGAGGACGGTAAGCCGATCGCGATCGCCATTGCGCGCGACATGTCCGCGTCGAATGCGCAGCGGGACATGCTGACTGAACTCAACGCGAAGCTTGAACGAAAGCTCATCGAGGCGGAGAGTGCAAACCGTGCGAAGACGCGCTTCCTTGCCGCGATGAGCCACGAGTTGCGCACGCCCCTCAATTCGATCATCGGGTTCGCCGACTACCTTCGCTCCGACCATTTCCGCGACATTCCCGACGAAAAGAAGCGGGAGTATCTGAGCGACATCTCGCAGAGCGGCAATCACCTGCTCTCGCTCATAAATGACCTCTTGGATCTCGCCCGCATCGAGGAAGGCCGTCTTGAGCTGCACATCGAGCCGGTTTCGGTCCGGCAATCCATCAAGCAGGCGATCCGGCTCTCGAAGACGACCATCGCGCGCCGGAGCGTGCGCATCCGTTGGCTTGCCGAACCCGCGGCTATGACGATGATGGTCGACCGCCGGGCAATCCTCCAGATCGTGCTCAACCTGATTTCAAATGCCGTTAAATTCGTCGCCGAACGCACGGGTCGCGTGCGCATCCATGCCTGCCGCGCCCGCGACGGACGCGTGCAGATCACGGTCGAGGACAATGGCTGCGGGATTCCGAAGGAACGGATTCACGAACTGGGCCATCCGTTCGTGCAGATCGGCAATCCCCTGCTGTCGGAAACAAAGGGCGCAGGCCTCGGTCTTGCGATCTGCCGCCAGCTCGTTCGCCAGATGAACGGCGACTTCCGGATCGAAAGCGAACTCGGGAAGTGGACCCGCGTGACGGTCGTCGTGCCCTGCGCCTGAACCGGGCACGCGGCTATTGGCCGGGCGTGTCGAACTTCCGGATCGGTCCGGACACTTCCTCCAGCGCCACGGGGCGTTTCTCCCGCGCCGACTTCTCGATTGCGACAATAGCCGCGACGGTCTTCGCGCCCTCAAGTCCGGAGACGAGCGGAGACGCCCTGCTCTCGAGGACATCGGCGAGATTGTCGAGCTGGCGCACGTAACATGCGCCACGATCCATCCCCATGTGCGTCTTGACGAGACGGCTACGCCAGTCCCCGTCGTTCTCGTATGTCCACATGTCCAGCGACGGGACGGACAAGGTACCCTTCGTGCCGCCGAAAAAGAAGCAGTCTCCCGGCTGATGGGGAAAATAGAGGGCTTGGCTCGACGCAACGTCCCAGACGAAGGGGGATGGAACCGAATCGCTCATCGCGAACGTCCCGAGCGCGCCATTGGCAAAGTTGATCGTGATTGCCGCCGTATCCTCGACCCCGAAATTGCGGTTGCGGTTGGTCGAGGTGGCGAAAACGGAGGCGATTTCGCCGCACACATAGCGCAGGCAATCGATCTCGTGGATGAGATTGATCCAGAGCGGTCCCCCACCCGGCTGGCGACGCCATTCCTGCTCGAAGTAACTGTCGTGTTTGCGCACGAACCACATTCCGTTCGCGATCACGAGGCGCCCGATGGTTCCGTCTCCGACCAGGGCCTTGGCGCGCTGCATGTCCGGACTGTGGCGCCTCTGATGTCCGACCAGTATGGGCGTTGCGTTTTTACGCTCGGCGTCCAGAAGGCGTTCCGCGTCCGCCAGGTTGTCGGTCACCGGCTTTTCGATCAACGCCGTGACTTTGCGCGCCAGGCAGGCAATTCCGACCTCGACATGCAGCTGGTTCGGGACGGCGACAATCGCCGCCGCCGGCGCGAATTTGTCGAGCGCGTCGCGGTAGTCCGCCGTCCAGGGAACGCCAAGCGTCGCTGCGTACTTTTCCGCCTCGGGCGACGGATCCGAGACGACGCTGATACGCAGCCTTGGATGACGGCCGAGGAGCTGGGCGTGCTCCCGTCCGATCAGGCCCGCTCCGAGCAAAGCGACGTCGTGCATCGTTCCCCCCATCCGCCCCGCTATTGGAGGCCACGATTGCCCCCCACGATCAGGGGATTTCAGCGCAAGGAAAACGGAAACGGTGGTCGGAGCGGCGGGATTCGAACTCGCGACATCCAGCTCCCAAAGCTGGCGCTCTACCAGGCTGAGCTACGCTCCGGACCTTGTCCGACGGCACGTGTACACGACCCCTGCCCTCCCGGCAACAGGGCCAGTCAGGCAAACATGGGATGGATGATCCGGTCGCCGATCTTCAGGCCCAAACGCGAGACCGTTCCGCCATTCACTTCCAGGACCGCGCGTACTGCCACATCGGACGAGATGATCGCCTCGGACAGCGGGACCGCGCGCTCATGGATATGCCTGACGATCCCGCCCCTGTCGGCAAAAAGCATGTCGAGCGGGATGAGCGTATTGCGCATCCACATCGCGACGGGGGCATCGCGCTTGAAATCGAAAAGCATGCCCGCATCGGCCGGAAGTTGGCGGCGGTGCATCAGGCCGAGCGTCCGCCTTTCGTCGTTGTCCGCGAACTCGATCGAGAAACGATGCCGCTTGCCGCCACTCTCGATCGACAGCTCTGACTTTTCGAATTTGACATTCGGGGTCTGGCCGGCCGCCGCGGAAACAAACAGCGTCGCTGCAGCGGTTCCCATAAATGCACGCCTGGAAATCAGCATTCTCGCCCGCCACCTCATGCAGCCAATCCGATCCTGCGTCGTGACCTCAGGACCATGTCCGCGATGGAATCCCGGATTGGCCCTTCACACGGAGCATCCCGCAACGTCGTGAACCACGACTCTGGCCTGATTTGATCGCGTCGACGGTGCCAGTGCAAGGCCCGCAGCATTGTTTCCGCAGTCGCCGGAAGTCGGTCGGGAATATCGTGGCCGGCCAGCGTGGCCCAGATCCCGGTCCATGCACGTGCGACACTCCACGGGTTGTAGCCGCCTCCGCCCGTGACGAGAATCGGCCGACCGAGCGCATGTATCGCGTGGACGGCTCTCCACAGGGCGTTATTGGAGAGACCGAGTTGGGAAAGCGGGTCGTCGGCGAGCGCGTCGGCGCCCCCCTGGACAACGATGACTTCCGGCGCGAACGCGACGACCGCGGGGACGACGACCTCCTCGAAAAGCAGCGCGAACTCGGTATCGTTCAGCCCGGCGGGCGTCGGCAGGTTGACGAGCGTCGGCGAGGCCGCCTCGTCGAACGGCCCGGTATTCGGCCATCGGCCGGCTTCGTGGATCGACGCGATCAGCACCCGCGGATCCGAGCCCAGAGCCGTCTCCACCCCGTCGCAATGATGGGCGTCAATATCGACATAGGCAACGCGGGCCACACCCCGGTCGATCAGGCGCAGGATCGCAAGGACAGGATCGTTGAGGTAGCAGAAGCCGCTCGCCTGCCCCTTGCGGCCATGGTGCGTACCGCCGGCCGGCGAGTAGACCGTCCGGGCCACGCCGGCAGCAAGCAGTTCTGCCGCAAGCAGGGAAGCACCGCAGGCTGTCGCGGGCCGGCGGAACACCTCGCCGAAGACCGGATTGCCGCCGCGCCCGATGTTGAACCGCGCCGAGGATGCTTCATCGATCGCCTGGGCCGCCTCGGCCGCCCGAAGGGCATCAACATAGTCGCGGTCGTGGAACCGGGTCAGTTCCTCGGGGCTTGCAGTGGGGCTGTCGATATAGACGCCTTCCGGCAGCCATCCCAATGTGCGGCAGAGGTCGATGCAGGTCGAGACGCGCGGAATGGCCAGCGGGTGGTTCGAGCCATAGCGCGAGCGGCGGTAGATGTCCGAACCGATGAAACGAACGCCGGCGTCCATGCAACCGACGTAGTGCCGCTTGCCACCGGCGTCAATCCGGGGCTATACGGAAAGCGTTCGCACGGGGTGCCGGCATTCCGCCGGCTGAGATCACACCCGAGAACCTGATCCGGTTCGTACCGGCGTAGGGATGCGCGCTTGGCGACAAGTTCTTCATTTGGGGCATTTTCACTCGACGTCCGTCCGGGCGCGATTGCCTATGGCGGCCGGCCATTGTTTGCCGACTTCCGGCTCGCGCTCGACGGCGGCCGTACGCTGTGCCTGCTGGGCCCGTCCGGCGCAGGCAAGAGCACCCTCCTGCGTCTGATCGCCGGGCTATTGCCGCCGTCGCCGGATACGCACATTCATGCCGGCGACGGGCGCCCCGTCACCGGGCGCGTCGCCTGGATGGGCCAGCAGGACCTCCTGTGCCCGTGGCTCGACGTGCTCGAGAATGTGCTGCTCGGTGCGCGATTGCGCGGTCAGGCACCTGACCGGGACCGCGCCAGGGATCTGCTTGATGCCGTGGGGTTGGCCGGGCGCGGCGACGCACGGCCCGATGAACTCTCCGGCGGCCAACGGCAGCGGGTCGCATTGGCGCGCACACTGATGGAGGACCGGCCGCTTGTCCTGATGGACGAGCCGTTCGCTGCCCTCGACGCAATCACGCGCTGGCGCCTTCAGGCACTTGCAGCGCGCCTGCTCGAAGGCCGCACCGTCATTCTCGTGACGCATGATCCGCGCGAGGCGCTGCGGCTCGGCCACGA
>JAEUKX010000027.1 GCA_016794025.1 Rhodospirillales bacterium | reverse complement strand
AACTCGATCGTCGACGCGACCACGACGGGCCTTGGCGCCATCGTCGACGCCGACATCGGCAAGGCTTCGGCTTCGGTGCAGGCGCTGCAGGTCCGCCAGCAGCTCGGCATCCAGTCGCTGTCCATCGCCAACCAGCAGCCCTCGGTCCTGCTCGGCCTCTTCCGCTAGGCAAGACCAGGCATCTGACACGCCTCGGACGGGGGCGGCCGAAAGGCCGCCCCCGTTTTGTATGTCAAGTCCGGACTCCCCAGCCGGGCCGACCCGTTGTAAAATGCGCCCATGGCAAGCACGGTCAGCAACTCGATCAACACCAACGCGGCATCCCTGCGGGCGCTTTCATCCGCCCGCACGCAGCAGGCCGGCCTGCAGGTTGCGCAGAAGCAGCTGCAGACCGCGCTTCGCGTTGCCGATGCGGCCGATAACGCCTCCATCTTTGCGGTCGCCCAGGGCATCCGCGGCGACCTGCAATCGTTCGGCGCCGTCCAGAGCTCGCTGGCAAATGGCGTCGGCCTCGGCGCGGTCACGCAGTCGGCGATCAGCCAGGCATCCGACCTGAGCAACCAGATCCAGCAGAAGCTCACCAGCCTCGCCGACGGGTCGATTTCCGCCGACCAGCGCGCGATCTATTCGGCCGATGTCCAGGCCCTCACCGCCCAGCTCCAGACGACGGTCCAGCAGGCGAGCTACAACGGCACGAACCTGCTGCAGCCTGCCGCGGGATCGACAAGCTTTGTTGCGGACACGAACGGCAGCTCGCTGACCGTCTCGGGTCAGGGGCAGGTGGGCACCGGTCTGGCGACCCTGCAGGGCGCGATCGACACGACAAGTTCCGCCGGCGCGCTCGCCTCGCTTGGCGCGCTGCAGACCTTTCAGAACACGCTCGGGCAGGCCTCGGGCCAGAACGCGGCGGAGACGCGGACGCTTGTCCAGCAGTCGAACCAGAACAACGCGAAGATTGACGCAATCACGACCGGATTGGGCGCGCTCGTTGATGCCGACATCGGGGCCGCCGCCGCCCAGTCTTCGGCGCGTGGCGTCGGCCAGCAGCTTGCGTTTTCGAGCCTGGCGATCGCCAACAGCCAACCGGGCTCGCTCGGCGCCCTTTTCCGCTAGCCTTTCCGTCGTTTTTTCAGGCGCTCCGACAAAGGGTGTTATAGGTTTTAATTAAATATTTTTAATTTTAATAAATAAAGAATTAAATACGTGACTAAATCATTTGTATTCAATGGCTTGCGGGGTCCGCATCTTTTCCGGTAGTATGACATTGCTCGGTAACTCATGGGCACGGCGTAGCCAGTTCAATTTTCCGGAAAATCCGGACACTTGAACAGCATGGGTTCCAGGTTCGACAGAAGTCGAAACCACATAGACCAGAAGGGGACCAAAAATGGCAGCTAACTCTGTCAATACCAATGTGGGCGCAATGCTCGCATTGTCGTCGCTGCGTATTACCCAAACGGCGCTTAACGTCGCCTCCAAGCAGGTCCAGACCGGCTACCGCGTCGCCGACGCGGCGGACGATGCCTCGACCTTTTCGGTGGCGCAGGGTATCCGCGGCAACCTGCAGGCGTACACCGCCGTGCAGGGCTCGCTTGCCAACGGCGTGGGCCTCGGCTCCGTCACGCAGGCCGCACTCACCAACGTCTCGGATCTCATTGGCAACCTGCAGGCCAAGATCACGCAGCTGGCCGACGGGTCGATCAGCGCCAACCAGCGCACGATCTACACCGCCGACTTCAACGCGATGACCTCGCAGATCGCCAACTTCATCAGTCAGGCGAATTACAACGGCACGAACCTCCTCTCGGCCGCCTCGGCAGCCAAGACGTTCCTTGCCGACACCACGGCGACGACGTTGACGATGACCTCGCAATCGTCGGTCAACGCGGCGTTCACCACGTTCGCAACATCGTCGGTGGCTTCGGCCTCGCAGGCGACGCTGGCGCTGACGTCGCTCAACACGTTCCAGCAGGCGGTGGCGAGCTCGCTGGGCACCAACGCAGCGGAAACCCGCTCGTTGACGCTCCAGTCGAACTTCGTCAACGCGATCGTCGACTCCACGACGACCGGCCTTGGCGCCATCGTCGACGCCGACATCGGCAAGGCGGCCGCTGCGGTGCAGGCGCTGCAGGTTCGCCAGCAGCTCGGCATCCAGTCGCTGTCGATTGCCAACCAGCAGCCTTCCGTGCTTCTCGGACTCTTCCGCTAAGTCACGCGAAGGACCGACGTCGACAAGACCACCGGGCCAAAAACGAGGGGTCCCGCGCGCCGGCGGGGCCCCTTTTCATTTGCGCGAAATCCGCGCGACCAACGCGCGTGCCGCAGCACCGAGGATCGCCTCGGCATCGATCGCCTTGACGCGATAGATGTCCGGGATATCGCCGGACTGCCCGAAATCCTCAACTCCCAGCGCAACGAGATCGCGGCCGCCGACGCTGCCGATCCACGAGAGCGTCGCCGGATGGCCGTCGACGACACTGACAAGCGCCGCATCCGGCGAGAGGTGCGCCAGCAGGCGCGCCGCGTGACTTAAGTCCCCGTCCGCACGCCAGCCGGCATGCAGGCGGTCGGGCGACGTGACGGCCAGCAGTCCTGCGCCCGGGATATCCTCGCAGAGCTGGAGATGCGCGGCGATGGCCTCAGGAGCAACGGCGCCCGAATAGATCACCGCAATCTCGGCATCAGGTGAAGGCTCGACAAGCCAGTAGGCGCCGGCCAGACACCCGTTGACCCAAGAAGCGTCGGTCCGCACCGGCTGGGAAAGCGCGCGCGTGGAGAGACGCAGATAGACCGAGCGCCCCTCCGGCGCCTGGATATGGCCGAACGCCCATTTCAGGATATGGCCGAGTTCGTCGACGAAGGCAGGCTCGAAATGGACCAGACCGGGCGTTCCCATGCCGACCAGCGGCGTGCCGACCGACTGGTGCGCGCCGCCTTCCGGCGCAAGCGTCACACCCGAAGGCGTCGCGACGACGATGAAGCGCGAGTCCTGATAACAGGCGTAGTTCAGCGCATCGAGACCGCGATTGATGAACGGATCATAGAGCGTTCCGACAGGCAGAAGACGCGCGCCGAAGAGATCTGCGGAAAGCCCCAGCGCGCCGAGCATCAGGAAAAGGTTGTTCTCCGCGATGCCCAACTCGACATGCTGGCCCGCGGGGCTCATGTTCCAAGCCTGCGCCGAGACGACCTTCTCCGACTTGAAGGTATCGGCACGGTCGTACCGGTCGAATATCCCGCGACGATTGACCCAGCCCCCGAGATTTGTCGAAACAGTGACGTCGGGCGAGGTCGTGACGATCCGCCCGGCAAGATCGCTCGTGCCACCGGCAAGATCGAACAGGACCCGGCCGAAACCTTCCTGCGTGCTGGCTGCCCGGTCGAAGGACGGTATAGGAAAATCGGCAGGCACCGGCACGGGCTGCCGCGCGAACCGGCGCGGAAACCGCTTCGCAAAAGGTACGTCCGCCAGATACCGGCGAACCGCGTCCGGATCTTCGAGCCCGGCGAAACGGGCCCACTCCTGCCCCTCCGGGATACGCATCGACCGCCGCAGGCCGTCGATCTGCGCCTCGCTCATCAGGCCGGCATGGTTGTCCTTGTGTCCGGCGAAGGCAAGCCCGTGCCCCTTAATCGTGTAGGCGACGATCACCGTCGGGCGATCTGTCGATGCCGCATCGGCGTAACCTTCGAGCACGCTCTCCATGTCGTGGCCCGCAAGGTTCGTCATGAGCCGATGCAGCGCATCGTCGTCGTTGATCGAGGCCAGTATCTCGCGGACGCCGGCATCGCCGCCCAGATCCCGTGTCAGATACTCGCGCCACGCGGCGCCCCCCTTGTAGGTCAGGGCCGAATAGAGCGAGTTCGGGCAATCGTCGATCCAACGGCGCAGTGCCTCCCCGCCCGGCCGCGCGAAGGCGGCTTCCAGCAGCTTGCCGTACTTGAGGACGATCACGCGCCAGCCGATCGATTCGAAAGTGCCGACAATGCGCTGGAAAAGATGATCGGACACGGTGCTGTCGAGGCTCTGCCGGTTGTAGTCGATCACCCACCACAGGTTCCGAACGTCGTGCTTCCAGCCTTCGAGCATCGCCTCGAAGATGTTGCCTTCGTCGAATTCGGCATCGCCGACGAGCGCGATCATCCGGCCTTGCGCCCAATCCGGCGCGCCAAGCCCCTTGAGGCGTACATAGTCCTGCGTGATCGAAGCGAACAGCGTCTGCGCAACGCCGAGCCCGACCGACCCGGTGGAAAAGTCCACGTCGTCAGCGTCTTTCGTGCGCGAGGGGTAGCTCTGCGCGCCGCCAAGCGCGCGGAACCGCTCGAGATTCTCCAGGGACTGATGCCCGAACAGGTACTGGATCGCATGGAAGACGGGCGAGGCGTGCGGTTTGACCGCAACACGATCTTCGGGACGCAGTACCGAGCAGTAGAGCGCCGTCATGAGCGTCGCGAGTGACGCGGACGATGCCTGATGGCCGCCGACCTTGAGCCCGTCGCGCGACGGGCGGATCTTGTTGGCATGGTGGATCGTCCAGCTGGACAGCCAGAGGACCTTCTGCTCGATCGCCTTGAGTATCGTCAGGTCCGTTGCCGATGGCATCGCGCCCGGCGCAGGGGTCGCAGGGCGGCGCGACTGCGGGACAGGTGTCGCGAACGGTCTGGGGATCGCCATGGCGCCGATCCTAGCCGAGCATGCGCCCGCCGCGAAGCGCGGCAGCAATCATGGTGTGCACCATTTACACAATTGCGCAAAACCTTCCACAGGATACAGGGAAGCGGCCGGAATTTTCGCCGCGTTCACTTTCATCCGATTCGGCAAGCCGGTATAATATTGAAAATTGTAGCACAATTTTACATACAATCGGAGAAGCACGGTGGGTATGCAGATCGACGACCTCGACGCCGCTTTCGACGAGGTGCGCGCCGCGCTGGTACGCGAGGACCATAGTATCCTGGCCCGGTTTACACGCCTGTCACCGCCGGTCGTATCCTGGGAGCCTGCGCCCGATCGCCTCCCGATCCAGCTCCTGCGCGATTGCCTCATGCATTGGCATGCCTTGCGCGAGGACCGGCAGATCCCGGACTGGAGCGATTTCAGGACCGAGGATTTCCGGGCCGCCGTCACGCGCGCGACCATTGTCGATCCCGTGCCGGGCTCGAACGACATGCGCTACAAAGTCATCGGCTCGCGACTGGCCGAACATATCGGGCCAAATTGGGAAGGCGCAACAATCCGCGACGTGACGCGCGCGCGACGCTCGATCGGGCCCCTGCTTGCACATGTTGTCTATGTCATGGCGCGCGAGCGGCGGACACCGGTCTATACGCGGCACGTTCAGGCGCCGGCGAGCGGCGGTCTGGACGACTGGCATCGCCTTACGCTCCCCTTCGCGGCGATGGAACCGGGAGAAATCCGTTTCGTATCCGTCGTCGAGATCGAGGGACGACTTCCGGCGTCGTCCGGCGCAGGCCGGTCCGTTCCGACCTGGCAGCCCCGCACACTCCGGCCCGCCTCGGGCGGGGAGCCGCAATTCCACAAATAGTCGACGCCAGCCTTGCCCGGTCACTGCGGATATTTTAGACTTAAAATATCTCCGCAGACGAGGGCATCCCGTTGACCCGGTCCGATCTGGCAGGCATCTCCGCAAAGTCCCTCGCAGGGCGCCATGCGCTCGTGACCGGCGCCTCGCGCGGGATCGGCGCCGAGATCGCGCGGACGCTGGCGGCTTCGGGCGCGCGGGTGACGCTCGTTGCCCGTGACCGGCACCGTCTTGCGCCGCTGGCCGCCGAACTCGACGCACAGGCGATCGCATGTGACGTCACCGATGCGATCGCGCTTGGCCAGGCCTTCGCCACCGCTGCCGGCGCTCAGCATGTCGACATCCTCGTGAACAATGCCGGCGGGGCCGAGACCGCGCCCATCGCCCGCACCGAACCGGAACTGTGGGCGCGCATGCTCGGCCTCAACCTGACGGCCGCCTATACGGCCAGCCGGCTCGCCATTCCGGCGATGGTCGCCGACGGATGGGGACGGGTCGTCAACATCGCGTCGACCGCCGGCCTGAAGGGATACGCCTATGCGTCGGCCTACGTGGCCGCCAAGCACGGCCTCGTCGGGCTCACGCGCTCGCTCGGCCTCGAGCTTGCGAAGACCGGCGTGACGGTCAACGCCGTCTGCCCCGGCTATACCGACACGCCAATGCTGCAGGACGCGGCACAGGGTGTCGCCACAAAAACGCGCACGACGCCCGACCGCGTGATCGAGACATTTGCCGCCGCAAACCCGATGGGGCGGCTCGTACGGCCGGCCGAAGTTGCAGCGATGGTGGCATATCTCTGTTCGGATGCCGCTGCGGGCATAACCGGCGCGGCACTGCCCATCGCCGGCGGCGAGGTCTGAGCCGATGGATCGGGAGCTCGGCCACGAACAGACGGAGCACCTCCAGCTGCGCGCCTGGCTGCGCCTGCTGACCTGCGCGAACCTGATCGAGGCACGCGTGCGGGCGGGTCTGCGCGAATCCTTCTCGATCACCCTCCCCCGCTTCGATGTGCTCTCGCAGCTCGCGCGCGCCCGGCAGAACGGCCATCCCGACGGCCTGACGATGGGCGAACTCTCGCAGCGCATGATGGTCTCCGCCGGCAACGTAACGGGGCTTGTCGACGGTCTCGTTTCGGAAGGGCTCATCGCGCGGCACGCGCAGCCGGGCGACCGGCGCTCGGCTCGCGTGTCGCTGACGCCCGCCGGCACGCGCGCATTCGAGGCGATGCTCCCGACCCATGAGCGCTGGATCGACGAAGCGTTTTCCGCGCTCGACCCGGCCGAGATCAGGCGCCTTCTCGCCCTTCTGGCGAAACTCAAGACATCCGCCGCCGGAGACAGGCCATGACCCTTACCCGATACGATGCAGCCCGTTTCCAGCCGAAGCACTTCGCGTTCGCGGTGAACGGGAATGTGGCGACCGTGACGCTCGACCGGCCCGAGCGCAAGAATCCGCTGACCTTCGAGAGCTATGCCGAGCTGCGCGACCTGTTCCGCGACCTTGTCTATGTCGACGCGATTCGCAGCGTGGTGATCACGGGTGCCGGCGGAAATTTCTGCTCGGGCGGCGACGTCCACGAGATCATCGGTCCGCTCGTCGGCATGGAGATGCCCGACCTCCTTCGCTTCACGCGCATGACCGGCGACCTCGTGAAGGCGATCCGCGCGGCCCCGCAGACCGTCGTGGCCGCGATCGACGGCGTATGCGCGGGCGCCGGCGCTGCCATCGCGATGGCAGCGGACTTCCGCATCGGCACGCCGCGCGCGAAGGTCGCCTTCCTGTTCGTGCGGGTCGGGCTTGCGGGCTGCGACATGGGTGCATGCAGTCTGCTGCCGCGCATCGTCGGCCAGGGCCGTGCGGCGGATCTCCTATTCACCGGCCGTTCGATGGGTGGAGACGAGGCCGAACGCTGGGGCTTCTTCAACCGTCTGGCCGAGCCGGATGCGCTTGGCGCGGCCGCGCATGCGTTGGCGGCCGATCTTGCCGCCGGCCCCACATTTGCCCACGCGATGACCAAGAAGGCGCTCGACCACCAGTGGAACATGGGCGTCGAACAGGCCATCGAGGCCGAGGCGCAGGCGCAGGCGATCTGCATGCAGACCGAGGATTTCGCGCGTGCGTATCGGGCCTTCGCCGCCAAGCAGAAGCCGGTTTTCGAGGGGAACTGATGCCCGACCGCTCGTTTCTCGGCTGGCCCTTCTTCGACGCGGCGCATCGCACGCTCGCACAGCGCCTGTCCCGCTGGGCCGCCGAAACGATCGAACCCATCGCACACGACGATCAGGATGCCGATGCGGCGACGCGCCGCTTCGCGCGCCTGCTCGGTGAAGCCGGTTTCCTCGATTACGCGGTGCCGAAGTCGCATGGCGGCGCCCATGACGGGCTGGACGTGCGCTCGCTCTGCCTCATACGCGAGACGCTCGCCTACCGGTCCGGTCTGGCCGACTTTGCCTTCGCCATGCAGGGCCTCGGCACCGGCTCCATTACTCTTTTCGGGACGCACGCGCAGAAGGACCGCTACCTGCCACCGGTGCGCGACGGTGGGCATCTCGCCGCCTTCGCGCTGTCCGAGCCCGAAGGCGGCTCGGACGTCGCCGCCATGCGCACCGCCGCGCGGGCCGAGAATGGAAGCTACATCCTCGACGGACGGAAGACCTGGATCTCGAACGGCGGGATCGCAGGCCACTATGTTGTCTTCGCACGGA
The DNA here is from genome assembly GCA_016794025.1 of Rhodospirillales bacterium. Lineage (GTDB taxonomy): Bacteria > Pseudomonadota > Alphaproteobacteria > CACIAM-22H2 > CACIAM-22H2 > Tagaea. The sequence goes on along the minus strand of JAEUKX010000027.1, from coordinate 67,159 downwards.
CCGGCGAAGCGCCCGGCGCCAAGGGCCTCTCGGCGTTCATCGTCGACGCCGACACACCGGGCCTGTCGGTCGCCGCACGCATCCGGACGACCGCGCCGCATCCGCTGGCCACACTTGAATTCAAGAACTGCCGCGTCCCGGCGGCATCGCTGCTCGGGAAGGCCGGCGACGGGTTCAAGATCGCCATGTCGACGCTCGACATCTTCCGGTCGACCGTTGCCGCAGCGGCACTGGGTTTCGCGCGCCGGGCTCTCGACGAGGCGATCGCATACGCCCGCCAGCGCGAGGCGTTCGGCGCGATGCTCGCGGATTTCCAGCTCACGCAGGCCGCACTGGCGGATTGTGCGACGGAAATCGACGCCGCCGCCCTTCTCGTCTACCGCGCGGCGTGGACGAAGGATTGCGCCGCGCCGCGCGTGACGCGGGAAGCCTCGATGGCCAAGTTCTACACGACGGAAATGGCGCAGAGGGTCGTCGACCGCGCCATGCAGATCCATGGCGGCATGGGCGTCGTCGCGGACAGCGTCGTGGAGCGGCTCTACCGCGAGGTGCGGGCGCTGCGTATCTACGAAGGCGCCACCGAGATCCAGAAGCTCGTCGTCGCGGGCCAGGTGATCGCGGCGTTCGACGGGGATGCCGCGCCGTGACGCCCGCGCCGCAGGCCGCCAGCGAGATCGTCTGCGTGCGCTGCGGTGAGCTGTTCGGCTGCGATCCGGCAGGCGACTGCTGGTGCAAGCATGTCGATGTCGTGATGCCCGTTCCCGCGCCCGGTGCGCAGGCGAGCTGCCTTTGCCCTGAGTGTCTTGCCGAGGTTGGCGAAAAATGAAACTGCTCGAACCGGTCCGCATCGGCACGATGACCGCCCCGAACCGCGTGCTCGTACCCGCGATGGTCACGCGCCTTTCGGGCGAAGACGGCTTCGTGAACGAAGGCATCATCGACCGCTACGTGCGGTATTCGAGGGGTCATGTCGGGCTGATCGTGGTCGAGGCGACAGCCGTGCACGAATCGAAGTCCGGCCCGCTGTTGCGCCTGTCGCGCGACGACTTCGTGCCGGGCCACCGCGAACTGGTACGCCGGGTCAAGGATGCGGGTCCGTCGAAGATCGTTCCGCAGATCATCCACTTCATGAAGGTCGCGCGGTCCGGCTGGCGCCAGACCATCGACATGCTGGACGAAGGCGAGATCGACGCGATCGTGGAGGCGTTCGGCGCCGCGGCCGCGCGCGCGCGCGAAGCCGGGTACGACGGCGTCGAACTCCACTCGGCGCACGCCTATACGCTTTCATCGTTCCTGTCGCGGCGCAATCCGCGCCGGGATGCCTATGACGGACGCACGCTCGAAGGCAGGCTGCACCTTTTCGGCCGCGTGATGGCCCGCGTGCGCCAGACAGTCGGTAGCGATTTCCCGGTCGGCGTGCGCTTCCTTGCCGAGGAGGCAATCAAGGACGGCTACGCGCTGCCGGACAGCCAGCGTATCGCGCTGCGCATGGCGCAGCTGGGCGTCGACTACATCTCGCTTTCGGTCGGCGGGAAATTCGAAGATGCCGTCCAGAAGGAGGGCTCGCCGCTCTATCCCTATACCGGCTATTCCGGCGACCGCTGCATGCCCGGCGACCAGTATCCGCCGCTGCCGCATGTCCATCTTGCGGCCGGCATCAAGGCGTACATCAACCGGCACGGCTTCGATGTCCCGGTCGTCTCGGTCGGGAAGATCAGCGACCCCGCCGATGCCGAACGGCTCGTCGCCGAAGGCCGCGCGGATATCGTGGGCATGGCACGCCAGCTTCTTGCCGATCCGGACTGGGTTCGGAAGGTCGAGGAAGGCCGCGCGCACGCCATCCTGCGCTGCATCTACTGCAACGTCTGCAAACAGCTCGACGAGAACTTCAAGCTCGTGAGCTGCTTCCTCTGGCCGAAAGGCTTTACCCAGGCCCCGGTCGAGGATGCCGGCACGAAGGCACCGCGCTGGCCGGAGGCCGGGGCCGGCCTGACCGCGAAGATCGAGCGAGGCGTCGTGAAGCTGTCGTGGTCGCGCGCGGTGGGCGACATCGCCGGCTACGACGTGTTCCGCGCGGAGGAGGACGGTACCGCCACTATCGTCGAGGCCGTCAAAGGTACCAAGTTTGCCGACAGGCTCGCCATCGGCGGGCTCACCTATACCTATCACGTGATGGCGTATGACGGTTGCGGCCGTCACACGCAGCCGTCGAACATTGTCCGGGCCGAACCCGCCATCCCGCGCTTCGAGGAGGCCGAACCAGCGCATGACTGACCGCCCTGCCCTGTCCCCGTCGGCCCATATCGACGGATTTGCGCGTGCCCGCCTGCCCGATGCGGCCGACTGGCCGGAGATGTTCTTCGCTCTGCCCGAGCTTTACTATCCGCCGCGCCTGAACGCCGGCGTCGAACTGCTCGATGCGGCGGTCGCGAAGGGTTGGGGCGGGCGGCCTTGCATCCGTTTCGGCAAGGATGTCTGGACGTATGCCGACCTGCTTGACCGCGCAAACCGGATCGCGTGCGTCCTCGTCGAGGATTTCGGCCTCGTGCCGGGCAACCGTGTGCTGCTGCGCGCGGCAAACAATCCGATGATGGTGGCGTGCTGGTTTGCCGTGCTGAAGGCCGGCGGCATCGCGGTGGCGACAATGCCGCTGCTGCGCGCGAAGGAACTCGGCTACATCCTGACGAAGGCGCAGGTGACGCTGGCGCTTTGCGATGTCCGCCTTGCCGAGGAGATGGAAAAGGCCAAGTCGGACGCGACCGTGTGCCGCGACATCGCCTATTTCAACGGCGATGCGTCCGACGGAATCGAGAAGCGCATGGCCGCAAAGCCTGCGCTGTTCGACAACTGCCCGACCGCGGCCGACGACGTGGCGCTGATCGCGTTTACATCGGGCACGACGGGGCCCGCAAAAGGGACGATGCATTTCCACCGCGACGTGATGGCGATCTGCGACGCCTTCCCGCGCTACGTGCTGAAGCCGCAGTCCGACGACATTTTCACCGGATCGCCGCCGCTCGCCTTCACGTTCGGGCTCGGCGGTCTTGTGACGTTTCCCATGCGGTTCGGCGCCTCGACACTGCTGGCCGAGCGCGCCACGCCCGATGCGCTGCCCCAGATCATCGCGGACGGCCGGGCGACGGTCGTTTTCACGGCGCCCACCGCTTACCGCGCCATGACCGAGAATGCACCGGCGGCCGCCTTCGCGAGCCTTCGCAAGGGAGTATCCGCCGGCGAACATCTGCCCAAGCCGGTCTTCGAGGGGTGGGAACGCCACACCGGCATCCGCCTGATCGACGGGCTTGGCGCCACCGAGATGCTGCACATCTTCGTGGCGGCGGCACCCGAGGACATGATCGCCGGCGCCACCGGCCGTGCAATTCCCGGCTACGCGGCCTGCATCCTCGACGAGGCCGGAAAACCGGCGCCGGTCGGCGAGATCGGCCGGCTTGCCGTGCGCGGCCCGACCGGTTGCCGCTATCTCGACGATGTCGAGCGGCAGCGCAAGTACGTCCAGAACGGCTGGAACCTGACGGGCGATGCCTACCGGATGGATGCCCAGGGGTACTTCTGGTATCAGGCGCGCACCGACGACATGATCGTGACGGCCGGCTACAACGTGTCGGGACCGGAGGTGGAGAGCGTACTCCTCGACCATCCGAAGGTCCGTGAATGCGCGGTCGTCGGCGCGCCCGATGCGGACCGCGGCACGATCGTGAAGGCCTTCGTCGTCCTGCGCGACATGCGCCATGCGGCGCCCGAGACGGCCAAGGAATTGCAAGATTTCGTGAAGGCGACCATCGCGCCCTACAAGTATCCGCGCGCGATCGAGTTCGTCCCGTCACTGCCGCGCACGGAAACCGGCAAGGTGCAGCGCTTCAGGCTGCGCGAGCCCGCGAAACCCTGAGGACCGGGTCGGATTCGATTTCCGGTTGCGGACATCCCTGAAATCCTTGACCGCATGACTCCGTGTCCCGCATGATTCTGCCGTCGATATGTCGGATCGATTCGCCGGATACCGGCGGAGATTTCCGACAGGGTGGGCGGCCTATCCGTCCTTCCGGCGGCCGCAGCGACGCTCGCGCGGGATCGCGGGCCGGTCGCCGCCACGAAAGGAGGTGATCCAGTGCGCACAGGATCGTTCTATTCCGGCTTTGGGCCGGTGTTTGCCGTGACCGCCTTGGAGAAATTCGGGGCCGGGCACGCGCGGAAGACGACCGTGACGATCGCCTCCGCGTCGGAATGAGGAACCTCCGGGTTCCCTGACGGCATTCGATCCGACCCCCGCCGGGTCCCGCCCGGCGGGGGTTTTCGATTCTGGTATACTGGCGACATGGATTCCACGGCAAACGACCTGCTCATCGACGCCCCCGCTCCTGGCGTGCGTCGCTTCACGCTCAACCGGCCGTCTGCGCGAAACGCGCTTTCGACTGCCCTTCTCGGCCTGCTCGGCGACGCGTTCGATGCAGCCACGGACGAGGACGACGTAAAGGCGGTCGTCGTGACCGGCGGCGAACGGATATTCGCGGCCGGCGCCGACATCAAGGAACTGGCGACGCGGACGGCCGTAACCGCCTTGCTCGACGCGCGCGTACTGCACTGGCAGCGCATGCGCCGCTTTCCCAAGCCCATCGTCGCGGCGGTCTGCGGCTACGCCCTGGGCGGCGGCTGCGAACTGGCAATGCATTGCGACATCGTCGTGGCGGGCGAAGGTGCACGCTTCGGACAGCCCGAGGTTAATCTCGGTGTCGTGCCGGGCGCGGGCGGGACGCAGCGCCTCGCACGCATCGCCGGGCAGCAGGTGGCCATGAAGCTCATCCTTGCCGGCGAAACGCTGACGGGCGCCGAGGCTGTCGCCTGCGGGCTCGCCGCAGAGGCAGTCCCGGATACTTCGGTCAACGAGCGTGCAGTCGCCCTCGCCGCCCGGATCGCCGAGAAACCCGCGCTGGCGATCCGGCTTGCCAAGGAACTTGTCCTGGCCGCGCGCGATACCCCGCTCGAGACCGGCCTTCAGTTCGAGCGCAAAGCCTTCTCGACACTCGTTGCCAGCGAAGATTTCCGCGAGGGAGTCGCCGCGTTCATCGAGAAACGAAAGCCGGCGTTCGCCGGCCGTTAGGGAGGATCAACCGATGAAAATGCTCGTTGCCGTTCTGGCCGTCATTGCCGTCGCATTTGCCGGCACACCCGCATTCGCGCAGAAGGCGCCGGAGCGCTCGAACAAGGCCGGCGAGATTCGCGGCAAGGATCGGGCCGCACAGGTCAAGGAAATGAACGAGAAGAACAAGGCCGACAAGAAGTCGAAAGCCGCCGAAAAATCGCAGACAGGCGGCAAGAAGAACTAGCGCGCCGGAACGGGATTTCGTCCTGCCGCAGCCGTGCCAAGCGGCTGGCGACGGTCCATATCGATGATCAGACGCCGGGCACGTTCCGGATCGCCGTCGGAAAAGCCGACGGCGATTCGCGCCGCGGCAATTTTCGCACGCTCGAACTCCTCCCCTTCGAGCAGGCGGCCGGCACGCGCGGCATACGCATAGGCAAGCGCGAGGTCACGCGACACGCCGAGCCCCTGCTCGTGCATCAGCGCGAGATTGAGCATCGCATGGGCATCGCCCTGCGCTGCCGCCCGTGCGAACCAGTCGGCGGCGGTCTTCGGATCGGCCGGCACGCCTTCCCCGGCACGATAGAGATGCCCGATCGAGAACTGTGCATCGCGGTTTCCGCGTTCCGCCGGGCCGATCCAGAAGAACCACGCCGAGCCGGGATCGCCGTCGAGATAGGATTTGAGCCCCGCCTCGTACGCCTTTTCATCGTCGCCGGCCGGCTGCGCAACCGCAGGCCCGGCGAGCGCCAGGACGACCAGCAAGCCAAGCGCCACACGCATCACTTTTCGCCCCGCACCAGCCGTTCGCGGTGGAAGACGTATATCCCTGCCGCAATGACGATTCCAGCACCCGTCAGCGTCGACGCAGACGGTATGGCCCCGAACAGCAGGAAGCCGAGGACCATCACCCATACGATCTGGAGATAGACATAGGGCGCCAGAACAACCGCGCGGGCGTAGATGTAGGATTGGCTGAGCCAGTAATGCCCGATCAGCCCCATCGCGCCGATTGCGGCGAAGACAGCCCAGGCCCCCGGTTCCGGCGTCGTCCAGACAAAGGGAACCACCAGTGAAAAGACCGCCGTACCGATCGTGCCGGCATAAGCGATGCCGACATCCGGGGGATCGGCGGCAGCAAGTGTGCGCGTCAGCAGATGGAAACCCGCATTGAGCGCGGCACTTGCAAGGCAGACTAGGGCTGCCCAATGCACCGCGCCGCCCGTCGGCCGGATGATAAGCAGGACGCCGAGAAACCCCACGACAACGGCCGCCCAGCGGCGGGGACCGACCTTCTCCTTGAGGAAAAAGAACGCCAGGACCGTCAGGATCAAGGGCATCGTGAAGCTGATCGCCTGCGCATCGACCAGCGGGATATGGCTGATGGACAAGAAGAACAGGAACGTGATCACGCTGATGAGGAGCGCCCGGCCGATCTGCACGCGCGGCCGGGTGCTTGCGAAGGATCGCCGCAATCCACGCCGCGCGAAGACCGGTATGAGCAGGAGAAACTGGAAGAAATACCGACCCCACACGACCTGCAGCGGATGGTGGTCGATCGTCAGGTATTTCGCACCGGTATCCAGCGCGGCGAAGCAAAGCGTCGTGCCGCAGAACAGCAGGATCCCGATCCAGGTACGCCCCGGCGGCGAAGCAAGTGTCATGGCGACGGCATCCGGGGAAGCCGCCCTCAGCCGCGCGTCGCGGCGTAGAAGAGCGCGGCCATCATTGCCGCCGCCGCGGGCCAGACCCAGTAGGCTTCGCCGGCTCGGTCCCTGTTGCGCAGGTTGAAGAAGTGGCGGACCGTCGCTCCCACGCACCCGAGACCCGCGAGGATCGCCCAGTTCCATTCGCTTCCCCACGTCGTCGCGTAGTTCTTCGACAGCATGATGAAGACGACGGGCAGCGTGAAATAGTTGTTATGGAGAGACCGGAACTTCGCCTGCTTGGCGAAGCGGAACTGCGGCGGGCGCCCCTCGCGCGTCGCATCGACAAGTTCGCGCTGGTTGGGGATGATGATCATCCACACGTTCGCCGTCATGATTGTGCCGATCGTGGCGCCGACATGGATGTACGCGGCATGCGGCGCCATGACCTGGGTAAGCCCGCCGGCGAGAGCGACAAGTATGGCGAACGTCGCGCAGGTCGCGGCCGTCGGGTGGTTCTCGGCCCAGGCGCTCTTCCACAGTCGGTCGTAAACGACCCACATGGCCGCGATCACGAACAGCGAAAAGATCATGGCGCCGAACGAGCCGATGCCGGCCAGCGCCGGGTGCGTCAGGAACGATCCTTCCGAACCGACATAGTAGACCACGGCCAGCAGAAGCACGCCGGACATCCACGTGAACCCCGCCTCCCACTTGAACCAGTGGAGTTCCTTGGGGAGCGTGGGCGGCGCCACGGCGAATTTCTCGACGCGATAGAAGCCGCCGCCATGGACGAGCCACGCCTCGCCCTCCACGCGATCGCGCGCCAACTCGGGCGTACGGAATTTCGATTCCAGCCAGTTGAAATAGAACGAAGACCCGATCCACGCGATCCCGGTGATGACATGCGTCCAGCGCACGACGAGATCGATCCACTCCTGGAACATCGGCATGAACGACATCTGGTCCTCTTCCGGTCCTCAGGAACCGCGGTAGGTGGAGTAGCTCCATGGCGAAACAAGGAGCGGCACGTGATAGCTGCCATCCGCCTCGGCGAGCCCGAAGTCGATGCGCACGACGTCAAGAAACGGCGGGTCCGGCAATTGCAGGCCCGTCGCACGGAAATACGTTGCCACATCGAAACGAAGCTCGTACCGGCCGGGCCGATAGGTTGCGGCGTCGAGAAGCTGCCGGTCGGTCCGCCCGTCGGCGTTCGTCGTGAATGTTCCGAGCAGCCGGGGACCGGCCGGTTCGAGCGCGAGGAACTCGATCGTCATTCCCGCCGCCGGGCGGCCATTCATCGTGTCGAGCACGTGGGTCGATAGTTTCGCCATGCCGGTTCCCTTCAACTGTCGGCCACGAGGTCGCCCAGACGGAATTCGGTGATGCGCGCAATCTGCCGCAAGGCCTCGTCGAATTCCGCCGCCTCGTCTGCGCCCACGCGCCGTTCGAACGCCGCAAGGATCGCATGCTTGTCGAGGCCGCGCACGGCAAGGATGAACGGGAAGCCGAACCTCGCACGATAGGCGCCGTTGAGGCGGTGAAAGCGCTCGTATTCCTCGGCCGTCAGCCTATCGAGCCCGGCCCCACCCTGCTCGGCCGCAGATTCCGCGGTCAGGGACCGGTCGATCGCGGCCTTGCCCGCCAGTTCCGGGTGCCCCTGAATCAGTGCCAGCTTTCGCGCGCGATCTGCCGATGCCACGACGTCGCCCATCGCACGGTGAAGGGCACGACGGTCGGCGAACGGGCGGAGGCCCGCGACACGCTCGGCGACCCACGGTGCGTGCTCGAACACACGACCGAATATTTCGATGAAATGCATGGTCGGCAAGGCATTTACGGCGCCGATGGACAGGGGCGTAGCCATACCGCGACCATAATTGGGCGGCGCCCCGGCGACAAGTTCAGCGCCTTGCGCGCAAGGCGTCCGGTACGGCAGAGTTGCGGCACGGGGCTTGCTCGAAACGGCTCCTGAAAGCGACGCACGATCGGGGCAGGCCGCAGGTGTCCGGAACCATGACGAACGACTTCGTCGATATCGACCGCGTGAGCCTCGTCTATCGAACGAAGGACGGCGAGACACTGGCGCTCAAGGATGCCGACATCAAGATCGCGAAGGGCGAATTCGTGTCCGTCGTCGGACCGTCCGGGTGCGGGAAATCAACCCTCCTGAAGCTTGTCTCGGGCCTGCACACGGCAACGACTGGAAACGTCGTCGTCGGCGGGCAGGAGGTCACCGGGCCGCTCAAGATCTGCGGCATGGCTTTCCAGAATTCGATCATGCTTCCCTGGCGGACGCTGATGGACAACGTGCTGCTGCCGCTCGAGATCGTCGAGCCGCACGCGCGGACATTCCGCCGCGACAGGGAGAAGCATGTGGTGGCGGCCCGAGAGCTGCTTTCGACGGTCGGCCTTTCCGGCTTCGAGGAAAAGTTCCCCTGGCAGCTTTCCGGCGGCATGCAGCAACGCGGCTCCCTGTGCCGTGCCCTTATCCACAGCCCGGAACTGCTGCTCCTTGACGAGCCGTTCGCCGCTCTCGACGCCTTCACGCGCGAGGAGCTTTGGGACGTCGTCCAGACGCTTTGGATCAAGAAACGGCCGACCGTAATCCTCATCACGCACGACCTGCGCGAGGCGGTCTATCTGTCCGATCGGGTCGTGATGATGAGCGCGCGGCCCGGTCGGGTCGTATCGACAAACCCGGTCGGATTCGCCCGGCCGCGCCTGCCGGATATCGCGTTCCGGCCGGATTTCGTCGACATCGTCCATCGCCTGCGCGACGAGATTTCGGCTGCCCGTGCAAAGGGTTAACTGAAGATATTGCCGGATTTTTCCGACCGCCGCGCTTGCACGCCCGGCCCGCTTGCGCTTGAATCAAGGCAAGAGCCGGTCGTCCCGGCCGGACTTCGGATCACATGAACGCCATTTCAGTCGAACTTGCGCTCGATGCGCTCGCCGAGCGGGTCAACGACCCGGTCGTACGCGTGACCTTCGCCGGCCATGTCGTGTTCGCAAACGCAGCTTTCGCGCGCGACTTCGGTACGGCGCCGGCGACGGTCGGAGAACTCGCCGTCGACGACAATTGCCGCGAACGTCTCGTCTCGACTCTGAAGACCGGCGGCGATGCGGAACTGCCGATGTTCGATGCGTCGGGCCGGCTGAAGCTCGTCAATGTCGACGCGATGCGGACGGCCAACGGCTACATGGTGGTGCTCCGTCCGCAGCTCCCGGAAACCAAGCTTGCCGGCGATGTCTTCATCGCGACCGCAAGCCACGAGCTTCGCACGCCGCTGAACGCCGTGCTCGGTTTCGTGCAGATGCTCGAACGCGGAATCGGCGGCCCGCTCACCGAAAAGCAGCGCGGCTATCTCGCTTCCATCCACGCGGGCACCGAGCTTCTGGCCGGCATCGTGGGCGAGCTGCTCGAGGTTGCGCGCGACGACGGAGCAGCCGAACGCGTCAACGAGGTGCGCGTCGACCTTGCGGCACTGGTGCGCGCGCAGCGCGATCTGATCCGGGCGGCGGCGGATGCGCGCGGCGTCAATCTTGCCGACGACCTTCCGGGCGAACCGCTGGTCGTGCGCGCCGATGCCCGCAAACTCTCGAAGGCGATCCTCGACCTGCTTGCCAACGCCGTGCGCTTCACGCCTTCAGGCGGCACGGTCACCGTGGGGCTCGGCCGCAATGCCGTCGGCGCGATCGCCCTCTGGGTTTCGGACCAGGGAACTTCGCAGCCCGCGCCCCGGCCGGAGACCGTGTTCGGGCCTGATCACGCCTACCAGCGCCGTGCACCCGGCGCCGGTATCGCTCTGGCGATCGTCCGCCGCTATGCCGAGCAGCACGGCGGACATCTGGAGATCACGATGACGGCCGAGGGTGCAGCGCGCGCTACCATCCTGCTGCCCGGCGAGCGCGCCGACAGTTGAATTCCGCCTTCATTCGTTTGCGAGTTCAGTCAGACAGTCCGCCAGAACGCGGGCGCCTGCCGCCAGATCGCCAGGTCTTGCGGCTTCCGCCTCGTTGTGGCTGATGCCGCGTTCGCACGGCACGAAGATCATGCCTGCCGGCCCGTGCGGAGCGACATGCATCGCGTCGTGGCCGGCGCCTGAGGGCATGTCCATGTTCGCAAGACCGAGCGCCTCGGCCTTCGCGCGCACGAGCCCGACAATGCGCGGATCGAAGACGGTCGGCGCCACGTCCGTGATGCGCGCGACGGTCGCGGTGCAGGGCCCCGCGCTTGCCGCGACGACGCGCTCGATCCCCCCGCCCAGCCGGGCGAGAACCCCGGCGTCGGGATGGCGAAAGTCGATCGTAAAATGGACGTGGCCCGGAACCGTGTTGGGGGAGCCCGGGCGGCATTCGAACCTGCCGACCGTGAACCGCACCACGTCCTCGGGGTCGTGCATGTGGCGCTGCAGTGCCTCGACAACCGAAATTGCGCTGCGCAGTGCGTCCTTGCGCACCCGCAAAGGGGTCGTCCCGGCGTGCGCCTCCTCGCCGGAGATGTCGACCGTGTAGCGCTGCGAACCCTGGATGCCGGTTACCACGCCGATCGCGCATCCTTCGGCCTCCAGTCGCGGGCCCTGTTCGATATGCGCTTCGATGTACGCGTGGAACCGCCGGTCGAATCCGGAAACGACCCGGCACGGGGCTGCCGCGAGAGTCTCGGCAAGCGCGTCGCCAAGGCGCTTGCCGGATCGGTCCGTCACGGCAAGCATCGAATCGAGCGGGTAGTCGCCTCCCCAGACCGCGGAGCCCATCGCCCCTGGCTGGAAGCGGCTGCCCTCCTCATTGACCCAGGCGACGACTGCAATGGGGCGCTTGGTGCGGATGCCGGAATCCTCAAGCGCTTCGAGCGCTTCGAACCCTGCCAGCACGCCGTACATGCCGTCGTATTTGCCGCCCGTCGGCTGGCTGTCCATGTGCGAGCCCGTGAGCACCGGCGGCGCATCTTCCTGGATGCCGGCGCGGCGGACATAGAGATTTCCGATCGGGTCGCCGTAGACATCGAAGCCCCGCGCCGCGGCCCATGCGCCAAGCTGGCGGCGAGCGGCCGCATCCTCGGGTGACAGCGCCTGCCTGTTGACCCCGCCCTTCGGCAGTCCGCCGAGCTTTGCCATGTCGACATGGCGCTGCCACAGTCGGCCTTCATCGACGCGATCCGACGCACGCATTCCGCTCTCCATCTCAGGCGGCCTTGCGCGGGCGGGGACTGAGGCCGCCCTTGGCGCAGATGAATCCCGCGATGTCGGCGACGCCCTTGCCCGCCTTGATCTGCGTGAAGATGAAGGGCCGATCGCCGCGCATCTTCCGAGCGTCGCGGTCCATCACTTCGAGCGAGGCGCCGACATGCGGCGCCAGATCGATCTTGTTGATCACGAGCAGATCTGAGCGCGTGATGCCAGGTCCACCCTTGCGCGGGATCTTGTCGCCCGCCGAAACGTCGATCACGTAGATCGTGATGTCGGCGAGCTCCGGCGAGAATGTTGCGGCGAGATTGTCGCCGCCCGATTCGACGAACAGAAGCTCGAGGCCGGGAAACTTCGCGGTCATCTCGGCACAGGCGGCGAGATTCATCGACGCGTCTTCCCGGATCGCGGTATGCGGGCAGCCGCCCGTCTCCACGCCCATGATACGCGACGGGTCGAGCGCACCGGAGCGCGTAAGGAACTGCGCATCCTCCTTCGTGTAGATGTCGTTCGTGATCGCCGCGACGTCGAGCACGTCGCGCAGATGCTTGCAAAGCGCATCCACCAGCGCGGTCTTGCCCGAGCCGACTGGGCCGCCGATTCCAACTCGCAGGGGTCCGGTCATGATCTGAATATCCTCGTGTACTGGATTTCGTGGCGGAACGAGAGCGCGTCGACAGCCAGCGCAGCGCCCCCGGCCGCGTCGAGCGCGCAACCGGCCGAAGCTGCGACGGCCGCATCGACGTCGGGTTCGAGTGCTGCGAGGGTCCGCTGGCCGTCGGTCTGACCAAGCGGAATCGCACGGACGGCGGCGGAGACGAGATTCGCCGCGAATGCATGCAGGAAGGCGCACAACGCGTCGTCGACCGGTATCGCCGCGCTCGCGGCGGCGCACGCAACCGAGACGGGATAGGAAGGCCTGATGCCTGCAAGCGCCAGCCGCGCGCGCCATGGCGCGATATCGACCGGCCAGGCATCGCCAATGGCCGCAAGAAAACTTTCGCCCTGCTGTGTTGCTTCAAGCGACAGTTCCGCCGTGCCCCGCATTGCGGCCGCGAGTTCGGCCACCTCGACAAATGCGCTCTCGTCGCCTGCCATCACGGCGGCATGGGCATGGCGAAAGAAGATGGCGTCCGTTCTTGCACTGCCGTGCGCGAGAACGTCCGAGATCCATGCGCGAAGCGAATCACGCTCGCGCACGAACCCCTCCTCTATCGCGGCCTCCAGCGCGTGGCTGTACGCAAAGGCCCCCACCGGAAAGGAGGGCGACAGCCAGGCAAGCAGTCGCGGCAATCCCTCAGTGCGCATGCGCCGCCCCGGCATAGGCCCCCGGCTCCGGGTCGAACGGTCCCACCTTGCGCTCAACCTTCGCGCCGAGCATCCCGGCCATCTCCGCAATCACGTAGTCGTCGGCCAGACGAAGACTGCCGCCGGGCAGAACCTGTACGGCAAGATGCCGGTTGCCGACGTGCCAGGCGACGCGCGCCAGATGGGCCGGATCCGCACAACTGATGTCCATCACGGGCTCGTCGGCCGCGCGCACCTCGACATAGCTGCCATCCTCCAGCGCCAGCCCGTCGCCCGCGCGCAGGTGCGCGGCATGAACGAGGTCGAGGAGAAACTCGAATCCTTCGTCGGCGCGCATGGAGATGCGCCGCCGATGACGCTGGTCGGAGGCGAGCGTCACATGGCCGCGCCGGCGCGCGGTATCCCACGTCCCGGCCGGATCGACCGCAAGCGCCCGCATCAGAACAGGAAATAGCGCTGCGCCAGCGGCAGGACCTTCGCGGGCTCGCATGTGATCGGCGTGCCGTCGGCGCGAACTTCGTAGGTCTCCGGATCGACGTCGACACGCGGCATCGCGTCGTTGAGGCGCATGTCCTTCTTGCCGATCTTGCGCGTGTTGCGGACCGGCAGGACCGTTCGCGAGAGGCCGAGCTTGCGCGCGATGTTGTCCTCATGCGCCAGCTTCGAGACGAATGTCAGGCACGACGAGCCAAGCGCCTTGCCGAAAGTTGCGAACATCGGGCGGTAGTGAACGGGCTGCGGCGTGGGGATCGACGCATTGGGATCGCCCATCGGTGCGGCGGCGATCGTCCCGCATTTCAGCACCATTTCGGGCTTGGCGCCGAAGAACGCCGGCTGCCACAGGACGAGATCGGCATACTTGCCCTTCTCGACCGAACCGACATACCCGGCAATGCCCTGCGCGATTGCCGGATTGATCGTGTATTTGGCGACGTAGCGCCGGGCGCGGAAATTGTCGTTGTCGCCCTTCTCCTCGGAGAGACGGCCGCGCTGGGTCTTCATCTTGTGCGCGGTCTGCCAGGTACGCGCGATGACCTCGCCGATGCGGCCCATCGCCTGGCTGTCCGAACTCATCATCGAAATCGCGCCGATGTCGTGGAAGATGTCCTCCGCAGCGATCGTCTCGCGCCGGATGCGGCTCTCGGCAAACGCGACGTCCTCGGGAATGCGCTGGTCGAGATGGTGGCAGACCATGAGCATGTCGAGATGCTCGTCGATCGTGTTGACCGTGAAGGGGCGTGTCGGGTTGGTCGAGGACGGCAGGACGTTGGGCAGGCCGACGACCTTGATGATGTCAGGCGCATGTCCGCCACCGGCGCCTTCGGTGTGGAACGCGTGAATCGTGCGCCCCTTGAAGGCGGCGACCGTGTCCTCGACGAAGCCACTCTCGTTGAGCGTGTCGGTATGGATCGCCACCTGGATGTCGTGGCGGTCGGCGACCTTGAGGCAGGTGTCGATGGCGTTGGGCGTCGTGCCCCAGTCCTCGTGCAGCTTCATGGCGCAGGCGCCCGCGCGCACCATTTCCACCATCGGCGCCGCGGCGGACGCGTTGCCCTTGCCGAAGAAACCGAGATTTATCGGCAGGCCCTCGGCCGCTTCCAGCATTCGGTGAAGATGCCAGGGGCCGGGCGTGCAGGTCGTCGCGGAAGTCCCGGCCGCCGGGCCGGTACCGCCGCCCATAAGCGTCGTAAGGCCGGAATAGAGCGCATCCTCGACCTGCTGCGGGCAGATGAAATGGATATGCGCGTCGATTCCGCCGGCCGTGACGATCCGGCCCTCGCCCGCGATGACCTCGGTGCCCGGTCCCACGACGATATCCACGCCCGGCTGGATGTCCGGATTGCCGGACTTGCCGAGGCCGGCGATCTTCCCGTCCCTTATGCCGATGTCGCACTTGACCACGCCCCACCAGTCGAGGACGAGGGCGTTCGTGATGACCGTATCGACCGCGCCTTCGCGCCGGCTGCGCTGGCCCTGTCCCATGCCGTCGCGGATGACCTTGCCGCCGCCGAATTTCACTTCCTCGCCGTAGACAGTGAGATCCTTCTCGACCTCGATGAACAGGTCGGTGTCGCCGAGCCGGACGCGGTCGCCCACCGTTGGCCCGTACATGCCCGCATAGGCCTTGCGCGAGATCTTCGTCGACATGTCACTTCCCCCGCTTGGGCTTCTTGAGCCGCCCATTCACGTCGCCGCGAAAGCCGTGGACGATTCCCGCACCGGCATACGCCACGAGTGTCACCGACCGCGTCTGGCCCGGTTCGAAGCGGACCGCCGTCCCCGCCGGAATATCGAGGCGCATCCCGTAAGCCTTCTTGCGGTCGAAGGCGAGCGCCGGGTTGGTTTCGAAAAAGTGATAGTGCGAACCGACCTGGATCGGCCTGTCGCCTGCATTTGCCACGTCGATCCTGGCGGTCGGTCGCCCGACATTCAGTTCGATCTCGCCGTCCCTGACAAGAACCTCGCCCGGCTTCATCGCGCCCTCATCGGATGGGGTTGTGGACGGTCACGAGTTTCGTGCCGTCGGGGAAGGTCGCCTCGACCTGAATTTCGTGAATCATTTCGGCGATTCCATCCATCACCTGGTCGCGACGCACGACCTTCGCGCCGTCTCGCATCAGGTCGGCGACCGCCCGGCCGTCGCGGGCCCCTTCCACGACGAAATCCGCGATCAGCGCCACGGCTTCGGGGTGGTTGAGCTTGACCCCCCGTTCCAGCCGCCGGCGCGCCACCATCGCGGCCATGGCGACCAGAAGCTTGTCTTTCTCGCGCGGACTGAGATTCATCGGCAGTCACTCCCCCACTGGCCTTGATCCTAGCATCACACGTGCCAAAGCCGGGAAATCCCCTCCGGCAACCCGAATATGCCGTGTCGGAGCGCCTGCCAAAGCCGGCAATAGCGCCCCCGCAGCGCCGGAACATCGCGATCCAGCAGCCGCGCGACTAGTACGCCATTGACGATGCCGCACGAAACCCCCGCCTGCCCCCGTGCAATTTCCAGCGCTTGCGCCGGATCGTCGGCAAGACAGACCATCATGGCTGACGCACGGGCGCCGTCGAGCAGGGCCGGCCGATCAAGCAGCGCATCGTCGAGCGGATCGGCCACGAACCGGTCCAGCCACACCAACCGATCACCCCGACGGATCGCCCATCCATCGCGCAGCGAGCCGCCGGTCAAAGTTTCACCGCGCGCCCGCCGGCCGTAGACGACGATCTCCCCGCCCAGGAACGTCGCGCCGGCCTCGAGACGAAGATCGAGACTGCGATCGAGACGGGCCCGGTCGAAAAGGATCGTCTCCTGCGGGAACCATTCCAGACGTGCGCCTGCACCCAGCACAAGTCGGTTTCGGACCTCGGCCGGCGGGCCCCAGCTCCGGTAGACCTTCTCGGCCGCCTGGCCGACGACCAGCGCCTGGGCGCCGGGCCCGAGCTCTATCCCCGTCGATAGCCTGTCGCCGCCGACGATGCCGCCCCCAGTGTTGACAAGCACGGCGACCGGCTGGCGCTCATCCAGCGGATCCGGGAACAGGATCTTGAGCGGGTCGCGCTGTTCGAGATCCTTGAGCCGGACAACGCCATCGGCATCCCGCGCGAAGGCCGCGCCGGCGCGACCGTTAACCGCGGGACGCGCCAACCCGCGCGTGCTATCACCATTCTCCATGCCGGTCGGAGTTTAGCCACGCGCCCGACGGCACGCACCAGGGGAAGACGCATGACCGACCAGACCTGCCGGGACCTCCGCGTACTCGTGACTGCCGGCGCTGCCGGCATCGGACGGGCCATCGCAGGCGCCTTTGCCGCAGCCGGCGCGCGCGTGGCGGTCTGCGATATCGACGATGCGGCGCTTGCCGAATTCCGGCAGGAACTGCCCGGCCACGCCGCCTTCGAGTGCGACGTGTCGGACGAGCGCGAGGTCGACGAGTTGTTCGGCGACGTCTCGGGCAAGCTCGGCGGGCTCGACGTCCTCGTGAACAACGCAGGCGTCGCCGGACCCACGGGCCCCGCAGAATCGCTTTCCCTCAAGGACTGGCGCCGGACGCTCGAGGTGAATATCGACTCCCAGTTCCTGTGCGCACGCCGGGCGATCCCGATGCTGCGGGCCAGCGGCGGCGGGACGATCGTCAATCTTTCGTCGGCCGCGGGAAAATTCGGCTTTGCGCATCGCACGCCCTATTCGGCGAGCAAGTGGGCCGTGGTCGGATTCACGAAGAGCCTGGCGATCGAGCTTGGCCCCGACAACATCCGCGTGAACGCGATCCTGCCCGGTGCCGTCGACGGACCGCGCATCCGCCGCGTGATCGATGCGAAGGCACGCTCCAAGGGCGTGCCGGTCGCGGACATGGAAAAGCTCTATACGCGCCAAGCCTCGCTCGGCCGCATGGTCGACGCGGACGACATCGCACGGATGGCGGTTTTCCTGGCCGGCCCCGGTGGCCGGAACGTGTCGGGCCAGGCGCTGTCGATCGACGGCGACACGCAGGCGCTGGTCTGATCGGCTACTTCTTCGTCAGGTCGTGAACCAGTGCAAGCGGCGCCTGATCGCGCGCCGCAGCCGTATCCTCGACGCGCTGGATATGGCCGTCGACCTGCGCTTCCTGCTCGACCGTCAGCGTCTCGTAGCGGATGTCGCCGACGACCTGCGCGCTCCGGCCAAGGTCGATCGCCTTGGCGCGGATCGGCCCGAAGACCTTCCCGAGGACACGCACGCGCTCGGCCGAAATCTCGCCGCGGACCTCACCCGTCGCACCGATGGTCAGCGACTTGGTGCGGATCACGCCTTCCACACGCCCGTCGAGCTGGATATCGCCTTCGCAGTTGATATCGCCCTTCAGCGACAGGCCGGCCGAGATGATCGACGGCAGCGAAGGATTGGCAGCGCCCTTGTGGTTGCGGACGTCGGGAGCGGTCTTATTCGACTTTCCGAACATTGCGGGCAGCCTCCAGGAAACGGATGGGGTCGACGGCACGGCCGTCGACGAGAACCTCGTAATGGACATGCGGGCCGGTGCTCCGGCCGGTCGAACCGAGCAGCCCGACCGACTGCCGACGCTCGATGCGCTGTCCAACGCGCACATCGATGCGCGTGAGGTGACCATAGCGCGTCGAGAGCCCGAAGTCGTGCTGGATTTCGACCAGGTTTCCGTATTCGCCGCTCCAGCCGGCAGTCACGACCTTGCCCGCCGCCGTCGCCAGCACGGGCGTGCGCGGCGGCGCCGACAGGTCGATGCCGCTGTGCATGGCCAGCTGGCCGTTGAACGGGTCGCGACGCATTCCGAACGGGCTCATGACGTTGAACTCGTCGAGCGGTGCGCGCAACGGCAGGCGCCGGATCGATGCCCGCATGTCGCGCAGGCGTTCGAGATCGGATCCCAGCGAGGCCAGCATCAGGCTCGGATCGCTCGTCGCGCGATCGGCCGCCGGGCCCACGAACGGGCCGCCTGCATTGCGGCTCCGGATGCCGAGCACGCGTTCGGGCTGGAGTCCGGCGGTGCGCAGCACGCGCGCGATCGCCTCGATCTGCGCCCGCGTGCTGCCCGAAATTTCCGCCAACGCAGCGTCCTGCGCACGCGCGGCGTCGCGATCGACTTCGCGAAGGCTCGCGAGATCGCCGGTCGTCGCGCGATGTTCGATCGCAAGACGGCGCGCCTCGACCGCCAGACGGCCGCGCTCGGCGAGCGTCTCGATCCGCAGCCGCTCAAGCGCTGCCACGCGCTCGGCGGCACTTGCCGCGTCCGGCGCACGGCCGGCAAGACGCGCCTCGACGCCGCGCAGGCGTTCCATCAGGCCTTCGTGGGTCTCGATCGCGCGTTCGCGTTCGCTTTCCGCCGCGGCGAGACCCTGCTCGATTTCCGTCATGCGCTCGGTCAGGCGGTTGCGCTGCTCGACGAGTCCGGCAACAGCCTCCGCCGCCTCGGCCCGACCGCGTTCGGTCGCACGGGCCAGCGCCTCGCCGAGTTCCTCGAGCCGCGTGCGGTGATCGTCCTGCAGGCGCGCGACGTCCTGTGCGCGCTGCTCGATCTCGACCAGCGCCGCGCGGTAGCTGTCTGCGGCCACGCCTGCCAGCGCGGCGGCCGTCACCACAAGGACCGCGGCCATGCGCTGAAGGCCGGCGCCGACCGAAATGAGCCGGACCGCCCCATCGGTCCGCATCAGGATCTCGCGCGGACGGAACAGGCGCGCGTCAACTCGTGCGAGCCATGAAACTTCCGACCGGTTTGATCCGTGTTGCGCCATATCTCCGACTTCGACCCGTCTGGTTGCCTTGAAACGATCTTCGCCCGGATCGGCACTTCGTCCGGTGCGATTCCGCCAAATTGACGGCGGATGATGCCGATTCAAATCGACCCGTTCAAGCAAGCCATCCGCACGCCCGCGCAAAATTAGACAGTCTGTTCTTCGCCGGATTTTTTACACGAGAAATCTCGATCAACTCACTGAATCAATGTTGATTCCGAAATTGCAAAAGACACAGACTGTGGATAACTCAAGGACAAATTACGCCGCTTTCCGACCCTGTCTCGAGCCCAAAAGCGCCAGCAGCGTGACGACGATCACTAGGATCGTCGCGAGTGCATTGATCTGCGGCGACAGGCCAAGCCGCACACTCGAATAGACGAGCATCGGCAGCGTCGTCGCGCCCGGCCCAGACACGAAGCTCGCCACCACGAGATCGTCGAGCGAAAGGGTGAAGGCCAGCAGCCAACCGGCGACGACAGCCGGCAGCAGGAGCGGCAGCACGACGCGCACGAACGCCCGGACAGGCCCTGCGCCAAGGTCGAGCGCCGCCTCCTCAAGAGCCGGGTCCAGACCCCGCAAGCGCGCCTCGACGATCACCGCGACAAACGCCGTGCCATAGGTGGCATGCGCGAAGGCGATCACGAGAAATCCCCGCTCCGCCGGCCAGCCGATCAGCCGGTCGAGCGTGGTGAACGTCATCAGCATCGAAAGGCCCAGGATTACCTCGGGCAGCACCAT
Organism: Rhodospirillales bacterium; assembly: GCA_016794025.1. Taxonomy (GTDB): domain Bacteria; phylum Pseudomonadota; class Alphaproteobacteria; order CACIAM-22H2; family CACIAM-22H2; genus Tagaea. Next base: position 46,943 of record JAEUKX010000027.1, on the reverse strand, counting down.
CGGGGCGAGCAGCAGCAGGGCAAATAGCGTGCGCAGCCGGAAGCGGCCGAAGCGGCCCATCGCATAACCCGCGAGCGACCCGAACACGGCCGACAGGGTCGCGGCGACCGCGGCAACCGAAAGGCTGAGACCGGCCGCGTCGAGCATGCGTCCGTTGGAGAGAAGTTCGCCGTACCAGCGCGTCGAGAAACCCGCCCAGACGGTCACGAGCCTGCTCTCGTTGAAGCTGAAAACGACCAGCAGGACAATCGGCAGATAGAGAAAGACGAAACCGGCCGCAAGTGCGGCGGGAACCCACGTCCAAGTGCGCGCGCCCCTCACGTGCCGCGCGCGCGATAACGGTCGAAGAGAAGGATCGGCCCGGCAAGCAGCGCCGCGAGCGCCGTCGCGATCGCGCATGCCACGGGCCAGTCCCGGTTCTGGAAGAATTCGAGCCACAGGATGCGGCCTATCATCTGGGTGTCCGGCCCGCCGAGCAGATCGGGAATGACGAACTCGCCCGACGCCGGGATGAACACCAGCAACGAGCCGGCGACCGCACCGGGCAGCGAAAGGGGAAACGTCACGCGCCAGAAGGCGCGCGCCGGCGGGGCACCCAGGTCATGGGCCGCTTCGACCAGCGCAGCATCGATGCGCTCGATCGTCGCGTAAAGCGGCAGGACCATGAACGGAAGATAGGCATAGACGATGCCGAGATGGACGGCGAACGCGTTCGCGATGAGACCAAGTGGCTCTTCGACAAGACCCAACGCCTGCAAGGCCGAGTTGATGTAGCCGGTCGGACGAAGGATCCCCATCCACGCATAGACGCGGATGAGGAACGACGTCCAGCAGGGCAGCACGACGAGAAAGAGCAGCCACAATCGCCGCTCGGGCCGTGCACGCGCGATTGCAAGTGCCATCGGGTAGCCGATCAGCAGACAGATTGCCGTGGACGTCCCGGCAATGCGTACCGACGCGGCGAACGCCTCGACATAGAGCGCATCGCCCAAGACGATCGCATAGTTGGAGAACGTGAACGACCAGTCGAAGGGCGGCGCGCCCTGCGTCGCCTCGCCAAGGCTGATTGCGGCAACCAGTGCCAGCGGGAGCGCGACGGTCGCCGCGAGCCACGCGAATGCCGGAACAACGAATATCCGGCGCGCGCGCGAATGCCAGGGCGCCTCGCTCATGCTGGCAATCTCCGTTCGGCATCTGCTGGCCAGCCGAAGCCGACGGCGGCACCGTTCTCGGGCACGATGTCGCTGCCCGCAACGCTCGCCACGACACGGCCGAGCGCGCTGTCGATGAAGACGAGCCTGCGCTCGCCGAGAAAGGCGCACTCGCGCACGGTGCCGGCGTGCGGACCGGCGCCCAGCCCGATGCGTTCCGGCCGGACGGCGATCCACCCTCCGTCGCGGGCAAATAGATTGATGCGCCCGACGAACTCGGCCACGAAGCGCGTCGCGGGCCGATCGTAGATCTCCGCCGGTGCGCCGACCTGGACGATCCGGCCGCCCTGCATCACGCCGATCCGGTCGGAAATCGCCATCGCCTCGTCCTGATCGTGCGTGACGAAAACGAAGGAAATGCCGAGCCGCGCCTGCAGATCGACGAGCTCGAGCCGCGTTTCTTCCCGAAGCTTGGCGTCCAGCGCCGACAGAGGTTCGTCGAGCAGCAGGACCTTCGGATGCCTCGCGAGTGCGCGCGCGATCGCCACGCGCTGGCGCTGCCCGCCGGAAAGCTGCGAGGGCCGGCGCGCGGCAAGGCCTTCGAGCCGGACAAGCGAGATCATTTCCGCCACGCGTGCCGCGCGTTCGGCCTTCGACATGGCCAGCGTCTCGAGGCCGAAGGCGACATTTGCGGCTACGCTCAGGTGCGGAAACAGCGCGTAGCTCTGAAAGACCGTGTTGACGGGCCGCAGCCATGGCGCGTGACCCGTCACGTCGTGACCGTCGAGCAGCACGCGTCCGGCATCCGGCGCCTCGAACCCGCCGATGCACCGAAGCAGCGTCGTCTTCCCGCAGCCGGACGGCCCCAGGAGGCAGAAAATCTCGCCCTGGCCGATCTCCAGATCGACGCCGTCGACGGCCGGGATGCCGCCAAACCGCTTCGTCAGACCCTCGACCCGGATCAACGCCCGCCGCCTTAGCGACCGGCTGTCACGCGGGTCCAGGCGCGCGTGCGCAGGCGCTCGTAGTCGCGCTTGGCCGGCGTGATGGTGAATAGGCGCGCACGCACCTCGTCGGGCATGAACACGGTCGGATCGTCGCGCACTTCCGGCTTTACGAGCGGGCGCGAGGCCGGAACCGCGTTCGGATAGCCGACGGCATCGGAGTTGAGCGCCGCGATCTCGGGCCGGAGCATGAAATTGACGAAGCTGTGCGCCGCGGCGACGTTGCGGGCATCCGCCGGGATTGCCCAGACGTCATTGGCGAGCTGCGCACCTTCCTGCGGAATGGCGTATTCGATGCGCACGCCGCGCTTGCCGGCTTCGGTCGCGCGTGCGGCCGCCTGCTTGATGTCGCCCGAATAGCCAAACGCAAGGCAGGCGTCGCCATTGGCAAGATCGTTGATGTATTCCGAGGAGTGCCACTTGCGCACGTAGGGGCGGATGCGCATGACGAGGTCGGTCGCCTTCTTGAGATCGTCTGGCGACTTGGAGTCCGGATCGAGCTTCAGGTAGGCAAGGGCGGCGGGGAACACGTCGGTCGGCGAGTCGAGCATGACGACACCGCACGACTGGAAGCGCTTGACGATATCCGGATCGAAGAACATGCGCAGAGAATAGACCGGCGCATCGGCCATGATCCGGCTGATGCGTTCGATGTTGTACCCGATGCCCGTCGTGCTCGACAGGTGGGGGATGCCGTAGCGGTTGCCCGGATCGGCGCGCTCGAGCTGCTTGAGGGCAACGGGGTCGATGTTCTTGAAATTCGGCAGCTTCGAGCGGTCGAACGGCTGGTAGAGATGCGCCGGGATCTGCTGGGCGAGGAATGGCGAGGCCGTCGGCACGACCAGATCGTAGCCGGAGCGGCCGGCGCGCAGCTTGGCATCGAGCGTTTCGTTCGAATCGTAGGTGTCGTAGACGACCTTGGTGCCCGTCTCCTTCTGGAAGCGCTCGAGCGCCTCGGGCGACACGTAGTCGTTCCAGTTGTAGATGTTGAGCGTGCCCTGCGCGCGAGCGCCGCCGGCGGCGAATGCCGCGACGATGGCCAGTCCGGCAATCCATCCCTTGCGCATGATCGATTCTCCTCCGAAGCCGGAGGAAAAGAGAAAGCAAGCGCAATTCCTTGTCAATGCGCCAGTCGAAGCCGGCGCGTGGCGGCCGTGCGTCCTTTGGGCTACGCTTGCGGAACGTGCGAATCACCGGTTGCGGGAATTCGCGGGCTGACTGCAAGGTAGCGGACACGCATGAATCTCGACGCCTATACCCGCCACGAACGCGTGAAGGTCTCGGGAGCCGAGGATGGCCCGCTGCGCGGCACCGTCTTCTCGGCCAAGGACAATTTCGACATTTCCGGTCACCGCACCGGCGCCGGGAACCCGACCTGGCTCCAGACACACAACAAGGCGACGCGGACTGCGCCCGCCGTCCGCACGCTGCTCGATGCCGGCGCCACCCTCCTCGGCAAGACGCTGATGGACGAACTCGCCTACGGGCTTACGGGACGCAACATGCATTACGGCATGCCCGTCAACCCGGCGGCGCCGGAGCGTGTTCCGGGCGGCTCGTCGTCGGGCTCCGCCTCGGCTGTCGCCGGCCGTGCGTGCGATTTCGCCATCGGGACGGACACGGCCGGATCGATCCGCATCCCGGCAAGTTACTGCGGGCTTTTCGGCATGCGGCCGACGCATGGACGGATCCCGACGGAGGGCGTGGTGCCGCTTGCACCCACTTTCGATGCAGTGGGCTGGTTCGCGCGCGACGCCGAACTGCTCGAGCGTGTCGGGCGGGCGCTGCTCGACGAGAGCGCGGAACCGGCCGAGCCTTCTCGCCTGATCGTTGCCGCGGACCTCATGCGCCTCGTGGATGGCGAAGTGCATCAGGCGCTTCTGCCCTGGGTCGGCCGCGCGCGCTCGTTCTTCGACGAGACGAACGACGCCGACATCGCCGGCGACGCGATCGCAGACTGGGCGGAGACCTATCGCCTCCTGTCCGCGGCGGAAGCCTGGAGTTGCCACGGCGAGTGGCTGACCGCCGTCACCCCGAAGCTCGCGCCCGACATCGCGGCGCGCTTCGATTTTGCCCGCCGGATCGACGCGCCGACGGTGCGGGCCCGGAGCGACGCGCGCGAGGGCGTGCGTGCGCGCATTGCGGCGCTGATGACACCGGGCACCGTCCTGTGCCTGCCGACCGCCCCCACGCCCCCGCCGGCCCGCGAGGCCGACGAGCAGACCTTCGAGCGCGTGCGCCTGCGCACGCTGCCCTTGACCTGCATCGCCGGGCTTGCCGGCCTGCCGCAGATCACGCTGCCCGCCGGTTTCGCCGACGAGGCCCCTGTCGGCATCTCGTTCATGGCCCCCGCCGGCGAGGACGCGATGCTGCTCAATTTCGTGCGTATCCTCACCTCCCCAGCCGCGACGGAGCCGACAGCCGATGCCCCCCCGCAAGCCTAGGAAGCCCGCCTATCCGCGAGATCTTGTCGGCTATGGGCGCAATCCGCCGCATGCGGCCTGGCCGAACGGGGCGCGCATTGCCGTGTCGTTCGTCGTCAATTACGAGGAGGGCGGCGAACGCTCGGTCCTGCATGGCGACCGGGAGTCGGAGGTCTACCTGCAGGAAGTCGTTGGCCTCGCGCCGCGCAAGGGCCGCCGCGACGAGAGCACCGAGAGCGTCTACGAGTACGGCAGCCGTGCGGGCTTCTGGCGCATCCTGCGCGAGTTCGAGCGACGGCGCCTGCCATTCACTTCCTGGGCCGTGGGAATGGCGCTCACGCGCCATCCGGAAGCCGGTCGCGCGATGGCCGAGGGCGGTCACGAGGTCGCCAGCCATGGCTGGCGCTGGATCGACTACCAGAAGATGCCCGTCGCCGAAGAACGCCGGCACTTCCGCCTTGCCATCGACGCCATCGAGAAGGCGACCGGCACGCCGCCGCTTGGCTGGTACACCGGCCGGAACTCGCCCAACACGCGTGCGCTGGCGGCCGAGTTCGGCATGCTCTATTCGAGCGACGCCTACAACGACGACCTGCCCTACTGGACGCGCGAAGGCGGCAAGGGGCATCTGGTCATTCCCTACACGCTCGACGTCAACGACATGAAGTTCGGCACGGCGCAAGGCTTCAACACCGGCGACGACTGGTTTGCCTACGCACGCGACGCCTTCGACGTGCTTCACGCCGAAGGCGCGGAGACGCCCAAGATGATGTCGATCGGCCTGCATCTCAGGCTAATCGGCCGGCCAGGCCGCTTCCGCGCCCTGCAACGCTTCCTCGACCATGTCGAGAAACATGATCGCGTCTGGGTCGCGCGGCGCGCGGACATCGCGCGGCACTGGATCAAGACCCATCCCTTCGCAGGCTAGCGCCGTGGCGAATTTTGCCGACTACTCGCGCTTCGTCGTCACGCTTCTGGCGATCCTCACGCCGTTTGCGGCGATCCCGGTCTTCCTGGCGCTGACGGCGGGCCAGGACGACCGGTTCCGTGCGCGCACAGCCGACATGGCGGCCGCCACCGTCTTCATCGTGCTCGTCGTTTCCGCACTGACCGGCGACGTGCTGCTGCGCATCCTCGGGACCAGTCTCGACGCATTCCGCGTCGGCGGCGGGATCGTTCTTTTCCTGATGAGCCTTTCGATGCTCAATGCCCGCGTCTCCGCGGTCCAGCAGACGCCCGAGGAGGCCGACGAGGCGGGACAGAAGTCGGCGCTTGGCGTCGTGCCGATCGGCATTCCGCTTCTCGTGGGACCCGGCTCGATCTCCTCGACGATCATCGAGACCAAGCGCAATCCCGACCTTGCGCATCTGGCGGCCGTGGTCGTGTGCATCGGCCTTGTCTGCGTGGTCGTCTGGATCACGCTGAGGCTTGCCGATCCGATCGGCCGGCAGCTCGGGCGCACCGGCCTCAATATCCTCAACCGTATCTTCGGGCTGCTGCTCGCGGCGATCGCCGTTCAGATCGTGTCGGCCGGTCTGACCGGCCTATTCCCTGCCCTCGCGGGCCTGCGCACGTAGCGCGAAGCGCTGGACCTTGCCCATCGCGTTGCGCGGCAGCTCGCCGCGGAAAACGAATGCCTTCGGCCATTTGAAGCGCGCAAGCCGCCCTTCGAGATGGCCACGAAGGGCCGCCTCGTCCAGTGCGGCTCCGGGCCGCACGACGACGAAGGCGACAGGGACCTCCCCCCAGCGCGCATCGGGGGCAGCGACCACGGCACAGTCCGCGACGCCGACGATCTCGCTCAAGGCCGCCTCGATCTCGGCCGGATAGACGTTCTCTCCGCCCGAGATGATCATGTCCTTCTTGCGCTCGACGACCCACCAGTTGCCGTTCGCGTCGACACGCCCGAGATCGCCCGTGCGGAACCAGCCATCCACGAAGCTCTCGCGCGTGGCGGCGTCGTTGCGCCAGTAGCCGGTTGCGACGTTGGGTCCCTTGATCAGGATTTCCCCGTCCTCGAGCCGCGCCTCGCAGTGAAGCGCCGGCTGCCCGGTCGACCCCTCGTTCGCCATGGCGTCGGCGAGCGTCTGGTAGATCGCGATCGGTCCCGTCTCGGTGGCGCCATAGACCTGCGCGACGGGAAGGCCCCGGGCATGGAACGCGCGGATAAGGTCGACCGGCACGATCGACGACCCCGCCCCGACCATCCGCAGGCTCGACAGGTCGCAATCGGTCCAGCGCGGGTGCTCGATCATCGCCTTCATCACCGCCGGCACCACCAGCGAGAGCGTCGGCCGTTCCCGCGCGATCGCGTCCAGCGCATCGCCCGGATCGAAGCGGCGGCGGAGCACGACCTCGGCCCCCAGCGCCAGAGCGGGCAGTGTCTGGATGTTGAGCCCGCCGACATGGAACATCGGCAGGAAGGTGAGCACGCGATCGCGCGAGGTCATGTCGTGCATGTGCTGGCTGTTGACGGCGTTCCAGGCCAGCGCCTGCTGCGTGAGGACGGCGCCTTTGGCGCGGCCCGTCGTGCCCGACGTGTAGACGAGGAGGACCGGCGCCTCGGGCGACCCGTTGCAGGGTGCTTCGCCGCCGCCGGCGTCCAGTTCGTCGAGCCATACCGCGCCGCGCCCGCCCGTCGAGGCAGCGAAGTCGCGCTCCGCCAGGAACAGTCCGGGTTCGGCATCGTCGAGGATCTGGCCGATTTCCGCCGGCGCCAGCCGCCAGTTGAGCGGCACCAGCATGGCCCCGAGGCGCGCGCAGGCAAACAGCAGCGCCAGATAGTCGGGATTGTTCGTCGACAGCAGCGCCACACGGTCGCCGCCCCCGACACCGCGCGCGCAAAGCCAGGCGGCAAGCCCCTGCGTACGCACGTCGAGGTCCGCATACGTGATCATCCGCCCTTCGAACCGCAACGCCACCGCATCGGGCGTGCGGCGCGCGTGACGTTCGATCCAGACGGACAGATCCCTCATTCGTCGGTTTCGCCCGGTTCGTAGAGCGCCTCGCGCCCGAGCCGGTCGAGGCACAGCTCCGCCGTCCACGGAAGCATCAGCGACCCGCATCGGCTGTCACGGTAGAGCCGTTCCAGCGGCAGCGACTTCAGCATCGACTGGCCGCCGCACGTACGGATGGCAAGCCGGCAAAGCTCGTTCGCGTTCTCCATGATCGTGTATTGCGTGGCATAGGCATCGAGACGTTCGCGTTTGCTCGGATTGACCTTGGCTGCGTCGATCGTGCGTTCGAACAGGGCCCGCGTCTGCGCAAGCTTGATGTACATCTCCGCCACCGCAATCTGCTTGGTGGGGTACATGCGGCGCTTCACCGGCGGCTGGCCCGGCGTCTCGCCGCGCAGGTACTGGACCGTGAAATCGTACGCCGCCTGCGCGATGCCCATGTAGGTCGGGGACAGGGTCATGAACATGTGCGGCCAGGCCGAGGCCGCCTTGAAATAGACGCCGCGCGGCAGGAGCTGAGCATCGTCGGGCACGAATACGTCCTTCAGGATCAGCGTGCGCGATACCGTCGCGCGCATGCCCAGCGGGTCCCAGTCGCCGGTGACGGTCAGTCCCTGCGCTTCCTTCGGCACGGCGAGATAGAGCGTATCGCGCATCGAACGGTCGGGGCGATCCTCGGTGCACAGGATGCCGTAGTAATCGGCTGCGCCCGCAAGCGAGGCGAAGATCTTCTTGCCGCTGACGATCCAGCCGCCATCCGCCTTCTTCGCAAGCGTGCCGAAGGGTGCCTTGCCCGCAGCCGCAGAAGAGCCCTCTGAAAAGGGCTGGGCGTAGATGGCCCCCTGCTCGATGACGCGCCTGTAGTGAACGGTTCGCAGCTTCTCGAGTTCCGCGCGCTGCTCCTGCGAAAGATCGAGATCGTCGGCCAGCGGGCCCGTCCAGAGCGCCGAACAGGCATGCATGTTGAACGTCAGCGCCGTGGCCCCGCACCAACGGCCCATCTCGGCCGCCACGCGGCAATAGGTGGCGAAATCGGCGCCAAGCCCGCCATGGCGCCTAGGGACGCACAGGCCCAGCAGCCCCTCGGCCCGCAGGTCATCGTAGTTTTCGAACGGAAAACGCGCGTCGCGATCGTACTGTTCGGCGCGCGGCGCGAATTTCTCGCGGCCCAGACGCGCAACGCGCGAAATCAGATCGTTAAGCATGGTGCGTCTCGGTCTCCCTCAGGAATTCCAGCACCGCCGCGTTGAAGGCGTCCGGGTCCTCGATGTTCGCCAGATGGCCGCAGCCCGGCAGGACCACGAATTTCGATCCGGCGATCCGCTCGGCCATCTTCTGCATCATCGCTGCAGGTGCATTGGTATCGCGTTCGCCCGCAAGCAGCAGCGTCGGGCAGGCGATCTTCGGCAAATCCGGACGGCCGTCGAACGTCACGATCAGCCGGATCGCGGCGGCAAAAGCCTGGACAGGGACCTGCGCTACGCATCCGCGCGCGAACTCCCGGACGGCTTTCGATGCAGCGGGACCCACAAGGCTCTCGACCGTCGCTTCGGCCAGGTCGGCCATGGTCTTCCCGGTTTCCAGCGGCGCAAGACGCTGGCGGACGAACTCGCGTTGCCAGTCGCCGTCGGGACGCCCGAATGCCGGGCTCGTCGCCGACAGCACCAGCGAACGCGTGCGGGCGGGATGGCGGGCGCAAAACGCCTGCGCGACCATTCCGCCGATCGAATGGCCGAGGATGTGCGCGCGATCGATCCCCTGCGCGTCGAGCAGGCGCGCGAGCGCGTCGGCGAGCGACGGCCAATCCAGCGGATCAAGATGCGGCGAGCAGCCGTAGCCCGGCATGTCCCACGCCAGCACGCGATGGTGCGCGGCAAGCCGGATCAATTGCGGCCGGAAGGCGCGATGATCCGTCCCCACGCCGTGCAACAGCACCAGCGGCGTACCGGCACCGGTTGCATAGACGGCAGGAGTGACAGGGGGCCGATCCATGGCCCAGCATAACGCCATTGCCGATTATATGAAAAGGCATAGAATTCGATCTGTGCCGCGCTTCGTCGACGACTACCTGTCCTACCTGCTCGCCGCCGCGAGCGCGCGCGTGTCGACCGAATTTCATGCCCAGCTTCGCCCTTCCGGCCTTTCCGTCCCCAAATGGCGGGTCCTGGCGACGCTTTCGGACGGCGACGCCCTGAGCATCGGCGCCCTCGCCCGTATCGTGCTGATCCAGCAGCCGACATTGACCAAGCTCGCCAGCCGCATGGCGCGCGCAGGGCTTGTCGAACTGGCGACCGACGGCGCCGACCGGCGGCGGACGCTCGTCCGGATATCCGCGAGCGGCCGCCGGGCCGTTCGCCCCCTGCTTCGCCGCGCAAAAGCGCACGAACGAAGATGTCTCTCCTCCTATTCGGCAGCGGAAATCGCTAAGGTAAAGGCGATCCTCAGGGAACTTCTTCGCCGGAGTCGAACGCAATGATCCGCCAGCCGCATCTCATCCAGAACCTCCAGGTCCGCAAACCGGGTGCGGGGACCGCGATCGGCGGGGTCATCTCGGGTCAGGCGCGTGCGTCGATGGAAGTCGGCGCCGACATCCTTGCGCAGGGCGGCAATGCCGTCGACGCGGCCGTTGCGGCCGCCTTTGCCATGTCGACGGCCGAGCCATGGAACAGCGGGCTTGGCGGCATCGGCTTCCTGATGTTCCGCTCCGCCGCTACCGGCAAGGTCTCGGTCGTCGATTTCGGGCCTCAGGCGCCGGCGGCACTCAACCCTGCGCATTTTCCGCTGACTGGCCGGACGGCCGGCGACCTGTTCGGCTGGCCCGAGGTCGAGGGCAATCGAAATATCCACGGCCCGCTGTCGATTGCCGTGCCCGGCCAGGTCGCGGGGCTGTCCCTGGCGCTCGACCGCTTCGGCACGTTCGCCTGGGAGGCGGCACTTGAACCTGCCGCACGGCTCGCCGACCGCGGCCTGCCTGTCGACTTCTGGTCGACGCTGAAGATCGCGGCCGCCGCCCGCGACCTGCAGCGCTACCCGACGTCGCGCGATGTCTATCTTCCCGGCGGACTTCCGCCGTCGACCGAGACCGGTGGCGCGCAGGCCTATCTCGCGATGGGCAATCTCGCGGCCACGATCCGGCGCCTCCAGCTCAAGGGCCCGCGCGATTTCTACGAAGGCTCCCTGGCTGCCGACATCGCCGAGGACGCGCAGGCCCTGGGCGGCGTGCTGGCACGCGGCGACATGGCGGGCTACCACGCGCGGATCGTCGAGCCGCACATGACGCGCTATCGCGGCGCCGAGTTCGCCTGCGCGCCCGTCGGCACGGCTGGTCCGACGCTCGCGCGCGTGCTGGAACTGATCGAACCGGCCCTGTTCCGACCGTTCGGCGCGGACGCGGCAAGTTTCGTGGTCTATGCCGACGCGCTCCGCCGCGCCTATGCCGAAAGGCTCGCCGGCACGCCGGCCGCCCAGGGTCCGGCCACGAGCACGACGCACCTGAACGTCGTCGACCGGCACGGCAACATGGTGGCGCTGACGCAGACGCTCCTTTCCTCGTTCGGCAGCCGCCTCGTGCTGCCGCGCACGGGCATTCTCATGAACAACGGCATCATGTGGTTCGATCCGCGGCCCGGCCGACCGAATTCGATCGCACCCGGCAAACGCCCGTTGACGAACATGTGCCCGACCATCGTTTCGAAGGACGGCAAGGGCTGGATCGCGGTTGGCGCTTCCGGCGGGCGGCGCATCCTGCCCGCAGTGGCGCAGATCCTGTCGTTCGTCGTCGACCACGGCATGGATCTGGCCGGCGCCTTCCATCAGCCGCGCATCGACGTCTCGGGCGGCGACGCCGTCGAATACGATCCTCGCCTGCCGATCGACGTGCAGACGGCACTCGCCGCGCGCTACCCCGTCAAGGCAAGCGAGCACACGATCTTCCCGAACAACTACGCCTGCCCGTCGGCGGTGCTGCTCGATCCCGCGACCGGCGGGCGCTCCGGCATGTCCGACGTGATGAGCCCCTGGTCGGCCTCGATCGCGGTCTGAGCTGCCGATGGACCGCTTCCGTCCCTGGAAGACGCTTGCCTCGCGCGAGGTCTATGCCTCGCCGCCCTGGATCCGGGTCGTCGACGACAGGATCGAACTGCCCGACGGCCGGATCGTCGAGAGTTTCCACCGCGTCCTGCTACCCGACTATTCGATGGTGTTTCCGGTGCTCGAAGACGGTCGCGTGCTTGCGATCCGCAGCTACCGGCACGGTGCGGGCGAGACCGTCACGGGCTTTCCGGGCGGCGGCATCGACGCCGGCGAGACGCCGGCCGAGGCGGCCCGGCGCGAACTCCTTGAGGAGACGGGCCACTCGCTCGAGCGGCTCGTGCCGCTGGGAGCCGGCATCACCGGCGCCAATGTGCGCGGCGCAAAGTGCCACATGTTCCTTGCCTACGGCTGCCGGCAGGTCGCCGAGCCGGACTCCGGCGATCTCGAAGAGCAGGAGATCCTGCGTCTCACCCGCGCGGAAGTCGCCCGGCTCGTTTCCGGGAACCGCTTCCATGTGCTGGCACACGCGGCCATCGCCGCGCGCGCCCTGCTGGAGTGGAACGGCGAGGCACGCTAGGCGCCGCCCGATGGGCCGGCGATCCGGCGCAGCTGCGCCATGCCCGCCATCGATACGAGGATCGCCGCCGCGCACAGGGCCACGCCCGCGGCGGGCCCGCCGCGCTCGATCGCCTCGGCGATCGCGAATGGCGCCGTCGCGAAGACGAGATTGAGCGGAAGGCCGAGCTTGCCGAGGACGGTCGCATATCCGGACCGGCCGAAGACGACGAGCGGCGCGATCGCGCGCACGATCGTGTTGACGCCCGCACCCAGCCCGTAGCCGATCACCATCAGCATCAGCAGCGTCGCGGTGCCGCCGAAAAGCAGGGGCAGCGCCAGTGCCGCGAAGATCGTCATCAGGCTGTAGAAGCCGAGCCGAAGAATCGGCACGCGCTGGCCGAAGGCCGACTCGATCGCACGCGCGGCCATCTGCGCGGGGCCCATGACCGCGCCGACCGCCACGCTCAACGCCTCGCTCTCGCCATAGGCGCGCGCAAGATCGACCAGATGGATCGGAAGCCCCCACGTGACGAAGCCCACGCACGAGAATGCCACGGCCATCGCCCAGAAAGCCCGCCTCCGCTGAACGGGATCGGCAATCCCGTCGGCCGCACCTTCCGCGGTTGGCGTGTCCGCATCGCGCTCGATCGGACGCACGCGGATGGCGGCATGCAAGGGCACGCATACGGCCAACTGCACGGCCGCGAAAAGCAGGCAGATACCCCGCCAGCCAAGCAGACCGTCAAGAACCGCCATCGCCGGCAGGAACAGCACTGTCGTCAGGCTGCCGATCAGCGTCATCAGTCCGATCGCGCGGCGCGCGGCGCCCGGCACGAGCATTGCCGCCGCGGCGAACGGGGTCTGGATCAGCACCATCGGCATGCCAAGGCCCATGATCGCCCATGCGGCGACGAAGCCCGCGATCCCGCCCGAAAGCCCGAGGCAGAGCAGGCCGACCCCCATGCAGGCCGATCCCGCCATCAGGATCGCGCGCGGCCCGTGGCGATCGACATGCCGGCCAATCCAGGTGCCCGCAAACGCCCCGATGACCAGCTGGATCGTGACACCGGAATAGACGAATGCCGGGCGCATCCCGAGATCTTCGGCGATCGGCACCGAGAGCATCGCGGGAATGAAGTAGGTCGAACCCCAGCCGGCAATCTGCGTTGCCGCCAACGCAAGAACACCGCGCCGCCCGTTGAGCGTGATCATGGTTGCCGGCGGTTCATGGCTTCGGCAGGGGCCAGGGTCGCGCGCGTTCGATCGCACGGGCAGCACGCAGCACGAGACGGTCCTCGTAATAGCGCCCGACGAGCTGCACGGCCATCGGCAGACCGTCTGGATGCAGGCCGGCGGGCACGCTGGCCGCAGGATTGCGCGTCATGTTGAAAGGATAGGTGAACGGCGTCCAGTCGATCCAGTAGGTCTGCTCGGGCGACGCCACGTCTTGCCCTGCGGCGAAGGCGGTTATCGGAAGCTGCGGCGTGAGGAGCAGGTCGTGGCGGCGATGGAACCGCGCAAGCGCCTCGGCCGCGCGCGTGCGCAGCGCATCGGCCGCAAGGTACTCCTGCGCCGTCCACCGCTCGCCCGCCTCGGTCGTCGCGACGAGGCCCGGATCGCAGTCGCGCCAGCGTTCGCGCGGAAAGCCAAGAAGCGGCCGTGCAAGGCCTGCCGTCCAGAGCCGGTAGAACGCCTCGCGCAGGTCGCCGAGGTCCGGCTCGGCAGGCTCGACGATGGCCCCCAGCTCGGCAAGGAGACTTGCGATGCCGTCCGTCGCCGCGGCGATCGGCGGATCTACGGACGCCGATCCGAGCCGAGGCGAATAGCCGATCCGCAGTCCCGCAACCCCCTTCTCGAGATCGAGCAACCACGATCCGCCTTCGGCCGGCAGCGAAAACACGTCGCGCGGATCCGGCCTGCCGATCGCTTCCATCATGCGCGCCGCATCGTCCACGCCGCGCGACATCGGCCCGATATGCGCGAGCAGCCCTGCCGGGGAAGCAGGGTGCGCGGCAACGCGCCCGTAGGTCGGCTTCAGTCCGAATATCCCGCAGAACCCTGCCGGCATGCGGATCGATCCCCCGCCATCGGTTCCCACATGCAACGCGCCCATGCCAAGGGCCGCCGCGACCGCCGCGCCGGCCGACGAGCCGCCGGCCGTCTTCGCCGGATTCCACGGGTTGCGCGTGACGCCGGTCAGCGGCGAATCGCCGATCCCCTTCCAGCCGAATTCCGGCGTCGTGGTCTTGCCGAGCAGCACCGCATTCTGCTCGCGCAGGCGCGCGACGGCCGGCGCATCGTCCGTCCAGGGCTGGCCGCGATCGACGAGACGCGAACCGCGCAAGGTCGGCCAGCCTTTGGTCAGCAGCAGGTCCTTGATCGTCGTCGGCACGCCGTCAAGCGTGCCGCTGGGCGTGGCGCGCATCCAGCGCGCCTCGGAGGCGCGTGCATCGGCGATCGCGCGGTCACCATCGACCAGGCAGAAGGCATTGAATGTCCCGTCATGCTTCGATATCCGCGCCAGACACGCCTGCGCCGCCTCGACGGGCGAGAACGAACGGCGCGCATAGCCGGCAAGCAGCTCGGCCACCGACAGGTCGGCAAGTTCGGGCATTTGTCACTCCCCGCAAGGCGGCTATGCTGGCACGTCGCGGACTTGCCGGAAAGGTCGGAAAGAGAACATGCGCCTCGTCCTTGCAATGCTGAAGCACGAAACGAACACGTTCTCGCCGATCGTCACGGATATCGCGCGGTTCGAGCAGTGGGGCCTGCATTTCGGCCCGTCCATCGTGCCCACGTTCGAGAATACGGCAATGCCGCTGGCGGCCTACATCCGCCTTGCCCGCGAGCGCGGCGCCGAGATCGCAACCCCTGTCGCGGCCGAGGCGATGCCCGGCGGCCTCGTCACCCGCGAAGCCTACGAACGGCTCGCGCGCCCCATCCTTGAGGCCGTCGAGGCGGGTTGCGACGGCGTCCTGCTCGACCTGCACGGCGCCATGGTTTGCGAGCATACGCACGACGGCGAAGGCACGCTCCTGCAACGCATCCGCGCGATCCGGCCGGATCTGCCCATTGCCGTCACCTGCGACCTGCACGCCAACCTGTCGGTCGAAATGGTCGCCAACTGCACCGCGATCATCGGCTACAAGACCTACCCGCATGTCGACATGTACGCCGTGGCCGAACGTGTCGGGCGCGTCGTCCTCGACGCGATCGAAGGCAAGTGCCGGCCCGTGATGGCCTGGGGCCGGCTGCCCCTGATGTCGCAGACGCTGCGTCAGGGCACGGCCGACCAGCCCATGCGGGACATTCAGGCGCTGGCCGCCGCCAGCGAGGCAAAGGCGCCCATCCTGTGCGCAACGGCCTTCGGCGGTTTTCCGATGGCCGACATTCCCATTGCCGGCAACTCCGCCGTTGTCGTGGCCGACGGCGACAGGGCGGCTGCCCGCACGGTTGCACAGGCCCTGCTCGATGCGGCGTGGAATGCGCGCGGCGAGTTTACCCACCGCCATGCACCGCTCGCCGCGACAGTCGCGCGCGCGAAGGAGGTCAACGCGGCACCTGTCGTCCTCCTCGACCACGCCGACAATGTGGGCTCCGGTGGCACTTCCGACGTGATGAAAGTGATTGCCGAGGTTGTCCGGCAGGGGCTCGAGAATGTCGCCGTCGCGGCCGTCTGGGACCCCGCGGCGGTCGCCGCAATGCGGGAAGCCGGCCTCGGCGCGAAGGTGACCCTCGATCTGGGCGGACGCACGCCGATGCCTTCGGTCGGACTTGCGGGCCAGCCGCTGCGCGTGACCGGCACGGTCGCCAGCCTCGCCGACGGGAAATGGCGCGTCGAAGGGCCGATGTACACTGGCGTCGAGGTCAATACCGGGCCGACGGCCGTGCTCGATACCGGCAAGGTGAAGATCGTGATCGTGTCCCTGCACCATGAACCGTGGGACACGGGCATCTTCACGGCCAACGGGATCGACCCTGCACGGCAGCGCTTCCTGCTGCTCAAGTCGCGCATCCACTACCGCGCCGGCTTTGCCCCGCTCGCCCGCGCGACATTCGCGCTCGACGGCGAGGGCGTCACGACTTCCGACAACGCCCGCCTGACGTTTTCCCGTGTCGCGCGGCCGGTCTATCCGCTCGACCCCGGTCCCTTCCCGGCTGTCGCAGCGCAGGACGTTTGACCGAGACTGCAACTGTGGCATGCTCGGCGGACAATTCCGGCCGACGAACGGCAGGAACGCCGGAACAGATCGCAACGGAGGACCGACAGCATGACGTTCCAGGGCAAACGGCTATTCGCCGCCTGTGTTGCAGCCGCATTGGGCATCGGCATCGGGCTTGCCGGCCCGGCCACCGCCCAGCAGAAGGTGGTCCGGTTCATTCCGCACGCCAACCTTTCGTCGATCGACCCGATCACGACGACGGGCTACATCGTGCGCAACCACGGCTATCTCGTCTACGACACGCTCTTCGCGACGGACGCGAACTTCAAGATCCAGCCGCAGATGGTCGACAAGTGGACGACCAGCCCGGACGGCCTGCGCTGGGAATTCACGCTGCGCGACGGTCTCAAGTTCCACGATGGCCAGGCCGTGCGCCCGGCCGACGTGATCGCCTCGCTGAAGCGCTGGTCGGCGCGCGACACCTTTGGCCAGGCGATGGCCGCCAGCCTCGACAGCTACGAGGCGATGGGCGACAAGGGCTTCGCGCTCAAGCTCAAGAAGCCCTTCCCGCTCATGCTCGAGGCACTGGGCAAGCTTTCGTCCAATGTGCCCTTCATCATGCCCGAGCGCGTGGCCGCGACCGATCCCGCGCAGAACATCACCGACGCGACGGGATCGGGCCCGTTCCGCTTCGTGCGCGGCGAATGGGTACCGGGCCAGAAGGCCGTCTACGAACGCTTCGCGGACTACAAGCCCCGCAGCGAGCCGCCGTCCTGGGCGGCGGGCGGGAAGGTCGTCAAGTTCGACCGGCTGGAATTCCGCATCATCCCTGATCCGGCCGTCGCATCCGCCGCACTCGCGGCCGGCGAGGTCGACTGGTACGAGCAGCCGCCGGTGGACCTGCTGCCGACGCTTGCGCGCAACAAGGACATCAAGATCGAGCTGATCGATCCGCTCGGCTCGATCGCCATGTTGCGCTTCAATCACCTGCATCCGCCGTTCAACAACCCGGCGATCCGCCGCGCGGTGATGATGGCCGTCAACCAGGACGACTACCTGCAGGCCATCATCGGCGACAAGAAATACTACAAGGTCTGCAAATCGTTCTTCACCTGCGGCACGCCGATGTCGTCGGACGCGGGCATCGAGAACGCGGCCGGCGACCTCAACAAGGCCAAGCAGATGCTGAAGGATGCCGGTTACAAGGGCGAGAAGGTGATCATCATCTCGCCCACCGACATCCCGACGAACCACCTGCAGAGCCTCGTGACCGAGGATCTTCTCAAGAAGCTCGGCATGAACGTCGAACTGGTGGCGACGGACTGGGGTTCGGTGCTCGCGCGCCGCGCCAGCAAGAACGCGCCCGATCAGGGGGGCTGGTCCATCTTCCACACGTGGTGGGTCGGGCCCGACGTCGTGAACCCGGCGCTGCATGCGCCGCTGCGCGGCAACGGCGCGGCCTCGTGGCCCGGCTGGCCCACGGACACGACCATGGAAGGACTCCGCGAGAAGTGGCTCGTGGCACCCACGCCGGCCGAACAGGTGGCGATCGCGCGCCAGATGCAGGTCCGTGCCTACGAGATGGTTCCCTACGTCACGACGGGGCAGTTCCAGCAGCCGATGGCGTTCCGCACGAGCGTCAGCGGGATCATCGTCTCGCCCGTTCCGTTCTTCTGGAACGTCGAGAAGCGCTGAACGGCACATCGGCCGACGGAAACGGCACGGGCTTTGTTCGCTTTCGTCGTCCGACGGATACTGGCCACCATCCCCGTCATGGGGGTGGTGGCCCTGTTCGTCTTCTCCCTTCTGTATCTTGCTCCCGGCGATCCGGCCGCGATCATCGCCGGCGACATCGCGACCGTCGACGACATCGCGCGCATCCGGGCCGTGCTCGGGCTGGACGAGCCATTCCATATCCGTTTCGGCACGTGGCTCTGGTCGATCCTGCATGGCGATCTCGGCAGTTCGATCTTTTCCAACCTTCCCGTCTCCACGCTGATCGGCCAGCGTGTCGAGGCGACCGTATCGCTCGCGGCGACGACGCTCGTGTTCGCCGTCCTGGTCGCGGTGCCGATGGGCGTCGTTGCGGCGTGGAAGGCCGGCAGCCTCATCGACAGGGCCGTGATGGTCTTCGCGGTGTTCGGGTTCTCGGTGCCCGTCTTCGTGCTCGGTTACCTGCTGATCTTCGGATTCTCGATCTCGCTCGACTGGCTGCCGGTGCAGGGATTCGTCTCGATCACGGAGGGGTTCTGGCCGTTCCTGCGCCAGCTCGTGCTTCCCACGATCGCGCTGGGAACGGTCTATATCGCGCTCATCGCCCGCATGACCCGCGCGGCCATGCTGGACGTGCTTGCGCAAGACTATATCCGCACGGCCGACGCCAAGGGCCTGCGCACCGACCGCGTCCTTGTCGGCCACGCGCTGCGCAATGCCGCCGTCCCGATCGTCACGGTCATCGGCATCGGGGTGGCGCTGCTGATCGGCGGGGTCGTCGTGACCGAGAGCGTGTTCGCCATCCCCGGTCTCGGCCGGATGACGGTCGACGCGATCCTGCGGCGCGACTATCCGGTGATCCAGGGCGTGATCCTGATGTTCTCGTTCGTCTATGTCGTCATCAATCTGCTCGTGGATCTCAGCTACACGCTGTTCGATCCGCGCATCCGGTACTGAGGCCGGCATGGCGCTGACCGTCGTTTCGCCCACGCCGCCCGAGGCCATCAAGGTCCGCCGCCGCCCTTGGTGGGTGCGCAACATCACGATCATCGCCGGCGGCGCGCTGCTGCTGGCGGCATTGCTGATGGCGCTGCTGGCCCCGTGGCTCGGCACGATCGATCCGACCGCCCTTTCCCCCATCCGACGCCTGCGGCCGCCGTCCGACCAGTTCTGGTTCGGCACCGACCAGCTCGGCCGCGATCTCTACAGCCGCGTGATCTACGGGGCGCGCGCCTCGCTGCTTGTCGGGGCCGCGGTCGCCGCCTTCGCCGTGGCGGCGGGGCTCTTCTTCGGTCTCGTCTCCGGGTTCAACCGCTGGGTCGATGCCGTGCTGATGCGCGTGATGGACGGCCTCATGTCGATCCCCTCGGTGCTGCTCGCGGTTGCGCTGATGGCGCTGACAAAGGCCAGCCTCGGCAACGTGATCGTCGCCATCGCCGTGGCGGAGGTCCCCCGCGTCACGCGCCTAGTGCGCAGCGTCGTCCTCGGCTTGCGCGAACAGCCCTTCGTCGAGGCGGCCGTGGCCTCCGGAACTTCGGCGCCGCGCATTCTCGTGCGCCACATCCTGCCGAACACGATCGCGCCGCTGCTCGTCCAGGCGACGTATATCTGCGCCTCGGCGATCATCACCGAGGCGATCCTTTCGTTCATCGGCGCCGGGCTTCCGCCGTCGATCCCGACCTGGGGCAACATCATTGCGGAGGGTCGCGCGGTGTTCCAGATCCGTCCGCAGCTGATCCTCATTCCGGCGGCATTCCTGTCGGCGACGGTGCTGGCGATCAATCTGCTGGGCGACGGGCTTCGCGATGCCCTCGACCCGCGTCTTGCCCGCCAGATGTGACGCCATGACCGCCACGCCCCTTCTCGAAATCGAGGATCTGCGCACATATTTCTTCACCGCAGACGGCGTCGTGCGCGCGGTCGATGGCGTTTCATATTCCGTGGCACCCGGCGAGACGCTGGCGGTCGTGGGCGAAAGCGGCTGCGGAAAGTCCGTCACGGCGATGTCAATCCTGCGCCTTCTGCCTTCGCCGCCCGCGCGCATCGTGTCGGGCGCGGTCCGCTTCGAGGGGCGCGACCTGCTGGCCGCGGGCGATGCCGAGATGCGCGCCATCCGCGGCAACGAGATCTCGATGATCTTCCAGGAGCCGATGACGAGCCTCAATCCGGTTCTGACGGTCGGCCGGCAGATCGCCGAGACGCTCGAGCTGCATCAGGGCCTTTCGGGCGAGGCGGCCCGCAAGCGCGCGGTCGAGATGCTCGATCTCGTGCGCATTCCCGAGCCTGCGCGCCGGGCGGACGCCTTTCCGCACCAGCTTTCCGGCGGCATGCGCCAGCGCGTCATGATCGCCATGGCGCTTGCCTGCAATCCCAAGCTGCTGATCGCCGACGAGCCGACGACGGCCCTCGACGTGACGATCCAGGCCCAGATCCTCGACCTGATGCTCGACCTCAAGCGGCGGATCGGAGCCGCGATCATCCTCATCACGCACGATCTGGGCGTCGTGGCGGAGACCGCCCAGCGCGTCGTCGTGATGTACGCGGGCCGCAAGGTCGAGGAGGCACCTGTCGAAGCGCTGTTCGACCGGCCGCGCCATCCCTACACGCTCGGCCTGATGGGGTCGATCCCGCGGCTGGGCTCGGCCGACGACGGCCAGCGCACGCGGCTTGTCGAGATCCCCGGTATCGTGCCGAAGCTCACGCAGGCCCTTGAAGGTTGCGCCTTTGCCGAACGCTGCGCCTACGCCATCGACCGCTGCCGGCGCGAAACGCCGGTATTGGAGGAAAAGGCACCCGGCCACATTGCGGCATGCTGGCGCAGCGGCGACCTGCCGGAGCCACCGCGATGAGCGCACCGCTTCTCGAGGTCGTCGACCTGGTCAAGCATTTTCCCGTGCGCGGCGGCCTGTTCGGCAGCACGCGCGAGATGGTGCGCGCGGTCGACGGCATCACCTTCCAGCTCGGGGCCGGCGAGACGCTTGGCCTCGTGGGCGAGTCCGGCTGCGGAAAGTCGACCGCGGGCAAGACGATCCTGCGCCTGATCGACCCCACGTCGGGCACGATCCGCCTCGCCGGCACGCGCATCGACGCGCTTGGACGCGGCGAGATGTGGGCGCACCGGCGCGACATGCAGGTGGTCTTCCAGGACCCCTATGCATCGCTGAGCCCGCGGCTGACCGCAGGGGAGATCGTCGCCGAGCCGCTCACGAATTTCGGCATTGCCAAGGGCGCCGAAGCGCGCGAGCGCGTGGCCTGGCTCTTCGGCAAGGTCGGCCTGCGGCCGGACCAGATGTCGCGATTCCCGCACGAATTCTCCGGCGGACAGCGCCAGCGGCTGGGGATCGCACGTGCGCTGGCCGTGCGGCCCAAGATCATCGTCGCCGACGAGCCGGTTTCCGCACTCGACGTTTCGGTTCAGGCGCAGGTCGTGAACCTGCTGATGGATCTGCAGGCGGAGTTCGGCGTCTCCTACCTGTTCGTCGCGCACGACCTGGCGGTGGTCGAGCATATCAGCCACCGCGTGGCGGTCATGTATCTGGGCAAGATCGTCGAGATCGCGGAACGGCGCGCGCTCTTCGCCGCGCCACAGCACCCCTATACCGAAGCGCTGCTGTCGGCAGCCCCGCAGCCCGACCCGCGCCGCAAGCGCAAGCGCATCATCCTTTCCGGCGACGTGCCCTCGCCGATCCGGCCGCCGGCCGGCTGCCGCTTCCACACGCGCTGCCCCTATGCCGAGGCGCGCTGCCGTGTCGAGGAGCCGGCCCTGCGCGAGGTCGCGGCAGGCCACAAGGTCGCCTGCCACCTGCGTCCGCCCGCAAGCTGAAAACCCGCTTCAGGCGGCGAGCATCGCCTCAAGCCAGGCTGCATGTGCCACAAGCGTGTCGTCCTCGTTGTGCGGGCCGACAAGCTGAACGGCCAACGGCAGGCCCCGGTCGTTCCGCCCGACCGGCAGCGCGATGCACGGGTTGCCAAGTAGCGTCCACATCCGGTTGAAGACCGGATCGCCCGTCCGCTCGAGCCCGCGCGGTGCCGCTCCCGGTGCCGCCGGGGCCAGGATGAAATCGCTGTCGCGCCAGACCTGGGCGAGCCTGTTGCGGCAGCGTGTGGCGAGCGCGCGCGCGGCCGTCTCCTCGCGGATGCCGACACGCTCGCCGTCCTCGAGCATCTCGCGAAGGCGGGTCGACAGCTTGTCGGCATGCTCGGCCCTCTCGCGCGCAAGGGCTGCAACCGCCTCGCGCATCATGATCGCAAGCTGGGCCTCGTTGATCGTGTTCCAGGTCTCGTCCGGGTCGAAGTCGACGAGTTCGGCCTGGCCGCGCAGCCGCGCGACGACATCCTCGAACCGGTCGTGCATCTCGGCATCCGCTTCCGCCCAGAAGGGTGTCCGGCACACGGCGATGCGCGGTGGCCGCGCCGGCGCCTGCGTCGCGGCGGCGACAGGCTTTCCGGAGAATGCCTGACGCACGAGTGCAAGATCCGCCACGACCCGGCAGAAGACGCCAAGCGTGTCGAGTGCCGGCGAAAGAGGCTTCACCCCGGCCATCTCCGTCCAGCCGAACGTCCCCTTGTAGCCGACAACACCGCAGTAGGCCGCCGGCCTGATGACCGATCCAGCCGTTTGCGTGCCAAGCGCGATGGGCACATGGCAATCGGCAACGGCAGCGGCCGAACCTGACGACGACCCGCCCGGTGTATGACCGCGCAGATGCGGGTTGTGTGTGGGCCCCGGACTGAAATAGGCAAACTCGGTCGTTACCGTTTTTCCGAGGATGACCGCGCCGGCGGCCACAAGACGGCGCACGCATGCGGCATCCGCCTTCGGGCGGTTTCCGGCATAGATGGGCGAGCCGTACGCGGTCGGCATTCCCGCCGTATCGATGATGTCCTTGATCGCGATCGGGATGCCGTGCAGCGGCTGCGTGCGGGCCAGCCTGTCGAGAGCTTCGGCCCGCCGCATACTTTCCTGCCTGTCGACATGCGTCCAGGCCCGGATTTCCCTGTCGCGCTCGGATATGCGTTCGAGGCAGGCGCGCACGAGACCAAGACTGTCGAGACGCCCCGACGCCATCGCCGCACGCGCCTCGCTGGCGCTGAGTCGTTCCGGATTCGGTACTTTCGGCGGACGCGGCATCGAAGCGGCATCTTAGCCGCCTGCCCGCCTTTCGCCAGCGAATTGAACGTCAGGCGTCCACGTTCTCGTCAAGCGCGTAGCCCGCCGACCGCACGGTGCGGATCAGGTCGGA
The DNA here is from genome assembly GCA_016794025.1 of Rhodospirillales bacterium. Lineage (GTDB taxonomy): Bacteria > Pseudomonadota > Alphaproteobacteria > CACIAM-22H2 > CACIAM-22H2 > Tagaea. The sequence continues at coordinate 23,699 of JAEUKX010000027.1, read as the reverse complement.
GTCGCCGGGCGAGTTGATCGCCTTGCGCAGCCGGCGGATATGCACGTCGACCGTGCGCGGCTCGACATAGATATCTCGGCCCCACACGGCGTCGAGAAGCTGTTCGCGGCTGTACACGCGGCCCGGCCGCTCGAGCAGGAAACGGAGCAAGCGGAACTCCGTCGGGCCCAGATGAATCGACCGGCCCGAGCGCAGAACGCGATGCGCCGAAAGATCCATCACGAGATCCCCGAAGGTGAGGAGATCCTGCGCCGTCGAAGGCTTGGAGCGGCGCAGCACCGCGCGCACGCGCGCGACAAGCTCCGACGGGCTGAACGGCTTGGCCACATAGTCGTCCGCGCCGACCTCAAGCCCGCGGATGCGATCCGTCTCCTCGCCGCGCGCCGTCAACATGATGATCGGGATGTCGCGTGTCTCCGGCTTGCGGCGCAGCTGCCTTGCGACTTCGAGGCCGGAGACATGCGGCAGCATCCAGTCGAGCACGATCAGGTCGGGCTTGGCCTCGGCCACCGCGACAAGGGCGGCCTCGCCGTCGGCGGCGGAGGTCACCCGGAAGCCTTCCTTCTCGAAGTTGTAGCGCAGCAGCTCGACGAGTGCGGCCTCGTCCTCGACGATCAGGAGATAGGGCTTCATGCGGAACTCCCTTCTCCGTCCCGGCCTTCGGCCGTGACGATCGTTGAACTCGAAACGTCGCCCTTGGGGCGGATCTCGCGCAGCGGTACGCCCTTGACCAGGAAGTGGATCGTCTCGGCCACGTTGGTGGTGTGGTCGCCGATCCGCTCGATGTTCTTGGCGATGAAAAGCAGGTGCGTCGACCCGGTGATGTTGCGCGGGTCCTCCATCATGTAGGTGAGCAACTCGCGGAACAGCGAGGCGTACATCTCGTCGAGTTCCTCGTCGCGGTTCCACACCGATACGGCCTTCTCGACATCGCCTGCGGCAAAGGCGTCGAGCACGTCCTTCAGCATCTCGCGCACCATGGCGCCCATGCGCGGGATTGAATGGACGGGCCGAAGCGGCGGCACCTGCGCCAGGACCGCGGCGCGCTTGGCGACGTTCTTGGCGTAGTCGGCCGCGCGTTCCAGATCGGCGCCGATGCGAAGCGCACCCAGGACAAGCCGCAGGTCGCTGGCGACCGGCTGGCGCAGCGCCATCACGCGCAGCACCTGATCGTCGATCTCGCGTTCGAGCTCGTCCACGCGGATGTCGGCGGAAACGACGCTCGCCGCGAGGTCGGCATCGCGCTTGACGACGGCCTGGATCGCGGTCGCGATCTGTGCTTCGACCATGCCGCCCATGCGGGCGATCAGGTTCGTGAGCCGCTTCAGCTCGTCGTCGAACGATTTGACGATATGTTCGTTGCCCATCTCGCGTTCCTTCAGCCGAAGCGCCCGGTGATGTAGTCCTGCGTGCGCCGGTCGGTGGGCGCCGTGAACATGGTTCCGGTCGGACCGAACTCCACGACCTCGCCAAGATACATGAATGTCGTGAAATCCGAGACGCGCGCGGCCTGCTGCATGTTGTGGGTGACGATCACGATCGTGTAGTCGCGCTTCAGTTCGTCGATCAGTTCCTCGATCTTCGCTGTCGAGATCGGGTCGAGCGCCGAACACGGCTCGTCGAACAGGATCACCTCGGGGCGCACGGCGACGGTCCGCGCGATGCACAGCCGCTGCTGCTGGCCCCCCGACAGGGCCTGCCCCGCCGCCCCGAGCTTGTCCTTCACCTCGTCCCAGAGGGCCGCGCGGCGCAGCGCCGATTCGACCCGCGCATCGATCTCGTTCTTCGGCAGGTCCTCGTAGAGCCGGATGCCGAAGGCGACATTCTCGTAGATCGACATCGGGAATGGCGTCGGCTTCTGGAAGACCATGCCCACGCGGGCACGCAGCAGGTTGATGTCGACGGACGGCGAAAGCAGGTTCTCTCCGTCGAGCATCACCTCGCCCGTCGCGCGCTGGCCGGGATAGAGATCGTACATGCGGTTGAGGACGCGCAGCAGCGTGGACTTGCCGCAACCCGACGGGCCGATGAACGCGGTCACCTTGCGCGAATAGAGCGGCAGGTCGATCTTCTTGAGCGCGCGCGAGTCGCCGTAGAAGAACTCGAGATTGCGGATCGAGATCTTCTCCTCGAGGATCTCGGGCGCCTCGCCGGCCGGCACGGGCGCGTCGAGCTGGATCTGGACGTTCTGGACACTGGCGCTCATGGCTACCTTCTGTGCGTGAGGGACCGGGCGAGGACGCTGAGCCCCAGGACCGTGACCGTGATGATGAGGGCGCCCGTCCAGGCGAGCTTCTGCCACTCGGCAAAGGGCGAAAGTGCGAACTGGAAGATGACCACGGGCAGGCTCGGCATCGGCCCGTTCATGTTCATGCTCCAGAACTGATTGTTGAGGGCCGTGAACAGCAACGGCGCCGTCTCGCCACTCACGCGCGCGACGGCCAAAAGGATGCCGGTGACGATGCCCGCACGCGCGGCGCGATAGGCGATGTGGACGATCATGTGCGAGCGCGGCAGCCCGATCGAGGCAGCCGCCTCGCGCATCGTGTCGGGGACGAGGTTCAGCATGTCCTCGGTCGTGCGCACGACGACGGGAATGACGATGACGGCCAGCGCCACCGCCCCGGCATAACCCGAGAAATGGCCCATCGGCGCCACCATGATCTCGTAGACGAAAAGGCCCACGACCACCGAAGGCGCGCTCAGCAGGATGTCGTTGACGAAGCGCACGATCGCCGACACGCGATCGTGCTTGCCGAATTCGCTGAGATAGGTGCCGGCAAGCACGCCGACGGGCGTACCGATCAGGACCGCCAGCAGCGTCATCACGGCGCTGCCCGCGATGGCGTTGAGCAGGCCGCCGGCGGCACCGGGGGGCGGCGTCATCTCGGTGAAGACCGCAAGCGACAGGCCGCCGATCCCCTTGTAGAGCAGCACGGCGAGGATGACGGCGATCCAGCCCACGCCGAAGGCCGTGGCCGCATAGGCGAGCGCCACCGCAAGCCGGTTGCGGCGGGCGCGGCGGCGGTAGAGCGCCGGATTGGCGAGCTGGTCCGTACCCGTCATGACTTGCCCCTGTCGAGACGCGCGAGCATCAGACGCGCGGCCGAAAGCACGGCGAACGTGATCGCGAAAAGGATCAGGCCAAGCGCGATCAGCGAGGAGGTGTAGATGTCGCCGACCGCTTCCGTGAACTCGTTCGCGATCGAGGCGGAAATCGTCGTTCCGGGCGCCAGCACGGAGGCGGAGATGCGGTGCGCATTGCCGATCACGAACGTCACGGCCATCGTCTCGCCCAGCGCGCGGCCGAGGCCGAGCATCACGCCGCCGATCACGCCGACGCGCGTGTAGGGCAGAATGACCGAGCGGAACACCTCCCACCTCGTGCAGCCGAGCCCGTAGGCCGCTTCCTTCATCACGGGCGGCACGGAATCGAACACGTCACGCGAAATGGCGGTCACGAACGGAAGCACCATGATCGCGAGGATCAGCCCCGCCGTGAGGACGCCGATGCCATAGGGCGGGCCGGCGAAAAGGTCGGACAGGAGCGGCACGTTCTCGAACGTCGCGATGATGAGCGGCTGCACGTACTTCTGCAGGAACGGCGCGAAGACGAAGAGGCCCCAGATGCCGTAGATGATGCTGGGCACGCCCGCGAGAAGCTCGATCGCCATGCCGATCGGCCGGCGCAGCGCCATGGGGCACAGTTCGGTCAGGAAGAAGGCGATCATGATGCCGATCGGCACGGCGATCAGCATCGCGATGGCCGACGTGACGAGTGTGCCGTGAATGGGGGCAAGCGCGCCGAACTGGTCGGTGACGGGGTTCCAGACCTCGGCCGTCACGAAGCCGGGGCCGAATGCCAGGAATGCGGGTGTCGAACCGACAAGGAGGGAGACGATCACGCCGCCAAGGAGGAGGAGCACGCCGAGCGCGGCGGCACGCGTCATCCGGCGGAAGAGCGCATCGCCCGCCCGCAGGCGGTTGAGACGCGCGGTCCGCCGGTCGGTCGGCGCGGGGGCGCCGGGGATCGAGGCCGGATCTGCCAGGGACTGCGTCAGCGTTCTTCTCCCGTATTGCCGAAGTATCGGGATGGCGCCCCGCGACGCCATCCCGACCTGCGTTGCTCAGTTCGTCAGCGCGAACACCGGGCGGCCATTCGCGTCCTTGATATCCGTCACCCACATCTTGTGGACGTCGGCGGTGACCGAAGCGGGCATCGGCACGTAGTCGAGATCGTCCGCCATCTTCGGACCCTTCGCATAGGCCCAGGAGAAGAACTTCAGCGCCTCGCGCACCGCGTTGACGTCGGACGGCTTCTTGTAGACGAGGATCCACGTTGCCGCGGTCATCGGCCACGAGCCGTCGCCGGGCTGGTTCGCGAGGATCACGCCGTAACCCGGCTGGGAATGCCAGTCGGCGCTGGCCGCGGCCGCCTGGATCGACGCCGAGCCCGGCATCACGATCTTGCCGGCTTTGTTGACCATCTTGGCGAAGGTCAGGTTGTTCTGCTTGGCGTAGGCGTATTCGACATAGCCGAGCGCGCCCTTGGTCTGCGCGACATTGACCGAGACGCCTTCGTTGCCCTTGGCGCCGATGCCGGCGGGCCACTGGACGGCCGTGTTCGTGCCGACCTTCGCCTTCCAGTCGGCCGAAACGTCGGACAGGTAGTAGGTGAAGTTGTACGTCGTGCCCGAACCGTCGGAACGGTAGACGAGTGCCACCGCCTGCGAGGGCAGCTTGACGCCCGGATTGAGCTTGGCGATCGCCGGGTCATCCCACTTCTTGATTTCGCCCAGATAGAGCCGGGCGATCGTGACGCCGTCGAGGACGAGTTCGCCCGGCTTGACGCCGTCGAGATTGACGACCGGGACGATCGCGCCCATCACCATCGGAAACTGCGCTAGACCCGTCTCGTCGAGATCCTTGCCCGAGAGCGGCGCATCAGAGGCGCCAAACGTGACGGTCTTGGCCTTGATCTGCTTGATGCCGCCGCCCGAACCGATGGACTGGTAGTTGAGACCGATGCCGGTCTCCTTCTTGTAGGCATCCGCCCACTTCGCATAGATCGGGTACGGGAACGTGGCGCCCGCACCGGAAATGTCGGCTGCCGAAGCGGCGGTGGCCGTCGCGGCCAGCGTCGCTGCGATCAGGAAGATCTTCGAGAATTTCACGGGGCTCTCCTTTTCGGGCACCCATGTGCCCTTGCGGAACATTGCGACGCCCCCTGCTTACCAATGGGTCATTGCCGATTTATGACAGCTCCGCCGGCATTCTCCGCAATTAACTGGATCGAAATTTATCAAACAATATCAATTGAATAACGAGACCCGGCCTGCGACGCCCCTTGGGCGTACAAAGACAGGATGTCACTTGATCCGACGCTCGGCAGGCCCGATTCCGGGCGCGGAATCAGGCGCTAAGCGAGCGCGATGGTGACGGCAAGAACCTCGTGGTCCGAGATCGCGTCACCCTTCGAGTCGACGGCGGCAACCGTCGCAGGCGTGCTGCATTTGAGCCCGCGCGAGAACAGCCAGTCGATCTTGCCGAAGGGCGGCTTGGGCGTGCCGTCCGGCCGCGTACGTTGTGTGGGCGCATCCATGTCGTTGCAGGCATTCCAGCCATAGCCGCGACGCTTCAGCAGGTCGAACATCGGCTCGTAGGCCATCGGCGCCTGCAGGCGGCGCGGGTCGGCGGCCAGCGACTTCTCGACGGTCCCCGGAACGGCGCGCTCCTCGCGTTCGTGCGTGTTGGTATTGAAATCGCCGCCGATCAGCACGGGAATGCCGGGCGAGTGCGCGTCGATCTCGTCGAGCATCTTCTCGGTCTGCAGCAGGCGGTCGGCCGGTCCGGTGTGGCTTTCATAGTGGACGGAAGCCAGCAGCACGCGGGCGTCCGCCAGACGGATCTCCGCCAGCATCGCGATGCGTCCGCCCACGCGCCGTTCATGGAAGGCGCCGTCGAACCAGCGGCCGGATGTCTCGAGCCGCACGAGCGCCGGCCGTTCGAGCGCCGCGCCCGAAACGAAGCCCCCGCCATGCAGACCGGCCGAGTTTGCCTGTCCGGCGAAAGCCTTCTGTTCGCGCAGATCGCCAAGACCCAGTTCGACGAACTCCGCCCCGAAGACGTACCCCTGCCCCAGCGTATCGGCCAGATCGCGAATCGTGTGGCGGTTGCCCGAGCGCACCATGCCAAGGTCGAGTTCGCACAGCATCAGCACGTCGGCTTCGAGCCCGACGAGAAGCCGCGCGGACGCCGCCTCGTACTTCAGGCGCTCGGCATTCCAGAACGCGATGCGCGCATGCGCACCGAGCTTGCGCGGCGCCTCTGGCGCACGGACCTCGACCGCATGGAGCGCCGCGAACGAGTCGAATGCCGTCCTGAAACTCGTCTCGACGACAGGGGCCGAAAGAACCGCCGCCCGTTCCGCGGTCGATGGCAGGGAGAGGCCGCCGGTCGTCTTCGTCACGCGCATGCGCAGATTTCCTCAAGCAGGGGAGCGAGAATATCGGGGTCGTTGCTGGTGATCTGCGTTGCCCCGGCGCGCACGATCTTCCCGAGAAGTGTCCGCAGATCCGGCCGGTCGGCATCGATCGTCCAGGCGTCGACCTCGGCACCGCCTCGCCGCACCATCTCGACGAGATTGACGCCCTCGGCCAGACCGGCGAGCACCAGATCGGCCTCGAGATAGTAGATCGACGCATCCGGCGCGGTCGCGACCGTCCGTTCGCCAAGCGCGCGGAACGCAGCTGCGCCCTGCGGCATCGAGCGCGGATAGAAATCGAGCGGGTCGAAACCGGCCTGAAGCCCCGGAATGGCCGCGGCGAGCCGCTTGGGCATTCGCCAGTCGCACGCGCCGGCAACAAAGCGTCGCGAGACGTCGCCCAGCGTCGCGCGCAGCCGCTCGAGCCTGGCCGCGTCGAGCGCGTCGACCGCCGCCTTCACGTCAAGCTGCACAAGCCCGGCCCCGTCCCGGCCGCGGCGGCGCACGGCATCCGCCACCTCGTCCAGGAAAAGCGGCGCCTCCCCGGTCACCCGGCCGTCGGGCGCGCGCTGGCGCAGCCGCTCGATCTCGCCGCGCGACAACCGGTCGGCCGGCCCCGTACCGGTCGTCTCGCGGTCAAGCGTTGCGTCATGCAGGCAGAAGGCATGGCCATCTGCCGAAAAGCGCAGATCGACCTCGCAGGCCGCACCCGCCGCCAGCGCCGCACCGAGGTTCGCGCGCAGGTGGCCCGGGTCGGCCTTGCGACGACGCAGCATGTGCCATTTGAGCCGCGGAACGCGCAGCCTCATGCCGGCATATCCGCGCCCGCCCCCTCGATCCGGCGCGTCGTGCGCGCATCGAAGAGCAGCGTGGCAGAGATCGCGAAGGAAACCTCGTCGCCAAGACGGAAACGCGCGCTTGCCCCGGCCTCAAGCGCCCGCAACGGACCCAGCGCAGTCTCCAGATGGTAGATCGTCTCGCGCCCGTGCGGCTCGAGGTCGCCCACCCGACCGCGGAAGGGTCCGGTCCCGAGCGCCACCGATTCCGGCCTCACGCCGAGCACGCATTCGCCGGCTCCGCCCGTGGCGCGCAGCTTCGCCTCGCCCACGCGCAGCGTACCTGCGTCGACGCTGCATGCCAGGAGGTTGATCGGCGGCGAACCGATGAATCCGGCCACGAAAACGCTGTTCGGCCGGTGGTAAAGATCTTCGGCCGTGCCGACCTGCTCGATCCGCCCGCGACTCATGCAGATGACACGGTCGGCCATCGTCGTCGCCTCGATCTGGTCGTGCGTGACGAGCAGCGTCGTCACGCCGAGCTTGCGTTGGAGGGAGCGGATTTCGCTGCGCATCGTCAGCCGCAGCGACGCATCGAGGTTCGAGAGCGGCTCGTCGAGCAGCAGGAGCTGGGGCTCCTTGACGAGCGCGCGCGCCAGAGCCACGCGCTGCTGCTGGCCGCCTGAAAGCTGCCCCGGCCGGCGATCCATCAGTTCGTGCACCTGCACCAGCCGGGCCGCCGCATCGGCGCGCGCGGCGGCAGCCGCCTTGTCGACGTCCTTGAAACGCAGCGGGAACAGGATGTTGTCGCGCACGCTCATGTTGGGGTAGAGCGCATAGGACTGGAAGACGATGCCCACGTTGCGGTCGCGCGCCTCGACATCGTTGACGCGCTGCCCGTCGAACAGGATGTCGCCGCCCGTGGGCGTGTAGATTCCCGCGAGCATGAAAAGCGTCGTCGACTTGCCGCACCCCGAGGGCCCGAGGATCGCGACGAACTCGCCGTCGCCGATGGTCAGGTCGGTCGGCTCGACCGCCGCCACCTCGCCCCAGCTCTTCGCAACCCTGCGCAGCTCGATCTTCGCCATCTTCCTAGCCCTTGATGCCGCCGACCGACATCTGCGTGAGGTACTTCTGGCACAGCGTGTAGAGCACGATCGACGGCAGCACGTAGAATAACCCCATCGCGGAGACCATCGCATAGTCCGTGCCCATGATGTCGTCCTGCATCCAGAACAGGTAGAGGCTCATCGTCCAGTTCGAATTGGCGAAGATGAGCGTGCGCACGAAGACGTACTCTTCCCAGCCGCGAAGGAAGGCGAACACCGCCACCGCAATCATGCCCACCTTCACCTGCGGCAGCACGACGAGGAAGAAGGCCTGACGGCGCGAGGCGCCGTCGGTCATGGCGCTCATCTCGATGTCCCAGGGCACGGCATCGAAGAAACCCTTCATCACGAAGATCGCGAAAGGCAGCTCCAGCGCCACGATGACGAGAACGACGCCCGTCAGCGTGTCCATCAGCCCGACCCAGTACATGATGAGGAAGATCGGCACGATCAGCGACATCGCCGGGAACGCGTGCAGGATGAGCAGGCCCTTGAGATAGCCGCCGCGGCCGCGGAAATCGAAGCGCGACAGGTAGTAGCCCGCGAACGTGCTCGTGACGACGACAAGAACCATCTGCGTGCCCGCGAGCATCAGCGAGTTGCCGAACGCCACCCAGACGCTGGGATAACGGTTGCCGACCCCACCCGCACCCTTGAGCGTGTCGGCGATGTTCGCGTTCCAAAGGAAACGGAAATTGTCGGCGTGAAGATAGGGGCCGATGACGGCGCCAAGGACAAGCAGTGTGACCGCCCCGAGCGAGAACTCGAAGAGCCGCAGCCGGCGCGCATCCTCGACCGCGAGCCGCAGGATCGACCACAGGACGAGTGCCGGCATCACGACTGCCAGTGTCCGCCAGAGAACGACGGTCGATGCCCCCATCCGCCCCGATACCGCGACGGTCAGGAGCCACAGGTACGGAACGACGACCGGCAGAGAGCCCAGCACGAGCACGCAGTAGAGCAGCGCGGTCGTCGCGCGCCGGCGCTTGCGCGCGCGCGTGGCCAGTGCGTCCCAGTCCGGCCGTCCGGCGGCAATGGCGGCGGTCATGTGACCTCGATGCGCGGGCGCTGCAGCAGCGCCTTCATGTCGAAGAAGCGCCACAGCACGAGCGAGACGATCGTGCCGGCCACGACGAGACCGAGCGAGAGGGCGGCACCGTAGGCGTACTGCCCGTTCTCGAACGCGCGGCGGTAGACATAGAGCGCATAGACGGTGGTATCGAAGAACGGGCCGCCGTTCGTGATCAGCCAGATGTATTCGAAGCTCACCAGAAGGGCGAGCGCCTGGTAGATGGTGACGAAGCTGAGCTGCCAGCGGATCGCGGGCAGCGTGATGTGCCGCACGATCGCGAGCCCCCCTGCCCCGTCGGCGCGCGCGGCATGGAACAGGTGCTGCGGGATCGACCGGATGGCGCTCGTGAAGATGATCATGCCGAAGGACGCGCCGATGAACCCGTTCGACAGGATGACGACGAGCATCGGCGTCGAGCTTTTCGGATCGAGCGGCGGAATGCCGAACAGGCCGACGGCCTGGTTGAGCAGGCCGTAATCCGTGGGCGCCACCACCCACGACCACAGCAGCGCATAGACCACCGAAGGGCTCATCCGCGGCAGGAACCAGATGGCACGGAAGAAGGCGCCCATCCGGTCGGGCAGTGCCGTCGTCATCAGGGCCAGCAGAAGCCCGTAGGTGACGTTGAAGATCGAGAGCGTGCCCAGCACGTAGAACAGCGTGACGAGCATGACGCTCGCAAGCCTCGAATCGCCACCGAACATCCGCTGGAAATGCTCGGTCGTGAAGCCGGAAACCTTGAGGTTCCGGCTCATGTCGGTGAAGGCGATGGCGATGTCGACCACGACCGGCAGCACGAAGAACGCGAAAAGCAGGAGCGTCGCCGGGCCCAGGAAAAGGACCCGGTCGACGCCCTGCCTCAGTCTCGCGCTCGACGGATGCACGGTCGTGACCGCAGGCGACAGATCAGCCGAGCTTGTCGACGACCTTGACCGCGCCCTTCAGCTCGTTGGTCATCTCGTCCTCGAGGAACTCGATGGCCTTCGCCGGCGTCAGCCGTCCCGTCTCGACGCCCTGAAGCGCCTTGAACAGGATGCCGTTGTAGCGACCGAATTCCGGATGGTTCGGAATGAAGGTCGATCGCGCGAGCATCGGCGTCGCCGCGGCGAGGTACCAGGCATTCTCGTAGGACGGGATGCTGCGCTGGCCGTTGAGGATGCCGGTATGCGCCGTCGTCACGGCATGCTGCGTGTTGAAGTGCGGCAGCGAGGCGTAGGCGACGAGCGTGGCAGCAAGCTCGGCGTTCTTCGACTTCGGATTGACGACGTAGACGATCGGGTGCGACAGGTTCGCAGGCTGTCCGCCCTTGACCGCCGCCGGCGCATGCAGCCAGCCGATCTTCTTGAAGTAGCCCGCCTGATCCTTGGGCCAAGTGGCGCCCTTGGCATCGCCCAGCATCCACTCGCCGACGGCCCAGACGCCCTGGTGATAGATGAAGGCCTTCTCGGTCTTGAAGGCGCCCTGGATCTCGTCCCAGTTCATCGCCGTGTTGTTCTTCGGCGTCACGCCGTTGGCGGCGTTCCACGCGAACCACTCGAGACCCTTGCGAAGCTCGGCCTTGGGCAGCAGGAGCTGGCCGGTCTTCTCGTCGATCCACTTGGCGCCGAAGGCGGCGAAGGTCATCAGATAGTCCGGGCCGGCATTGGGCCGGTGGACCATGCCGATCGACGCCGCACCCTTGTCGACCACCTCCTTGGCGAGGTTGGACAGGTCCTGCATCGTGAACTCGCCGCGATCGACCATGCCGGGCAGGCCGTCGACGAAGGCCTCGCTCTTGCCGATCTTGCGCAGCATGTCCTTGTTGTAGAAGAACATGCGGATCTCGGAATCCTGCGGGATCGCGTGGATCTTGCCGTTGTACTTCGTCGATTCCCAAAGGACCGGCACGACATCGCCGAACGCCCAGGCGTTCTTCTTGACGAAGGCCTCGAGGTCCATCGCGTAGCCCGACTTCGCGAACTCGCCGACCCATTCGTGCGCGGCGACATAGACATCCGGCCCGCGATTGACGGCGAAGGCCTTGAGGATGTCGAGCGCGTCGGCATCGTAGCCGGTGGCCGGGCCCTCGAAGACCTCGACCTTCACGGTCTTGTCGGAGCCCGCGGCCTTCAGCGCCATGTTGAGCGTGTCGGCGGCGGCCACGATGTTGCCCGCGCGCAGCGGGCCCGAGCGGTCGGCGCGCGCCCACAGCTTGACGACGACTTCCTCGGCGTAACTTGCCGCAGCAGAGCCCACCAGCATCGTGCCGGCAAGCAGGACCGCGGACAGAATCTTGGACGGCCTCATTGCGACTTCTCCCCCTTTTGTGTCGGTCGAGCCGACTTTCATATGCGACGGTCTTGGACCGTTTCTTTGCCGATCCGTGAACAATCCGCATCGGACCGCGGAAGGACGGAGCGGGACGTATGTCACACGATTGTCATAGTCGGCGTCCGGCATTGTCAAGGCGGGTCCACCCGCCGTTACCTCATTTCCGCTCCGCCGGGGCGCGCAAGGCCGCCAAAAAAAAGGGCCGCCCGAAGGCGGCCCTTTCCGACCGGTTTCCCGATCGACGCCGGTTACATCTGGGCGTACTTGCCGTCCTTCCAGACGTAGAAGACGTAGTTGGGCTTCGTGAGGTCGCCCTTCTTGTCGTAGGTCAGCGTGCCGATCACGGTGTTGAACGACTTGCCGTGCATGGCGGCGGCAAGCGCCTTGACGCCTGTGGACTTGGCATTGTTCGCGGCCTGCGCGAAGACCTGCACGCCCGCGTACGACAGCAGCGTGTAGCCTTCCGGATCGTAGCCCTGCTTCATGAACTTCTCGACGACCTGCTTGGCGCCCGGCGACTTGCGGGGGTCGCTGTCGAAGGTCATGATCACGCCGTCCGAAGCCTTGCCGGCGATCGTCGCGAACTCGGCCGACACGATGCCGTCGCCCGAGACGAGCTGCGCGCCGAGGCCCTGTTCGCGCGCCTGGCGCACGAGAAGGGCCGCCTCGGTGTGCAGGCCGCCGAAGTAGATCGCCGCGACGTTCTGCGACTTCATGCGCGTGATGAGCGCGGTGAAGTCCTTGTCGCCGACGCTGACGCCGTCATAGAGCGCTTCCTTGAGGCCCTTGGCGTTCATCGCCTTCTTGGTCTCGTCCGCGAGGCCCTGGCCGTAGGTCGTCTTGTCGTGGATGACGGCGATGGCCTTGCCCTTGAACTTGTCGGCCAGATAGGCACCGGCGATGGCGCCCTGCTGGTCGTCGCGCCCGCAGGTGCGGAACACGTTCGCGAACTTGGCGCCGCGATCGGTCAGGCGCGGGTTCGTCGAGGCCGGCGTGATCTGCAGGATGCCTTCCTCGGCATAGACTTCCGAGGCCGGGATCGAGCAGGACGAGTTGAAGTGGCCGAGCACGAACGGCACCTTGCGGCCGGCGAGCTTGTTGGCCGCCGCGCGCGCCGTGTTCGGATCCGACGCGTCGTCCTCGATCACGCCCGCAAGCTTCTTGCCGAGCACGCCGCCCGCCGCGTTGATGTCGGCGATCGCCATGTCGAACCCGCGCTTCAGCTGCTCGCCGAAAGCGGCGTTCGGGCCCGTGATCGGGCCGGCGCAGCCGATGGTCAGGGCACCCGCCTGGGCGCGCACGATCGAGGGCACCGAAACCGCGAACACCGCGGCGCCGGCACCGGCCTTGATAAGGTCTCTACGCTTCATCGACATATGCAGTTCTCCCTGTTGAGTGGAACTCCCAAGTCCTCGTCACGGCCCATGCCGGTCCTGGGACCCGGCTGCCGGCAGGCTGCCGGAAGCAGAACGCTCCCGCCAGCCGAAAAGTCCATCCTGCTCGTAGAGCCACGGATACTGGCGCGCCATCGTGCGCGCCTGGGTGATGCGGTAGGCGAAGGCCGCAAGGCCTGCGACCACGGCGAAGTCGAGCACGAGCGGCCCCATCGCCGCAAGGTCGCCCGAAAATAGCGCGTAGGCGAGGATGCGGTTGGCCGCGGCCATCAACAGCGAATACGGCACGAGCTGCCAGCCCGGCCGCCATGTCTGCGCCAGCGCCTGGCCCATGAGGAAGCCCGCGCCGCCGAACAGCACCACCGTCATGACGACGAATTCGGCGATGTCTTCTCCGGTCAAGTCCCGCTTCTCCTTGCCGCGCTCAGTGATGGCCGCCGGCCAGATAGGCCTTCTGGATGTCCGGGTTCGCCAGCAGCTCCGCGCCGGGGCCGCTCATGCGGATCGACCCGTTCACCAGCACGTAGCCGCGATGGGCCAGACGCAACGCATGATAGGCGTTTTGCTCGACGAGCAAAACCGTCACGCCCTCCCCGCGGTTGATCTCCTTGATAGTAGCGAAAATTTGCGCCACCAGCAGGGGTGCCAGCCCGAGCGACGGCTCGTCGAGGAGCAGCAGGCGCGGCCGGCTCATCAGCGCGCGGCCGATCGCCAGCATCTGCTGTTCGCCGCCCGACATCGTCCCGGCGCGCTGCTCGCGCCGCTCGGCCAGCCGCGGGAACAGGCGGAAAACGCGCTCGACATCCGCCTCGAAATTCGCCGGGTCGCCCGCAAAGGCGCCCATCTGCAGGTTCTCGAACACCGTCATGCGCGGGAAGATGCGGCGCCCCTCGGGCGACTGCGCGATGCCCAGGCGCACCATCTCGTGCAGCGGCCGGTTGGTGATGTCGGTCCCGTCGTAGACGACACGGCCGGCGCTGGCGCGCGGATCGCCGCAGATGGTCATCAGCAGCGTCGATTTGCCGGCACCGTTGGCGCCGATCAGCGCCACGATCTCGCCCGGAAAGACGTCGAGCGAGACGCCGCGCAGCGCCTCGACCGGGCCGTAGTTTGCCTTGACGTTCTGCACCGAAAGGAGCGGCGTGGCGGCCATCAGTTCGCGACCTCGTCTTCGGCCGCACCCAGATAGGCGCGGATGACCTCGGGATCGTCGCGCACCTCGGCCGGCGTGCCCTCGGCGATCTTGCGGCCATGGTCGAGCACCACGATGCGGTCGGAGATTTCCATGACCACGCTCATGTCGTGCTCGATCAGCAGCACGGCGATGCCGTCCTCGTCGCGGATGCGGCGCACCAGCGCGGCCAGCGTGGCGGATTCCGCCGGATTGAGGCCGGCCGCCGGCTCGTCGAGGCAGAGCAGGCGCGGGCCCGTGCACATCGCGCGCGCGATCTCGAGGCGGCGCTGCGCACCGTAGGGCAGGCTGCCGGCTTCGTCGTTCGCCACCGCGATCAGACCCACGCGGTCGAGCCAGTGGCGCGCGCGCTCGATGGCGGCGCGCTCGGCCGCGCGGAACCCCGCCAGCCCGAACAGGCCCGCCAGCGAAAACTTCGACGCCCGCTGCAGTTCGTTGTGCTGCGCGACAAGCAGGTTCTCGAGCACCGACATCTTCGGGAACAGGCGGATGTTCTGGAAGGTCCGCGCCACGCCGGCCTGGCTGGCGATGCGGAAGCCTTCCATGCGTTCGAGCAGCCATTCCTGCCCGTCCTTGGCGACACGCATGCGACCCACGTCGGGCTTGTAGAAGCCCGTCAGGCAGTTGAAGACCGTCGTCTTGCCGGCGCCGTTGGGACCAATGATGGCGGTGATGCGCCGGTCGCCGGCGGTGAAGCTCACGTCGTCGACCGCCACAAGGCCGCCGAAGCGGATCGTCAGGTGATCGACCGTCAGGAGCGGCGTCATGCGCCCGCCTCGAGCCGCGCGCTCGGCTTGCGGTGGGCGACAAGCCCCTGCGGGCGCCACAGCATGATGAGCACCATCGCCGCGCCGAACATCACCATCCGGTACTGCGAGAAGTCGCGCAGCATTTCCGGCACGAGGATCAGGAAGGCGGCCGCGATGACGACGCCGATCTGGCTGCCCATGCCGCCGAGCACGACGATCGCCAGGATCACCGCGCTCTCGATGAAGGAGAAGCTCTCGGGGCTGATGAAGCCCTGGCGCGTGGCGAAGAAGGCGCCGGCGAAGCCGCCGAACATCGCGCCGAGCGCGAAGGCGGAAAGTTTCACGTTCGTCGGATTGATGCCGAGCGCGCGGCACGCGATCTCGTCCTCGCGCAGCGCTTCCCACGCGCGGCCCACCGGCAGCCTGCGCATGCGCAGCGTGAAGAAGTTCGTCACCAGCGCCAGGACGAGGATCAGGTAGTAGAGGAACACGATGCGGTGCATCGGGCTGTATTCGAGCCCGAAGAAGGCGGAGAAGGTCGTCTGCCCCTCCTCGGCCTCGCGCGCGAAATCGAGGCCGAAGAAGCTCGGCCGCGGGATCGAGGTGATGCCGTTGGGACCGCCCGAGAAATCCTTCCAGTTCAGCAGCACGACGCGGATCATCTCGCCGAAGCCCAGCGTGACGATCGCGAGGTAGTCGCCGCGCAGCCGCAGCACCGGAAAGCCGAGGAGGATGCCGAACAGCGCCGCGAGCAACCCCGCCAGCGGCAGGCACAGCCAGAACGACAGCTCGAAATTGACGGCGAGAAGCGCGTAGGTGTAGGCGCCCACCGCATAGAACGCGACGTAGCCCAGATCGAGAAGGCCGGCGAGACCGACGACGATGTTGAGGCCCCATCCCAGCATCACGTAGATCAGCACCGTGATGGCGATCTCGACCAGATACCTGTCGGAGAACGGCAGGAAGGGCATCGCGACGGCGAAAATCAGGAAGATCGCGACGAAGGCCTTGCCGCTGACGGCCGGCAATGCGGGCATTGCGGGCAGGTGGCCGAGGATGTCGGCGCGCGAACCGCGCCAATAGGCCATCAGCAGACGCCCCGCGAAGACGCAGGCCACGCCCCACGCCACCCAGTCGAAGCGCGTCACGATGCCGATGCCCTGCTGCGTCTCGGAAAGGCGGAAGCCGACGAGCGGCAGCGCCAGCAGGAATGCGACGAAGGCCGAGGCGAGTGCCTCGCGCAATGCCGTCGAGAGGCGTTCGCCGCCCATGCCTCAGACCTTCTCGATGTCCGGGCGGCCCAGCAGGCCGGTCGGGCGGAAGATGAGCACCACGACGAGGATGCCGAACACCGCGACATCCTTGTAGGCGATCGGGAAATGCGCCGACCAGAACGCCTCGATGAGGCCAATCAGCACGCCGCCGAGCATGGCGCCGGGCAGCGAGCCGATGCCGCCAAGCACCGCGGCGGTGAACGCCTTGAGGCCGGCGAGAAAGCCGATGAAGAAGTCGACCGCGCCGTAATAGAGCGTGAAGATGACGCCCGCGACGGCGGCAAGTGCCGCCCCCATGACGAACGTCAGCGAGATGGTCCGGTCGATATTGACGCCCAGCAGGGCGGCCATCTTGCGGTCCTGTTCGCACGCGCGCTGCGAGCGGCCAAGCGCGGTTCGCTGGATCAGCATCGTGAACGCGGCCATCAGCACGACGGTCGCCACGATGATGCCGATCTGCAGGTAGGTGATCTGGACGACGAAGCCGTTATCCTCGGCAAGCTTGAAGCCGCCGCGCACGACCGGCTGCACCGGCTTCATCTTGGCGCCCTGCAGCATGTGGACGTAGTTCTGCAGGAAGATCGACATGCCGATGGCCGAGATCAGCGGCGCCAGCCGGAACGAGCCGCGCAGCGGCCGGTAGGCGATGCGCTCGATCGTCCAGCCATAGACCGAGGTGAAGATTAGGGCCGCGATCAGCACGAGGACGATGGCGAGCACCGGGCTCGCGAAGCCGAACGGGCCCATCAGCGTGAAGACAATGACCGAGATGAACGCGCCGATCATGTAAACTTCGCCGTGGGCGAAGTTGATCATGCCGATGATCCCGTAGACCATCGTGTAACCGATCGCGATCAAACCGTAGATCGCACCCAGCGTAAGGCCGTTGATCAGCTGTTGTAGGAAATACTCCACCCGCGCGGCCTCGCGAAACCTCGTCTTGGACCTGAACCTGTTCCTGCCGGACGGATGCTGCGGCGGTGCCTTCCGGTAACGCGCCACGCATCTCTGTTGGGGCAGACCATAGTCGGCGGCATGGGCCAAGGGAAGCCCTTTGTGAAATTTCCGCGTCGGCGTTAACCCCTTGCATCGGCAAGGGCCGGGCGGACATACTTCCGCGAGATGACCGATGACCTGCCCACCGCCAGCGAGATCAAGGCGGCCGCCCAGACATCGCCCGCGATCCTGGTCGTCGAGGATTCCGAGGCAACGGCGGCGCTCTATGAAGAGTATCTCCGCTCGGCCGACTACCGCGTGAAGCTCGCCGGTACCGTGGCCGTGGCGCTGGGACTGCTGGGTTCGGAGCGGTTCGACGCGGTCGTTCTCGACCTGAACCTGCCCGACGGCAACGGGCTGTCGATCCTGAAGGAGATCCGCCGCCAGGGCCTGCCGGTCGAGACGCTCGTCGTGACCGCAACGGGCACGCTCGCCGTCGCGGTCGAGGCGATGCGAGAAGGCGCATTCGATTTCATCGTCAAGCCGTTCGCGCGCGACCGGCTGCTCGTGACGATGCGCAACGCCATGGAGCGCCGCCGCCTGCGCGCGGCGGTCGACACGTACGAGTCCGAGTTCGGCCGCAACCGCTATTTCGGGTTCGTGGGCGCCTCGCTCGCCATGCAGCGGGTCTACCGCATCGTCGACAGCGCGGCCCCCAGCCAGGCGCCGATCTATGTCAGCGGCGAAAGCGGCACCGGCAAGGAAGTGTGCGCCGACGCCATCCACCGCCGTTCGCCGCGCGCGGCCGGACCGTTCGTCGCGGTCTCGTGCGCCGCACTGCCGCGCGAGTCGATCGAGAGCGAGCTGTTCGGCCACCGCAAGGGTGCGTTCCCCGGTGCGAGCGAGGACAAGAAGGGCGCGCTCGTGCGCGCCAACGGCGGCACGATCTTCATCGAGGAGATCGGCGACATGGACGCGGGCCTCCAGTCGAAGCTGCTGCGCTTCATGGAGACGGGCGTCGTCGAGCCGATGGGCGGCGGGCCGGGCGAAGCCGTCGACGTGCGCATCGTTTGCTCCTCGACGCGCGAGGCCCGCCACGAGCTGAAGGCCGGCCGCCTGCGCGAGGATCTTTTCTTCCGCCTGCACGTGATCCCCGTGCAGCTCCCGCCCGTGCGCGAACGCGAGGACGACGCCGTGCTGCTGGCGCGCCACGCGCTGCAGCGCTTCGCGAAGGACGAGGGCAAGGCATTCCGCGACATCGAGGCCGAGGCCGAATACGCGCTGCGCACCTATCCGTGGCCCGGCAACGTGCGCGAGATCGAGAACGTCATGCGCTCGGTCGTCGTGCTGCACGAGGGCGAGATGGTGCGCCTCGACATGCTGCCGCGCCATGTCGCCGAGGCGACGCGCGGTGCCGGCATGCCATCGATCGTCAAGCCCTCGGCGGCGCCTGCCGAGCCGGCGCCGGCACCGGGCGAGGGAAAGCCGAAGATCCGGCCGCTGTGGATCTCCGAACGCGAGATCATCGAGGCGGCCATCGCGTCGTGCGACGGCAACATCCCGCGCGCGGCGGCGTTCCTCGAGATCAGCCCGTCGACGATCTACCGCAAGAAGCAGGCCTGGGAATCGCTCGACCGCGGCGCGTGAGCCGCTAGAGCCGTTTGCGGAAATGGAACTCGTAGCTGTCCGAGGCGTCGCGCAGCGCGCGCTCGCCCGGCATCTGCACGTATCCGTGGCGCGCATAGAAAGCGTGCGCCTCGGTAAAGCGCGTATCGCTCCAGAGCTCGACGAACCCTGCCCCGCGACGGCGCGCGGCCCCTTCGGCAAATTCGAGCAGCCGCGATGCCAGCCCCTGCCGGCGCGCCGCACGCTCGACATAGAGCCTGTGCAGCACCATGCCCGTCGCCACGGGCGTCGGGGCGATGGCAACCGTCGCGACAAGCTGGCCCTGCCCGTCCTCGACCACCCAGAAGGCGCCGCCTTTCGCGGCGTAGTGGCTGGCAATGGCCCGCAGATCGTCCTCCTCGTCGGCGTCGAAGACGCAACCGGGATAGTCCGACCAGATCCGCGCGACGAGGGCGGCGGCGGCGGCCGAATCCCGGTCCAGCGCCGGGCGGATCAGCAAGCCATGCAATGTTGGCAGGGGGTCGTTTGCGGTCACGTCAGAGGTCATCTTTTTCAACAGCTTAGGTTAAAGGAATGCGGTATCCAAACACCAAAAACCCTACTTTCTTAACCTTGATTAACGCACGCCCAAGCCTTATTTTAGTCTCGTTCGGATGCCCAGATGGGGTCCGAAGTCGACGATCAAGCCTCAAGGAGGGTGATCCATGTCGTACGCAGCCACTCCGGCCGAAGTCCAGGCCGTCGCAATCCCCCGCAATTCCGTCCGCGCGGAACTGGGCCGTTATCTGGCCGAGATCCAGCGCTTCCCCATGCTCTCCCTCGAGGAGGAGCGCGAACTGGGCCGTGCCTGGCGCGACCGTCAGGACGTCGATGCCGCGCACCGCCTCGTGACCAGCCACCTGCGCCTTGTCGTCAAGATGGCGTGGAAGTATCGCGGCTACGGCCTGCCGATGCCCGACCTGATCGCCGAAGGCAACATCGGCCTGATGCACGCCGTCAAGCGCTTCGATCCCGAACGCGGCGTGCGGCTGTCGACCTATGCGATGTGGTGGATCAAGGCCGCGATCCAGGAGTTCGTGCTGAACTCGTGGTCGATGGTCACGATCGGCACGGCGGTCGCCCGCAAGAAGCTGCTGTTCTCGCTCAACTCGGTCAAGCGCAAGCTCGGCATCGAGGGCGACGGCCGGCTGACGCAGGCCGACGTCACCAAGATCGCCAAGGCTACGCACCTGGGCGAGAAGGACGTCATCGAGATCGAGGTCGCCGCGCGCGGCGCGATCGTCCCCATCGATGCGCCCGTGCGCACCGGCGAGGGCGAAACGATGGCTGCCGAGATCGCCGATCCAGAGGCCGACGTCGAGGGCCGTGTGGCCGAGGACGACGAGCGGCGCTGGCAGCGCGGCCTTGTCGACCGCGCGCTCGCCACGCTCGACCCGCGCGAGCAGGAGATCGTGCGCGCGCGCAACCTGCGCGAGGAGCCCGAGACGCTGGAAGACCTGTCGAAGCGTTTCGGCGTGAGCCGAGAGCGCGTCCGCCAGCTCGAGGAGCGCGCGCTCACGAAGCTGCAGGCCCGCACGCGCGAGCTTGCCCGCGAGGCCCAGCCCGCGCACGCCTGACGCGCGCGGGCGGGCGACACCCGCCTAGAGCATCTCCAGCGCCTGGCGCCCCTTGGGCGGCGGGAACGCGCGGTCGAGATCGGCCAGATCCTCGGCCGTCAGCGCGATCTCCATCGCGGCGATGTTTTCCTTCAGGTGCTCGACCCGCGTGGATTTCGGGATCACCATCGCGTCGGGATGGCGCGCGACCCATGCAAGCATGATCTGGGCCGCGGTTGCGCCGTGCCGGCGCGCGACGGCACCCAGGCCAGGCGCGGTCGGGATGCGCGCCTGTTCGAGCGGCGAATAGGCCATGATCGGCACGCCGCGCTTGCGGCACCATTGCAGCAGCCCGCCTTCGATGCCCCGGCGCGACAGGTTGTAGAGCACCTGGTTGGCGGCGCACGCCTTGCCGCCGGGGACGGCAGCCAATTCCTCCAAATCCTCGACGTCGAGGTTACTCACGCCCCACGCCCCGATCTTGCCGGCTGCCTTCAGTTTCTCGAACCCCGCGACCGTGTCGGCAAGAGGATGGCTTCCGCGCCAGTGCAGCAGGTAGAGATCGATGCGTTCCGTGCCCAGCCGCTTGAGCGAGCGTTCGCACGCCGCCACGACCCCGGCCTTGCTGGCATTGTGCGGATAGACCTTCGAGACGAGGAACACGTCCTGGCGGCGGCCCGCGATGGCTTCGCCGACGATCGCCTCCGCCTCCCCCTCCCCGTACATCTCGGCCGTGTCGATCAGGCGCACGCCGAGGTCGAGAGCCGCCTTCAGCGAAGCGACTTCCGCGGGCCGGCCGCCCTTGCGCTCGCCCATGCGCCAGGTTCCCACGCCGAAGGCGGACACTTGCGTTCCGTCGGGGAGCCGCACCTTGCGTTCGAGGCCTGGCACGTGGGTCCGCCCTTCCTGTTACCGAAGCCGAATTGACCGGCAAATCCGCACGCCGCAGATTCTAGGCAAGCGCGGCGAATGCCGCAACAAACCGCCGGAAACCCGAAGGGAGCCCCAGATGAGCCTGCTGTCCGACCGGGAAATGTCGCAGCTTGCGCCCGCCGAGACGGGCGTGCCCCGCACACCCATCCCCACGCAGGTGATCTCGTCGGACGAGTTCATGCCCATCCCGCAGACCGAGCGGCAGGCGAAGGTGCAGGCGCGGCTCGAGGCGCTGGGCGACGAGCTGGGGGCCCGGAACGGGATGTCGCGCCGCCAGTTCTTCAAGACCTCGGCCGGCATGGCCGCCGCATTCGTCGCGATGAACGAGGTGTACGGGCCGCTTTACGGGGCCACCCCGGCCGAAGCGGCCAGCGTCGAGCTCGCCCAGCAGCGCGCGCAGGGGCTGGCGGGCCAGTTCGTCATGGACGTGCACACGCACTTCCTGCGCGACGACACGCGCCTGCAGGGATTCGTGCGCGCGCGCGAGGCGGTCGGCCAGGCGGGCTGGAATCCCGGCCTCGCCGGCAAGCCGCAGACGCTCGACGACCTCAAGTACCCGAACTGGTTCAAGGAGATCTTCCTCGACAGCGACACGAAGGTGGCGCTCATCAGCGGTTCGGGCTCGGAAGATCCGCGCGACTGGTTCCTGACGAACGAGATGAAGCGAAAGGCCCGCGACAGCGTGAACGCCGCGGCCGGCACGCGGCGCTGCCTGTCGCACGCGATCTTCATGCCCGGCACGCCGGGCTGGATGGACCGCGTGGACGAGGATATCGCGCTCAACAGGCCGGATTCGTGGAAGGGCTACACGGTCGGCGACAACACCAACAAGCAGCTTGCCCGCCACCCGTGGCGGCTGGACGACGAGAAGCTGCTCTATCCCTTCTACGAGAAGATCCTCAAGGCCGGGCACAACATCGTGTGCGTGCACAAGGGGCTCTACCCGCCGTCGGTCGAGGTACAGTACCCGCATCTCACGCCCTTCGCGCGCGTGGACGACGTGGGCAAGGCGGCGAAGGACTGGCCGCAGATCAATTTCGTGATCTACCACTCGGCCTACCGCTGGGGCTCGGGCAGCAACGCAGGTTCCGGCCTCAAGCAGTTCGAGGAGACGGGGCGCGTCGAGTGGGTGAGCGACCTTGCCGAGATCCCGGCAAAGTACGGCGTTTCCAACGTCTATGGCGATCTCGGCCAGATCTTCGCGCAGAGCACCGTTGTCGAGCCGCGCCTGTGCGCCGCGATGATGGGCATGCTCGTGAAGGGGCTGGGCGCCGACCATGTCATCTGGGGGACGGACGCGATCTGGACGGGCGCGCCGCAATGGCAGATCGAGGCGCTGCGCCGCCTCGAGATTCCCGAGGACATGCAGAAGAAGCACGGCTATGCGCCGCTCGGCGCCGCCGACGGCCCCGTGAAGACCGCGATCTTCGGCATGAACTCCGCGAAGATGTACAAGTACGACGTGACCAAGGCCGGGCTCGAAACCGACGCCGTCAGCACGGTCAAAGCCGCCTACGTCAAGGAAGGGGCCGACCCCAGCCTCGCGCGTTACGGCTTCGTGCTGAAGGGCTGAGGAGTCGTGGATGCCCGGAACAAGTCCGGGCATGACGAATGGGAATGAGCCGTCATGCCCGGCGCATGCCGGGCATTCGCGACTTTTGCGCTTTCCTACATATGTACTTTTAGTTGTATTTATTCCTCACGCGGCCTATAATCACATCATCGGCCGTTCCACTACGTCCGTGCGCTGTTTGAAACGTGAATCGACAATTTACCGGAGCCGGTTCCGGTCGCCGATTTCAAGCCTTTGAAATCGCGGCCGGACCGGGCGGAAAAATACAATCCGCGCAAAAGGCCGATACTTGTTACCTGCCTTGCAGATCAGCGGCTTAAACAGGTTACGTAACCTGTTTCGGTTTGCGTGCTACGGACGCGCTCAGTAGATGAGGTCGTCCTCGCCGCCGCCGCCGCCCTTCGAGAGCACGATCTCGTCCTTCGCGGCGAGTTCCTTGGCGACGTTGACCATGGCGGTCTGTGCTTCGGCCACGTCCTTGGCGCGCACGGGGCCCAGCGCCTCGATCTCTTCCTTCAGCATCTTGCCCGCGCGCTCGGACATGTTCGAGAAGAACAGGTCGCGCACCTGTTCGTTCGCACCCTTCATGGCGATGGCGAGCTTGCCCTTGTCGACCGCGCGCAGCAGCGTCTGCACGCCGCCGGGGTCCAGCCGCCCGAGATCCTCGAACTTGAAC
>JAEUKX010000060.1 GCA_016794025.1 Rhodospirillales bacterium | reverse complement strand
GAGGTCGTTCAAATGATGGCAGGGCTCGCCTACATGACCGGCCCGGCCGGTCGGCCCCTGCGGGCCGGCAGTTCGGTCAACGACATCATGGGCGGGATGTTCGCTGTCATCGGCATTCTCGCCGCGCTCGAGGAACGGCATCGCACGGGAAGCGGACGCTACGTGAAGTCCGCTCTCTACGAGAACTGCGCCTTCCTGTCGGCGCAGCACATCGCGCAATACTGTGTCACCGGTGAGGACCCGCCGCCCATGCCGGTCCGCCGGGGCGCATGGGGCATCTACGACATCTTCGAGACGGCCGATGCGCAGCAGCTGTTCGTCGGCGTGGTCAGCGACACGCAGTGGGGGCCGTTCTGCGACGAATTCGGCCTTGCGGCCGAGCGGGCGGACACATCGCTCGCGACGAACCGGCAGCGGTTCGATGCGCGCGACAGGCTCATTCCGACGGTTGCCGCCGTGATGCGGAAATTCACGAAGGCCGAACTGGTCGCGCGCTGCGAGAAGCTGGGCATCCCCTTTGCGCCGATTGTCCGTCCGGTCGAGCTTCTCGACGACCCGCACCTGAACGCGAGCAACGGACTGGTGGAAGTGACGGCGCCGGACGGCAAGCGGGTACGCATTCCCGGCCTGCCCGTCAGCTTCGACGGCGAGCGCCTTCCGGTCCGGCACAATGCACCCGGCGTGGGCGCCGACAGCCGCTCGGTCCTTGCCGAAATCGGCTATGCACCGGCGGAAATCGACCGGCTGGTTGCGAACGGCACCCTGATCGACGGCGCCGCCTCCGGGCGTGCCGAATAGGCGAGCCGGTCGGGGTTTCTTGACGCTTTACGGAGCGGCAGCCTAACCTTCGGGACAAACCCGGACGTACCGGGCCTTGCCATTTAACTCTTTCCGAACAGGGGATCCCGCGCATGAAGAAGCTCTCCCGCCGCCAGTTTGGCGCCGCCGCTGCCGGCCTTGCGGCCGCAACGATCGTTCGCCCCGCTTCGGCGCAGGCGAAGTGGAAATGGGACCTTCCGGCTGGCTATCCGGCGGCTAATTTTCACTCAGCCAACCTGATCCAGTTCGCCAAGGACGTGAAGGACGCGACGGCCGGCAAGCTCGAGATCACTGTCCATCCGGGCGCTTCGCTCTTCAAGGTCCCGGAAATCATGCGCGCGGTCCAGACCAACCAAGCGCAGATGGGCGAGCTGCTGATGGTTGTTCTGGAGAACGAGGACGCCATTTTCGGTGCCGATAACGTGCCGTTCCTGGCGACGTCGTTCAAGGAAGCGCGGCGCCTTGCCACGGCCCAGAAGCCCTATCTCGAGAAGCGCCTTTCGACGCGCGGCGTCCGCCAGCTCTTTGCCGTTCCCTGGCCGCCGCAGGGCTTCTACAGCCCGAAGGCGCTCAACGTGCCCGACGACCTCAAGGGGCTTTCGTTCCGTTCCTACGGCGCCTCGGCCGGCCGCTTCGCCGAACTTGCCGGCATGCGCGTGACGACGATCCAGGCAGCGGAACTCGTGCAGGCGCTTGCCGCCGGCCGCGTCAACTCGATGATCTCGTCGGGTGCCACGGGCTACGATTCGAAGATCTGGGAGCACATCAAGTTCTTCTATGACGTGCAGGCCTGGCTGCCGAAGAACATGACGATGGTGAACCAGCGTGCCTGGGCCTCGCTCGACGACGCAACCCGCGCGGCAGTGACGAAGGCCGCAGAGGTCGCCGAGGCGCGCGGCTGGGCCGAGTCCGAGCGTCTCGCCAACTTCTATCTCGACGAATTCAAGAAGAACGGCATGACCGTCTCCGCGCCGTCTGCCGCCCTGAAGGGCGGATTCCAGCGCTGGGGCGAGGAACTGACGAAGGACTGGCTGGGTCGTGCCGGCGCCGACGGTCAGGCGCTCGTCGCGGCCTATAAAGCCAGCGCCTGAAGTGCGGCGCGGCTATTGCTAGGTGACGGGGGCCGGTTCCGGACGACGGGACCGGCCCCGGCCTTTTTACGGGGGCGTGCAGGCAATGCGGCGATTCCTTGATGGTCTTTACGAAGCCAGCGGCTGGGCGGCTGGCGCGGGGATGGTCGCCATACTTGTCGTGACGCTCCTTCAGATCGCCGGCGGCCTCACGGATTTCTACGTCCGCGGAACGGACGCCTACGCCGGTTACGCGATGGCGGCATCTTCCTTCTTTGCCCTCGCAAGCACCCTCAGGCGCGGCGAACATATCCGCGTCACGCTCATCCTGCAGCGGTTCGAGGGCCGGGTCCGTCGCCTTTTCGAGTTCTGGTGTCTCGGGGCAGCGAACGTCGTGACCGCGTTCTTCGCCTGGTACGCGTGGGACATGGTCTATTGGTCGTGGGAGTTCGAGTCCCGTTCGGATTCGATGGATGCCTCGCTCCTCTGGATCCCGCAGACGGCCATGGCTGCCGGCATCACGATCCTTTTCGTCGCGTTCGTCGACGAGTTTGCCGACGTCGTGCGCGGCCGCGATCCGGCCAAGAACGACCTGTCGGCCGAACTCCAGCACACCGAATAGGGGCCAGGACCGATGCAGAGTATCGAGATCGCCGGCCTGCTGATCGCATTGATGTTCGTGATACTGGGTTCCGGTGTCTGGATCGGGATCGCGCTGCTGGCCACGGGCTGGATCGCGATGGAGCTTTTCACGAACCGTCCGGTCGGGCCGGCGATGGTGACGACGATCTGGGGGTCGTCGTCGTCCTGGACGCTGACGGCGCTGCCCATGTTCATCTGGATGGGCGAGATCCTTTTCCGCACGCGCCTTTCGCAGGATCTCTTCCGGGGCCTTGCGCCATGGATGCAGCGGCTGCCGGGCCGGCTGCTGCACACGAACGTGATCGGCTGCACGATCTTCGCGGCGATCTCCGGGTCGTCGGCCGCGACATGCGCAACGATCGGCAAGATGTCGATACCGGAACTGCGCAAACGCGGATATCCGGAAAGCCTGATCGTGGGATCGCTCGCCGGTTCCGGAACGCTCGGGCTGCTCATCCCGCCGTCGCTGATCATGATCGTCTACGGCGTGCAAACGAACACGTCGATCGCCCAGCTGTTCATCGCCGGCGTCATTCCCGGGGTCGGACTTGCGCTCCTGTTCATGGGGTGGGTGGTCGGCTGGTCGATCTTCAATGCCGACCGGATTCCGCCGGCGGACATGCAGATGACCTTCGTGGAGAAACTGTTCGCCGCGCGCCACCTCATTCCGGCTGTGGCGCTGATCGTGATGGTCCTGGGATCGATCTATGCCGGCATCGCGACGGCCACGGAAGCCGCGGCTGTCGGCGTGACCGGCGCGCTTGCCGTGTCGATCCTTCAGGGCGACATGAACTGGCGGGTGTTCCGGGAAAGCCTGATGGGGGCCACGCGCCTTTCGTGCATGATCGCGCTGATTCTGGCGGGCGCCTCGTTCCTGACATTGGCGATGGGCTTCACGGGCCTGCCGCGGCATCTTGCCGAGTGGATCGACCAGCTCGATCTCGGGCCCGGCATGCTGATCGTGATCCTGACGGTCTTCTATGCGGTTCTGGGCTGTTTTCTCGACGGCATCTCGATGGTCGTCCTGACCATGGCCGTCGTCATGCCGACGATCGAGCGGGCGGGCTTCGACCTCGTCTGGTTCGGGATTTTCGTCGTGATCGTCGTTGAAATGGCCCAGATCACGCCGCCGGTCGGTTTCAACCTGTTCGTCCTTCAGGGCATGACCGGCCACCAGATCACCTATATCGGATGGGTCGCGTTCCCATTCTTCCTGCTCATGTGCGCAATGGTCATGCTTCTGTACTTCTTTCCCGAACTTGCGCTCTGGCTGCCGAAGAAAATGATCTGATCCGGCCTGCGCCGGGCGGCCATGCCGATTCGGCGGATGACGGGCCATCGATCCCGCGTTAAAACGGATCAGGTCCGCTTTTTCGGCGTGCGCAATGGCACGACTTGGTCGACGACAGGTACTGGCCGGCTTCGGAAGCGCTGCGGCGTTCGGGGGACTGGTGCGCCCATCGTTTGCCCAGGAAACGAATTTTTTCCGCATCGCGTCGGGCCCGACCGAGTCGAGCATGTTCCAGGTCGCCACGCTGATCGGTCAGGTCGTCAGCTCGCCGCCTGGCGCCCGCGACTGCGCGCGGGGCGGCTCGTGCGGCGTGCCTGGCATGATCGCGGTCAACCAGACCACGGCCGGATCGCTGGCGAATATCGACCTGGTCGGGGGGCGGCAGACCGAATCGGCGCTGTGCAAGGCCGATCTCGCCTACTGGGCGTTCCATGGGACCGGACCCTGGGCCAAGCGCGAGGCCGTGCGCAATCTTCGCGCGATCGCGAACCTTTACCCGGAGACACTGCACCTGATCGTCCGGCGGGTGGCCAATATCACGAATGTCCGCGGACTTCGCGGCAAGAGCATCGCGCTCGGCGAGCGCGAATCCGGTACGGCGATCGCGGCGCGTGCCGCCCTGCAGGCGGGCGGTCTGGGCGAGCGCGATTTTAGGGCGCAATACATGACGACGGCGCAGGCCGCCGAGGCCCTTGAACAGGGCAAGATCGACGCGTTCTTCATGACCGCCGGCGTGCCTTCCCAGCTCGTCGCCGATCTGGCCGAACAGTACGAGATCGCGCTGATCCCGCTGTCGGCATACGCGCAGCGCCTGCGCGCCACGCAGCCTTTCCTGACCGAAACCTCGATCCCGGCCGGGGCCTATCGCGGCATCGGCGAGACCGGCTCGCTGTCGGTCGGCATCGTCTGGATCGTGGGCGAAGAGGTCGATGACAAGGTCGTTTACGGCCTCACGCGCGCCCTCTGGCATCCGAACAACCGCCGTCTCATCGATGCAAACGCGGTCTTCGGCCGGTTCCTGCGGCCCGATACGGCCGTTGAAGGGCTGGGATTCCAACTGCATCCCGGTGCCGCGCTTTACTACACCGAAAGCGGCCTGCTGCGCTGACCGCTAGTCTTCGGCCGATTCCATCTGCCCGGCGCGCAGGTGAAGGGCCGCAAGGACCGCAAGCCAATGGTCCAGCCCGGCCCGATCGCCGCGCGTTTCCGCGATATCAAGCTGGTGTCCGGCAAACGGGCGTGCCCGGCCGCCCATCCGCTCGACGAGCAGATCGGCGGCCGACGACGGATCGAGCCAGCGTATCTCGCACTCGAACGGGTCGAACGCGCTGTCCGGGCGCCGGATCGGGGCACCGCGCCGGTGCAGCAGCAGGACCAGATATTCGAACGGGACCGGCAGGCCGTTCGCGGCCGTCGACGGAAGCAGGAATCGCCCGCCGCCTTCGCCGGCAGCAAGGCAGACGACAAGACCCGCCGGATGCCCGTCGGCGCCGACGACCGTCTCGATCCGGTCCATCTGCCACCACGGAATTGCCGGGCGCCGCAGGCGGCCGTCCCGGATGCCTGCCCGATCGAAGACCAGCACCGATTCGCCGCGTCTGCGGGCCCAGCCGAACAGGCCTGCACCGCCCGCGGCGAGGAGTGCGGCGTCGACCCATGTGGGTGCAAGCGGAGAATAGGCCGCGAGGAACAGCGCCGCCGCCATGGCGAGAAACGAGGCAACGGCCAGCGGCGCGAACCTGCGGTCCGCGCGCGCACGAACGGCGATCCGCACGCCGCCATTTGCAAGACCGGCTTCGAATTCATGCCTGATCGGGGAATTGGCGGATGGCAGGATCACGTTTGCAGTCTCCCGGCCGGACTCTGGCATGGGAAGGGGCCGGCTTCCTAGAGCGGCGGCGTATCGTACTTCGCAAGGGTCCAAGGCTCGGCCATGGCATCCTTTACCCACTGGGCCATGAACGGATGGTTCCACACCGCGTCGACATAAGCCTGCGATCCGGCGGAAATTTCCGGCTGCCAGGTCCGGAAGCGGGCGACCACGGGTGCATACATCGCGTCGGCAAAGCCGAATCTCTCGCCGAACAGGAACGGACCGCCAGCGCCGAACCGGCGGCGTGTGTCGTCCCATAGCGCCTCGATCCGTGCGATGTCGGCCAACGCGCCCGGTGTCCGCCCCTTGCCGGGGAAGGTGCGGCGGACATTCATCCACATCGCCTTGCGCATCTCGGAAAAGCCGGCATGCATTTCGGCCGCGATCGAACGCGCATGCGCGCGCGCCGCCGCCGCGCCGGGCCAGAAGGCCTGCGGATTCAGCTCCGCTAGATGTTCGCCGATCGCCAGCGACTCCCACAGCGGCGCGCCGTCGATCAGGACACAGGGAACCTTGCCGGACGGACTGCGAGCCAGGATCCAGGGCTTCCATTCCGGCGTGTCCATCGGGTGGACCTCCTCGCGAAACGGCAGACCGGTCAGCTTGCATGCAAGCCAGCCACGCAGCGACCACGAGGAATACGACTTGTTGCCAAGATAGACGACGATATCGGGCATCCCACTCTCCGCACGTACGACAACGCCCAGCTTTCCAGTCCGCCGCGGTTCGGGCAAGCTTCAAGGGGCTGCATCGCGACTTTCCGAGTCGCTTTTCGAGGAATTCCTCCGAATGTCCGACCGTCTCCCATTCCGCCCGAAGAAGCTTGCCTCGACAATCCGGCTGGCGGCGATCACGCGTGCCGAGCTGCCGCAGTTCCTCAAATCTGCCTCGGCTGCCCAGCGCAGATACGCAGAGCAGAGCGGCTTCAAGGCCGGAAGCGGCGAGTTTCTGGCCCTGCCGGCCCGCGCGGGCGGTATCGACAGGGTGGTTGTCGGCGTGCCGGCGCAGGAATCTCCGGACGGCGCTGGCGGACTTTTCTGGTCGTGGGCCGGCCTGCCGATGCGCCTTCCGGCCGGAAGCTATCGGCTTGATCCTGAACCGCAGGATCCGCAGCTTGCCACGCGGATCGCCGTCGCCTGGGGAATCGGCAGCTATGTTTTCGATCGCTATCGCAAGGCCGCCCGGGCGCCGGCGCAGCTTGTCTGGCCGGCGCGCGCGGACCGGGCGGCGGCGACGGCGCTGATCGAAGCGGACGCGTTTGCGCGCGACCTCATCAATACGCCAGCCGAGGACATGGGGCCCGGGGAACTGGCCGATGCGGCGAGAGCGATGGCGCGCGAGCTCGGCATGCAGGCCAAGGTCACGGTCGGCGAGGCGCTGCGCGCACAGGGGTACAACCTCATCCATGCCGTCGGCCGTGCAGCCGCCCGCGAGCCCCGTCTCATCGAACTCAACTGGGGGGACGCGCGCCACCCGCGCGTGACGATCGTCGGAAAGGGCGTGTGTTTCGACACCGGCGGCCTTGGCATCAAGCCGGACGCCGGGATGAAGCTGATGAAGAAGGACATGGGCGGCGCTGCCCATGCGCTTGCGCTCGCGCGTCTGGTCGTCCAGGCGAAGCTGAAGGTCCGTCTCCAGGTTCTTGTCCCGGCCGTGGAAAACAGTGTCTCCGGAAACTCCGTGCGCCCGCTCGACGTGATCCGCTCCAAGGCGGGCCTCACCGTCGAGATCGGCCACACGGATGCCGAAGGCCGCCTCATACTTGCCGACGCATTCGCGCGTGCGGGAGAGGAAAGGCCCGAGCTCATGGTCGATTTTGCCACGCTGACGGGTGCTGCCCGCGTGGCGCTCGGACCCGATCTTCCGGCGCTGTTCTGCAATGACGATACGCTTGCCCGCGACCTGCTGACGACCGGGCTCGAGCAGAACGATCCGATGTGGCTGATGCCGCTCTGGCAGGCCTACCGGCCGCGCATTGACAGCAAGGTGGCCGATCTCAACAACGTATCCGACAGCCCGTTCGCCGGGGCTTCGATCGCGGCCCTCTTTCTCCAGGCGTTCGTCCCGGCCGGGGTGAAATGGGCGCACATCGACCTTCTGGCCTGGAGCCCGTGGGCGCGGCCGGGGCGGCCCGAAGGCGCCATGCTGCAGACCGTGCGCTCCGCCTTTGCGCTCCTGTCGCGCCGTTATGCCGCTTAGATCCTTCTTGCCTGTCGTCCTGGCGGCGGCACTCGTACTGGCAGGCGCGTGCACGGCGCCTGACCGCGGCCCGCCGCCGCCGGATCCGGCCATCTCAAGCGGCGCGGAAATCGCCTCGCAGTGGTGCGCCGGGTGCCATGGATCGGGCCGAACCGCGCCGGAGTTCCGGCAGATCGCCGGGCGGCCCGGGCGCGATTACATGTATCTGACGAACTTCATGGCCGATCTGCATCTGCCCATGCCGACCTACAGGCTGTGGCCGAAAGAAAGGTCGGATGTCGTCCAGTACATCCTGTCGCTGAAGCCGCTCTAGCGGCTCAGCGTGTCAGGCTCCATTCGGAGTCTTGCGGGAAATGGCGCGCGATGAAGCGATATGTGATGCGCACGAGCTTGTCCATCCGCCCGTCCCGCTCCAGCGCAACGCCTTCCCATGCGACAAGGATCTCGTCCCAGAGCATGAAGCGCTGGTGCAGCTCGTCGCGCTTGTTGCGGATGTAGCTGATCGTCTCGCGCAGGCGCTTGAGCGCGTTGAAGACCTCGCCCGTGTTGGCATCGATCTGCAGGAAGATGCCGGAAATGTCCTCGACCGGCTTCTTCATCAGGATGCGGATCCGCCCGATCTCGTCCTGCACGCCGCGTTCGCGCTTGTAGGCCGCGAACAACACGTTGAAGCCGGAATAGATCTTCTGGATCTTCTGGAAGCGCTCGCGCAGCGCCTCGATATACGAGGTTTCGCGCGCAAGCTGCTCGATCATTTCGACGATCTGGTTCTTGTTCGCCCGCCCGAGGCCCAGCTTTTCCGCGAGCAACTCGAAGGCTTCCTGGATCTTCTTCTTGGTGTCGGGATTGTTGGCCAGCGTCTCAAGCTCGGACGTGTCGTGAATCTCCACGGGCTTGCCCGACATCCAGCTGATGATCTGCATGGAAATGCGGGCGTTCGCGCGCGCGATGTGGTGCGGCTCGACACGCCAGGAGGCGGAGCCGTCGAGAATCTCGGCCGGAATCGAATCGCCGGGCTGGATCCGCTTGACGAAGCGCATCGACTTCTCGGCGATGTCGAGGAGCTTGGCGTCCTCGCTGTCCTTCGGGATCTGGAACTGGACCTTTACCGCGTCGATCGGTAGGGCGGCCATGATGTCGCCCAGCGGCACATGGAGGCAGACCGAATCGCCGTCCTTGCCGAAGCCGAAATACGCGCCCTTGACCTGGAATACCGCATGGTCAAAGGCAAACGTCTTCGACTTGTCCGCCTTTTTGGGGGGCGGCAATTCACTTGGCAGCTCCGGTGTGGCTTCGACCTCAGACATCGGACAAGGGCGTTTTATTTCGCTGGAACGAGGGTATAGCCGCCTTCCGGGCTTGGCACAATGGCAAGCCGGGCGGCCATTTCAGTAACCGTTCGCACGGTCAACCCGGTTCAAGAGCGGACGGCCGGAAATAAACCGGCGGATATTGTCGACGACCTGGGGCGCCGCCGTGCGGGGGTCGGTCAGGCTCGCAATATGGGGCGTTACCGTGACTTGCGGATGGCGCCAGAACGGATGATCGGGCGGGAGCGGCTCGGGCGTCGTCACGTCAAGTGTTGCGTGTGCCAAATGGCCGCAGTCGAGCGCTGCCAGCAGGTCCCGGTCCACCACATGACCGCCGCGGGCAATGTTGACGACATATGCGCCTTTCGGCAGTGCGGCAAAAGCCCGTCCATCGAGTATTCCGTGTGTCGAAGGCGTCAACGGCAGGACGCAGATGAGGATATCGGTCCTTGCGAGGAAGGGAAGCCAACTCTCGGCCCCTGAAAAAGCGCGCACGCCCTCGATCGTTCGTGCACTGCGCGACCAGCCGGCAACGTCGAAGCCGAGCCTCGCATGCGCCTGGGCAATCGCGCCGCCGATCGCACCGATGCCGG
This sequence comes from Rhodospirillales bacterium, assembly GCA_016794025.1. Lineage (GTDB taxonomy): Bacteria > Pseudomonadota > Alphaproteobacteria > CACIAM-22H2 > CACIAM-22H2 > Tagaea. Next base: position 20,317 of record JAEUKX010000060.1, on the reverse strand, counting down.
CGATGCCGATCCGCCGCTCGGCCGTCGTGGGCGCCGGCAGCGGCCGCCATTGTGCCGAGCGCTGCAAGGCCTCGTACTCCAGTGTCTGCCGGTGATAGCGGAGCGTTGCCCAGAGCGCGTACTCGACCATGCCGCTCGTCAGCGTCGGATCGATCAGGCGGACGAACGGAATGTCCGCCGGAAACTCGGCGTCGCCGAGAATATGATCGATGCCGGCACCCAGCGAAGAGACGAATTTCAGGTTCCGAAAGCGCTTGAGCTCGCCCGGCGGATATTTCCAGACGGCGGCAAATTCGATCGCGTCCGGATCCGGTACGTCCGGCCACGCAACAAGCTCGATATCCGGCGCGATGCGCGCAAAGGCCTGCCGCCACGGTTCGATACGGTCGGTGGACGAGACGAAAAGAAGCTTCACTGGCGGACCTCGTGGGAATCGACGACATCGTGGGCGAAAGCTGCCGCCATGAGTGCACGCGTATAGGCCGCCTGCGGTGCGTCGAACACGCGTTCCGCCGGGCCCTGTTCGACCGCGCGCCCGTCCTTGAGGACAAGCACCTCGTCGGCCAGCGCGCGCACGACCTTCAGATCGTGGCTGATGAAGACATAGGCCAGTGAATGCCGGGACTGCAGCTCCCGGAGCAGATCGACGATCTGTGCCTGCACCGACATGTCGAGCGCCGATGTCGGCTCGTCAAGCACCAGTAGCTTGGGCTTCAGCACGAGGGCGCGGGCAATGGCCACGCGCTGGCGTTGACCGCCCGAGAACTCGTGCGGATAGCGATGGCGCGTCGCCGGATCGATGCGCACCTCTTCCAGCGCCCGCACCACGACCTCGTCGCGCTCGGCATCGCTCCGGCCGATCCCATGGATCTTCAACCCTTCCGCGACGATCTCGGCCACCGACATGCGCGGGCTAAGGGACCCGTACGGGTCCTGGAAGACGATCTGCATCTGCCGTCTCAGGTTTCGCAGTGCTTGCCCGCCAAGCGAACCGATCTCCCGCCCGTCGAAAACGATCGAGCCTTTTGCGCCGACGAGCCGGAGCAGTGCCAGGCCCAGCGTGGTCTTTCCGGATCCGGATTCGCCGACCACGCCCAGCGTGTGCCCGGCCCGGATCTCGATCGATACGCCATCGACAGCCTTCACGTGGCCGGTCGTGCGGCGCATTAGCCCCGATCGGATCGGGAACCAGACGCGCACATCGCCTGCCGACGCCACGACGGGCGCATCGGCCTGCCGGGCGGCCGGGCGCCCCTTCGGCTCGGCTGCGAGCAGGTGCCGCGTATACTCGTGTGCCGGCCGGTCGAAGACATCCGCCACCGCACCCTGCTCGACGATCCGGCCGCGGCTCATCACGCAGACACGATGCGCAAGCTTGCGGACGATGCCCAGATCATGCGTGATGAAAAGGATCGCCATGCCGATCCGTTCCTGCAGCTCGCGAAGCAGCTTCAGCAGCTGGGCCTGGATCGTCACGTCGACCGCCGTGGTCGGCTCGTCGGCAATGAGGATGTCGGGATCATTGGCGAGCGCCATGGCGATCATCACGCGCTGGCGCTGGCCGCCGGAAAGCTGGTGCGGGTAGGCATCGAGCCGGCTTTCGGCCTGCGCGCCGAGGCCGACGAGCCGCAGCAGCTCGATCGTCCGCGCACGCGCGGCTGGCCCTGCCAGCCCCTTGTGGATGCCCAGCGCCTCTCCGATCTGCTTCTCGATCGTATGGAGCGGGTTCAGCGAGGTCATCGGCTCCTGGAAGATCATCGCGATCCGATTGCCGCGGACGGCGCGCAACGCCGCTTCCGGCGCGCCGACAAGTTCCTGGCCGGCGAACCGGATCGACGATCCCGCCGGATGGCTCGCAAGCGGATAGGGCAGGAGCTGGAGGATCGACAGCGCCGTGACCGATTTTCCCGATCCCGACTCGCCCACGAGCGCCAGCGTCTCGCCGCGGTGGAGATCGAAGGAGACGCCGTCCACCGCGACATTGCGGCCGTGGCCGGGAAGGGCAAAGCCGACGCCCAGATCGCGCACGCGCAGGATGGGGCTTTCGCTCATCTGTCGATCTCGATCCGGAAGGTCTTGCGGGGGTCGAAGGCATCGCGCACCGCCTCGCCGATGAAGACGAGCAGCGAAAGCATTATCGCCAGGGAAAAGAAGGCCGTGAGCGCGAGCCACGGCGCCTGGAGGTTCGACTTGCCTTGGGAAAGCAGTTCGCCCAGCGAGGGCGAGCCCGGCGGAAGGCCGAAACCAAGGAAATCGAGCGACGTTAGCGCGACGACGGATCCCGACAGGATGAAAGGCATGAAGGTAAGGGTAGCCACCATTGCGTTGGGGAGCACGTGCCTGAACATGATGAGCGTATCGGACGCCCCGAGTGCCCGCGCCGCGCGGACATAGTCGAAATTCCGGGCGCGCAGGAACTCGGCCCGCACGACGCCGACCAGCCCCATCCACTGGAAGAGCAGGAGCAGGCCGAGCAGCCACCAGAAGTTCGGCTGAACGAAGGCCGACAGGATGATGAGCATGTAGAGCTGCGGCAGCCCGTCCCAGATCTCGATGAAACGCTGGAACAGCAGATCGACCCAGCCGCCGTAGTAGCCCTGGACCGCGCCGGCCATGACACCGACAACCGAGGAAAGGATGGTCAGCGTCAGCCCGAACAGCACGGATATCCGGAAGCCATAGATGAGCCGCGCCACCACATCGCGCCCCTGGTCGTCGGTCCCGAGCCAGTTGTCGGATGTCGGCGGCGACGGGGCGGGCACCGGAAGGTCGAGATTGACCGTTCGGTAGGAAAAGCGGATCGGCGGCCAGACGATCCAGCCCTTCGCCCCGATCAGGTCCGCAACATGCGGATCGCGGTAGTCGGCCTCCGTTTCGAACTCGCCCCCGAACGCGGTTTCGGGATAGGCCTTCGCGAACGGCAGATAGAGCGATCCGTCGTATCGGACGAGAATCGGCCGGTCGTTCGCGATCATCTCGGCGGCGAGCGAGCCTGCGAACAGGACAAGGAAGATCCACAGCGACCACCAGCCGCGCCGGTTGGCCCGGAAGTTCGCGAGCCGCCGCCTGTTGAGCTCGCCCAGCCTCATCCGCGGCCCTCGAAGTCGATGCGCGGATCGATGATCGTGTAGGTGATGTCCGACACGATCTTCATCACGAGACCCAGCAGCGTGAAGAAATAGAGCGTGGCGAACATCAGCGGATAGTCGCGGTTGACCGCCGCCTCGAAACCGAGAAGGCCGAGCCCGTCGAGCGAGAAGATGATCTCGATCAGCAGCGAACCCGTGAAGAAGATCGAGACGAAGGCGGCCGGGAATCCGGCGATGACGATCAGCATCGCGTTCCGGAAGACGTGGCCGTAGAGCACCCGGCGCTCCGCAAGCCCCTTCGCGCGGGCGGTGACGACATACTGCTTTCCGATCTCGTCGAGGAACGAGTTCTTCGTGAGCATGGTCAGGCTGGCGAAGCCGCCCACGACCATCGCAAGGACCGGCAGCGTCATGTGCCAGGCGTAGTCGAGCGCCTGACGCCACCACGGCATCGCGGCGAAGCCCTCCGATGTCAGCCCGCGCAAGGGGAACCACTCGAAGAATCGGCCGCCGGCGAACAGGACGATCAGCAGGACCGCGAAAAGGAAGCTGGGAATGGCATAGCCTACGATGATCGCGCCGGACGTCCAGACGTCGAAGCGCGAGCCGTCGCGCACCGCCTTGCGGATGCCGAGCGGGATCGAGACGAGGTAGACGATCAGCGTCGTCCAGAGCCCAAGCGAGATCGACACCGGCATCTTCTCGAGTACGAGATCGACGACCGGTCGGCCCTTGAAGAACGAGTTCCCGAAGTCGAACGTGGCATATTTCCCGATCATCGTGACGAAGCGCTCGACGGGCGGCTTGTCGAACCCGAACTCGCGTTCGAGCTGCTTGATGAAGGCCGGATCGATGCCGCGGGCCCCGCGATAGCCCTGCTCGCCGGAACGTGTCTCGCGAGCCTGGACTTCCGCCCCGCCGCCGGAAAGCCGGACGGTCGGATCGGCCGACAGTCCGCGCATCTCGGCAAGCACGACGTCGATGGGTCCGCCGGGTGCGGCCTGGATGATGGCGAAATTGACGATCATGATGCCGAGCAGCGTCGGCACGATCAGCAGCAAGCGGCGGAGGAGATAGCCTGCCATGCGAAGGCCGTCAGCGGCCTTTTCGTGCGCGCAGGGCGACGTCCTTCGCAGGATCGACCCACCATGTGGTCCAGTCGAAGCCCGTCTTGGAATTGACTTCGGGCCTGCCGAACCTGTCCCACGCAACGACCCGGTCGACCGCGAGGTACCAGTTCGGGATCACCCAGAAGCCCCACTGCAGGGCACGGTCGAGCGCGCGCGTTCGCTGGACGAGGCTCGGCCTGTCCGGCGCAGAAATCACCAGTTCGACGAGTTCATCGATGACCGGATCCTTGATGCCCGCCGTGTTGCGGGATCCCTTCTGGTCGGCGCGCGCCGACGTCCAGAACTCGCGCTGCTCGTTGCCCGGCGACTCCGACTGTCCCCAGCCCCCCACGACCATGTCGAAGTCGAAATCGTCGACACGGGTCTGGTACTGGGCCAGATCGACATTGCGGATGCGGGCGTCGATGCCGATGCGCTTCAGATTCGCGATGAAGGGACCGAGGACGCGTTCGAATGCCCCTTGGCTCTGCGTTAGAAGGATTTCGAAGCCGAGAGGCTTGCCCGACGCGTCGACGAGCTTCTGGTCGACGATCCGCCATCCCGCATCGCGCAGCAGGCGCGTTGCCTCGCGGATGCCGTCGCGGATGTTGCCCGATCCGTCGGTCTTCGGCGGCTGGTATTCGGTGGTGAACAGTTCGGCCGGCAGCCGATCCTTGAAGCGTTCGAGGATCGCCTTTTCCTCGCCTTGCGGCAGGCCGCGCGCGGCAAGCTCGGAGTTGTCGAAATAGCTGCGCGTGCGCGTGTACGAGTCGAAGAACAGGTTCTTGTTCGACCATTCGAAGTCAAAGGCGTAACCAAGCGCCTGCCGAACGCGCCGGTCGTCGAACGGCTTGCGGCGCGAGTTCATGACAAGCGCCTGCATGCCGGCGACGCGCTGCTCGGGAATCTCAAGCTTGCGGAACAGTCCGTCGCGGAAAGCCGGCGTGTCGTAGCTCTGCGCCCAGAACCGCGCCGTATTCTCGAGCCGGAAATCATAATTGCCGGCAAGGAACGCCTCGAGCGCAACCGTCGGGTCGCGGAACCATTCGTAGCGAAGCACATCGAAGTTGTGGCGGCCGCGGTTTGCGGCAAGATCGCGCGCCCAATGGTCGGCCACGCGCTTCAGCGTCGTCGTGCGGCCCATCTCGAAGCTGTCGATCCTGTACGGCCCCGAGCCGAGCGGCGGCTCGCCAAGCGGCCGGTCGAACTCGCGGCCCTGCCACCATTTCCGGGAAAGAACGGGGACCTGGCCGGCGATCAGTGCCAGCTCGCGGTTCTCGCCGTTGCGGAAGACGAAGCGCACCTTGCGCGGGCCGCTTTTCTCGACCTTCACCACATCGGCGTAATACGCCCGATAGAACGGCCGGCCCTTCTCCTTGAGGGTCTCGAACGTCCAGATGACGTCCTCGGGCTCGATCGGGCTGCCGTCGTGGAATTTCGCCTGCGGCCGAAGCGTGAATTCCGCCCACGACCGGTCGGCTGGCGTCTCGATGGTCTCGCACACGAGGCAGTACATCGTGAACGGCTCGTCGGGCGAGCCGACCATGAGGGTCTCGACCGTCAGTCCGACAACGCTGTTTGCCGTCCCGCGGATGATCCACGGATTGAAGCTATCGAAGGTCCCCAGCGCACTCTGGCGCACGTCGCCGCCCTTGGGGGCCTGGGGATTGACGTTGTCGAACTGCCGGAAATCGGGCGGGTACTTGATGTCCCCGTGCATCGCGATGGCATGCCGCGGGCCGGTGCCCGGCGCCAGCGTCTGGGCGACGGCGGGCAGGGCCAGAAATGCCGTCAGGGCGGCGGCGAGGATCGGCGGGCGGCGGGACACTGGCTGCAGGCTCCGTCGTGGCGTCGTCCGAACTATCATGGCGCGAAGCCGGCGGAAAGAAAGGGCGAAATTTCCCGTCAGCCACCCAGCAGGGCCAGGGCGGTCTCGTGCATCCTGGGATCCCCGGCGGCGATCACGCGCCCGTCGCTGCTCACGTCGAGTGGCCGGCCGCGCCAGTCGGTCATGATGCCACCGGCCCCCTCGATCACGGGGGCGACGGCCGCATAGTCGTAGACCTGCAGACCGGCCTCGATGTCGAGATCGGCAAATCCGGATGCGACAAGCCCATAGGCGTAGCAGTCGCCGCCATACATCGGGAGCTTCACCTTCTCGCGCACACGCTCGAAGGCCGGGAAATGCTCCTTGAACATCAACGGGGAAGAGCAATAGAGCGTGGCGAGGCCGAGGTCGGCGCACGCACGCACGCGGACCTCCCGCGTGCTGCCGTCGCGCAGGCGATGCGTCGTGCGCCGCCCCTTGACGCCGACCCAGCGCTCGCCGACGGCCGAACAGTCCACGACGCCAAGCTGCGGCACGCCGTCGAAGGCGAGTGACACGAGCGTGCCGAACATCGGGCGGCCGGAAATGAACGACTTCGTTCCGTCGATCGGGTCGAGGATCCAGACGCGGCCAGCGCCCGCGCGCTCGCGCCCGAATTCCTCCCCGATGATCCCGTCCTCGGGGCGTTCGCGCGCGATCATCTCGCGCATGACCTTTTCCGCCGTCTTGTCCGCGATCGTGACCGGCGAGGCATCGGCCTTGTCGTCGACCGCGACCGCGGTGCGGAAGTAGCGCAGCGCGATTTCGCCCGCCGCGTCGGCAAGCCGGCCGGCGAACGCGATGTCGTCGTCGCGCACCATGTCAGCGGGTCGGAACGGGCTTCGGCCCCGAATAGTCGTAGAAGCCGCGCTTGGTCTTGCGGCCCAGCCAGCCCGCCTCGACGTACTTCACGAGCAGCGGGCACGGCCGGTACTTCGAATCCGACAGCCCGTCGTAGAGGACGTGCATGACGGCAAGACAGGTATCGAGACCGATGAAATCGGCCAGCTCCAGCGGACCCATCGGATGGTTCGTGCCGAGCTTCATGGCCGTGTCGATCGATTCGACCGAGCCCACGCCTTCATAAAGCGTGTAGACGGCCTCGTTGATCATGGGCAGGAGGATGCGGTTGACGATGAAGGCGGGGAAATCCTCGGCAGTCGCGGCCGTCTTGCCGAGCTTCGCGGTCAGTTCCTTGACCTGTTCATAGGTCTCGTTCGATGTCGCGATGCCGCGGATCAGCTCGACCAGCTGCATCACGGGCACGGGGTTCATGAAGTGCATGCCCATGAACTGGGCCGGCCGGTCGGTCGAAGCGCCCAGCCGCGTGATCGAGATCGAGGAGGTGTTGGATGCGATCAGCGCCGACTTCTTCAGGTGCGGGCAGAGCTTCTTGAAGATCTCCCGCTTGACCGCCTCGTTCTCGGTCGCCGCCTCGATCACGAGATCGGCGTTGGCGAAGGCGGCCATGTCGGTGCCGGTCGCGATCTTCGAAATCGCCGCATCCTTCGCGGCCTGCGTCATGGCGCCCTTCTTGATCTGGCGGTCCATGTTCGCGCCGATCGTCGCCAGTGCCTTGGGCAGCGCCTCGGGATTGGCGTCGACGAGGCTCACCTCGAAGCCGTTCGTCGCGCAGACATGGGCGATGCCATTGCCCATCTGGCCTGCGCCGATAACGCCGATTTTCTGGATCATGCTGACTTCCCCTGAAATAACTGGATCACTTGCGCGCCGGCAGGGCGGCCGTGAGTTCCGGCACGAGCTTGAAGAGATCGCCGACGAGGCCGAAATCGGCGACCTGGAAGATCGGTGCCTCCTCGTCCTTGTTGATCGCGACGATGACCTTCGAACCGGACATGCCGGCAAGATGCTGGATGGCGCCCGAAATGCCGACCGCCACGTAGAGATCCGGGGCCACGACCTTGCCGGTCTGGCCGACCTGGTAATCGTTGGGCGCGAATCCGGCATCGACCGCGGCACGGCTCGCCCCGACGGCGGCTCCCAGCTTGTCGGCCAGCGGCTCGAGATAGGTCTTGAAGTTGTCGCCGGACGCCATGCCGCGGCCGCCGGAGACGACGATCTTGGCTGCCGTCAGTTCCGGGCGCTCCGACTTGGACAGCTCCTGCTTCACGAACTTCGTGAGGCCCGTGTCGGCTGCACCGGCAACGGCTTCGACGGCGGCCGACCCGCCGAGCGGCGCGGCTGGGAAGGCGGTCACGCGGACCGTCACGACCTTGATGGGATCCTTCGACTGCACGGTTGCCAGTGCGTTGCCGGCATAGATCGGGCGCACGAACGTGTCGGGACCTTCGACTGCGATGATGTCGGAGACCTGCATCACGTCGAGAAGTCCGGCCACGCGCGGCATCAGGTTCTTGCCCTGGGTGGTCGCGGCCATCAGCACGTGGCTGCGGCCGGCGGCAAGCGTTGCGACGAGCGGCGCGACGTTCTCGGGCAGGCCGTTGGCAAGCGCCGCGTCGTCTGCGTGCAGGACCTTGCCGATACCGGCAATCTTCGCGGCTTCCGCGGCGACGGCCGTGACGCCGGATCCGGCAACGAGCACGTCGACCGGCACGCCCAGCTTGAGGGCGGCTGCGACGGCGTTGAGCGTCGCCGGGCGAAGGGTCTTGCCGTCGTGTTCGGCGATGACGATTGCGGACATGTCAGATCACCTTCGCTTCGGACTGCAGCTTCGCGACGAGCGTGGCGACGTCGGGCACCTTGATGCCGCCCGCGCGCTTGGGCGGCTCTTCCACCTTCAGCGTGACAAGGCGCGGGCTCACGTCCACGCCCAGCGCGTCGGGGGCCAGCGTCTCGATGGGCTTCTTCTTCGCCTTCATGATGTTGGGAAGGCTCGCGTAGCGGGGCTCGTTCAGGCGCAGGTCGGTCGTGACGATGGCCGGCAGCTTCGTGGTGATCGTTTCCAGCCCGCCGTCGACCTCGCGGATCGCCTCCATCGCGTCGCCGGCCGGCGAAATCTTCGAGGCGAAGGTCGCCTGCGGCCAGCCAAGCAACGCGGCCAGCATCTGGCCCGTCTGGTTGCAGTCGTCGTCGATCGCCTGCTTGCCGAGGATGACGAGGCCGGGCTGCTCCTTGTCGACCACCGCCTTCAGGCACTTGGCGACGGCGAGCGGCTGGAGCTCGACATCCGTCTGCACGAGGATGCCGCGATCGGCCCCCATCGCGAGGGCGGTGCGCAGCGTCTCCTGGCACTGGGCCACGCCCAGCGACACGGCGATCACCTCTGTGGCGGTGCCCTTTTCCTTCAGACGGACGGCTTCCTCGACCCCGATCTCGTCGAACGGGTTCATCGACATCTTCACGTTCGCGAGCTCGACGCCCGACTTGTCGGCCTTGACGCGGATCTTGACGTTGTAATCGACGACCCGCTTGACCGCGACCAGCACTTTCATCGCAGAAATCCGTACCTTTCCGGCGAAATTCGAAGGTGCCGGACAATAGGATTTGGGCCGCCTTGCGTCAATGCGCTGGGGCTAGACGCGGTTCTTTCCCGGAACCCAGAGGACATCGCCCTTTCCGTCGCCGTTGACATGGCGCGAGACGACGAAAAGATGGTCGGAAAGGCGGTTGATGTACCGGATGGCGGCGGGGTTGACCGTCTCGCGCGCGGCAAGGGCGACGATCTCGCGCTCGGCGCGCCGGGCGACGGTCCGGGCCAGATGGAGGTATGCCGCCGCCGCCGACCCTCCGGGCAGCACGAAGGAGTCGAGCGGCGAAAGCCGCCCGTTCAGCGTGTCGATTTCGCGCTCCAGGCGCGCGACCTGCGTCTCGTCGATGCGGAGTGCCGCGTGCTTCGGGGCAGGGTCTTCCGGCGTGCAGAGGTCGGCCCCGAGATCGAACAGGTCGTTCTGGATCGCCGCGAGCATCGCATCGACGTCGGCACCGACATGAAGGCGCGCGATGCCGATGCATGCGTTGGCCTCGTCGACACTGCCGAAGGCCGCCACGCGCAGATCGAACTTCGCGACCCTCTCGCCATTGCCGAGCGATGTCTCGCCGCCGTCGCCGCCCTTCGTGTAGATGCGCGTGAGCCTAACCATGGCTGTTGCGCAGCCACGCATAGAGCGCCAGCAGGGCCAGCGCCAGTCCCTGCAGCCCGACGCGCCAGCGCATCATCCGGTTGCCGTGCCGCCGGTTGAAGTCGCCACCCTGCGCCACGCCCCCGATGCCGGTGAACAGCGAGATGACGACCCCGAGCACGACGAGGCCGATGACATAGGGAAAGATCTTCAGCAGCAGTTCCATGGCTCCTACCTTGTGCGCGTGGCGAAGACGTGTCCAGTGCCGTCAGTTTCGCCGCTCGAGGAGGCCGCGCACGATCACCTGGGCCTGTATCTCGGCCGCCCCTTCGAAGATGTTGAGGATCCGGGCGTCGGCGAGCAGGCGCGATGCCGAATATTCGAGCGCGTAGCCGTTGCCGCCATGAATCTGCACGCAGTCGTCGGCGGCGGCCCACGCGGCGCGCGCGGCGAAGAGCTTGGCCATTCCGGCCTCCACGTCGCAGCGCCGGCCGGAATCCTTGGCGCGCGCGGCCGCCCGCGTGAGGCAGCGTGCGATCGTCGTCTCGACCGCCATGGATGCGATCTTCGCGTGGACCCTTGGGAATGCGAGGATCGGCTTGCCGAACTGCCGGCGTTGCCGGGCGTAGGCTGTCGCCGCAAGTGCGGCAGCCTCGGCCACGCCGACGGCGCGCGCCGCCGTCTGGATGCGGGCGGATTCGAAAGTTGCCATGAGCTGCCGGAAGCCTTCGCCCGCGACACCGCCAAGAAGGCCGTCCGCCGGGACCGCGAAGCCGTCAAACGAAAGCTCGAACTCCTGCATCCCGCGGTAACCCAGCGTGCCGATCTCGCTGCCCGAGAGACCAGCGACCGGAAACGGATCGTCCGGCGTGCCGCGGGGCTTGGGCGCCAGGAACATCGACAGGCCGCGATGGTCGCGCGACGCCGGGTCCGTGCGCGCAAGGACGGTCATCAGGTCCGCGCGCGCGGCATGCGTGATCCATGTCTTTGCGCCGGTGATGCGCCAAACATCACCGTCGCGAACCGCACGGGTCCGGATCGAGCCGAGATCAGAGCCCGTGTCCGGCTCGGTGAAGACGGCCGTAGGCAGGCAGGTTCCGTCGGCGATGCGCGGCAGCCAGTGCGCGCGCTGGGCGTCCGTGCCGCCCAGCCGGACAAGCTCGCCCGCGATCTCCGAGCGCGTGGCGAGCGAGCCCGTCGCGAGATGCGCGCGGGAGAGCTCCTCGCTTGTCGCGCACATCGCGATCTTGCCGAGCCCGAGCCCGCCATTCTCCTCCGGTATCGTCAGCCCGAATACGCCCATTGCCGCGAGATCCTCGACGACGGCAATCGGGATGAGCGCATCCTCGTTGTGCCAGCGCTGGGCGTGCGGATCGATCTTGTCGGCGGCAAACCGCCGCAACTGGCGCTTCATCTCGGCCAGTGCCGGATCGGTCTCGTCGGCGTCGGGTGCGATCGCTTCGCCGATCCCGTCGGCCACACGGGCACGCCTCGCGGGCAGCTCAGGGTCGTTGAGGAATGGGGCAACCGCGGGATCGGTTGCAAGCTGGGCGGCCTCCGCCGCAAGGCCCATCTCGGTCGGCCGCAAGGTTTCGCCCTGCGACAGCGGCAGGCCATGCACGAGCCGCGCGAGCAGTTCGGCGAAGCCGAGATGGCGGATGTCGCGGCAGTGTCCGTCAAGCAGCCCGTGAAGCTCGAGCGTGCCGGCCCATTTCGCGAGCGCCTCGAGGCCCGCCACGCTCGTGCAGAGCCATGCAAATCCGTGCGCGGCACTCTGCGCCGCCTCGAGCGTCGCCGCATCCACGCGGCCATCGCGCAAGAGAAGGCCGGAAAATCGCGTGCGCGCCGCCGCTTCGTAGCGGTGGGCAGCGGCGAGCGCATCCTCGATGATCCTGTCCATGCGCGCATGCTATAGAGCCGTTCGCCACCCGACCACAAGCGGACCCGCCATGTCGTTTCTCGATCGAATCGCCGAATGCAACGCCCACGACCCGGACAGCTATCGCGTGCTGACCTGCGCCGGTCATGCCGTGGGCGCGGTCCGTCACAGGCTGGCCGAGCGCCTGCGGGATTTTCCCGCCGTCTTCTCCGTCGCCGGAGATCGGGTCGCGCTCTCGGACGCGTTCGCCGATGCCGACCAGCGCAGCGCCGCCGTCGAGCGCGTGGTCCGCGTGCTCGAAGCGGACGGCATCGTGCGCGGCCGCCGCGACGAGGCATATCCGGTTCTGGTCAATTGGGGAGAGGCGCCGCTTTTCCGCATCGAGCGCGCCGCGGCTCCGCATTTCGGCATCCGTTCTTATGGCGTCCACATGACCGGCTATGTGCCGTCTCCAGAAGGCCCGCGTATTTGGGTCGCACGCCGGGCGAGAACGAAGCCGACCTATCCCGGGATGCTCGACAACACGGTTGCCGGCGGCCAGCCCGTGGGCATCACGCTTCACGACAACATGGTGAAGGAGTGCTGGGAGGAGGCGGGCATCCCCGCCGAGCTGGCACGCCAGGCGGTCTGCACCGGCGCGATCACCTACCGGATGGACGGCGAGGAAGGGCTCAAGCCCGATGTCCAGTTCTGCTTCGATCTGAAGCTGCCGGCGGATTTCGTGCCGCGGAACACCGACGGCGAAATCGACGAGTTCTTCCTGTGGCCATGGCGCAAGGTGGCCGAGACCGTCGCCGAAACGCGCGAGTTCAAGTTCAATTGCAATCTGGTCCTGATCGACTTCTTCGTGCGACACGGGCTCGTCGATCCGGGCCGGCCGGACTATCTCGACATTGTCGCGGGCCTGCGCCGCTGATAGCGTTTCGGGAACAGAGTTTCCGGGGGGAAGCCATGACCGCCGCCGATATGAGCCTCACCGAGGCTGAAGTCGACGCTTACCGATGCGACGGATATGTGCTGCGCCGCGGCCTTTTTGCGCCCGACGAGGTCGCGCTTCTCTCCACGGCGATCCGGACCGATCCGGCGATCGCGGCCAACACTTATGCGCGCATGGACAGCAAGGGGGCTTCGACCGAACTCGCATTGTGGAACCATCCGGGCGACGACGTTTTCGGCGCCGTCGCGCGAAGCGCGCGGATTGTCGATTCGATGGAGAAGCTTCTCGGCGGTGAGGTCTATCACTGGCACTCGAAGCTCACGATGAAGCGCCCGAAAGTCGGCGGCGCCTGGGACTGGCATCAGGACTATGGCTACTGGTACCGCAACGGCTGCCTCTTTCCACAGATGGCGAGCGTCTTCATCTCAGTCGATCCGTCGACACGGGAAAACGGCTGTCTCGAGGTCCTGCGCGGCTCACATCTGCTGGGACGCCTTGAACACGGCGTGGTGGGCGGGCAGGTCGGTGCCGATATCGAGCGCGTCGAGGCGGCGATGAAAGTGCTCGAGCACGTATTTGTCGAGCAGGAGCCGGGCGACGCGCTGTTCTTCGACTGCAACACGTTGCACACTTCCGGCCAGAACCGGTCGGAGAAGTCCCGCAACGTGCTGCTGTGCTGCTACAACGCCGCGCGCAACAGCCCGTACAAGCCGTCCGGGCATCCGTCTTATACGCGGCTCGACAAGCTTCCCGACGCCGCGGTTCGCGCTGCCCGCGCCGGATCGACGCGCGAGTTCCACAAGCCGGTCCCCCACGCGCCCGAGCCGGTGAAGGCTTAGTATCCGCCAACCTTCGGCAGCTTGATCGGCGGGAACCGCGCGGGCCGGGGCGCAGGCGAGGGGCTCGCAAGAGCGGCCTGCGTCCGCCTCGGCATGCCGGCCGCAAGCCAGGCGGCAAGATCGACGATCGCCCCGAACAACCGCGCCAAGGCGCCCAGCAGAAACGCCGAGGCGCCGTAGATCGCCAGGATGACGAGGACGGTTTCCATGGACGCCATTTATAATAAATTTTATTTAATTTGAATTAATATCTCTATAAATTTATATATTTCAATATCTTATCTGCATCCATCCCTTGCTCTCGCAGGTCCCGCAGCGTTGTGCCACCCGTCCGCTTGGCCAGCCTTTGCCCGTCTTCGCCGACGACAAGGCGGTGATGCCAGTAATCGGGAACGCGATAGCCGAGCAGCGCCTGAAGCAGCCGATGGACATGCGTGGCCTCAAAAAGGTCGACGCCGCGGGTTACAAGATCGATGCCTTGCAGGTTGTCGTCATGGACGACGGCGAGATGATAGCTCGCCGGGAAATCCTTCCGTGCGAGCACGACATCGCCAAGCTTTTCCGGCACGGCGGCCAGCCGACCTGCGTCCTGGTCCGTCCATTCGAGGGGCCCCGAGATGTGCAGTGCCTTCGCCACATCGAGGCGCAACGCGAAGGCGGCTCCGGATTCCAGGCGCCGGGCGACGTCCTGCGGCGAACGGTGGCGGCACGTGCCCGGATAGACCGCTCCCGCGCCGTGCGGCGCGCCGCCGATGGTTGCGACTTCGCGCGCGATCTCCGCCCGCGTGCAGAAGCATCGGTAGAGCACGCCCATCGCATCGAGCCGGGCGAGCGCCGCGGCATAGCCGGCCATGTGCTCGGACTGCCGGCGGACCGGCTGCTCCCACTCGAGCCCCAGCCACGCGAGGTCCTCGTAGATGCCGGCTTCGAATTCCGGCCGGCAGCGGCCGCGATCGATGTCCTCGATGCGCAGCAGGAAGCGCGTCCCCGCGCGGCGCGCGAACAGGGCGGAGAATGCGTGGCCGATGTGCAGCCGCCCCGTGGGCGACGGCGCGAAGCGCGTGACGGTCATTGCAGCCTCGACAGTCGCATGGCGGCACTGCTACCAGATGATGCGCTGGCAATCGAGGATCGCGCATGCAGTTTTTCGAACTGGACGGGCCGCGGCTGGCCCCCGCATCGGGCGGAAAGGCGAAAAGCCTCGTCGTGCTGCTGCACGGTCTGGGCGCCGACGGCAACGATCTCATCTCGCTTGCACCGCTCTGGTCGCGCGTCCTGCCGGATACCGCCTTCGTCTCCCCGCACGCGCCGTTTCCGTGCGACATGGCGCCGTACGGCCGCCAGTGGTTCAGCCTGCTGGATCGCAGCCCGGCGCGCGTGCTTGCCGGCGTGCAGGCCGCCGCGCCCATCCTCGACACGTTCCTCGATGCCGAACTCGAGCGGCATGGCCTGACGCCGGATCGGCTTGCGCTTGTCGGCTTCAGCCAGGGCACGATGATGTCGCTCTTCGTGGCGCCGCGCCGTGCTGTCGCGATTGCCGGCGTGGTCGGCTTTTCCGGCGCGCTCGTGGGCGCGGAAATTCTCGCAGCCGAACTGCGCGCCCGCCCGCCTGTCCTGCTCGTGCATGGCGATGCCGATCCCATCGTTCCCTACGAACGGATGGCCGCCGCAGCGGCCGCGCTCGATGCGGCCGGAATTTCCGTCGAGACATTGACCTGCCCGGGCCTGCCGCATTCGATCGACGAGGCGGGCCTGCAGGCGGGGGCGGAATTTCTCTATGACCGGCTCGGCCGCACGCTCGTCGGCTGAGCGTCGGAACGGTCATCGCGCCGCAACATCCCCGATATTGTGTTCGGGCGCCGGATGTCCTATCTAGGAATAGCTAATGTGACGTCGAATCTCGTGCCGCGGCTTGCCCGGACTTGAACGACTTGGGCAGGTGCGGCACCCGAACGGAGGCGAAGGGTCGCGCGTGAGCCTAGGAGCGTCCGATACGCTGAGCGAACCGCTCGACCCGGCAACCGTTCCCTTTGTCCCCGCGCATTCCGGCGCGATCAACGCCGACGCGTGTCCGGCCCTCGTCCTGAACGCGGATTTCCGGCCGCTGTCCTATTTTCCGCTGTCGCTGTGGTCGTGGCAGGACGCGATCAAGGCCGTCTACCAGGATCGCGTCAACGTCGTCTCGCAGTATGACCGCATCGTGCGCTCGCCCTCGCAGGCGATCCGGCTGCCGTCGGTCATCTCGCTCAAGGAGTATGTACCTGCCGCGCGGCGCCCGGCCTTCACGCGCTTCAACGTGTTCCTCCGCGACAGGTTCGAATGCCAGTACTGCGGCGACGGCTTCCCCACGCCGGAGCTGACCTTCGACCATGTGATCCCGCGCTCGCGCGGCGGCCGCACGACGTGGGCCAACGTCGTCACCGCGTGTTCGTGCTGCAATCTCGTGAAAGGCAGCCGCCTGCCTGGCGAAGCGAAGATGTTTCCCCGCAACCCGCCCGTCCAGCCGACATCGACCGAACTGCAGGAGAACGGCCGCGCCTTTCCGCCGAACCACCTGCACGAAAGCTGGCGCGACTTTCTCTACTGGGACACCGAGCTGGACCCCATCTAGCCCCGCGCGGCTCAGCGGCCGAAGCGCAGCGTCAGGTTCCCGCCAAGCCAGGTCGACGAGAGGCCCCTGCCGCGCACGCGTTCGAGGATTGCGGCGAGCGCCTCGTCGTCGCGGCGCGAAATGTAGATTTCCGCCCACGCATAGTTTCCCGGCGATACGCTGCCGTCCGCGGCCGATTCCTGCGCAACGCCCGCGACTTTTGCGACGGTGTCCGGATTGTCGTAGCCCTGCCGCACATAGGCGGCGAGACGGGCCAGCGCGCCGCGGTTCTCGGTCGACAGATCGATGCCGTTTGCCGCCGCGATCGCGTCCACAAGTACCAGCGGTTCGAGCGCGAAGCGGTGATAGTGCAGCGCCCGCTGGCGGCGGGCCAGTTCGCGGGGCAGCGACCCGTCGGGTGCGACCGATGCCAGCGCGCCGCGCGCCGCCGCGATCGCCCAGTCGAACAGCGGCCTGTCGCCCGTCGCGACGGCCGCGGCGAGCGCCGCAAGCGAGGCCCAGTTGAGATGGTTGTTCTGCTCGGCGAAGGGCTTTCGCGCATAATCGGCGACCATTTCCCAGGCGAGATCGCGGATCCATCCTTCGATGCGCGCGCGTGTGCCGGCCTCGATCTCCTCGGCATCGGCGACAAGCGCGTAGTTGAGCGCTGCGGTCGCCAGCGTCCATTTGCGCTCGTACGTGCCCTGCTGCGTGACGCGGCCCAGCATTGCGCCATTCTCGGCCCAGTGCTGCAGCCAGCCGGCGATGCAGCGCGCCGGCTCGGCGCTTCGCGGGCTCGCGGCGATGTAGCGGTCGCCCATCCGCGCGAGCCCTGCGGCGAAGGCGGCAAGCGGGGCCGTCTGCCGGCCGCGGGCCGCATAGGCCTCCGGGTCCACGATCGAGAAGCTTGGGTCGTCGCGGCGGTAGAAGGATTCCACGATCAGGTCGCGTGGCGGTGGCGGTGGCTCGGCGCAGGCGAAGGTCCCCGCAATCCGCGCGCCGACGGCGTCGCGCCGTCCGGTCGCATCGGGAACGGACCTGAACGGCGGCTCGACGCCGGCCGACGGCGGTCCCTCCAGCGTCATGCGGCATTCGCGCGGACCGCGCGTGCCGCCGGCGACGATCCGGTTCGCCTCGACACGGCCTTCGTAGCGGATCGTCTTTTCCGTCTCGGCACGGTAGTGGCCGGTCACGACGGCCGCGCCCTGCGCGTCGACCGTCCCTTCAAGAGTCTCGGAGCCTTCCTCGCCGGGCTTGCCGCGCTGGAGCGCGAATCGCCCGTCGCGCACGATCACGGCAAGCGTCTGGCGGAAGGCGGGCGAGGCGCCGACGGGCCCGCAATCGACGGTGCCGCGATAGGCGCCGTCGCCGGCCTGCGGTGCGGCGGCGGCGGGCAAGCCCGCCATCAAGGCGGCAAGAAGCGGAAGGGTGGCGCGGATCATGCGCGCCACGTTAGCGGCTGGCGCAGGACCGGTCTATGGCGCGGCGGCGAGCCGCTCGCGGACCGCCGCGATCTGCGCGAGCAGGTCCTCGCGCGTGATCCGGTCGCGCGCCATGACGGCGTGAATCACCGGGTCGTCGAGGATCTCGCTCAGGCGGGGTTCCTCGTCGCTGCGCAGCTTGCGGATTTTGCGGATGATCGGCATGCCGGCCTTATCGCCGGCAAGCATGGCGAAATCGCGGCGATTCCGCGAAATTTTGTCACCGAGTCTTTCAGATCCGTGACGACAGCCAGATCGCCAGCCGCGAGCCGGCCTTGATGGCGCCGGACAGCAACTCGTAGCCCGGGGCCGCGAGCGCGTCGTGGGCGAGCGCCGTGTCGCGGTGCTCGACCTCCTCGCGCCGGAACTCCTCGAGCGTGGCCTTCAGGTCGGCCTCCTCCTCGGGCAGCGCTTCGATCTGGTCGCGGTAATGCGCGTCGATCACTTCCTCGACCGCCACGGTGCAGGCCATCGCCGCCTTCTCGCCCAGCAGCGCCGTTGCCGCGCCCAGCGCGAAGCCCGCGACGTGCCAGATGGGCTGCAGGACGGTCGGCCGCGCGTGCCGCTCGGGCAGGAGCCTCTCGAAGGCGCCCAGATGCCGGCGCTCCTGCTCGGCCATGTGCGCGATGGTTTCGCCGGCCGGCCCCTTGCGGCCGAGCACTGCAAGCTGCCCCTCGTAGATCCGCACGGCTCCGTATTCGCCGGCATGGTCCACGCGCAGCACCCGGTCGACAAGGCGCTCTCCCGCCGGCTCGCCGGGCAGGCCCATCTTGCGTGCGTCGTCCATCAGGCGCCTTCCTTCGCGAACTTCCCCGTGCCCCAGGCGGCGAGGGCCGCAAGCGCAAGGGCCGCAAGGAAATTATATCCGGCCATCGAGATCCCGAACAGGCTCCAGGCCGGTTCGTCGCAGCGAACGATGGGTGCGGCGAGAAGCCGCGCGCGCAGTTCCTCGAGGCTGCCCGACGCCGGCCGCGTACCGCCGCATTCGGCCGTTCCCTGCCACCATTTCTGCTCGACGCCGACATGGAACGCGGCAATACCCGCGTCGGCCAGCAGGAAGGCCGCCGCAAGGCCGAACAGCACGGCGGCTGCCCTCGGCGAACGCGGCGCGGCGAGGGCGGCGGCAAGTGCGAGCGGAATCGCGGCCCAGTAGGGATAGCGCTGCCAGTAGCAGAGCACGCACGGCGCAAGCCCGCCGATATGCTGGAAGGCGAGCGCGCCGCCGAGCACGAGGGCGGCGCCTGCGGCAACCGCAAAGGCGGCAAGGCGCGGGGAAATCGGGCAGGGCTCCATGCGCGCGAACATAGGCTGCCCGCCGCGCGATCCCAAGCCCGTCTGTGGTTGACCGCGGCGGAATCGACCCTATGATCCGCGCGACCGTCCGGCCCGGTGCCCCAGTGGCGAAACGGTAGACGCGGCAGACTCAAAATCTGTTGCCCGCAAGGGCATGTTGGTTCAAGTCCGACCTGGGGCACCACCCGACATGGAATGACGCGGCCGGAGCCGCACATTATGCTCGGTCCGTGAGCACCGATCTTCCCATCGAACTGCCGGATCTGCCGGCCGGCGCGACGCATCCGGACTTCCGGGCGCTCCACGATTACTGGCGCGCCAAGGCCCCGCCCGGGTCGCTGCCCGGCCGCCAGCACATCGATCCGGTGGTCGACATTCCCGCGCTCGTGCCGCGCTTGGCACTCTATGACGTGGTCGAGACGCCGACAGGCCTGCGCTTCCGCGTGCGCGTGGCGGGCGAGGTGCTGATCGAGGTGATGGGTCTGGCGCCGGCCGGCCGCTTCGTCGACGAGTTCATCGTGCCCGAGCGCCGGGCGACGCTGAACGATGCGTTCACGCAGGTGGCGCGCGAACGCATCGTCCACTACTGGGAAAAGCCGATGTGGACCGCCGGGCGCCAGTACATCCGCATGCAGCGGCTGGCGCTGCCGCTGGCACGCGACGGGCGCAATGTCGACATGATCTTCGCCGGCCATGTGCGCGTGCCCGCCGACCCGCACACCGATCCGTCGGAGGGCGGCACGTGACGCAAGCACGACCGGCCGCTAGAGTGCGCCCCGACCAACGGCAACGGATCGACAGATGACCAACCGCAACTACCGCATCGCCGTGATCCCCGGCGACGGAATCGGCAAGGAAGTCGTGCCCGAAGGCGTGCGAGCCCTTCGCGCCGCCTCGGCGAAGTTCGGCTTCAGGCTCCAGCTCGACGAGTTCGACTTCGCGAGCTGCGACTATTACGCCAAGCACGGGCGCATGATGCCCGACGACTGGAAGGCGCAAATCGGCGGTCACGACGCGCTGTTCTTCGGCGCGGTCGGCTGGCCCGCGATCGTGCCCGACCACATCTCGCTGTGGGGCTCGCTGCTGCAGTTCCGCCGCGAGTTCGACCAGTACGTGAACCTGCGGCCCGTGCGCCTGATGCCCGGCGTGCCGTGCCCGCTGGCCGGCCGCAAGCCCGGCGACATCGATTTCTA
>JAEUKX010000013.1 GCA_016794025.1 Rhodospirillales bacterium | reverse complement strand
CGGCAAGACGACGACGCTGCGCCTGGTCGCCGGGCTCGAGATCGCGACCGAGGGCCAGATCCTGATCGGCGGGGCCGACGTCACGCGCCTGTCGGCGGCCGACCGCGACGTTTCGATGGTGTTCCAGTCCTACGCGCTGTTTCCGCACATGAACGTCATCGACAACGTCGCCTATGGACCGACCGTGCAGGGGCACGCGAAGGAGAAGGCGCGCGAGATGGCGCGCGAGAAGCTGGCCCTCGTCGGTCTCAAGGGCTATGACGAACGCCTGCCGTCCGAGCTTTCCGGCGGCCAGCAGCAGCGCGTGGCGGTCGCCCGGGCGCTGACCCTCGAGCCGCAGGTCCTGCTGTTCGACGAGCCGCTTTCCAACCTCGACGCCAAGCTTCGCCGCCGCGTGCGCGAGGACATCCGCGACCTGCAGCGCGACCTGAACCTGACCGTCGTCTACGTGACGCATGACCAGCAGGAGGCGCTTGCGGTCTCCGACAGGGTCATTGTGATGTCGAATGCGAAGATCGCCCAGGCCGGAAGTCCGCGCGAGCTTTACGAGTCTCCGGTCAGCCTCTTCGTTGCGGACTTCATGGGCGATTCGAACATCGTCGATGCGACGGTGGAAAAGGTTTCGGGCGATCACGCCACCACGCGTGTCGGCGAGGTCGTCCTTGATCTGCCATCGCGCGGCCTGACACCGGGTCCGGCCAAGGTTGCGATCCGGCCCGAAGCCCTTTCGCTTTCGCTTGTCCGGCCGCCAGGCGGGGCATTGGCAGGCAAGATCGCCAAGGCTGCCTATCTTGGCACGCATATGGAATATACGGTCGCGACCGGGGTGGGTGACCTCTTCGTGGTCGACAAGAACGTAGCCGAGCCAAAGCCCGCGGGCAGCGAAAGCTGGCTGGGCCTCACTCGCATAGGCGTATCCCTCGTGCCGCGCGGCTGACGGGCCGGCCGGGCCTTTCGCAATTCCGGGCGGACCGGCTAGAGTCCGCCCGATGGCTTTCTCCCCCCTCGACTCGGACCTGCTTTCAGGCCTCGTCGGACTGCCGGCGATGTCGGCGGTTTTTGACGATCGCGCGACGCTGGCGGCGATGCTGCGCGTGGAGGCGGCGCTCGCCCGCGCGCAGGCGTCGGTCGGGCTTGTTCCTGCGGGGCTTGCAGCCGCGATCGAGGCCATTGGACCGGACAGCCTCGACATCCGCGCCCTGGGCAAGGCGACGGCGCTTTCGGGGGTGCTGCCGATCCCGTTCGTCAAGACGCTTCAGGCGTGCCTGCCCGCCGAGTTCGAGAAGGCCGTCCATTTCGGCGCGACGACGCAGGACATTGCCGACAGTGCGATGGCGCTGCAGATGCACGCGGCCTTCGCGCTGCTTTCGACCGAGCTTGTGGCGACTCTCGCGGCCCTTGCCGCGATGGCCGACCGCCATGCGGCGACAGCCTGCATCGGGCGCACCTACGGCCAGCATGCCGCTCCAGTCTCGTTCGGCTTCAAGGTCGCGGTGTGGGCCGCAGGGATCGCGGAAGTTGCGAGGAAGCTTCCTTCGGTCCGTGCCGAAGCCTGCCGGGCGCAACTCGGTGGACCCGTGGGCACGCTTTCGGCACTTGGCGACCGGGCCGAGGCCGTCGTCGATACCTTCGCGGCGGAGCTTGGCCTCTCGCGTCCGTCCGTCGCTTGGCATGCACGGCGCGCGAACGTGGCGGCGGCCGGTCAGTGGTTGGCGCTGCTGTGTGGTGCGCTTGCCAAGATGGCCGGCGATGTCGTCGCTCTTGCCTCGACCGAGGTCGGCGAGGTAGCTGAGCCGCATGTTCCGGGCCGTGGCGGTTCGTCTGCCATGCCGCACAAGCGCAATCCCGTTTCGGCAACGGTGATCCTTGCCAACGCACAGGCGGCCGGCGCCCATGCTGCGTCGCTTGTGGCGAGCCTTGCCGCGGCGCACGAGCGGCCGGCAGGCGCCTGGCATGGCGAGTGGCACTCGCTTGCCACGCTCTTCGGCCTCGCGGGCGGGGCCTGTATGCATGCGCGCACGCTTGCCGAAGGTCTCGTCGTCGATGTCCCGGCAATGGCGCGAAACATCGGCGCGACACGCGGTCTTGTGTTTGCGGACGCCGCCTCGGCGGCGCTCGCGGCGAAGTCGGGCAGGGCGCAGGCGCATGCCGCCGTCGAGGCTGCAGCCACGCGCGTGCGCGCTTCGGGCGGGACGCTTCGCGACGAACTGGCCGGTCTTCTCGACGCTGCCGACCTCGACGCCGCGTTCGATCCGGGGCCGGCCGTTTCCGCCGCCGCTGCGCGCGTGGCGCCCGCACTTGCCGAGGTGCGCGCGGCGCTTGCTGCTCTAAGCTCCTGACCGAAACCCTGGGAACCCGCGGATGCCCCACATCGAAGCCAACGGCACGAAGCTCTTCTACGACCTGACCGGGCCGGAGGAGGCGCCGGTCGTCGTCTTCTCGAACTCGCTGGGTACGACGCTGGAGATGTGGGACCACGTCGTGCGCGAACTGGCGTCGAATTTCAGATGCCTGCGCTACGACACGTGCGGCCACGGGCGGTCGCCTGCGCGGACCGGCGAAGTCACGATCCGCATGCTCGCGGATGACCTGGTGGGCCTTCTCGACGTGCTGGGAATCGCGCGCGCACACGTCGTGGGACTTTCGCTTGGCGGCATGACCGCGCAATCGCTTGCGATCCATCATCCCGAGCGCGTCGCCAATCTCGTGTTAATGGCAACAGCACCCTTCCTGCCGCCGGCCGACAACTGGCACGCCCGAGCCGAGGCGGTGCGAAAGGGGGGCATGGCGGCCATTGTCGACGCGGTGATGCAGCGCTGGTTCACGGCGGCGGTCGACCCGGCCCGGCTTGCATGGTACCGCGCGCTGTTCCTCGGCATCGATCCGCAGGGCTATGCCGCCGCGTGCCTCGCCATCGCCGCGATGGACCTGCGTCCGGCCCTGAAGCGGATCAATGCCACAACGCTGGTCGTTGCGGGTGCGGAGGATCCGGTAACGAATGTGGAGATGTCGCGCGAACTTGCTGCGGGCATCGAAGGCGCTCGGCTGGCGGTCGTCGAAGGCGCTTCACACCTTATCGCAATCGAGCGGCCGATCGAGACGGCCGCACTGCTGCGCGCATTCCTGCCCGAGATGGCGCCCGGTGCCGATGCCGCCTTCCAGGCGGGGCTTGCCAACCGCAAGGCCGTGCTCGGTGTCGAACATGTGCAGCGCTCGCTTGCGGCGGCCGGCCCCTTTGCGATGCCATGGCAGGATTTCATCACCCGCGCGGCATGGGGGGAAACCTGGGGCAACCCAACGCTGCCCTGGAAGACGCGCTCGCTCGTGACGCTGGCCATGATGGTGGCGCTGGGCCGGGAGGCGGAGTTCAAGCTCCATGTGAAGCCGGCGCTCAAGAACGGTGTCAGCATCGCCGAGCTTCAGGCGCTGCTGCTGCACGCGGCGATCTACGCAGGCGTGCCCGCCGTCAACGGCGCCTTCGGGATGGTGCGCGAAGTGCTGGGCAGCCTGCCTGACGAGGAACTTTCGCGATGAACGCGCGCGCGGCCCTTGTCGTCGCGGCGGTGCTTGCTGCCGGTGCGGCGCAGGCCGGCGAGGTCGAGACGGGCCTTCGCATGGAGAGCGAGGTGCTGGGAAGGCCGCTCGAGTTCGCGCTCTATCGGCCCGATCGCGCGACAAAGGGCCTGCCGGTCGTCTATCTCCTGCACGGCCGGGCCAGCGATCCGGGCGAATGGCTGCGCATGGGCCATGTCCGCGCGACGGCGGACCGGCTGATTGCGGCCGAACTGATCCCGCCGATGCTGATCGTCCTTCCCGATGGTGGTTCGTCGTGGTGGGTGGATACGCCGGCGGGGAACGCGGGTGCTGTCGCGACAGCCGTCTCCGAGGAACTGCCGCGCGCGATCGAGCGTGCCTATGCGACGAATCCCACGCGGACCGGCCGGGCCATTGCCGGAAATTCGATGGGCGGATTCGGCGCGCTGCGTCTCGCGTTCAGCCATCCGGGCCGATATGCGGCCGTCGCGTCGATGAGCGGGGCGTTCTGGACCCGCATCAAGCCGGGAATACGCATCGACGACGACATGGCTGGCCGCTTGCAGCGCGTTTTCGCCGGCGCGTTCGGCACGCCGTTCGATGTCGGAAGGTTCCTGTCGCAGGCGCCGCTGACGCTTGCCGCGGCGGTGCCGGCCAAGGATCGCCTGCCGGTGTATCTGACGGTCAGCAGCGGCGACAGGTTTCGCCTGGCCGATGAGCAGGACACGGTCGAGAACGCGCTGCGTGCCGGTGGCTATGCGGTGGTTTCACGAACGACCGAAGGCGACCACGACTGGGGCACGTGGGAGGCAGCACTTCCCGACGTGCTTGTGTTTCTGGGCAGGTATCTCGAGAAGCGCTAGGCGGCAGGCGTGGCCCCGTGCGCCACGACGACCGGCGCCACGACGACCGGCGGGGCAATGACCGGAACGGCTGCCGGCGCGCGCGCCGGACGACCATGCCCGGACTTCCAGGGCGCCACCTTTACCCATGCGGAAATTCGCGCGACCGCGTAGAGCGCGCCGATGCCGGCGACATTCACGAGCACCTGCATGGCAAAGCCGTCGCCAAGGCTGGCGAAAAGGATGCCCCCGGCGTGCGCCAGTGCCATGCCGGCGAAAAAGACCGGCAGCGCCTGGCGACCGATCTGCACGAAGGGCCAGGCGATGCCGCTCTCGAGCAGCGCCATGCGGCCGCGGATCGCCCACAGCGCGACATAGGCAAGCGCCAGGAAGTGCGCGAACTGCCGCAGGTCAAGATTGGGCTTGTGCGCGTGGGAATAGGCCCACGCATGCAGGTCGCCGAGGATCGGGGAGAGCGCGTAGATCGCCGGATGGATCGCGACAAGCGCGAAGACGAGATAGCCGATCGCCAGGACCAACAGCACCCGGTTGGCGCGCGGCGCCTCGATCCAGCCGCGTGACAGCGCGAAGCCGGCGAAGAACAGCATCTGCCAGGCGAGAGGGTTGAACCCCCAGCCGCGCCCGGACGACGTGCCGGCATCGAGATTGAAGCCCGTCGCCTGCACGTAGCTCCAAAGCGCCACCGACAGCGCGATGACGATGCCGGGATGCACGCGCGCAAGCAGCATCACGAGCGGCACGCAGGCGAGCACGAGCATGTAGAGCGGCAGGATGTCGAAATAGGTGGGGACGTAGCGAAGCGTCAGAAGGCCGAGGATCGTGCGGCCGGGATCGGCGAAGAAATCCTTCACGCCGAGGAAGTCGGCATAGTCGACACCGTAGAGCGCACCCAGTGCACACACAGCCACTCCGACGACGAAGAGGGCCGCGTGCGTGGAATAGAGCTGGGCGCAGCGCCACGCGATGCGGGCCGTGCCGATCGTGAACCCGTCGCGCACGAACGTGCTGCCGAAGGCAATTGCTGCGGCATACCCTGAAATGAAGACGAAGACGTGCGCGGCATCAGAAAGTCCGAACCGTGCCCAGATCACCTCGGCTAGCCAGTCGCCGGGAACATGCGCGGTGAAAATGGCGACGAGCGAAAGGCCCCGGAAAAAGTCGAGCCGGAGATCGCGGGGCTTCTTCGCGACACCCGCCTTCATGCGCGCGTGCCCGCCGGCGCCAGCAGCTTCGCTGCGGCAGGCCCGACATAGGGCAGGCACGCGGCGAAGGCGAGCGCCTCGTCACGGCGAAGCCAAAGCAGCAGCAGGCCTGCGCACCACACCGAAATCGCTTCCTTGAAGAGAACGGCACCATCCTCGTAGGGGTCGATGCCCAGCGGCGAGACGACGTGGAAGAAGATGGCACCGGTCATGATGCCCGCCGCGAGCGCGCCGCCGATCGACTGGGCCGGGCGGTAGAGGCACAGGAACCCGGCGAGGAGTTCCATTGAGCCGACGCCGATGCGCATCGCCTTCTCGTGACCTGGAAAGCCGAGCCAGTCGGTCAGCACGGTGAACAGCCAGACGCTGCCCTCGTGGCCGAGGAACTTGTATTGCAGGTACCAGATGAAGATGTAGGCGATCCACAGTGCCAGAGCCCACGGCACCAGACGCATCGCCGGATTGCGCAACGATTCCATTGCCCTGTCCCCGGTCATCGCGTCCGGTCGGTGAACGCGCTTCATCCGCCTGTTCGTCGGAACCGGGAGGAACGTTACGCCGTCCGCTTAAATTCCGCGCCGGCCGTCGGGTAACAAGCGGTTGCAGGGAGGTCAGTCGCCCCGGCGCTTTTCCCGCGCGATCGAGGCAAGGCACAGTTCCGCAAACAGGATCTGGGCGGCGTTCTGTGCCGTCACCGTCGTGGCGTCGTACTGGGGTGCCACCTCGACTACGTCTGCGCCGATCACGTCGAGACCGGCGAGCCCGCGGACCATCGCCAGCGCCTCGCGCATGCTGAGGCCGCCTGACTCCGGCGTGCCCGTTCCGGGCGCGTGGGAGGGATCAAGGCCGTCGACGTCGAATGTGACATAGACAGGCGCCTCTCCGACCACCGCGCGCGCCTTGCCAATGACCGCATCGACGCCCATGCGGTCGACATCCTCCGCGTGGATCACCGTCATGCCGCTCTCGTAGGAGAATTCCCACAGGTACTCGGCGCCGCCGCGGATGCCGATCTGGATCGTACGTTCGGGATCGAGGACGCCGTCGAGGACGGCCATCCGGAATGGCGCCCCGTGATGGAATTTCGCCCCTTCATAGGGGCCGCTCGTGTCGCAGTGCGCATCGAAATGCACCATCGCGACGGGCCGCTTCGCGCCCAGTGCCTTGAGGATGGGCAGCGTGATCGAATGATCCCCGCCAACGGAAAGCGGGATCACGCCTGCCGCCGCAAGTCGCGAATAGAACGCCTCGATATCGGCGTGACAGTCGGCCAGCGAGAAGCGCGAGCGCATCGGCACGTCGCCGATATCGGCCACCGCCATCTCGCTGAGCGGCGTGCGGCGGAGCACGTGCTCGTAAGGGCCGATGCGCTCGACCGCGCGGACGGCGCGCGGACCAAGCCGCGCGCCGGCGCGGTTCGTAACGCCGAGATCCATCGGTACGCCGACGAGTGCCGCATCAAGCCCTGAAAGGTCGGTATCGGATTGTACGGGCCGGAAGGGCGCACCGATAAACGTGGCCGGATCGGCGAACGGCCACTTCCGCCGATCGGGAGAGGTGAACACCGCCGCCGCTACCTTGGCGAAATGCGGATCGTGGATATCGCCGCCTTGCGCGTCGCCGTACCTCTTGCGCAGCGCTTCTAGCTTCGAACGGTCCATCGATCCGCTCCTTCGTCCTGGTCTTACTTGCCCTCGTTCTCGCTCACGCGGCCGACATTGTTGGCCTGGAGCCCATAATTGGCGAGGATCTTGGCATATTCGCCCTTCGTGATCAGGCGCTCGATGGCACCCTTGACCGCCTTGCGGAGCTGCTCGCCTTCGGGCGTCTTCGGGAACGGCATGCCAGCCAGCGACTGCGTGAAGGCCTGGCCGAGCACGAAATAGGTGTTGGGCTCCAGCTTCTGGAACCAGGGCAGCGTTTCGTTGCCCTGGACGGCAGCCTGGATGCGCCCGGTCTTGAGCTGGGTGCGCGCGTCGACCGAGCCCTCCGTGCCGACTGCCGTGATAGCAGGCTTGCCCTTCGCCACGCAGTTCGCCTGGCTCCATTCTTCGATCTGCCTGGGCCAGTTCGTCGAGCGGCTCGCGCCCACCGACTTGCCGCAGAGGTCCTCCGGCGTCTTGATCGAGCCTGCCAGCGACTGCAGCGTGAAGAACTGCGCGCCCGACTTCATGTAGTCGACGAAATCGGCCGTCTCGCGCCGCGTCGGCAGGTCGCTCATGCCCGCGAGCACGGTGTCGACGCGGCCTGTCTGCATCGAGGGCAGCATCTGCGCAAACGCGATCTCCTGCCATTCGGCCTTCAGGCCCAGTTCCTTGGCGATCGCCTCGCCTAGTTCGATGTCGAATCCCGCCAGCTTGTCGGTCGCCGGGTCCTTGAACGTGATCGGCGCATAGTTGGGCATCGTCGCGATGACGATCTTGCCCGCCTGTTTGATGCGCGCGGGCACGTCCTGTGCGGCGGCCGGCATGACGCACGTCGCGAAGGCGGCAAGGGAAAGGGCGAGGACGGAAAGACGGCGCATCGGGTATCTCCTTGTTGAAGCGTTGATCCTACCGCAACACGGCCGCGACGAAGTCGCGGGTGCGCGGATGGGTGGGGCGGACGAGAACCTCCTCGGCCGTGCCGATCTCGACAAGTCGGCCGCGATCAAGGAAAGCGACGCGGCCCGCGACCTCGCGCGCAAAACCCAGTTCGTGCGTGACGACGATCATCGTCATCCCGCCTTTGGCAAGGTCGTGCATGACTGCCAGCACTTCGCCGACCAGCTCGGGGTCGAGGGCGGAAGTCGGCTCGTCGAAAAGCATCAGCTTCGGGCGCATGGCGAGCGCGCGGGCGATCGCCACGCGCTGCTGCTGACCGCCGGAAAGCTCGGATGGATAGGCCGCCGCCTTCTCGGCGAGGCCGACGCGCGCAAGCAGCGCCATCGCCTCCTCGCCGGCCTCGCGCCGCGAGCGGCCAAGGACCGTCGTGGGGCCTTCGGTCACGTTCTGCAGCGCGGTCATGTGCTGGAACAGGTTGAAGCGCTGGAACACCATGCCCGACGCAAGGCGCTGGCGCGCGATCTCGCCGTCGGAAAGCTCGTGCAGCGCGCCGCCTGCCTGCCGGAATCCCGCAAGTTCGCCATCGACCCAGATGGCACCGGAATCGATTTTCTCGAGCTGGTTGACGCAGCGAAGGAAGGTCGATTTGCCTGACCCGGAGGGGCCGATCGCACACACGACCTCGCCCGGCGCCACATCAAGCGAGATGCCATCGACGGCCGCGAGGTCACCGAACGTCTTGCGTACGTCGCGTGCGGCGAGCATGGGCAGGATGTCGCTCATCGCACGTCTCCCGCCGCCTTTGGCGCGGCACGTTGGCCGAATCCACGCGAGAAATGTTTCTCGAGGAAATGCTGCCCGACTTGCAGGACCGTCACGACGGCGAGGTACCAGATCGCAGCCACGATCAGCAGTTCGATCGTGCGCGCATTCGCATAATAGATCGTCTGCGCATTGCGCAGGATCTCCGCGTACTGGATGACGCTGGCAACCGACGTGAGTTTGACCATCGAGACCGCTTCGTTGCCCACGG
Organism: Rhodospirillales bacterium; assembly: GCA_016794025.1. Lineage (GTDB taxonomy): Bacteria > Pseudomonadota > Alphaproteobacteria > CACIAM-22H2 > CACIAM-22H2 > Tagaea. The sequence continues at coordinate 11,144 of JAEUKX010000013.1, read as the reverse complement.
GCGGAATAATGACGCGCATGGCCTGCGGCAGCACGATGCGTCGAAGCGTGGTGAGCCGCGTCATGCCGATCGACTGGGCCGCCTCGACCTGTCCCCTGTCGACCGACAGGATGCCCGCGCGCACGACTTCGGCCGTATAGGCGCCCTGGTTCATGCCAAGGCCGAGAAGCGTGGCGACGAAGGGGGTCACGACGTCCACCGTGCGGAATTCGATCAGGCCAGGCATGCCGATCACGGGGAAGACGAGCGCCAGATTGAACCAGATCAGGAGCTGCAGGAGCAGTGGCGTGCCACGGAAAAACCAGATGTAGAAGAGCGCCGCACCCCGCAGCACCGGATTTGGCGACAGATACATGACTGCGAAGACGGTCCCCAGCACGATCCCGGCAACCATCGCCCAGAAGGCCATGATTACCGTGTTGGAGAGGCCACGAAGGATTGCCGGCGCGGTGAAGAACTGACCGACGGTCGGCCAATGGATCTGGCCATGCGCAAAGGACCACGCGATCCATGCAAGGAACGCGAGCAGCAGCGAGGCCGCAAGCCACCGCCCCCAACGGCGGCGGCGGACAACCGGCAGATTGCCGAGCGCGAATTCTGCGGGCCCCCGCGTCATGCCGCCGTGGCCGGGAGCCGGTTCGCCAGCCGGTCGAGCGCCGCGCGCAGGCGCTGGATCTGCTCGCGTACGCGGGTGGGCGACGTGCCGCCCGGCGCATCGCGGCTGGCTAGCGCGTTTGCGACGTCGAGCATCGGCATCACGTCTTCGGTCAAGCGCATGTCGAGACCGCGAAGATCGCTCGCAGACAGGCCGGCAAGGGACGTCTGGCGGTCTTCCGCAAGCCGCACGGCGGCTCCGGCGATCTCGTGCGCCTCGCTGAAGGGCACACCCTTGCGCGCGAGAAAATCCGCAATCTCCGTCGCCAACGTGAAGCCCTCGGCCGCGTCACGTTCGACCCGGCCGGTGCGAACGCGCATTGTGGCGATAAGCCCGGCCATCGCCGGAAGCACCTGGTCCAGGACGTCGACGGCATCGAATGCGGCGCGCTTGTCCTCCGCAAGGTCGCGGTTATAGGCCAGCGGCAGGCCCTTGAGTGCACCCAGCATCGCCGTCAGATCGCCGATCAGGCGTGCAGCGCGCCCGCGCGAAAGCTCGGCAATGTCGGGATTCTTCTTCTGCGGCATGATCGAGGAGCCGGTGGAGAACGCATCGTCGAGATCGATCCACGAGAACTGGCGGGAGGACCAGATCGTGATCTCCTCGGCCAGGCGCGAGACGTCGACCGCGATCATCGCCGCGACGAACAGGAACTCCGCGACGTGGTCGCGCGCGCCGACCGCATCGATCGAGTTTTCGCATGGGCCCGCATAGCCGAGTTCGAGGGCCGACAGATCAGGTCGGCGTGCAAGGGACGAGCCCGCGAGGGCCGCCGATCCGAGCGGGGACAGCGAGGCGCGTTCGCGCCAGTCGGCGATGCGCGAAAGGTCGCGCGCGAGCGCCTGCGCGTGTGCCAGCAGGTGGTGGCCGAATGTGACCGGCTGGGCCGGCTGGAGATGGGTGAAGCCGGGTGCCGGCAGGGCCGCGTGCGCCTCTGCCTGGGCGATCAGCGCATCCTCGAGGGCACGCAGGTCGGCGGCGACGGCGATGGCCTGTTCGCGCAGATAGAGCTTGAGATCGTTGGCAGCCTGATCGTTGCGCGAACGGCCTGCACGCAACTTGCCGCCCAGCGCGCCAAGACGCAGTGTCAGCTCGCGCTCGAGGAACGTGTGGATATCCTCGTCGCCGGCGGCAAATTGCGCGACACCGGATGCCACATCGCGTTCGAGCGCGTCGAGCCCGTCGAGGATCTTCGCAAGATCGTCGGCCGTCAGGATGCCGGAGCGCTGGAGTTCGCGCGCGTGCGCGCGGCTGCCAGCGATATCGTACGGGACAAGACGGACATGCGCGGGGTCCGAGCGCGACAGCCGCATCAGGCGGGCGTCCGGTGCCTTGCGGAAGCGACCGCCCCACAATGTGCCGCGCTCTGCCAAATGCCCCTCCGTCGTCGGTCCGTCATCGAAGCGTGACCAACGCCGGGAGCAGGCGCCAACGAAAAGATTTCACGTGATATTCCAAAAGAGACTATCGTTGCGAAATGCCGCCTGCCGCCCGCCTCCCGACGACCGCCGCGCTCCAGCTCCTGCTCGCCGTTGCGGAGCGGGGGTCGACCGCTGCCGCCGCGCGGGCCTCGAACCTGACGCAGAGCGCGGTGTCCAAGCGCCTGAAGGCGCTCGAGACGGCTGTGGGCATGCCGCTCTTCCGAAGGACCGGGCGCGGCCTCGCGCTCACGCATGCGGGCGAGGTTTACCTGCCTTATGCGCGTGCGGCACTCGAACAGATGGCCGTGGGAAAGGTGCGGGTCAATGAGGCGAGCGCCGCGCGCCGTCCGATCCGGCTCCACATGCAGGCGATCCTGGGCGAGCGCTGGCTGCTCGACCGCTTTCCGGCATTCGCCCAGCGCCATCCGGACATCGACGTGCAATTCACGAACTTCATATCCGAGGATGCGGCCGAGGCGCCTGATATCGATCTGCGCTATGGCAACGGGGACTGGGCCGATAGCCGTGTCGACTACCTGATGGGGACGCGCGTGGCGCTCGTTGGCGCACCGGGCTATCTGGCGCGCATCGGGGGCATCGCGTCGGCGCGCGACGTGCAGCGCGCCACGCTTCTCCAGCACTTCCAGATGCCCGGCCTTTGGGCGGAGTTCACCGAGGCGCACGGGCTGCGCGGCGCGGTGCCGGCGCATACGGTCCGTTACGGCTACATGTCGCTGATCGTGCGGTCGGCCTGTGCGGGGCTGGGCGTGGGGCTCGTCGCACGCTGCTTCGTGCGCGACGAGCTGGCCGCCGGCACGCTTGCCGTGCCGGCCGGGCTCGAGATCGACAGCGCTTCGGCGTACTATCTCGTTCGCGCAAAGGAGCCGGCGCCCGGCGTCGAAACGCTGAGCCGGTGGATCCTTGCCGAAGCGCGCGCGTTCGAGCGCCTTGGCGATCGCGCGGCCTAGGCGGCGCGCACTTCCCGCAGGAAGCCGTCGACCTCGCGGCGCAGCGCCTCGCTGTTGCGGCTCAGTTCCTGCGCGGCATCGAGAACCTGACCGGCGGCCGTCCCGGTCTGGCCGGCGGCCTCGTTGACGCCCGAGATGTTGCGCGAGACCTCCTGGTTGCCCTGCGCGGCCTGGGTCACGTTCCGCGCGATTTCCTGCGTGGCGGCACCCTGCTCCTCGATCGCCGAGGCGATCGCCGTCGCGGTCGTGTTGACCTTGTCGACCGTCTGCGCGATCGCGCGTATCGAGCCGACCGAAAGCTGCGTGGCCTCCTGGATCGCGCGGATCTGCGAGGCGATCTCGTCGGTCGCCTTCGCGGTCTGGTTGGCGAGCGTCTTGACCTCGCTGGCCACGACCGCGAAGCCCTTGCCGGCCTCGCCGGCGCGCGCTGCCTCGATGGTCGCATTGAGCGCGAGGAGGTTGGTCTGGCCGGCGATGCCGTTGATGAGCTTGACCACGTCGCCGATTTTCTGTGCCGCGGCGTCGAGGCTCTGGACCTGGTCATTGCTCGCGCGCGCCTGCGCGGCGGCGTCAGCCGTCATGCGGTTCGATTCGGCAACCTGCGTGCTGATCTCGCGGATCGAGGCACCGAGTTCCTCGGTCGCCGAGGCGACCGTCTGCACGTTCTGCGTGGCCTGCTCGGAGGCTGCGGCGACTGCCGCGGACTGGCGCGATGTCTCCTCTGCCGTTCCCGACATCGCCTGTGCGGTCGCCTGCAACTCGGTGGCGGCGGCGGAGACGGTCTTGACGACTTCGCCCACCGCGGTTTCGAACCGGCGGACGCTTTCCTCGATCTTCCTGGCACGGTCGAGCTGGCGCTGCTGCTCCTCGGCCTGCGCGGCGCGCAGCCTTTCGGCCTCGATCATGTTTTCCTTGAAGACCTGGACCGACTTGGCCATTTCGCCGATTTCGTCCGTCTTTTGCAGACCCGGAATCTCGGCCGACATGTCGCCGCCTGCAAGGACCGTCATTGCGCCGGTCATCGACTGGATCGGGCGCGTGACGCCGACGATCACGGTGAAGAGTGCGAAGGCGACGATTGCGGCCGCTGCGAGGATGACGGCGACCATGATCGTGCGCGAAAGGCGGAAGACGCTGTTTGTGCGATCGAAGACGTCCCGCGCGACGTCCTGCTGCAGGACCACGAGCTGGTCGATGGCTTCGGAGACCGGATCGATCGCCGGGTAGAGACGCGTGCGAACGAGCGAGTCGAGCGCGGGCGAGTCCTTTGCCCCAAAGGTGGCGGCCAGGGCCGATACGACCTCGTCGGCCTTTGTCATCGACGCGCCGGCCTTGTCGGCGAGCTGTTTTTCGCGCGCATCCATTTCCGTCGAGGCGTAGGCCTTCCAGGCCTTGGCGAGATTCGCGCGGGCCCGTTCGACGTTCTTCGCGCCCGCAGCCCAGTCGATATTGCCGTTGCGCACCTTGTGGGCGGTATCGACAATATCGACGGCATAGGCGTCGGCGACGGTCTTCAGGTCGCGCATCGGAACGACGCGGTCGACATAGACGGTCTGCATTCCGTCTCCGGCGATGCCGCCGGAAATCCAGCCGGCAGCAGATGCTGCCACGATGGCAAGCGCCAGCAGGGCTGTCGCCGCGATCAGGCGGGTGCGGATGGTCATTGGGCTTTCCTCCGGGGGGCAGGATCCAGCATTGCGCCGCATTCGCGGCATGCGGCGGAACCTGCGCCCCGGAGACTTAATGTGTGGTTAAACGAACCACATTTTTTACATCGTCGCGCCGATCTGCCAGGGCACGAACTCGTTGTCGCCGTAGCCGAGCTGTTCCGACTTGCTGCGCTCGCCCGAGGCAACCCGCAGAATATGCTCGAAAATCTGCCGTCCCTTCTCCTCGACACTCACCCCGTCGACGATGTCGCCGCAGTTGATATCCATGTCCTCCTCCATGCGGCGGTAGATGTCGGAGTTCGTGGCGAGCTTGATCGAGGGGGTCGGCTTGCAGCCGTAGGCCGAGCCGCGCCCCGTGGTGAAGCACAGCACGTTGGCGCCGCCCGCGACCTGCCCGGTGGCCGACGTCGGGTCGTAGCCGGGCGTATCCATGAAGACGAAGCCCTTCGTGTCCACGCGCTCGGCATAGCGGTAAACGCCGCGCAGCGTGGTCGTGCCGCCCTTGGCGGCCGCACCCAGCGACTTCTCGAGAATCGTCGTCAGTCCGCCGGCCTTGTTGCCGGGCGAGGGGTTGTTGTCCATCGAGCCGTCGTTGCGCCTCGTGTATTCCTCCCACCAGCGGATGATCTCGATGAGCTTTTCGCCCACCTCGCGCGTCTGCGCGCGGCGCGTGAGCAGATGCTCGGCGCCATAGATCTCCGGCGTCTCGGAGAGGATCGCGGTGCCGCCATGCTTCACGAGCAGGTCGACGGCCGCCCCCAGTGCCGGGTTCGCGGTGATGCCGGAATAGCCGTCCGACCCGCCGCACTGCAGCGCCAGCATCAGTTCGCTCGCCGGGATCGTCTCGCGCTTCGCGCGGTTGACGATGGGCAGCATCGCCTTGATGCGCTCCACGCCCTGCTCGATCGTCTTGCGTGTGCCGCCGGTGTCCTGGATGGTCATCGACTGGAAGAGATCGCCGTCAACGATGTTGTAGGCGCGCTTCATCTCGTCGATCTGGAAGACCTCGCAGCCAAGGCCGACCAGCAGGACGGCGCCGACATTCGGGTTGGTGGCATAGCCCCATTGCGTGCGCTTGAGAACGTCGAAGCCCTCGCCCTTGGCCGCCATACCGCAGCCCGTGCCGTGCACGAACGACACGACGCCGTCGACATTGGGGTAGTCCGCAAGGATGCCCGAGCGCTGGACCGCTTCCGCCATGAAGCGTGCGGCCGACGCCGAGCAGTTCACCGACGTGAGGATCCCGATGTAATTGCGTGTGCCGGCCCGACCATCGGCGCGCCGAAAGCCCTGGAAGGTCGCGCGCTGGCCTTCGGGCAGCGGGTTCCAGGGCTTGGCGTCTTCCGCGAAATGATAGTCGCGCGCGAAGGCCTTGAAATCGCAGTTGTGGGTATGGATGTGATCGCCGGGCGCGATGGCGCCATGGGCGAAGCCGATCGTCTGGCCGAACTTGACCACCGGGGCGCCGTCCGCGATGGGGGCAATGGCCATCTTGTGGCCCTTCATGATGCGTGCGGCAGCAGTGACGCCGTGCAGCGCCGTGCCCTGCGGGATCGTATCGACCGCCACCACGAGATTGTCGGCGGCGTTGAGGCGGATGGTGCGGGGGATCGCGGTCATTTTCCAGTGTCCTTCGGCGGCGTGTTGCGGAAGGCGGGCATCGTCGGGAGCGCCTCCCCTCCGTTACCGCACGCTAGCACGCAATAGTGTGTCCGGCGAAGCGCCGGTGCTTGCCAGCGGCCCCCCAACTATCGCAGATTTTGACCAATTCCGCCGCCTCCCGCCTTCGGGGGGAAAGGCTGGAGCAACGAACAGGTCCAGACAGGAGGTCCCCCCAAATGATTCGCCGCATTTCCCGTGCGACGCTGCTTGCCGCCGTCGCGGCTCTCGCGCTTGGCGTTTCCGCGCCCGCCAAGGCGCAGGAATTCCGCTATGGCTCGGCCAACGACATTCTCGGGCTCGATCCGCACGCCAACAACCATGGCGTGACGAACGCGATGAAGTCGAACATGTACGAGCCGCTCGTGCGCCGCCGCTACGACGGTTCGCTCGAGCCGGGCCTTGCCACGCGCTGGGAGAACACTGCCCCCACGACGTGGAAGTTCGAACTGCGCAAGGGCGTCAAGTTCCACGGCGGCGAGCCCTTCGGCGCCGACGACGTGATCGCGTCCTTCGCGCGCATCCGCCAGCCCTCGTCCGACATGAATTACACGGTCACTTCGATCGAGCGCATCGAAAAGGTCGACGATTCGACGGTCACGATCGTCACCAAGGGACCCAATCCGGTCCTTCTCCAGGATCTCACGCTGTTCTTCATCATGAGCAAGTCGTGGATCGAGAAGAACAATGCGATGACGATCGTGCGCACCGGCCAGCCGGGCGCAAACACCAATTTCGGCAACGTCAACGTCAACGGCACGGGCCCGTTCCGCCTGGTCGAGCGCGTGGCAGACGAGCGTACCGTGCTCGAGGCGAATCCCGGCTGGTGGGGCGAAGCCACGCACGGCATCAAGCGCGCGACCTGGCGGCCCGTGGCCAACCCGGCCACGCGCGTGGCGGCATTGCTGTCGCGCGAGCTTGATCTCATCTATCCCGTGCCGCTGCAGGACGTGGCGCGCCTCCAGTCGCAGGCCGGCCTGAAGGTGGTGCAGGGACCGACGGCCCGCACGACCTATTTCGGCCTCGACACCGAGCGCGAGACACTGCTCGACCAGCCGGGCGTCAAGAACCCACTGCGCGACGCGCGCGTGCGCCGCGCGATCCTGCAGGCGATCGACATGAACGCGATCCACCGCGTCGTCATGCGCGGATTCGGGCAGATCGCGGGCCTGCCGATCGCCCCGCAGGTGCAGGGTTTCGACGCCGAACTCAACAAGCGCCTGCCTTACAGCCAGGACGCGGCCAAGAAGCTGCTGGCCGAAGCGGGGTATCCCAACGGCTTCACGATCACGCTCAACTGCCCCAACAACCGCTACATCAACGACGAGGCGATCTGCACGGCCATCGTTCCGATGCTGGCGCGCGTGGGCATCACGGCGCGGCTCAACGCGATGAACTTCTCGCAGTTCATCCCGGCCGGGCAGAACGGCCAGTTCCAGTTCTACATGCTGGGCTGGACGCCGGGGAATTTCGACATCTCGAACCCGCTGCGCGAACTGCTGACGATGACGAAGGGGGCGGGCACCTTCAACTGGGGCCGCTACCGGAACCCGACGGTCGAATCGCTGCGCGACCGCATCGCCGTCGAGACGACGCCGCAGGTCCGCAATGCGCTTGCCAAGCAGGCGCTCAAGCAGATCGTCGACGACGTCGCGGTGATCCCCATCCACCAGGAACCGCAGGTGATGGGCGTTCTCGACACGGTTGCGGAGTTCAACATGCGCGTCCAGGAAGACGTCGAACTGCGCTTCATCAAGCTCAAGAAGAAGTAGGTCGTCGTTAGACCACGTTCTTCTCGACAACCGGGCGGTTCGCCGCGAGCCGCCCGGGGTCGAGTTCGGCCATGTCGATGGCTCCGGCGCGCCCGCGCAGGATGAGATCGGCAAGATAGCGGCCTGTGGCCGGGCTCTGCTGCAGGCCGTGACCCGAGAAGCCGTTCGCGAGAAAGACGTTTGCCGTGTCCGGCACGGGGCCGACCATCGCGTTGTGGTCGAACTGGTTCATGTCGTAGTGGCCGGCCCAGGCCCGGCCCGGCCGGATCGCCTCGAACGCCGGGATGCGCGCAGCAAGGGCCGGCCACACGACATCGTCAAAGAATGTGTGGTCGACCTCGAAATCCCCGTCCGCGTCGGGATCGGCGTCCGGTGGCGGGGCAGAGCCGCAGATGTATCCCGTCCCCTCGGGCCGGCAATAGACCCCGCTCGGGTCGATCAGCAGTGGGAAGCCTTCGAGCTTCTCGCGACATTCAAACGTGAAGATCATGCGCTTCTTCGCGTGCACGGGAATGTCGAAGCCCGTCTGCCGCACGAGCGCGCGCGCGCCCGTGCCGGCGGCGATGACAAGCGTGCCGCATGCAAGGCGGCTGCCGTCGTCGAGTACGAGGTCGCGGGCTTTGCCGTCCGTCATCGCGATCCGTGCGAGTGATGCCTTGCGGAATTCCACCCCCAGCGAGCGCGCCTTGCGGCGGAACGCCTGCATCAAGCCGTAGCCGTCGAACCAGCCTTCGCCCGTGCGGCCCCAGCAGCCGGCGGCAAGGTCCTCGACCTGCAGCCACGGGAATTGACGCTTCAGCCCGCCCGGCTCGAAACGCACGATGTCCGCTCCCATGGCCGTCTGCAGAGCGTGGTTTTCAGCGAGGACTTGCGCCCCGGCGGGCGTGGCCAGGAAAAGGTAACCGCCTTCGCGCAGACCGATGTCCGGCGCGTCGCCGTCAACCGAAAGCGACTCGCCGACATTGCGCAGGAAACGGATGCCGTAGAGCGACACGCGGATATTGACGGCGCTCGAGAACTGCTGGCGGATCGAGGCGGCGGAAAGCGCCGAGGCCGCGCGGGCATAGGCCGGATCCGGTTCGAGGACGACGATGCGGCCGCGGAAGTCCGCGTCGGCGGCGAGGTGCCAGGCAATGGACGCGCCAACGGCGGCACCGCCGGCAATCACGACATCGTGGGAATCGGTCATGGCGGCGGCGAGATTAGCCGTGCAGCCGCCCGTCCGTCAGCGACTATCGCTTCGTCGAGCCGGACCGGCCGATGTCGATCATCTGGATCAGCATGTCGACGCGGCGACCGTCGCTCGTGAGCGGGAGGAACAGCGTGTCGTACTTCCAGCGATATTCCTTGCGCGAGAAGGAGCCGGTCTCGAAGACGGGCTCGCGCCGCTCGACGGGTGCACGGAAGCGTGCGCGCAGGGTCGAGACGTATTCCGGGAAGGGGTATTCCGACAGCTTGCGACCACCCATGTCGCAGCCGAAGAAGGCGGAAAGGTTGCTGCCGTCCACGCGCCAGCGGAAATCGCCATCGGGCAGCACCTCGACGAGCGAGATGTCGCCGAGCGCCCAGCCGATTTCGATCGCGTCGATATCCGCGCGCGCCGGCATCTCGCGCGTTCCCCGCTTTGCATCCCAGTAGTCGTAGAGGCGCCGCAGGCGGACGTTCGCGATCGTCTCGGGGTTGAACATTGTGCAGGTGTCAAACATGGGCCTGACCGGTACGGACTGTTTCCCATATTTGCACGCCATGCACCCACGATACTGCTGTCGCCGGCCCTCTATTCTGCAAATTTTCGCCGATTTTAGCCGGAAAACGGCAGAAGACCGTCATTTTGCGGCATGCGGCCGGCCGATATCCAATATCTGGATCAGCATGTCGACCGTCTGGCCATCGGCGGAAAGCGGCAGAAGCAGGCTGTCGTAGTTCCAGCGCCGCGCATCCTTTGCGTAGACGCGCGTCATGAAGGCCGGCCTGCCGCTTTCGGCCGGACCGCGCAGGATGGCGCGCATGGGTTCGATGAACTGCGGGTGCGGATACTCGGACAGGCGCCTGCCCTGCATTTCGGTGCCGAAGAATGCCGAACTGTTCGACCCGTCGAGCCGCCAGCGGAAATCGCCGTCGGGAAGGACGTCGATCAGCGACACGTCGCCCAGCGCCCAGACGAAGTCGAGCGGATCAATGTCGATGCGCGCGGGCATGGCCCGGATGCCGCGTCTGGCATCCCAATAGTCGTAGAACCGACGCAAGCGCGCATTGGCGATCGTGGCCGGGTCAAACATGATTACTAAAGTAGTACACCCGTCCGGTTTCGAAGGGGTAAACTCGCGCGCATGAGGCTTGGCATTTTGCGTGCCGGACCGTTTGCCGTGCTGCTCGGGATCGCCCTTGCTGCACCTGCCTTCGCGCATGGCGAAAAAGGGCATGCAGCGCCCACCGGCGCACAACGCGTGAAGGCATTGGCGATCCTGTCGCCTGCCGAGGCGGCCGCGCGCATCGAGACCGACGCCGCCGCGGGATTCCGCTACATCCGCGCCGACGGGCTGCCGGATCACGAGACCGGTCGCTTCCCGAATGCGGGCAATCCCAACTCGATCCGCGCGCAGGGCTATACGCTGCGCGTACCGCTTGTGCCCCGGCGCAATGCCGCCTTTTTGCCCTCGCGCGTGCAGCCTTTTGGCGTCGCGATCAACGGCGTGCTGTTCGATCCGGGCACGGCGGAGTTCTGGAACAACGATCCGCGTTCGGGCTGGATCATGGAAGCGATCGGGGGCCCGCGGAATCTTGGCCTCGACCGCAGCAATGCGCATGTCCAGCCCGACGGTACCTACCACTACCACGGCATTCCCGTGGGCCTGGTCGAACGGCTGGCGCGTCGCGATACGCCGGCCCTGCTGGGCTATGCGGCCGACGGTTTCCCCGTCTATGGCCCGTTCGGCTATGCGAAGGCAGACGACGCGACAAGCGGGCTGCGCAAACTCGCGTCCGGTTGGCGGCTCAAG
>JAEUKX010000057.1 GCA_016794025.1 Rhodospirillales bacterium | reverse complement strand
ACGTAGAATATTCGGCTTTGCGCCGGATCCGGCAAGCCCCACGGCGGCCCCGAGCGCAAGCCAGAAGACGCGCTGGTAGGCGATCTCGTGGACCTGGGAAAACAGCATGAACAGCAGGACCAGACCGACGATAAACAGGCTTCGCACCGAACGACTGCGGTTCTCGCCGCGGATCCAGCCGAAGATCCTCACCGTCGGATAGCTCGCAATGATGATGGCACCGACGATTCCGAACTCCGCCAGAATCCAGATCGGTGTCGAATGAATGACAAGCTGGGTGATGACGCTGCCCAGACCGAGGCGATAGAACGCCCCGAGTCCGGCGCCGAAGATCGGGTGCTCCAGCCACAGTTCGAGCCCCTGACGCATGCTCAGGAAGCGTTCGGCGAGGCTTGTCCCGCGAAGGAGAGCGGGCGGCTGGGTGTAATACGCTATGTCGCCGCTCGCGCTCGGCGACCAAAGGCCGATCCAGGTCACCGCCTCGTGGAGGCCGAAGAAGGCGAATGCCCAGACGATCGCGCGGATCGCGGTCGCGCGCGCCCCCTCGCCAAGGAATCCCAAGGCAAGCAGTATGCTCGCACCCGAGATCGCTCCGGCAAGCGAGCGGGTCTGCCAGATGCCGAACACGATTAGGCCCAGCGCGATCGGCAATGGACGGACCCATCGGGTTGCCGTCCGCTGCGCGGCTTCGGACAGGGCCAAGGCCGCGCACGCGGCAACGAGAAGCTGGAAGGCGAACGCGTTGCGATTTGCCGCGTAACCCGAATAGTCGAACGTCGAAGGCCAGACGCCGATGCCGAACAGCGGCATGAGACGCTCCACCGAATAGACGACGACGATCGTGGCACCCACGAGAACGAATGTCTCGAGCACGCGCCGGGCGCCATGTACGCCGAGAAGCCCGGCGGCCGACGCACCCGCGCTGAAATATCCGAGCAGGATGAGCCAGCCGATCAGCCGGTTGTTGAGCGCCCAGCCGGTAATGCCGAATTGCGCAGCTCCGATCGCGAACCCGACCACGAGCACGGCGCTTGTCGCGGCAAACCATCCAGCCATCTCGGCCGAGAGCCATCCCGGACGTGCGCGCGCCGAAATCGCGCCTGCCCCCGCGACGCCCAGAGCGAGCAACGCGATCGGGTCGGCTAGGTTCACCGAGACGTAGGCATTGTCGAAATAGACGTGCGTCTGGAAGAACACGAGAATGCCGGCGCCGAGAGCCGCGAGACCCGCGAATGCCGCGTCGAAATCGGGCTGCCCGAGGGCTCCGGAATCAGGCTGCGTGGTCCGGCCAGCGCGCAACGGCAGCATCAGGATCGGCACAAGACCGACGACGGCCACCGTCGCGCACAATCCCACGAGTATCGACAAGGCGGCTGCCGGCTCCGCCCCGATGCCGAGCGCACCGAATGCCGACACGGCGGCAATCTCGCGAATGCCCCACCCGTTGATGCTGATCGGAAGGCTTGCCGCAAAGCTCACGACGGCGCCCGCCAGAGCGAGATCGCCGACTGCCGTCTCGGCGCCCATCGCTCGGGCTGCGACAACATAGGCCGATATCGCCAGCATCTGGCCGACGCCCGCCAAGATCAGCATCTCGATGCCATGCACGATCGTCCGTGGCGACGTCAGGACGGCTGTGATCGCGCGCTCGAAAACGCTCGATGCGTGACGCAGATGCCAGACAAGGGCCACGGCGGCGACGATCGCAAGCGGGCCAAGCGCAAGACTATCGACCAGCGTGCCGACGACGGCCTCGGCGTAGAGATTTCCGGCCGCGATCGCGCACGCAAGCGCCCCCACGGCAGCAACCGCCAGACGTTCATATGCGACAGTCAGCGCAACCGCACCGGCCGAAACGCCGGCACCGCGCAGGACGGCCTGCCGGCCCGCCAGCGCCCCGAATATTCCGATCACGAAAAGACTGGAAACGAGGCCTGCCGTGGACGCACGCAGCGATACGCCGACCGGCACGGGCGAGCCGAAATGCGCGAGCGCGCGATGCAGGCGCCATGCGGCGAGAATCGCCGACACCACGAACAGCAGGACGATCTGCGCGGCCGCGTGCGGCCGGACCTGAGCCAGACGCCTGCCCAGATCGCCGAGGTCGACGACCTGAAACAGCACCGTGCCAGCGACCGCCGTCAGCGCCACCGCCAGAAGCCGCTTCGTCCAGACGCCGGTCAAGACGAGGCCCCACGACAGGGTGACGAATGCGCAGATCGGATTTTCATGGCACCAAGCAGCGACGAACGACGACTCTTCCGCAAGTTGGCCGGCACGGGGTCGGCGAGTCGGCAGTGGCGGTATCAAAGTATTTATGAAGCCGCGACCGGCTCAGGGCAAGCCTTGAACAGTCGGCCGGTCGATCATACCTCTGGGCACATGAACTATACGAAGACAGCCATACTTCTGGCCGCACTGACCGGCCTTTTTCTGGCCATCGGCTATGCGCTTGGCGGCGAGGGCGGGATGATGATCGCGTTCGTCGTCGCGGCGGCCACGAACCTGTTCGCCTACTGGAACGCTGACAAGATGGTGCTTTCCATGTATGGCGCGCGCGAGGCGGGTCCGGCCGAAGCTCCGGAGTTGCACCGCATCGTGGCGGGTCTTGCCGCCAATGCCGGTGTGCCGATGCCGAAGGTCTACCTGATCGACGATCCCCAGCCCAACGCGTTTGCAACCGGCCGCAATCCCGAAAACGCCGCCGTGGCCGCGACGCGCGGGCTGCTGGAGATGCTCGACGCGCGCGAGGTCGCCGCAGTGATGGCGCATGAACTTGCCCATGTGAAGAATCGCGACACGCTGACGATGACCGTGACTGCGACCATCGCCGGCGCCATCGGCATGCTCGCCCAGTTCGCCTTCTTCTTCTCCGGCTCGAACAACCGCGAGCGCGGCGGTCTTGGTCCCATCGGAACACTGGCGCTGATGATCCTTGCCCCGCTGGCGGCAAGCCTCGTTCAGATGGCAATAAGCAGGAGCCGCGAGTACGAGGCCGATCGGGTGGGCGGCGAGATCTCCGGCGATCCGTTGGCGCTGGCCTCGGCGCTGGAGAAGATCGCGCACGGCGTCGCCCGCATGCCCAGCGAAACCGCGGAACGCAACCCGGCGACGGCGCACATGTTCATCATGAATCCGTTGACGGGCGAAGGCGCCGACAACCTGTTTTCGACCCACCCCAATCCGGCAAACCGGATTGCCGCCCTCGTCGAGCAGGCGCGCATGATGGGCGGCGCCCGTGCGGGCGCCCGCACGTCGGTCCCGCGCGCCGGCACGCGCCCGCGCGGCCCGTGGGGCTGAGACCCGCGCGACCGAAGAAAGTGTCAGTCCTGGGATTTCAGGGGGAGCGTGTCGCCTGCCGCGGCGAGCGACCCTGCCGCTGGCCGGTCGGCCCGAGCGATCGCCATACCACCGAGAATCAGGACCACGGCCAAGATGAGCGCCTGAAGGCGACTCATCGAGCGAGGGCGCGGACTGCGCAACGGTGCAAGATCGGTCATGGCGTTTCCCGGAAGCGGCGTATCGATTCCCCAACTGAAGGAATAACGCAAGGGTCATGCCGCTTATTCCTTGAAGCGCGACCTCGCCTCGTCCAAGTTGCGCCGCCATGCCCGGCCAGCCTCGCAAACGTCCCACACAACCCCTAGCCTCGGCGCGGGCCGTCGCCCGCGACCTGTTGGAGCATGTCCTCGCCAAGGGCAGGACTCTCGACGACGCCGCAGGCCTGGTGGAAGGGCACGCCCGGCTTGAACCGCGCGACCGGGCATTCGCGCGTCTTCTTGCGGCAAGCGTCCTGCGCAGGATGGGCAGCCTCGATGCCGTTCTGGCACGCTGTCTCGACAAGAGCGCGCCGCCCTCGCCCGTGCGCGACATCCTGCGACTGGGAGCGGCCCAGTTGCTTCTGCTCGGCACGCCGGACCATGCGGCGGTGGGGGAGACCGTGGCGCTTTGCACGGGCCGCGCGCAGTCGCTCAAAGGGCTTGTCAATGCCGTGCTCCGCCGCGTTGCGCGCGACGGGAAATCGCTTTTGTCCGCGCTGGATTCCGCCCGTTTGGATACGCCGCCATGGCTTTGGCACATCCTGTCGACAGCATACGGCGACGACATCGCCCGGGCGGTGGCGGCCGTGCATGCCGGCAATCCGCCGCTCGACCTCACGGTTCGCGCCGATCCCGACCTTTGGGCCGAGCGCCTCGACGCGGAGAGACTTGTCACCGGCACGCTGCGTCTGCCCGACGCCGGCGGCCTTGCCGAACTGCCGGGCTTCGCGGAGGGGGCATGGTGGGTGCAGGACGCCGCGGCCGCGCTGCCCGTCCGTCTGCTGGGTGACATCTCAGGCGCCGACGTGCTCGATCTTTGTGCGGCGCCAGGTGGCAAGACGCTGCAGCTTGCCGCCGGCGGCGGACGCGTCACCGCCGTCGACCAGTCGAAAAAGCGGCTCGCGCGACTTTCCGAGAATCTTGCGCGCACTGGCATGACCGCAACATGCGTCGCCGCGGATGCCGCAGTCTGGCGGCCGGCCGCGCCCGTGCGCCATGTGCTGCTCGATGCACCTTGTACGGCTACCGGTACGTTGCGCCGCCATCCGGAGATCGCCTACCTCAAATCGCCGGCGGATGCCGACAAGCTGGTTGGCGTTCAGGACCGGCTTCTCGACGCGGCTGCCGAAATGACGGCACCCGGCGGTACGCTCGTCTACGCCGTGTGTTCGCTCGACCCGCGCGAAGGCAGGAGCCGCGTGGCAGCCTTCCTCAAGCGCAATGCGGCATTCGAACGCCGGAAGGTGACCGCCGCCGAACTCGGCGGCTGCGGCGAGCTTGTCGACACGAACGGCGACCTTCTCGCGCTACCGATGCACTGGGCGGAGAAAGGCGGCATGGACGGGTTCTATGCCGCGCGGCTGGTTCGCAAGACTTGAGGCTCGCGCGAGTCCCGCGATAGGGTTCGCCGATGGGCGAGTATTTCTCGGGCAAGCGCGTTCTGCTCACCGGCCATACCGGCTTCAAGGGCGCATGGCTTCTCGTCTGGCTCGACATGCTCGGCGCAAAGGTCTGCGGCGTCTCGCTCGAACCGCCCACGAAGCCGTCCCTGTTTTCCCTCCTGAATGGCGCAGACATGTGTTCGCGGCACGAGATCTGCGACATCCGCGACGCGGCGCGGCTTTCCGCAATCGTTGGCGATTTCGCGCCAAACATCGTCATACACATGGCAGCGCAGGCGCTTGTTCTTCCGTCAATCGAGGATCCGGCCGGCACGATCTCGGCCAACGTCGCGGGGACGGCGAACGTGCTCGACGCGAGCCGTCGCACGGAATCGATCGAACGCATCCTCGTCGTGACCAGCGACAAGGTCTACGCGAACGACGGCAGGCCACACGCGTTCGTCGAAGGCGACAGGCTTGGCGGCCACGACCCCTACTCTGCCAGCAAAGCTGCCGCCGAAATCATCGTCGACAGCTTCAGGGCCATCTATTTCCACGGGCGCGTACCGGTGGCCACGGTACGGGCCGGCAACGTGATCGGTGGCGGGGACTGGGCGCCGCACCGGGTGATTCCGGACGCCGTGCGTGCTCTCGAAGCCGGCAAGCCGCTCGTGCTGCGGCGCCCGGAAGCCGTACGCCCGTGGCAGCATGTGCTCGATCCGCTCTCCGGCTATCTCGAAACCGTGCGTCAGGGGATCGATGGGCCGCTCAATTTCGGCCCCGAGGCGGCAGGTGGACGGACGGTCGCCGAACTCGTCGAGGCCTTCGGACGCCATTTCGGCGGACGGCCGGGCTGGACGCTCGAGAATGCCGACCGCCCCGCCGAAGCAACCTATCTCGCTCTCTCGTCTGCCCGCGCACGCGAGAAGCTGGGTTGGCGGTCGCGACTTCCGTTCGAACAAGCCATCGAATGGACAGCCAGCTGGTATGCCGCGCGAACCGCCGGGAAGGATCTCGCGCAGTTCACGCGCCGGCAGATCGGGGAATTCGGGCGTCTCTAACCCGCGTGGCGGCGGCTGTGCCAGGTCCATGCGTCGGCGACGATTGTCTCCAGCGCCGAGCGTGACGGCTGCCAGCCCAACGTCGCGCGGGCGGCCGCAGGGTTCGCGACAAGCGCCGGACTGTCGCCTGGCCGACGCGCGCCGTAGGAATGCGGCACCGGCCGGCCGGCGCAACGCCCGATCTCCGCGACAACTTCGCGTACGGAATAGCCGTGACCTGTCCCGAGATTGAGCGCCGAGTTGCAGCTCCCTTCAAGCGCACGACGGATACCGAGCGCGTGCGCGCGCCCCAGGTCGGCCACATGGATATAGTCGCGCACCGCTGTGCCATCCGACGTGGGGTAGTCGTCGCCGAAAATCGTCAGCGGCGGCCGCACACCTAGAATCGCCTGACATGCAAGTGGGATCAGGTGGCTTTCGGGCGAATGATCTTCGCCGATCCCGTCCTCGTGCGCGGCACCTGCCGCATTGAAAAACCGGAACGCGATCCACGACAGTCCGTGCGCTCGGCATTCCGCGGCGAGCACCTGCTCGACTGCGAGTTTCGTCTCGCCATAAGGATTCGTCGGTCGCTTGGGATGGTCCTCGCTCATCGGCACGCGTTCAGGCGTGCCGTAGACGGCCGCCGTCGACGAAAAGACGAGCGCCTTCACGCCTGCCAGACGCAGCCGGTCCAGCAGCACGAGCGTGGTCGCGACATTGTTTTGCCAGAATCGTACCGGTTCGCGGACCGATACGCCGACTTCGATCGAGCCGGCCAGATGCACGCAGGCGCGCACACCATTCGTGGCGATCGCCGCGTCGAGCGCGTCGGCATCCCCGACATCCGCCTCGATCAGCGGACCCCATTTGACGAACTCACGATGGCCAGCGCTGAGATTGTCGTACGCCACCGGCCGGAATCCTTCGGCGGCCAGCGCGCGGCAGACATGCGCGCCCACGAATCCGGCACCGCCGGTGACGAGAATCGCCTCGCCGGACATCAGTAGGCCTTCAGCTTCCGCCAGGCGAAGGCGACCATCTGCAGCAGCAGCCAGCCATGCCGGAATCTCGATATCTGGGTCTCGCCATATGTCCGGGCGAGGTATCGGATCGGCACCTCGACGACCTTCAGGTTGAGCTTGATCGCACCGAAGATCAGGTCGAAGTCGCCGAACGGATCGAAATCGCCGAAGTAGAGCCGGTTCGCGGCGATCGCCTCGTAGTGGCGCTTGCGCAGCACCTTCGTGCCGCACAACGTATCGGTGAAACGCTGGTTCAGAAGCCAGGTGAAAATCACCGAAAATCCGTAGTTGGCGATCCTGTTGAGTGTCCGCATGGCCTCGTCCTCCATCGGATAGACGAGGCGGGTACCATTGACGAATTCGCCGCGGCCTTCGGCGATCTGGCGGAAGAACTTGGGCATATCCTCGGGCGGAACGGTCAGATCGGCGTCGAGGATCATCAAGACCTCGCCGGTGGCCGCCGCGAAGCCCTTTCGTACGGCGTCGCCCTTTCCTTTTCCGTCCTGGACGAGAATCTTGATCTCGCGGTCGGGATAGGCGGCCTTGACCCGATGCATCTCGTCGAGCGTGCCGTCCTTCGAATGCCCCTCGACGAACACGATCTCCACGCGATCGCAGAACTGCGGCAGCCGCGCGACGGCGGCTTCGATGTTTCCCTTCTCGTTGCGCGCGGGAATGATGACGCTGGCAGAACGCGGCGCGGGCTCCGCAGCACCGCGTGCGCGCGCGACAAGATAGTTGCGCAGGCAGAGCTGGCGAACGACCGGTAGCGGCGCGACCAGCCGGTTCACAAGCGAACCGAGGCCGAAAAGCCTGAAGGGCAGAAGCGTGCGCCATTCCCGCCGGATTACCTCGAAGCCCGCGAGATCAAGAAGCGCCGATAGATCCGCCATGCCGAGCCAGTTGAGCGGCGGCATCGGCGCCTTGAGCCGGAGACGTTCCGCGATGCGCAGGGCCGGCTCCCACATCGGCGCGTGATAGGAAATGACGACGCGCGTATCCGGATGGCAGACCGCCGACAGTCGCGCGAGAACCGACTCGATATCGTCGATCCAGCCGATCGAGTCCGCCAGAAGAACGATGTCGAAAGTCTCGTTCAGACCCGCGAAGACGTCGGCGGCCTCGATGTCGACATGGCGGAACTCCATCGACGGGTGGCGTTCGCGTGCCAGATGCACCATCGTCGCGGCCGAGTCGAGCCCAAGCCCGCGCGATGGTTCGAGATTGGCAAGCACGTGACCGTCTCCACAGCCGACCGCCAGGATGGACCGGCCAGCCGGCACGAGGTAGCGAAGCGCGCGGATATCCTCGTCGTGATAGAAGCCGTAACGACGGCGCCATCCTTCGCGGGCGGTCGCATGCGCATCGCGGAAAGCCGCAGCACGTGCGCGCCGCTCGCCTGTCCCGCCATCTCCCGCCGTATTCGTCGTCATTCCCTCGTTCCCATTCATCGTGCTGCAGCTATCGCCTTGAGGGCCCATTTGACGGAAATGCCCTGCGCACCTGCCGTGCCCGCGGCAACAAGCTGTTCGGCGCGCCGGGCGCTGCCGCGCACCGCAAAGGAAACGCTCTCGCCAAGCTCCAGCGTTGCCCCCGCGACCTGAAGTCGCCAAGCTTGGCCGGATTGCGTGCGCAGCAGCGCTGCCGCCCCGTTCTGGATGACGGAGGCCTGCAGCTCGGGAGCAAGATGGAACCGGATGGCAAAGCGCGCCGATGGTGCAACGGCGGCACCGGGAGCAGGAACAAGCGCGTCCTCGCCCCGGATGTCGTGCCCGTCGTTGGCGATGAACAGGCGTCGCTGATGGAGGAAGCCGAACAGGCCAACATACCCGTCATGACTTGCCTCGAGCCAGACATTGCCCTCCGCCTCGTCGCGCGTCGACGTGACGCTCGCTGCACGGCGCGTGACCCTGCCGGGAATCGGTTCGGAGGAACTCGTGTCCTCGAGCGTCAGTGTCGAATGTGCGGCTGTGGCCCGCAACGCCAGCGACCATTCGGAATCGTCGCGAGGGCCGGCACCACAATTCGCGACGAGCCGTTCGCGTCCGCAGGAAATCTCGATCGACAGGGCACCCGCATGGCCGTTCGCATCGAAGCCTAGCGCCGGCGGCTGACCAGCGTCGAGGAGGACGAGCGTGCGATCGGCAACGACCCTCTCGAAGCCGGCCGACGTGGCTCGCGTCGGCGGCGGAGCCGGTGTCTGCGCGCGGGAAAGAACCTCGTCTATCGCGCGGGGGTCTTCGATGTTGGAGTTCTCGAAAAGCGCCAGCCCGCCGTCGCCGTGACGGAAAAATCGAAGCGCCGGGGCGAGCCCTTCGATCGCCCGGTGGACCGCTTCGGGCACGTTCGCGCCGGCTGCCTCGAGCGCCAGACGCGCGTCGACAAGCGCGGAAAGCGCGGCGAACTGCGCGTGACTGCCACGCTCGGCGTGAAACCCGTCAGGCAGGATCTGGGTGGCGACCTCGCTCGCCAGCGCGCGGGCAGCACCTGCTGTGCCGGACTGCGCGATGAGTCCGCACGAATGCGCATAGATCAGCCCACGCAGCGCCGCGAGGCGCGGCAGACCAGGCCGTGCGGTTCGCCATGCGCGCGCGAGGTGTCGTGCCTGCCGGCTGGCGGATTCAAGCAGCTGCGGCCCCAGCCGATCGCCCTCTCCGCGCGACAGGAACGGCGCATGGGATAGCCACGCGGCCAAACGCCGGCCGGTCGGCTCGGCGTCCCAGGCACCCGCCCGCCATGTCGGGTTTCCGGCGATCCAGTCTTCGGCGAGTGCGCGGGCGCGCGTCTGGGCCTGTTCGTTTCCCACTGCAGCAAGATCGTCGAGCCACTCGAAGGAATTGAGTTCGGCACGTGCGGCAAGCGAGAGATCGGCGGCAAGCCAGTCCGGCCGCTCGGCGACGAGGGCCCGGCCGGCACACACGAGCTTGCCTGAAACGATCGCTTCACCGCGCGCACGGTTGCCGGGCAGTGGTGGTGGCGCCAGTCGCAGCAGGCGTTTGGGCGCGCGTCCGCCCAGCAGCATCGAATAGAGGAAACTGCCGTTCCAGAAATCGCGAAAGCCGGAGCGGCGCTGACGCGCGGGCACGACCTAAGCTCCGCGCAGGCGTCGCAGGTTTTCGGCGTATTTCGCCGGGCCGCCCGCAAAGCCCGCCGTGCCTGCCACGAAAACGTCGGCACCCGCTGCCCGAGCACGCGGCGCGGTTTCGACATTGATGCCGCCATCGACCTCAAGATCGATGCGTCGCTCGCTTCCGCCAACCAGCCGGTCAATCCGTCCTCGCAGCGCGGCGATCTTCCCGAGCGCTCCTTCGATGAAGCTCTGTCCGCCGAAGCCAGGATTGACGGACATCACGAGCACGAGATCGAGATCGGCGAGCAGCGGGTCGACCGCTTCGACCGGCGTGCCGGGATTGAGGGACAGACCCGCCTTCTTTCCGAGGCCCTTGATGAGCTGAATTGTCCGGTGGACGTGCGGTCCCGCCTCGGGGTGAACGGTTATGATGTCGGCCCCCGCCTCAGCGAAATCCTTCACGAAAGGATCGACCGGCGAGATCATCAGATGCACGTCGAGCGGCAAATTCGTGTGGGGGCGGATTGCCCGGACGATGGCTGGCCCAAGAGTGATGTTGGGGACGAAATGGCCGTCCATCACGTCGACGTGGATATAGTCGGCGCCAGCTGCCTCCATTGCGCGCACCTCGGCGCCCAGCGCGGCGAAATCAGCCGACAGGATCGACGGTGCGAGGCGAAGGGGCTGGCGCAAGACGGGTCTCTGGGCTTGAGGCCGTGATTCCGGCTCATGTAACAGGTTGCGGGACGTTGCGGCAAGGGATGGTAGGTCGCAAGCCAATCAGCCCCGAAATGCGCGATAACAACGCTGGAACCGTCCGAATTTATCCAATGGAAAGCCGGATGTCCGTCGCTATAATCCGCCTCCGCCGGGGTTCCAACGCCCCGTAAGTCAACGAAATTTCAGCTTCACGACCCCTGTATCCGCGACGAATGGCAACGCCGAGCAACCCCTTCAAGATCGGCGGCGCCCTTGCCGCTCGCCTCTGCGCGCTTGCGCTTCTTGCCTCGGGCCTGGTTGCGGGCACGCCGGCATGGGCCCAGCGCGCCCCGGACACGGGCATTCCCGCCCTACTGCGGGCTGACGAAATCGTTGTGGATGACGATCTGGGACTGGTCACTGCCCAGGGCAATGTCGAGATCTCGCAGGCCGACCGCCTGCTGAAGACCGACACGCTGACCTACAACCGGCGTACCAACACGGTCACTGCCACCGGAAACGTGTCGCTGCTCGAACCGTCCGGCGAGGTGCTGTTCGCCGAGTTCGTCGAACTGACGGACGACATGCGCGAGGGCGCCATGCGCAACCTCCGCCTCATCATCGCCGACCAGTCGCGCTTTGCCGCTGTTACCGCGCGGCGCGCGGACGGCAGCAAGACAGTGATGCGTCGGGCGACCTACAGCCCGTGCGAGCCCTGCCGCGACGATCCCACCCGTGCGCCGGCCTGGCAGATCCGCGCTTCGCGCATCACGCACGATCAGGAAAAGAAGGAGGTCGTCTACGACGACGCCCGGCTAGAGATCGCCGGCGTGCCCGTTCTGTACACACCTTACTTCTCCCATCCGGACGGGACCGAGAAGCGCAAATCCGGATTTCTCCTGCCCGAACTGTCGACGTCCTCGCGCGTCGGCGGCATGGTGACGACGCCGTACTACTGGGTGATCTCGCCGACAAGCGATGCGACGATCTCGCCGAGCATCATCTTCAACGACAATCCGATGCTATCGGGCGAGTATCGCCAGAGATTCAATGCCGGTCAGGCGCAATTCAGCGGCTCGGTACTGAACACCAACCGCGAAGGCGAAGGCTTTCCGCGCGTGCGCGGCCATATCGGCGGCGACGGGCGCTTCGATATCGACGACACCTGGCGCTGGGGATTCGAGGCGATGCGCGCCTCCGACAAAACCTACATCGATCGGTATCGCCTCCGGCAAAGATTCAACTTTCTCCAGCAGAACACGCTCGAAAGCCGCCTCTATACGGAAGGCTTCAACGACCGCGGCTATGCTGTCGTCGACTTCATGGCCTTCCAGGGTCTGCGTCCGGAGGATGACCCCGGTCTGACGCCGTTCGTGCTTCCGGCCGCGCGGTACCGGTGGGAAGGCGAGCAGGGTGCTGCCGGCGGCCGATTCACCTTCGACGGCGATGCTGTCGTGGTCCATCGCAGTCGCGGCACCGAATCGCGGCATGCGAGCATGGTCAATGGCTGGACACTGCCCTACACGACCCGGTCCGGCGAGATCTACACGCTGACGGCATCGGTGCAGACGGATGCATTCGACGTGCAGCAGCTCGGCCCGACATCCGACCAGTTCCGGCCCACTGAAAACGGCACAAATGTCCGCGCGATGCCGCAGGTCGCCATGTCGTGGCGCTACCCGCTCGTCCGCCGGCATGGTCTTGTAAGCACGATTATCGAGCCGATGGCGGCCGTGTACGTGGCGCCCAACATGGGCGCGCAGCGCAACCTGCCGAATGAAGACAGCCGTGGCCTGACTTTCGACGATACCAACCTGTTCCGGATGAACCGCTTCAGCGGACGCGACCGCCTCGAATCCGGTCAACGCTTCGTCTACGGCTTGAACACCGAGCTGATGCGCTCTTCCTCGCAGCGCGTCTCCGTGTTCCTGGGCCAGCAATATCGCTCGACGACCGAGCCGGCGGCCGCAGGCGGATCGGGGATCGACACGCGCTTTTCCGACCTGATCGGCCGAACGATCTTCATCCCCGCGACGTGGATGCGTGTCACGCACGGCTTCCAGATGGACAACGCCACGCGCGAGATCCAGCGCTCCATATCCACCGCCGCATTCGGCGGCAGCGCGTTGACCTACAGCGTTTCGCACGTGCGCATTGATCGCGCGCTGCAGCCTTCCGCCGTCAACTCGATCAACCAGATCGCGCACTCGCTCAACAGCCGGATCGACGAGAATTGGTCCGTTCGCGGGCGCGTGTCGGAGGCCCTGAATGCCGCCGAGAAGGGCATCCTCGTGGCTGGCGCAACGCTCATCTACGAGGACGACTGCCTGATCTGGGGGCTTGATCTCACCCGCCGGAATATCGGTCGAGCGGAAATCCCGCCCGATACGGCACTGCTCTTCCGGTTCGGCTTCAGGAACCTTGGCGAATTCCGCTTCGCCGGGCTCTAGCGCGTGACGCCGGCGGCCCTGTTGTTGAAATAGACGGCGAGCTGCGCGCGGATATCGTTGCCGACAAGTTCAAGCGTACGATCGCGCGCGTCCTCGCGACTGGCGAGCGTGGCGAACTCGGAATTCGTGATCTCGTAGTCCGTCGTGAAGCTCGACGTGCCTGCAAAAATCGATTTCCCGCCGATCTCGCTCAGCGAGAAGTTTGCGGTGGCCGTATAGCCGGTCCGGCTGATGACGTCGTCACGCCGCACCGCCAGGACCTGACGCGGTTCGCGAAGCTGGACGCTCAGCGTGTATCGGGAGACCCCCCGCGATCCAAGCGCATCGAGCAGGCGGTTGCGCAGGAGCTGGCCCGACCGATCGGGGATCGCCTCGACGCGAACCTCGGAAAGGCGCGCCTGGACATTCGAATCGGGATAGGCGCCCAGCAGCGGCCGGAAGCCGCAGGCCGAAACGAGGAGGGCACCGGCGGCGATAAGGACGGCCACCCGGAGTTTCTGGTTCACCCGCATATGCGCCTGATATCAGGGCGATTTTGCGAGCGCAAGCGCCGTCTGGCGTACCGCCACTTGCATCGGGGTGGCCCGCCGGGCGAGAACGTCAGCGGGCCGCGCCAATTCAAGCCGGCGCGTCCGGCAACGGAAGTCGAAATGTGCGGCATAGCTGGGCTTTTTGATCGAACGCGTTCGCTGAACGACACCGGTTTGCGGCACGCAGTCCAGGCAATGTGCGATGCCATTGCCCACCGCGGTCCCGACGGGGAAGGTTTCTGGACCCGCGCGGAACATGGCGTTGCCCTCGGGCACCGGCGGCTCGCGGTCATCGACCTCACGCCCACCGGCTTCCAGCCGATGACGTCGGCGGACGGACGCTGGACCATCGCCTTCAATGGCGAATTCTACAACCATGACCAGCTGCGGGCGCCGCTCCTTGCACAGGGCGTGAAGCTGCGGGGCACATCGGACACAGAGGTATTCGTGGAAACGGTCGCGCGCCAGGGGCTCGCGGCGGCACTCGAACGGGTCATCGGAATGTTCACCATCGCGCTTTGGGACGCGGCCGATCGCCGCCTGTTCCTCGTGCGCGATCGTCTCGGCGTCAAGCCTCTGTACTATGCGTGGAATGGCCGGCGCATCGCGTTCGGATCGGAATTGAAGGCGTTGCGTGCGCTTCCTGACGGCCAATGGACGCTCGACGAGTCGGCCTTCGCTTCCTACCTTCGACACGGCTATGTGCCGGCCCCCGCGTCGATCTACCGCGAGGCGCGCAAACTTCCCCCCGGAAGCATCCTCGAATTGGGGCCCGACGGCGACCCGACGATATCGACCTTCTGGGATTTCCGCGCGCATGCCATCGCCGGCCGGGCGCAATGGGGCCGCCGGATCGATCCGGCCTCCGAGATAGAACGTCTCGACGGCCTGCTTCGCGACAGCGTCAAGCTGCGCATGGTTTCCGACGTTCCCATCGGGGCGTTTCTTTCGGGTGGAATCGATTCCTCTCTCGTCGTGGCCCTTATGCAGGCTCAGAGCCCCCGGCCCGTACGCACCTTTACGATCGGCTTCCGCGAACCCGGCTACGACGAGGCAAGGGACGCCGCAGAGGTCGCTCGCCATCTCGGTACCGACCATACCGAACACTATCTGGCGCCCGAAGACGCGATCGCGCTGATTCCCGGCTTGTCCCATACATGGGATGAGCCGTTTGCCGACCCCTCGCAAATCCCGACCGCGCTGGTGTCGGCAATGGCGCGCAAGCATGTGACGGTTGCGCTATCCGGAGACGGCGGCGACGAAGGTTTTGCAGGCTACAATCGCTACAGCTGGATCGAGAACCTGACCCGCTTCGACAGCCCGGCCGGTCGTATCGCGCGGCGCACGGCTGCAGGCGCGATCCGGCTTCTGTCTCCGGCCGCATGGGACTCGATTGCCCGGCTCCTGCCCGAAGACCGCGTACCGCGCCGGATCGGCGAAAAGCTTCACAAGACTGCGGCGTTGATGGCCCTGACAGATCCCGACGACATCTATCGCCGTCTTGTCAGTCAGTGGCCAGATCCCGCCCGGATCGCTCCGAATCCGACCGAGATACGCGGAGTGCTTTGGGACGCATCTTTCCGCGACGATATCCCGGAAGCATCGGCACGCGCCCAGGCGCTCGACACGCTGACATACCTGCCCGACGACATCCTCGCCAAGGTCGATCGCGCGACGATGTCGGTGGGACTTGAGGGGCGCGAGCCGCTTCTGGATCATCGCGTCATCGAGTACGCGTGGACACTACCCCCTGATTTCAAGATGGCGGGGGGGCGTGGCAAGTACCCGCTGCGCGCGGTCCTGGAACGTTATGTTCCGCGCAGCTTGTTCGAGCGTCCAAAAATGGGATTCGCGATCCCTATCGACGCTTGGCTGCGCGGGCGACTACGCGATTGGGCGGAGAACCTGCTGTCGCCGGCGGCACTCGCGGCCGGCGGCCTGCTCGATCCGGCGCCCGTGCGCGCGCTATGGGCCGAACATCTTTCCGGCCGCGCAAATCACCAGTATGCGTTGTGGGTCATCCTGATGTGGCAGGATTGGCGCGCGCGCTGGAAGATATGAATGCGCGCGCAATCGCCGCGCCGATGAAGATGCAGAAGACGGGTTCGGCCGGCAGCCGATACTTGGGCGCCACGACCGGTCCGGCAATGAGGAGCGTGAATACCGCCCAGCAGGCCAGCAGCACGAGGGACGGCATCATGCGATGGCGTAGCACGAGCACGAATAGACCGCAGAGTGCCGCCACGCGCAGTATCGTTTCGATTGCCAGACCCGCGGCCAGATAGGCGGCGAACGCACCGCCTTCCGCCGCGCGGAAATAATTTTTCAGTCGCGCGGGCAGGCTATCGCCATCCGTCGCATACCACGAGGCTCGCGGCAATCTGGCAACCGCCGGAACCTGCGTGAGGGCCGGCGCGAAAAGGTTGACTACCATGCCTTTGGCCCAGGTGCGCACGATTGCGCTTATGCCGACACCTTCCATCGCTTCTCGCGCCAGCGCCATCTGTGCGTCCGCCTTGATGAACGGATCGAGGCCGACTGGGCCCGGATAGCGCGCGCTGAATTTGTCATATAGTCGCTCGCGTTCATCCGCGTAGCCCGTGCCGAACTGCTCTTCGCGCAGCAGCGGCACGATCCAGTAAAGCACATGCTCGCCGCCTTGTGTGGTCAGCGCGAAGGTTCCGAAGTTTGCCCGATTGATGACCGCCGTCGCACCCAGCGGCATGACAACCGAAACTGCGAGGATGGCCGCGCCCATGGCAGATCGAGCGAGTTGCGAACGACGCAGGCCGACGAATATTGCGTAGGCAGGCAACAGGACCGCAAATGGCCAGATGTGAACGCGTACGAGCAGGGCTAACGCAATGAAGGCACCGGCGCGCAGCGCCTCGGCCGGTCGTAGTGTCTCCGACCAGACGACCAGCCGCCACAACGCGAGTGTGGCGAAGAACACGAACAGCGTGTCGGTAAGGATGAAGCCGGCATAGACGATCTGCACCGGATTGAATGCGGCGACCAATCCGGCGGGCAGTCCGGCACGCGGATAGATCCTGTCCGCCATGGCAGCAATCGTCAGGCATGTGCCGGTGTCGAGCAGACACTGGCCCAGGACCGGCCAAAGCTCGCCGACGTTTCCGGTGAGTTGGCTCACCAACCAAAGGTACGCCGGATAGAGCGGCATGCGCTCGGGCAGCCCCCACATCGACATATGCATGGCATCCAGATACTGCCCGGAATCCGGGACAACCCGATCGGCACGATCGATCGGCAACCAGAGGGCGAAGGAAAGACGGGCCAGTAATGCGGCAACTGCGACGGGCAGATAGCCGACGCCCGCCTTCATCGCTTCAGCTCTCGACCGCACGGCGAACCGCCGCAGCGATCCGGTCGACCGTCGGCTCTTCCAGATAAGGATGCATGGGAAGGCTCAGGACACGCGACGACAGATCTTCCGATACGGGAAGACTGCCTGGCCCGCGCCCATAGCGCGAATAGGCCGGTTGAAGATGCAACGGCTTTGGATAGTGGATTGCCGTCGGGATGCCGTCCGCCTTCAGCCGGTTCGCCACCGCCGCACGCCGGTCGACCTTGATCGTGTATTGCGCCCAAGCGCTGCGCGCGCCCGCGACGCGCTCGGGCGTGGCAACCACGCCGGACAGCTGTTCGTCGTAGCGGCGTGCGACGGCTTCGCGGCGCTCCAGCTCTTCCGGAAATATCTCGAGCTTGGCCAGAAGAATGGCTGCCTGAAGCGTGTCGAGCCGAGCATTCGTCCCCAAACGGACGATGTCGTACCGATCCTCGCCTGCGCCATGCATGCGGATCGATCGGTACACATCGGCAAGTTTCCCGTCTTCAAGGAAGACCGCCCCGCCATCCCCGTACCCGCCCAGCGGCTTAGCCGGAAAAAAGCTCGTCGCGGTAACAGGCGCCATTGTGCCGACGCACCGGTTCGCGCGGGTACCACCGAAGCTCTGGGCGGCGTCCGAAAGAAGGAAAAGGCCTTCCCGCGTGCAGATCGCCGAAAGTTCCGAATAGTCCGCCGGAAGGCCGAACAGGTCGACGGCGACGACGGCACGCGGCCGTAGTTTCCCTTCGGCGCGTACACGTGCGATCTGCCGCTCGAGGTCGGCGGCCGACATGAGGAACGAGCCCGCATCGACATCGACAAAGACCGGATCGGCGCCCTGCGCCACGGGTACTTCCGCCGTCGCCGTGAAGGTGAAGGCAGGCATGAAAACCGCATCGCCCGGCCCGATCCCCTCCGCCATCATCGGAACACGCAGCGCCTCGGTGCCGCTCGCCAGCGTCACCGCGTGGCGCGCGCCACAGAATCGTGCGAGTTCGGCCTCCAGCTCGGCCACTTCGGGCCCGAGGATGTACTGCCCATGCTGCAGCACGCGCGCGATACGCGCATCGATCTTTGGCGCAAGGCGCGCGTACTGCGTCTTGAGGTCGACGAACGGAATCACGGCCCGCTTCCTAAAACTTGAAATTCCGGCCGATATAGTCCGCCAGCAGTTCGACGGACTGATCGGCCGAAAGCGTCTCGGTGTCGACGACGAGCTCCGGAAGGTCCGGCGCTTCGTAGGGTGCGGAAATGCCCGTGAACTCCGCAATCTGACCTGCGCGCGCCTTGCGGTAGAGCCCCTTCGGATCGCGCCTTTCGCATGTCTCGAGACCTGCCTTCACGAAGACTTCGTGGAAGCCCGCGGCGCCGTCGATTCGCATGGCCGCCGCGCGAGCGCGGGCACGGTCCGAACGGTAGGGCGAAATGAAGGCGGTCACAACGACAAAGCCGGCTTCCGCGAAAAGTGCCGCTGCCTCGCCGACCCGCCGGATGTTCTCGGCCCGATCGTCCGGACCGAAACCCAAGTTCGCATTCAGCCCGGTACGGATATTGTCGCCGTCCAGGACGTAAGCCTGGATACCGCGCGAAAACAGGACCTGCTCGAGCGCCACGGCGATCGTCGACTTTCCGGCACCGGAAAGCCCGGTCAGCCAGACCACGCCGCCCTTGTGGCCGTTGCGCTGCGCACGTTGCGTGACCGAGACGCGATGTTCGACGCGGACGAGATTCTCGCCCTTGCGCGTCGTCGCGGCGCGCTGGTCCGGATAGCCGCCCAGCTCGACAACACCACCGCCCAGCACGTCTGCGCCGTCCGAAAGCACGAATCGTCCGGTTGCCGCGTTCGCGGAATAGCCGTCCAGTGCCACGATGCGCGAGGCGCGCAGCACGATCTCGGCGACGTCGAACGATTCGATGCGAGTTCCCGCACGCTCGCTCAGGTCCCCGCTGCCGACGATACGGCCGATTTCCTGCACGACAACGGGCATCGCCTGCGTGCCGATTCGCAACGTCATGCGTCGACCAGCCTCAAGCGGCTCGCGCCCAAGCCAGAACAGGCGGGCGCGGAACACGTCCGTCTCGAACGGCATGTCGCCGGCATGGCTGATCACGTCGCCACGCTCGACAACGATCTCGTCTTCGGTCGTTATTCCCACAGATTGGCCGGCTTCCGCCGACTGCGGCGGCACGAATCCCGGCACCGCGCTCCATTGCTCGATCGAGCGCACGCGCGTCGTCTTGTTCGACGGGGAGAAAACGATCGTGTCGCCGACCTTGATACGGCCGCTCTCGACCTTGCCCGCCACGATCCGGCGCTGATCGAACTTGTAGATGTCCTGCACGGGCAGGCGAAGAGCACGCTCGACAGCGCGTGCCTTCGGCGCAAAGGCATCGAGCGCTGCAAGCAGCGTCGGCCCCTGATACCAGGACATGGCGGCGGCGCGCGTGACGATGTTTGCACCCTCGCGCGCGGCGACCGGGATCATCGCAGCCGGGCGCACGCCGATCGAGGCAAGATACTGCTCGTACTCCGCGCGCACTGCCTCGAAACGGGCCGGGTCGTTGGCGATCAGGTCCATCTTGTTGAGGACGATCGCAACCTGCTCGATTCCCAGCAGATGCAGGAGCAGGCCGTGACGGCGCGACTGCTCTCGCACGCCCTCGGCCACATCGATCACCAGAACCGCCGCATCGGCGGCGGCGGCTCCCGTCACCATGTTCTTGACGAACTCGCGGTGACCTGGCGCGTCGATCAGCACATAGGGACGCTTCGAGCTCTTGAACGGAATATGACTGACGTCGACGGTGATGCCCTGATCGCGCTCGATCTGCAGCGCATCGGTGACGAATGCCCACTCGAAAGGCATCCCGCGACTTTTGCAGTTCGCCTCGACCTGGCGCATCTTTCCGTCGGGTAACGCACCGACGTCATGCAGCAGTCGCCCGACGAGCGTGGATTTTCCGTGGTCGACATGGCCGACGACGACGATACGCAGCGGCCGCGCCGCTTCGGCTTCTGAAATCCGCATCATGACCTTACATGTACCCGTCGACGCGCAGGCGCTCGAAGGAGTCTTCCGCCTCGTGGTCCATCGTGCGGCCGGCGCGCTCGGGCACGCGCGTCGTCTCGAGTTCGGCAATGATCTCGGCGATCGTCGCGGCGTTGCTGGGCACCGGCACGGTGATGTCGCTCTCGCCAAGCGAACGGAAGCGCATCCCGTTGCGCGAGAAATAGAGCGGGACGACGGGGATCTGCTCGCGCTGGATGTACCGCCATATGTCGATCTCGCTCCACGACAGGAGCGGATGGATACGCACGTGACCGCCTTCCGGGACGGTGGTCGCGAAATGCCCCCAGAACTCGGGCGGCTGGCTGCGGAAATCCCACTTCGACTCCGCCCCGCGGGGGCTGAAGACGCGCTCCTTGGCGCGCGTGCTCTGTTCGTCGCGCCGGATGCCGGCGACGATGCCGCGGAAACCATGGTCCGCGACAACCTGCTTCAGTCCCGCCGTCTTGCGGCTGGCGGAGCGGGCATTCGGCGGCAGGGACTGGTCCATCGCCTCGATGGGCGGGCACGGAGCCGCGATAAGGTTGAGCGACCATTCACGAGCCACCCGATCGCGAAACTCGTAGACTTCCGGGAACTCGAGACCGGTATCGACATGGATGACCGGGAACGGCAGGTGGCCGAAAAACGCCTTGCGAGCCAGCCAGACCATGACATTGGAATCTTTGCCTATGGACCAGAGCATGCCGATCGGGTGGATGGCGGCGAAGGCTTCGCGGAAAATCCCGATGCTTTCGCTCTCGAGTCGATCAAGTTCGTCCATGTTGCCAGACGGCTCCGCGCGGGAACGTGGGTAAAAAAGCCAAATTTTCGCGATGCTTATAGGCGTCCGATTCCGAGTTTGCAACTTCATTTGGGTTGCGCATTGTGCACCGCAGCCAACCGAATTGCTTTTGCATGATGGTTGGGTTATCGATCCCTCCGATCCGCGTGAACCCTTGTTTTCTTGAGAAAAATGGGCATTCCCACCTTCATCGTGGTCGGCGCGCAGAAGGCCGGCACTACCTGGCTATACGAGTGCCTGAGCGAGCATCCTGAGGCCTTCGTGCCGCGGATGAAGGAAGTCCATTTTTTCTCAAGACCCGAGGACGACCGGATGAGCAGGCTCGAAAAGGGTATTGATTGGTATAAATCCCTATTTCCGGACCAAGGCTATCTCGCAACGGGCGATGTCACGCCGGACTACATGTTCCAGCCCTATGTCGCCGAAGCGATCCACGCGCTCAATCCCAAGATGAAGATCGTCGCCTTGCTGCGCGAGCCGGTGGCGCGTGCCCACTCCGCGTACTGGATGCGGCGGCGCTATGACCCGAAGCCCCTGCCCTTTGCCGAGGCAATAAAGGTCTCGCCTGCCCTGATCGAGCGCGGCTACTACCACCGCCAGCTCGTTCCGTATCTTTCGAGATTTGGCGCCGAGAATGTCCGGATCTACATCTACGAGGAAGCGACAGCCGAGCCCGAGGCCTTCTTTGCCGACCTTGCGCGATTTCTCGGCATCTCGCCCGCCTTTGTTCCGCTGAGCCTGCGGCAGCGTGTGGGCGAGACAAAAGTACTGCCGCCGCCATTTGGCTTTATTTTCTACAAGGTCCTTTCGCCGGTCATCAATCTGCCGGGCATCCTCGCCGCGTGGCGCTGGCTGAGGCGCCGTACGCGGATCAAGGAATGGCTGTTCGGCAAACTCGCACGTGGCGGTGACGGGTCATCCTACGCACGCCTGCCGAAAGAGGAAGCCGAGAAACTCA
This sequence comes from Rhodospirillales bacterium, assembly GCA_016794025.1. GTDB lineage: Bacteria > Pseudomonadota > Alphaproteobacteria > CACIAM-22H2 > CACIAM-22H2 > Tagaea. The sequence continues at coordinate 39,086 of JAEUKX010000057.1, read as the reverse complement.
AGCTCCATTTTGCCGAGGAGAACCGCAAACTGTTCGAACTTCTCGGTCGCGACATTCCGGCCTGGAAGGCCTGACGCGCAATGTGCGGCCTCGCCGCCCTTTTCGAGCCTGGCCGGCGTTTTCCCGCCGAGTTGATCGATGCGATCGAATCTGACCTGCTCCATCGCGGTCCGGATTCCGGCGGACGATTGGTCGAGGACGGATGGGCACTTGTCTTCCGGCGTCTTGCGATCCTTGACCCCACGGCCGTCGCGGACCAGCCGATGGTCGATCCGACGGGTCGCTTTGCGCTGATTTTCAATGGCGAGATCTACAATTATCGCGCCTTGCAGGCCGAACTTAGGGCGGCCGGTGTCCGGCTGCGGACGGACGGCGATTCCGAGACGATTCTCGAAGGCTTCAAGCTCTGGGGCGAATCCATCTTCGCGCGCCTTGAGGGCATGTTCGCACTTATCCTTGTTGATCGGACCGAGCGCGTGGTGCGCGCGGCCCGCGATCCCCTCGGAATCAAGCCGCTGTACATCGCCCGGCGCGGCACCTTCACGGCTTTTGCCAGCGAAATGCGCCCGCTGCTGCGCTTCCTCGAAGCCGAGCCGGATCGCGAGGCGCTTGGCGAGTTGCTCGCCTTCCGTTTCGCGGCGGGTCGTCGGTCGAACCTGAAAGGGATCGAACTCGTATTGCCGGGAACGATCGTTACGCTCGGCCTTGACGGGAGCGGACCTCGCGAAACACGCTTTGACGATCCGATCGCCACGCTTTCACCGGTCGACCGACCCGGTGCCGACGCGGAAGCTGCGGCGGAAGCGGCGCTTCTGGCCTCCGTACGCGACCACCTCCAGAGCGATGTCGGCTTCGCGCTCCAGCTCTCCGGCGGCATCGATTCGAGCCTGGTGGCGATGCTTGCGCACCAGCAGGTCTCCGGGCGCCTGCGCAGCTATGCAATCTCGCTTGGCGATCTGCCGCAGGACGAAGGCAAGTGGCGACGCATGGTCGTCGAACGCACGGGCATGGCGCATACCGAGATCGAGATCGACAACGCCGCCTACGCCGACGCGCTGCCGGATGCGGTTGCAGCAATGGAAGGGCCGACTCCCCATACCGGCTGCCCGATGCTGATGCTGCTCTGCCGCGAGATCCGGAAGACGGACCGCGTGGTTCTGACCGGCGAGGGAGCCGACGAGTTTTTCGGAGGCTATGCGCGATACAAGAATTGGCGAGCACTTCGCCGGCAAGGCGCATTTGCGCGGCTGGTGCCGGATGCCGCTTGGCGGTATCTGCCGCGCTACGCGCGGCTGCGCCGGTATGCCCGTCACGATCCCGCGATCTACGCGTCCGTCTACTTCGACTATCTGGCGATGGAGGGTCTGTTCCCCGATCTCGCGTTTCGACCGGGGGCGCGCGCGGATGTTGCCGGACGCTTCGCCGATTTCCGCGACCGGATGACTGCCGTGGACCAGACCGCGTATCTTGGATCGTTACTGATGCGCCAGGACAAGATGGCGATGTCCGCCTCCGTCGAGGCGCGCGTCCCCTTCACGCACCGCCCGCTTGCCGCACAGGTCAATTCCCTGCCTCGCGACGTGCGCGTTCCGGGTGCGATCACGAAACCGATCCTGAAGCGGATCGCGGAACGGCACTTGCCGCATGAGCTTATCCACCGGCGCAAGGTAGGCCTGACAATCCCGGTCGACAGCTGGATGGCGGACGAGAAAGGTCTGGGGCGCTATCTGGAGATTCTCGGCGAACCGAATGCGGCGCTCGCGTCGATCGGCGGGGCACGACGATTGCGCGAAACCGTCGAGACGTTCCGGCGGGCGCCGGACAAGGAAGCCGCTGCGCTTCTCCTTTCGCTCGTGAACAGCGAGCTGTGGCTACGCTCGCTCAGGATCGCGCCGGCAGGGCCGCGCGGATAAGTCCGGCAAAGCGCGCGACAAAGGCCGCATCACCCGCCTCGCTGGCGACGGCGTCGCGATAGCGTGCCTGCGCCCGTGCGGCGACGGCGACCGTCGTCTCCGGATCATCCTTCGCACGCATGACCGTTTCGGCAACGTCGGATAGATCCCAGCGGAACGGCATATACGTTTCGCCGGCGACATAGAGATCGGGCCACGTCTCCAGATGGCTCATGTCCGGCTTGGCAAGGGCCGCACCGGCGATGCATGCCTCGTAGTCGCGCAGATTGATTTCTCCCCAGCCGAACGGCGAAATCGCCAGGCGCGTCCGCTCGAGCTCGCGCAGGAACGCCGGCCGTCGCAATCGCCGCTCGGCGCCAACGCCAAGGAGCCGCGCGACTTCGACGCGCTGGAAGGCGACTGTCGCGCGCGCGTAGTTGCGCGTCATCCGAAAGGCGATCTCGATCGGGCGGTGCGCGGCGGGATCCGCGAAACCCACTGGACGACGAATGAGGAACTTCAGATGCGTGCGCCGATAGAGCTCGCGCCGCACGATCCCGCCGAGCCCGTAGTCGGCCAAGCCCGAGTTCCAGGAGACACCAAGCTTTGCAAGATCGGCCGCATCGGCAACCGGTTCGCTCGTCAGCTCGTCTGCGTCGGAGACCCCGAATTTCCGGTGAACGAAGTCGGTGAACAGGCGGTCGCCGTACTGCGCCCGTCGATACAGTGATCTGTCGCGAAGCAGCTGATTCTTGAGATAGCGCCGCACGAACGGCAGCACCTGCGGCTGCAGCGATCCCGTGCTGTCATGGATATCGAAATAGACGAGTGCCGGATTTCGCGACGCAGCGCTTTCAAGCGTGCGCAGCGCGCTGCCGTCCGACCATCCACCGCGAAGGAATCGGCTCTCGATCGCCAGAACATCGCAATCGGCCGCTGCCTCGCCCGCGGCGGACAGCAGGCGAAGATCGACCCCCGCTCCATGCAGGCGTTGCCGAAGCCGGATAAGCGGCGCGAGCAGGCCTTGACCGTTTGCAGTCTCGAAGCCGGCCGTGACGAGATGGACGCGCATCGCCGCCGGGTGGCTCTCAGGCCTTCGTGACCCGCGCGAGACACATATGCTTGCGGAAGCTCTCGTAGGGCCGGATGGCCCCGCTCACATCTTCAGCGACAAGCCCGTACTTGCGGGCAATCCGGTCGAAGAACGCGATCGACTGCAACCAGTTTCGGGCGTCGATACGCACGATCTCATCTTTCGCGTCGGGAATCTGGAGGCGCGGCTCGTCGAATGTGAAGAAGAAGGCGGATTTCGCGTGCATCGCCTTGTGAAGGTTGGCGAACGTATCTTCGACATCCGCAGCCGGCATATGGCCAAAGACGGCATGACACCATAGGAAATCGAACTTGCGGCCATTGAGCCAATCGAACGAGTTGTCGGCATTGACGATGAACGTGGGGCGGCGCGGATTGATACGGCTGCCGAATAGCTCCAGACCGAGATCGATGCGCCCCTTGCTCGCGTCGTTCGCCGAGAAATTTCCGGGATCCAGGTATTCGACGAAATGCAGCGCGCTCCGGAGTTGCCCGCACCCATATTCATGGAGCGTGCTCGACGGGAGAAGGCCGAATCCCTTCAGCACCGCGAGGTCCTCCGCGCCGCTTTCCGCGAGAGCCGCGCGTTTGCGTGCCAGGAACTCCGGGTCGCGTGATTCGACCCACCCATCAAGCGTGTCGGCATACCAGCGAAGATAGCTCCGCCCGGTTAGCCTGTTCCATGCAAGCTGCAGGTACAGCTTGACCTCGGGCCATTCTGCGCAAACTGCGTAGACCTTTCGCCATGCCGCGCGGGCCGGAGCGTGAAGCCAGTTCGGCAGGATGGACTTGGCCGCCGCCGCCAAGCGGGCGGCGGTTGTCGGTTGTTTCTGCATCCGCACTGTCTTTCCTATCTGAACGCGCCTGCGGCGCAAAGGTCGTTTGCGATGCGGCGTCCCGCCACGCCGTGCGCCCGCGCATTCCAATGGCCGCCAAGGCCGCCGCGATACTCGAAGTGGTGGAGATCCCTACCGCTTCTTTCTGCTTCCTCGCGCAGGGACGCAGTAAGCGGGGAGAACTTGATTCCCTCGCGCGCGAAGAGTGCGGAAAGCCGCCGTTCGACATAGTCAGCATCTTCCAGACCGAGTCCGGCCAGCTGTCGTGCGCGCTCCACCTTGTCCGGGTAGACCGCCAGTGCCGGCGGAACATTGGCAACCCAGAGCGGCCGGCCGGTGAATGCCTTCACCTCTTCCTGGATCAGCCGGAAATGCGCTTCGGTCAACGCCCATGCGCGAGCTTCGACATCGTTGCCGGGCGGGGCCACGGCGAGCGTGCGCACGTTGGTTACAGAGGGATCGATGCCGTCTGCCTCGGCGGCCGCGGTTTCCTGCTGGATGATTGTCCGCTCGTAGTAGTCCTGCAGGACCTGCAGGAAACGTACGTGCTTGACGATCTCGTTCCTCAGGTTGGACCAGCGCAGCTTTCGGGCGAAAGCGGGCGTATCCATCTTCGAACGGTCGAGGACAAGCTTGCCGTCCTCGCCGAACACGAAGTAAGGGTTGAATGGCGCGTGCTCCATTTCCTTTGAATTGTTCCGGAAGTCGTTTCCGCCGTGGAAGAGCACGAGCACGAGATCGGGCGAATAAGCCCTGACGTAGGTGCGAAACATCAGAAGCTCGCGAGCCTGACCGTAGCCGGAAACGCCGAAGTTGAGTACTTCGACACGCCGCCCTTCGGGGGCGCAGGAAGCGGCAATTGCGTCTTCCATCACTTTCGAGAGCCGGGCGTCGAAAGTGACCTGAAATCCTTCCGCAAAGGAATCGCCGAGTATGGCAATCCGAAAGGCATCCCTGGGCTTCACGACAGGGATCTCGGGGCCACGCAGTCCGTTCGAATTGATGCGGATACGGATAAGATCTTCGCGCTCGTACCAGCCTTCCGCGTTCGGGCGATGGGAAGTCCCGGTTTGCGCGTCATAGCGATAGAACGGCGGACGCGAATAGTCGAAAAGTCGAAGACCGATTTCGACTATGGCAAGACCGGCCAGAGAGGCGAGGCCCGTTGCCACCAATCCGAGCATGAAAGCGCGAGCGCGTGAGACCTCACGCATTTGAGACGAGTTCCCATTGGACCGGCGTGCCACGCGGAATGTCACGCGTTGCCTTTCGACCGAGGATCGAGTCGTAGTGCTTCGGCATCAATCCGTACCCAGGCCGGATCGAGCGCAGGTTCTGTGGGGTGAAGACGTCGCCCTCGCGCATGTCGGACACGACATAAAGCGAGCGACGAAAGATCGCATTCGGCTCCTCGGCCGACTGGCGTACGAACGCACCGTCTCCCAATCCCTGCCAGGCTTCGCGCACGTCCGAGACAAGACGCGAAAACTCCGCGGGCTCGAGAGAGAATCCCGAATCGGGTCCGCCGTCAGCGCGCGAGAGCGTGAAATGCTTCTCGATGAGAACCGCCCCAAGCGTTGTCGCGGCAATGGCCGTGGTCGTACCCAGCGTATGATCGGACAGGCCGGCATTGGTGCCAAAATGCCGGCTGAGCTCCGGCATTCGGCGCAGGTTGTACTGGCTGGCCGGTGCCGGGTAGGCGCTGACGCAATGGAGCAGGACAATATCCTTGGCACCGCCTGCACGCGCGGCTTCCACCGCCTCGCCGACCTCGTCCAACGATGCAAGTCCCGTCGAGATGATCAGAGGTTTCCCGGTCGCCGCACATCTACGGATCAGCGGCAGGTCGATGCATTCGAATGACGCGATCTTGTACGCCGGCGCGCCGAGCTTCTCGAGGAAGTCGACAGCGGTAAAATCGAACGGTGACGAAAAGACGGAAATGCCGATCTCCCGCCCTTTCGCGAACAGGGCCTCGTGCCATTCCCAAGGCGTGTGCGCTTCCTGATAGAGTTCATAGAGACGCCTTCCGTCCCAAGGTCCGCCTGAGATGCGGAACTCCGGTCGATCGATGTCAATCGTGATCGTGTCTGCAGTATAGGTCTGGAGTTTCACCGCGTCGGCACCGGTGGCCTTCGCGGCCTCCATCAGCCGGAATGCCTGATCCAGCTGGCCATTGTGGTTACCCGAAAGCTCGGCGATGACATAGGGCGGATGACCAGGGCCGATCGATCGATCGGCGATCTTCATTTCCATCTCGAGGCTCATGATGATTTCCAGATCGGTTCGCAATCGTAGCGGTCGCCATGCCGGACAAAGCCGGCGGCAGTGAACAGGGCATGCGAGGCCTCATTTCCGCGCAGAACCTCCGCTTCGAGACGGGCCCACGGAAGTGCGGCTCGCGCATACGCGAGCATTGCCTTGCCCACGCCGATTCCGGTCATGCCCGGCACAGTATAGATCGATACCTCGTAGCATGGCAGCGTCCCGGCGTCGCGGGATCTGCGCCGGTCAAGACGTATCACGCCTGCGGCCTGCCCTCCGACCTGCGCAATCTCGAAAAGCCGCATTGGATCCGAAAGCCGTTCACCGAACCAGCGCGTGTGACCCTCCGTCGTCGGTGGGTCCGGATTGCGGGCATATCGGCGGACCTCCGGTGCGCGTTGCCAAGCGAGAATCGCGGCAGAGTCGCTCGCACGCACGGGTCGCATCGTTACGATCCGGCCATCTCGCGTCGAAAGGCCACCGGCGGCCGCTGCGATCCGGATCGCGCCATATCCATCGCAGATCTCGGCGGCGCGATGGGAGATCTCTTCTTGTTCGGTACACAGACGTGCGAGCGCAGCTGGCAACCGGGACATAAGATCCAATGGCCCCTCCGCGCCGAGGCGTATTGCAGCACCAAGGCGATCAAGCGCATTGGCGTTGTCATGTTGATTTCTCACAATCGGCACGACGACTGACGCGAGAGCCAGGCAGCACCTCTCAAGAGCCGAAACTCCGGCCGCGCCAACCGCCATTGCACACTCGGCCATCTCGGCCGCAACGTTCACGGGACTGATCCGCAGTTCGACCTGCGGATCCGCTTCATACCTTTCGCGCAGCGCCTTCCCGTGCGGCGCGAGGCGCCCGATGATCACGCGCGCAGTCAGACCGGCAGCGCGCACGACATCAATCGCGGGTTCAGAGAAGTTGCCGGGATCGCTTGCGCCAAAACCGACCAGGACCCGGCCACCACAAGCTTCCCGCGGCTCGTGACGCACGCGAAGGAACTCCGGCCTGAGCGGCGCATAGTCTGCTCCAGCGCAGATCAATGCACTGGGTGGAACAAGGCCGGCGTAGTCATCGGAAGTTCGCCCAGGTGTCGCATCGACAAGAACATCGCAGTCATGCTGCCGAACCGGCGCATCATCAAGCGCAACGATTTTTCCCGCCCAGTTCCTGCATTCGGACTGGAATTTCGATCCCAGTGAGTAACTGTCGATTACCAGAATATCGCAGCCCTCCGGGAAGGCGGAGCGCAGGCCGGCCGAGGAGTCGTCGGGCAGATGGCGTACCGCGATCGAATCTTCCGGAAAGCCCGCCATATCCGAACGGGGGCCAAGCGCGACCATGCACTCCACACCAAGATCGCGGAGGGCACGACCCAGCGCGAGCGTGCGCATGGCATGGCCCGCGCCGATCTCGCTCGACAGGTCGAAGCGGAGGATTGCCCGTCGGGGCATTGCCGATTATTGCGCGCCCAGCACGGAAGCAAGCGCTCCGACGACTCGATCAACGTCCTCGTCCGCCATCCCGTAGAATAGCGGCAGGCTCAGCACACGCTCGTAATACGCTTCGGCACCCGGCAGCCGCAAGACCGGATCGATTCGGCGGTAGTAGGGCTGCCGATGAACAGGGAAATAGTGTACCTGACTACCAATCCCGAGCGCGGAAAGTTCGCGCATGACCTTGCCGCGGGATTTTCCGGCAGCCTTGAAATCGATCAGGGCCGGACACAGGTGCCAGCCGGGACGGCTCCCCGGAAGAAGTCCGAGAGGCGCCGCAAGCGGCGCCAGCCCCTCAAGCCGGGTGCGGTAGCGTGCGACGAGTTCCGCGCGTCGTGCAACAAACCGGTCGAGTTTGGAGAGCTGGCTGCGGCCCAGTGCGCATTGGAAGTCGGTTGCCCGGTAGTTGTAACCCGGCGCCTCCATCTCGTAGTACCAGGGATTGGCGGAACCATCGGCGTCGAATCCGTCCGGACGGCTTGTAAAGAAGGCAGGGTCGCGCTCCATCCCGTGACTGCGATATCGACGCATCAGCCGATCAAGATCCGGGTCGGCTGTCGTCACGACGCCCCCCTCGCCCATCGTGGCGGTCTTGACTGGATGCAGGGAGAACACCGCGAAGTTGCCAAATGCGCAGGAGCCGACCGGCGTGCCTGCAACCTCTCCGCCCAGCGCGTGGCACGCATCCTCGACGAGGAGCAGTCCGTTCTCCTTCGCAAATGCCGCAAGTGCCGGCATGTCGGCGCACTGTCCATTCAGATGGACGACGAACAGCGCCTTCACACGCCTTCCGCTCGCCCTTGCAAGTGCCGCAGCTGCCGTTTCAGGCGTGATCAATCCGGTAGAGGGATCGACATCGGCGAAGACTACGTCGGCCCCGACATATCGCACGCAGTTGGCCGTCGCCAGAAACGTCATTGTCGGCACGATGGCTGCGTCGCCTGGCCCAAGCCCCATCGCCATCGCCGCAAGATGAAGTCCTGCCGTACCGTTCGAGCAGGCGACGGCGTGCGGCGCGCCGGTCTTTGCGGAAAAATCCTTCTCGAATGCCGCAACGAGCGGGCCGGTCGTCAGATAGTCGCCGCGCAGTGCTTCGGCGACCGCACGCACGTCATCGTCATCGATCGACTGGCGGCCATAGGGCAGATATGCGGGTGCCATCGGGCTTTCCTCGTCGCTTCTAAGCATCGCCGGCAAGCAGTCGGCGGAATTCACTCGGATCGGCGTTGCGAGTGACTGAAACAGCATCCGCCAGTTCGGCCGGATCGAATTGCGGTCGGTTGGCTGAATCGTGCGATACGGCGATCCGCCGACAACGTCGGTCGATCATCGCTCGCACCTGCGGGCGCCAACGCGATCCGGCCAGATCCATAAGTATGATCGGACGATCCGAACACACCGCCTCCCAAAAGCTCGTGCTAAGGCAATAGTCGAAAACGACGATGTCGGCCCGCGCAAGTGCCTCGCCGAACGACGTGTCCATGGCCGGGTAAAGGGCCGGCAGCGGCTGTGCGCCACTCAGGACCGGATTTTCAGGATGCGGCTTGCACCATACATCGGCGTCCAGTGCTGCAAGCGAGTCCATCAGGCGGCATTGCCAGTCAAGATAGATCGCATCGGGTGGAATCGGCGGGACATGAACGAGCGGCCCCGAAAATGCCGTACCAACGTAGAGAATTGTCGGCCGGCCTGCCGGTCGCGGCCTTCCTCGACGTGCGACCGCACGAAACTTCGGATCGCCGCGAGCCGCTTCGAACCGGGGTGCAGCTCCGTCGAATGCAGATTCGATCGCCGATTCACCGAGAAGGGACAGCACGCCTTCAGTCGCGACCGTGTAGTGACTTGTCGCCGCCATGTCGACAAGCGCATGCGTCGCGCCATAGTCGTCGAGTCCGACGGCACCGCCATGCGCGAACCGGCGCACACTGCCGCCCCGGCGCAGAATCTCGATGCCGATCGCGCGCGTAGCGTAACTTCCGGCACTCCCGGCCCAGGCGTTGCGCGGCAGATCGCGCACTGTCGAAAGCCCGGCTAGATCGGTATCGGCACGTGCAAGGGCCGGCTCGGACTGGAGGCGCACAAGATTCGACGCGCGCTCGCGGAGCCGTTCCGGGACATCCAGCTCCGTCACGAGAAATCTTGCCCATGTGGCAGCCAGCGTGGCGGCATCCGCTCGCGCCGGCGCAGCGGTCAGACGAGCCTGACCGATCATCTCGCTTGGCGACGCATACGAGAGGGAACGGCCGTCGGCGGCCGCGATCAGCAGGCCGCCGGTACTGAGCACGTGTGCCTCAGGCGTCAGAACCGCGCGTGCAAGTCGGTGAAGCGGAGTCCACCGACGCGCGTTCCGGATCGCGCGCAATGTACGGGCAAAGGGGATACGGCTGCGGCGGGGCGCCTCGAAGAATTCGCGCCGCGGGGCTGCGAGAGATGTGCCGTCCCGTAGCGCCGCCAGCTCCGGCCGCGAACCCGTCAACTTCAGGTTCGCCAACTCGGCCGCAGAAAGCTCGTGTGCATAGAGAGCGGCGCGCGCGCCGATCGTCAGCAAGTGCAAGGAGGCCAGATCGGCAATTTCCTTGTCGGTTGCGCTGACCAGCGTCTTTCGCCAAGCGCGAAGCGCCGTCACTGTCCGTTCGGCAATGTCGGCGCGTCGCTCAGGCGCAAGGGGCCATGCGAGGTCCCTGCGCCAGTTCGCCTCGTCGGCGACCGCTTGGATGGTGAAGGGAACGCGCGTCATGCCCGCGTGGAACGCGAACGATTCAAGCCTTTTCGAGCAGGCACCAGGTCAGGTCGTCCACGCCCGTCGAACGGCGCCAGAAAAAGCCGTCGTCCACGATCTTCAGATCAGGGAACATGTCGAGATAGAGGCCGCCAAAGTCCCTCTTGAAGAGCATGTCGCTCTCCCCGCGATACCTGATTGTTTGCGGATCGCGCGAGAAATACTCGAGGCAAGCGATATATCGTCGGCTCGTCCGATGGATCTCGCGCATGGTATCTTGCAGTGCCGGCTCAGGGATGTGGATCAGGACACCACTCGTGAAAACGAAATCCATGCTCGAGTCGGGATGCGGCAATGCAGACCCCCAGGCATCGGCAAGGTGTGCGGCATCCAGAACGCCGTCCTTCAGGACGACTTCGCGTGCCTTGGCGTTTGGCTCCACCGCGAAGAGCTCCGCTCCGGCAAAGCGGCGTATCGCGCGCAGATTGATGCCGATATTGCAGCCGACTTCGAGAATGCTTGCCGGCGGAGTACGCGTCGACTGCAGCACGCGGCGGAAAACGCGCTCCATGATGCCGACAATCTCCTCGGTCGGCTGGTTGCGGGCAACATATGCATTGCCGAAGTCACCCCGCCAGCGCTCGATCTGGAAATTTGAATTGGACAAGGGATGCCGCCTTTTCTGAGAGATCAGAGAATCACGTAGTCCGTCTGAACTGCGCCCGTCATGTAGCGTGCGCCTTCGCGCGACGGCGTTCGGATATAGGAAGTCCGGTTCTCGCCCATCGGCAGGCGTACGGCCTCCACGCCGGGATCATTTCGGTGATTTGCAACGCTATCGCGCGCGCGCCACTTGCCGTCTGCAGTCTTCTCCCAGATCGAGGTATCGCGAAGATGTTCGATGCTGGAAAGGAACTCCGCCTCCGTCATGCCGGCCTCGCGCAGGAAGATGTCCATGTCCGAGGGACGGGCTGCGTCGTACTTCGCAGCCATTTCGATGCCTTCCTCTCGCGTCATGCGGCCGCGCCGGATTTCGAAACTCGCCTCATCCGTCGCCCGGCCATATCCGAACTTGAGGTACTTGAGATAGTCGTGCAGCCCGTTCGCATGGATGTCGTCGAGCTTGTCGTAAAGATTGAATGTCCGTTCGCGCGACTGGGCGGTTTCGAAACCGAGATTCTCGATGACGAACTCCGCATGCTTCTTGCCGTCCCATTCCATGTAGTTCGACAGGTAGATGCCTCGGATACCCACGCGCTCGATATCCTCGTCATTCGGGTAGAAGAACGGTGCCAGATCGTAACGTGTCAGGCCGGAATCGCCTTCCTCGAGAATATCCTCCGGCTCGAAGCCGCGCATGTCATGTTCCTGGCGCTTTTTCTTCGTGAACTCGACAAAGTCATCGTAGTTGTGCATGCCCACGAGCTCACTGAATCCGTGCTCGCCCCAGACGATGAGCGGTACGTCGTACTGTACCGCGGTGCGGATCGGGAATGTCATGATCCCCGCGTGGTAGTGCCAGGTCACATCACCGACCTTGCGGAGCATGTGACGGGCAATGCGGATCGCCGAACCGGGCGCGGTGGTGAACCGGATAAGGTTGCAATCCATCCGCTTCACGAGATTCGTCAGGTTACGAATGCCGATCGCGGTGTTGAATGCGTGGTTGTAGCTGACCAGCAGCGGATTCATTCCATATCGTTCGCGCATCAACCAGACCTGATAGGTACTGTCCTTGCCGCCCGAAACGGGAATGATGCAGTCGTAAGGATTTCCCTTCTCGCGCTGGCGAGCCTTGTACTCCTCGAGCAGATCCCGAAGGGCCTTCTCGCGACTGCTCCAGTCAATCGACGGCCGGCTCTCCGCAAGACGGCAACCGGAGCAGACTCCGTGCTCGTCAAGCACGAGCCCTGGACGCGCATTGGCCGGATAGACGCAACGCTGGCAGTAGTGCATTTCCTAACTCCGGAGTCGGTCAGAACGGGCGGTATTTAGGTCGGCGCGGAAGCGCCACCTTATAGAAGGAGCTTCGCCGCATCGGCAAGCCTGCCGCGGCGAGGAACTCCTTGGCCTTCTTGGTGCTGTGTTCGGTGTAGTGAAAGATGTTTCCGGCCGCGACGGCATCGGCTCCCCCGAGACGAATGCCGTCAACGAGATGTTCCCATCGGCCGACACCACCCATCGCGATCAGGGGTACGCGCGTGCCGCCCGAAACGATCCGCATCAGATCGATATCGTAGCCCCGCTTGTCCCCGTCGTTCTCGACCGCATTGACGAGCAGTTCGCCGGCGCCGCGTTCGACAGCCTCCTGTGCCCAGGCCAGTGCATCGCGATCCGTGTCGCGACGCGCGCAATCCACCACCACTCGATATCCCGAAGGCATGCTTTCGTCCCGCCGCGCGTCGATCGACACCACGAGGGATTGCCGGCCGATTGCGTCAGCAATTTCTGCAATCAGCTCCGGGCGGTCGGAAGCCGCTGTGTTCACGACTGCCTTATCGGCACCGACGCGCACGTATCGCAGCGCGTCTTCGGCCTGTTCGATCTTGCCGCCGACACTGAGAGGCACGAAGCATCTTCGCGAAAGCTCCTCGACGATCTCGATGAACCGATCGACCCCGCTTCGGTCCCTCGATATCTCGAGAATGGCGATCTCGTCGACTGCCCAGCCGTTGAAGAAGTCCACCGCCGTGAATGCGTTTCCGACGGCATTCGTCGGCTTGAATTTGCGCGTCTGCACGACGGTTCCGCCGGCGACAAGCAGCGTTGCAATGAGGCGATGCTTTCTCACAGCGCGCCGAGGAAATTCTCGATCATCTTGAGGCCGGCGAGCTGCGACTTCTCGGGATGGAACTGGCAGGCGCAGATGTTGTCACGCTCGACGGCCGCTGCGAACTCGAAACCATACTCGGCGATCCCTGCGGCATGCGCCGCGCCGTCCATCTCGAGCGGGACATAGTAGCTATGGACAAAGTAGAAATCCGACGGCGATTCGATGCCCGAAAACAGACGGGTCGGCCGAGGCACGCGCACGTCCGCCCATCCGATATGGGGGACCTTCGGGAAATTCTCGCCATCCGGGAATCGGCTGACACGACCCTTCATCCAGCCCAGGCCCGTTTCGCTGCCTTCTTCGCTGCTCTCGAAGACGAACTGCATGCCGAGACAGATCCCGAAGAACGCGACGCCGCCTTCGACGACACGCCGCTGGAGCGCTTCCAGATGCCCGCGCGCGCGAAGCCCCCGAATTCCTGCGTCGAATGATCCTACGCCGGGAACGACTATGGCGTGGGCATCGGCCAGGCGGTCGCCTGCGTCAATCACGTTCAGGTCGACGTCGAAGCACCGGAACGCGTTGTACGCCGAGCGCAGGTTGCCGAGCCCATAATCGACAATCGCTACCTTCTTCATGTCAGCCGGCGATCTCACGCCAGCCAAGGCGTGAGGCCTTGGCCCGTGCCTCATCGAGGTCTTCCGGGTAGTCGATGTCGGTGGATCGGGCGCGCGGCATGAAGTGGCCTCGGCATCCCGGTCCTGTGAAGGTTTTCATGCGCTCGAAGGCATCGACTGTGGCGGCGTAGGTGCTCGCATTGTTGACTCGCAGAATCGGCGCCTGCTGCGATTTGACGAAAGCCCATTCCGGCCACATCGGCTCGAGCGTACCGTCGGCGTTCTCGCGCAAGGCCCGGTAGGGCGGCAGGTCGTATTCGGTCACAGCCATTGCGAAATCACATTGGCCCGGATCGAGAAGACTCATCGTCGCAACTATGTCCGCGGCGTTGCGCAGCGGTGCGGTTGGATACAGCGCGCAGAAGGTCCGGTAGCTTCGACCGAGCCCGCGCTCACGCCGGAGAAGATCCAAGCAGACATCCACCACGCCGGCCGCGTCCGTGGCCAGATGCTCAGGTCGCACGTCGATCTCGGCCCGATTTTCGCGTGCGATCGTGGCGATTTCCTCATCGTCCGTCGATACAACGACGCGTTCGAAGCAGCGCGCTTCCAGTGCCGCACGGATCGTGTGCACGATAATCGGCACCCCGAAGAACGGCGCGATGTTCTTGCGCGGAAACCTCTTGCTGCCTCCGCGCGCCGAAATCACGGCAACCGACGGCCGGAGACGTTCGAGTGCGCTCATGAAAGATCGTCGGGAGCGACCATGTGGCCTGCAGGCAGATCGCGGCGGAATATGCGGGGCGACAGTTCGTCGTAACGGTCCGGGCCGTATCCGTGACCGGGGCGCCGAAACTCGATTTTTGCATCCGAAAGCTTCGTTCCGGCGGCGACCGGTGCGGCAAGGAAGATCGATCGACGATAGTTGTCGCGCTTGCGCCGTTCTTCCGGGGCAAGTATCCGGCGCGATGTCCCCATGGCGGCTTCGACGTCGCGGACCACCCTGACAAACCTCGCCATGTCAGCCGGCTCGAGGGAGAAGATATGTTCGACGCTCCGCGTCGTTCGATCTTCGGTTATCGTCTTCTCGACCATGTTTGCGCCAAGCGCGATGGCGGCGACGTCCATCTCCCAGCCCGGCGTATGATCCGAATAGGCGACAGGCAGGCCAAACATCTGTTTGAGCGTGCGTATGATGTTCAGATTGATCCCATCGCGCTTGGCCGGATAGCCCGACGGGCACTGGTGGATGACGATCGATTCGTTACCTTCGGAACGAACCGCATCGACAGCGACCTCGATCTCGCCAAGCGATGCGTTGCCGGTATCGAGCTGGATACACATGCCCGTGCGCGCCGCCTTCCGGATAAGCGGCAGATGATTGACGTCCGCCGATGCGATCTTGATCGAATGGCAGCCGATCTCCTCGAGCAGACGTATCTCGTCATCGAATCCGATCGTCGCGAAAAATGCGAGACCCAGACCGTCACTAAACGCCTTGAGCTTTCGCCATTCGTCCTTGTCCAGCGCCCGACGGCACAGGATATCGTAAAGCGGCTCGCTCACCGTCTCCGTACGTTCGCTTGCCCGGTCCAGGAGGACATCGTAGGTGAACGGAAGCTTCCTATCAGCGACGAGACGATCCGGGTCGATGATCTGGAACTTGACCGCGTCGGCGCCGGCATCCGCAGCCAGCTTCACGAGCCGCTTGGCGGATTCCAGCCCGCTATGTGTCGGGCCGGCTTCGTACGTTATGAAGCAGGGCTGGCCGTCACCGACCACGCGCGATCCCAGACTTACGCTCACGTTTCGCTCCTCGTTCGATTACAGAGATGAAACCTGCGCCAGCAGCCGGCCAATTGCACCGCCCTCGAGCCACTCATCGTTCGTGTCGCTCGCATAGCGGAAATTTTCGGGGGTCGGCCGGCCACCTTGAGCGGCATGCCCGCGACGCTCCCACGATGCGAAGGACGGCTCGATCACGTATCGGTCGTCGAAGGCCACGGTCGAGCGTGCGTCGTCTTCGCTGATCAGAACCTCGTGTAGCTTTTCGCCCGGCCGGATGCCGATCGTGCGCAGCGGAAGGCCGGGCGCCATCGCGCGCGCGAGATCGACGACCCGCATGCTCGGAATGCGAGGCACGAATATCTCGCCACCCTCCATCATGCGCAGGCACGACAGCACGAACGCGACACCCTGATCGAGCGTGATCCAGAAGCGGGTCATCCGTTCGTCGGTGATCGGGAGCTCCTTGGCACCTTCGGCAAGCATCTTTCGAAAGAGGGGAATAACGCTGCCCGTCGAGCCGACGACGTTGCCGTACCGCACGACGGCAAACCGCGTACCCACGCGCGCGCTCAGCGCATTGGCGGCGACCATGATCTTGTCGGAGGCGAGTTTGCTGGCGCCGTAGAGATTGATCGGGTTTGCCGCCTTGTCGGTGGAAAGCGCGATGACGCGTTTCACGCCGTTGTCGATCGCGGCCTGAACGACATTCTCCGCTCCGATGACATTGGTCTTGATGCACTCGAACGGATTGTACTCGGCCGTCGGCACGTGCTTGAGGGCCGCAGCATGAACGACATAGTCGATCCCGCGCATGGCCATCTTCAGCCGGTCGACGTCGCGGACATCCCCGATAAAGTACCGCAGGGTCTTTGCGTGCTTCTGGAAGCGGCGCTCCATGTCGTAGTGCTTGTGCTCGTCGCGCGAGAATACAACGACGCGCGACGGCTTCGACGTCTCCAGGATCGTCCGCACGAAGTGCGATCCGAACGATCCTGCGCCACCTGTCACGAGCACGGATGCACCCGTCAGGTCGATGGGACTATAGGTTGATTGCGGCATTTTCTCTCTCGCTGGACGCGCGCGGTTCATAGCATTGATGCGACAAGTTCCGCTACCCGACGGGTCGCGCCGGCCGGGAAGGCCCGATCGACGGCCATCCGATCTGGCGGATTTTCGAGGCCCTCGTCGAGCGCTGCGGCAATTTCCGCACGCCGGTGGGCGACAGGCGTAATTCCGGCTGCGATGCTCGGCAACCACGCGGCGTGCGCGGCATCGGGAAGGATTGCCAGTGTCGGGCGCCCCAGAAGTGCCGCCTCGACGAGAAGGAATGTTGTCATTCCGACAACAAGATCCGCAGCATAGACGATATCGTACGGTAAGCCGCCGCTGCTGATCGCCTCGAGTTCGCGGGCGTATGCAGCGTACTCCTCGGCACGGCTTTTCGGGTGCAAGCGCAGGATCCGGATCCAGCCACGTCCGGCACTCGCATCGAGGAATTCCTCCAGCGCCACCTGGGTGCGCAGGTCGCTGCCGCCGCGTCCCGAAAGGGTCCAATGCGGTGCCCGCCGATAGAGCGCAGGCGCCATGCCGTCTGACAATTCGCTGAGGAAAACGACCAAGGGCCGGCCATCGCCGGCGTCGGGCAGTACCCGACGGCGCACCGCGGTGCGACCTTCCGCGTCAAGTCGCGCACGTTCGGCGCGCAACCGGTCGAACTGCGGATGGCCAGCGACGACGATGCGGGACGGCGCGAACCCGAGTGCTCGGAAGGATGCAGCGGTGGCCGTGTCGGGAACCAATATGCGATCCGGCGCGTACGCATCCGGGCGCCCGGTGCTTCCGCTGAATCGGTCGGCCGCATGTGAGGGCCCATCGACCACGCCCACGCTGGGAAGCGAGCGCGACCGCGCCTCGGCAATCAGTGCAAGGCCAAGCGAATGCCGGTTTTCGGCTGTGCCGCAGAGAACAAGGCGTGGATTGTGCGCTTCGATTTCTCCCGAGGCCGTCGAGGCAGGTGAACAAGCCACATGGGGCACTGCCAACGATGCGAGGTGGGCGCAAGCGCTGCCACTCGCCAGCAGCGTACTGGCAATGCCAACTTGGGCAAGTGCAGCCCCCAGCCCGGCGACGCAATTTGCCGCTCCGGGGTCTTCGACGAAGACGAGCACATCGGTACGGGTCATTGGCCCGGAAGGTCCACCAAAGCGCCATCACGCCGGGCCGACCGCAGGATTGACGCGACGACTTCCTCGGTCCGCAAAGCGTTGGCTGCGTCGCTCCAGGTGGGCCGATCATTCGAAACGGCTTGGGCCAGGTTGGAATAGAGATCGTAGAAGGCACGCGCCGCGCCGGGCGCATACACGTGCGGCCGATCGCTGGCAATCTCCAGCTCGCTCTCGAGGCCGCGGTTGGCCACGCGCGGAAAATCGACGATCCGCAACGTTTCCTGATCGAAGCTGCGGCGCGCCCGCGTCCCCCAAAGATCGAGCGCCACTTCGCGATAGTGCCTAAAATCAAGCGGCGCCAGCGAAATGACCGCACCCGTTGAAAGATGGAGGGAGGCGGCCAACGCCACGTCGCCGCGGATCGGTGCCCGCGCGAGCGGTACGGCTGGCCCGAGAGCACGCACAGCCAAGATTTCGGCTGCCTGCATGCGAACCAGATCGACGATGTGAACACCGTTATTGTGGAGACCGTTGCCATAAAGAGCCAAACCGGCTTGCACGGCACCTAGCTTGCGGGCCTTGTCTGCCGCAAGCCGACGCAAGGTGCGGTCCGCCCGTCGCCAAAGACATACCTGGACGGCAATCGCGCGACGCATGCAAGCGCCCGCAAAGTGGCGCGCCGCCGTCAGATCGGTACCTAGCGGTTTCTCCACGATCACGCCGCGCAGCGCCGGGAATGCCTTCAGGACATCGATTCGCACCGACGGCGGTGTGGCAATCACCGCGATCTCAGGAGCGTGACGCGACTGCGCTTCGTCGAGTGTCGCGACAACGTCCCCAGCGCCGAATCTGCGCGCGCGTTTGCGGGCCGCCGGATCCGGATCAACCGTACAGCACCAGTCGAAGCGCGGGTGATCGCGCAGCACCTGCGCGTGGGTTGCGTATCGGAAATGGGTCGCCATGCGACGATCGTTCGACAGACCATGCGCGATCGCGCCGAATCCGACAAGAACCGTTCGAAATGGTCTCATTGCGGTCTTGCCAACTTCTCTTCGCAGCCCCGGTTGATTCCCGCCAGGGTTGGCTCGCGCTTCAGGAGCGACACGATCTCGCAGAGCGGGTAGCCGACGCCGTGCGCGGGATACAACCGCGCGTGAATCTGACGCACGAGATCGAGATCTTCAGGATAGTCGACCTGCAGTCTCTGATTGGGGAGGTATTCGGCAGCCGGCGCCTCAAGATGCGCGATTCGATATCGGTCAGGCGCTTCGTAGAAGTGGAGCGATACGTGCTCGCGAACCGCTGGATCGTGGACATTCCGTTCGACTTCGGCAAGGTCGGCCAGCGAGAAGACCTGCGCCTCGCAGCCCTGCGGATAGCTCGGCCGCACCGTGTTGGTGACGACGTCCCCTGCCCCGGCGAGATAGGCGTCGATGGCCCGATCGACCACGCCCGGATCGATCAATGGCGTATCGCCGCAAACTTCCACGACGATTTCGCCGCCTCTCGACTCTTGCGCGCCGACGACGCGCGCGAGCACATCATCTTCGCTGCCGCGATAGATCGCCACCCCCTCGCCCTTCGCCCAGATCGCGAGCGCGTCATCCATCGGCGAAACTGATGTCGCAAGAACGATATCATCCACGCGCGCGGCAAGCCGCAGACGGCGAACGAGCAACGACAGCAGCGGCATTCCGCCGACGTCGACGAGGACCTTCCCGGGGAGCCGGGTCGAACCCATCCGCGCCTCGATGCTGGCGACTATTCGGGGCACGGCGAACCGATCACGCCTCGATCCGGGCCATCCGCAGGGCCGGCAGTCCGGAGTAAACCTTCCGGATTGCCTCGCACAGCCTGTCCAGTGTCTGGGAATCGACAGCCCAAGCACACGGCTCGAAAATTATGAGATCTTCCGCGTGCAGACGCTCGGCGACGGGCGTCAGGCCATCCGCATAACTGCGATTCGTCAGGTTGAACGGAAAGCCGTCGCGACCGATGGCAATCCGCCGGCGGAACATTGCCAATCGATGAAGCGGCTGCACATACCCGACGAAGTTCGGAAATCCCTCGGCGGCAAGCGCTTTGGCGAACACGTTTCGCGTGACGCCGAGCCGACGGGGATCGATGCGCATCGTCCAGCAGTAGTAGTTGTGCTTGCAGCCTTCGCGGACCTTCGGCGCGCGCAGCCCCTCCAGCCCGGCCACGACCTCGCTGAGTCGCTCGGCGATCCGTACGCGGGCGGTTACATGTTCGTCGATGCGCGCGAGCTGCTCAATGCCGATCGCGGCTTCAAGCTCGGTCATCCGGAGATTGAGTCCGACCATGTTGACGAGATCATCGATGCCACGCCACTGCGCGCTGTTCTCGGCGTGATTGCGGATCAGTTCGATCCGCTTCGCCAGATCGGCGGATGCGGTCACGCAAACCCCGCCTTCGCCCGTGTGGATGTGTTTGTGGTAGTTCAGGCTGTAAATGCCGATGTGTCCGACGGTACCCGCCCGCCGGCCGCCTTCGAAGGCCAGCGGCGCCTGGGCCGAGTCCTCGATCAGGTAGATTCCGCGGCGGTCGGCCAGTTCCCGCAATGCGGCCAGCTCGGCCGGATGCCCGAAAAGATTCGTCACGATGATCGCGCGCGTGCGTGGCGTGAGTGCGCGCTCGACGGCCGCCGCGCTTGCGCAGAATGTTTCATCCTCGATGTCGGCAAATACGGGTATGCCGCCATAGAACAGGCAGGCGACGGCCGTGGCCGACATGGAAGTTGCCGGCACGACGACTTCATCGCCGGGCCCGACCCCGACGGCGCCAACGGCCGCCACGAGGCCGGATGTCGCGGAGTTGACCGTAATCGCGTGGTCGACGCCAAATGCCGCGCGCCAACTGGCTTCGAACGCACGCACCTTCGGGCCGCCGAAGAACTCGTCGCCGGGCGATCCGTAGAAGCCGGAAAGGCATCCGGAATCGACAACATCAACGACGGCACGCCGTTCTGCCTCGCCCATCGAACGATAAGGCGGAAGCGGCGATGCCAGGACCGGCGCACCGCCGAGCAATGCGAGCTGATTCATTCTTGTTCCGCCTTCGGCATCAGGTGCGGGGCATTGCGGCAAAGTGCCGCCAGTCATCAAGCCGGGCCGGCTTTACGTAGATCACGTCCATCGTCGCGGGAACGACACCGGGATAGTGGACGAACCGTTCGGCTTCCACGTAGCCGGCGCCACGAAGCGCCGCGTCGACAATAGCCGCATTGGCTTCGCCATTCGTCTCGATCGCCCACGATTCCACGGTCCCTGCCCGCAGCGTCGAAGCGGCGCCCGAAATGACCTTCGCCTCGAATCCGTCGACGTCGATCTTGACGTGACTTGGCGCCGGCAACCGATGCTCGGTCGAGAGCGAATCGATCGTGACGCCCTTGACCCATTGGGAGATGGCAACCTTCGCGCGCTTGTCGTCCCCGTCGACGCGCAGATAGGCCGATGGATCGGCGAACGTATTGAGATTCTCGCCGGCAATCGGCGCACCGTGCATCAGGAGCCGGGCGTAGCCGTCGGTATCGCCGCAACCCGCATGAACGATCTCGACTTGTCCTGCCACATTTCCGCCGCGCGTCGCGACAAAGACCGATTTGAGTATCGATTCGATCGACGGCGTATAGGGCTCCACGAACGTCACGGAACAGCCGTGCTTTGTCAGCGCGAACAGGCCTTCCAGTCCGTTGGATGCGCCGATGTCGTAAAGCATGCGGCAATCGGATATCCAATTGAGCCACTTCCACACCGAATCCGGCCGCTCGTTGCGTCCGAACTCGTGCAGTCGTCGCAGTTCGCGGTACGACCGCACGCACACCTCAAGCGGACGCGACGCGCCGACAGGCGAACTTGCGACAAAGGAGGCGACTTCGCTCGCGTAGCGAAGACGGCCTCCCGCACCGAAGAATCCCTGCACGAGGCGGGCACGATTCCAGAATCGGCGCAAGTCCATGCTCAGCGACCCACCATCGCGCGCAAGCGCGCACGTAAATGCCGGTGCAGATAGGCGTTCTCCACGGCCATGACGATCGTCCGATAGAACGGACTGCGGCGGAACTTCGCATGCAGACTGTTCCAGGCATCACCCCATGTCTCCGCACCGGCGCCGAGCGCGCGCATCTGCCGGCTGCTGAGCCGACCTAGATCGGTGCTCCAGATGGAATAGGGTGTCACGATGCGCCGGCCGAAAACTGCCGCGCTGTAATAATCGACCAGGATCACGGTGCGCGAGACAGGCATGGGAAGATCCGGCCCGTGATAGCCGCGATCGTCGAACAGCACGATGTCGCCCTTGAGGCCTTCAATCCGGACTTTCGTAGCCTCGACTTCGCGTCGGACGTCTGCCGGCAGATTGCCGACATCCTGCCAACCGGGCGGCACTTCCCTTTTGTGCGTGCCGAGGCAGTAGCTGAAAGCGCCTTCGCGGGTATCGTGCAGGTAGATCGCCCCGCCGAGAGCGACGGGTCTGCGAAGCGTCGCAGCATCGAGTTCCGGCAGCGTGCCCTCCTTCTTCCGCCAGCCGACGAAGAAGTCCGTATGAAGCGGAAAGTATCCATATCCGACGGGCGCATCGTGCTTGAGATTGCACTCGGCCAGCAGGCACTCGGACCCGAGAAACGCCTCGGCGACCTCGAGGATCCGCTCGCCAACGATCAACTCGTAGACGGGCCCGCCGATCACGCAGGGATCGAGGAGCTTCTTGGGATGGTCGATCTTCCAATAGCCCGGGGCACCGGCAATCGCCGGATTCTCGAGCCAGCGATCTGCCTGTGCCGCGACGAAATCGACGGCCTCGCGCGTGAAGGCGCCGCGCAATACGACCGCGCCATCGCGGTCAAGCGCTTCGAGCACAGGCGCGTGTTCGATCCGACCTTGCGAGCATTCGACAACGGAGACCTTCATGCCATCCCTCCCGGTTCAGCCCAGGCCGGTCCGTCATGGACCCAGCCCGGATTCAGCAACGTATAGCCGCCGTCGGACGGTTCGGCCGCCCTGGGGGGAGTCACGGCAAATTCACAACTTGGTTCGCGGCGCGTCAGGGCGGCCTCCGGATACGAACCCATATCGGCCCAGACCGGATGCCCAAGGACCCAGCGGCCGGAAGCATCCCTTTTCCACGCCCGGGGATCGCGGTTGGCATCAACAAGCCCGTCGAACTCTTCGCGCGACAAGCCGGCAAACTGCAGCAGATGCGGAAGATCGACCGGCTCCACTTCGGCGTATTTCCGGGCGTAAGAAATTCCTGCATCGCGCGTAAGCCGGCGCAGTCTGATCTCGCGCGACGCGTGATCTGTTGCCTTGCCGTAGCCCCACTTGCGGAATTTGATCCAGTCGTGCACGCCTGAATAGTGGACGCTGTCGACATCGTTGTAAGTGTCGAATGTTCGCTGTTGAGGGCCGGTTTCGTAACCGTAACGCGCCAGCATGGCTTCGTGCTGGGCCTTGCTGTCCCAACGGATGTAGTTCGACAGATAGATGCCGCGCACGCCGACCCGTTCGATCTCCCGGTCGTGTGGATAGGTGAACGGGCGCAGTTCGGCCTCCGTCAGCGCTTCCTCTCCGCCTTCAAGGTCCTCCGCTTCGAGCCCCATCAGATCGTGCTCGCAGCGGTACTTGCGCGACATCTCGACCTCGTCGAGATGCGAGTACATGCCGACCTGATCGCAACCCTGATGGACACCCCAGACGATCAGCGGGATCTTAAGGCGGGCGGCGATCTGCACGGGATAGACCGTCTGCCCGGCAAGAGACTGCCAGTGAAAGCTCGCGGCCATTCGCAGCGTCGCGCGCATGACGCGTTTGACGACCTGCGGCTGGACAACCTGCTGAAGGAAATCTCCGTCGGTCAGCGTGCGCAGTCGCGCCAGATTTCGGATGCCCATGCGCGTGTTGTAATGCGCGTTGTAGGAAACAAGCAGGGGCGTCATGCCGTATCGACGGCGGACCGTGTCGACGATGAAGAACGAATCGCGCGCGCCCGAAACGGGCACGACGCAGTCGTACCGAAGTCCGCTGCGATCCCTGTAAGCATCGAAGATGGCGGCGAGTTTGCGCTCGCGCTCCCGCCAATCGAGACGGTCTTTCTCCTCGTGAACGCGACAGCCGCTGCACACGCCCGCGGCATCGAACGAAATACCGAGCGGGTGATTGGATGGATAGAGGCAGCGACGGCAGTAGCGGATCATACCGCGTCCTCCTCGAGCGTCTCGAAGATGCGCTCGTCGAGCGCACGATCCGGAATTTTGGCCAATCGACCGTCAGCCTCGAACTCGAACTCCCCATACCGGACCGATGCATCCCGACGCACGGCTACCCCCGCGCGCGCGCAGTACGCCTTCGTCAGGGCGACCGAATGTTCGGTGAAGTGCCAGAAATTCGCCGCAGCAGCTGCTGAAACGCCCGGTGCAGAAAGAGCTTCGGCCACATGCCGCGGATGCCCGGCGCCGCCGAGAAGGATGATCGGCAGCGTCGTTGCAGCGGCCGTACAAGCTGCGAGACCGATGTCGTAGCCCGTACCGGATCCATCACGATCAACGGCATTGAGCAGGATTTCGCCTGCTCCCGCCTGCTCCAGCCTTTGCGCGTATTCCCACGGCGAAAAACCGGTCGGCAGTGAGGCCCGATCGAGCATGACCTCGTAGCTGTCCGTGGCATGCACGCGCACATCGATAGAGGCGATCATCGCCTGACTCCCGAAATGGGATGCCCCTTCGGTCACCAGGCCCGGTTTGTCGTGGAACGCACGATTGACGATGAGCTTGTCGGCGCCGGCGGAGAGCAGATCGCGCATCTGCGCGACGCTGGAGAGACCGCCACCTGCAGCCAGTGGCGCGAAAATGTTCGCCGCCACGCGTTCGACCATGCGGGGATCGATCGTCCGGCCCTCCCGACGCGCATCGATATCGACAAGGGCTATGGCGTCCGCACCCCAGGAATCAAGGAAGCGTGCGGCGATCTCCGGCCGGCCGACCGGCAGGTAATCGCGGAACCCGCGGCTCTGGACGACACGGCCTTCGCGCACGAACAGGCAGGCGATGATCCGCTTGTCGGCTGTCACGCGGCTTCCCTGCGCAGAGTGCGAGCAGCTTCGGTGAAATTGCGCAATAGACGCAGACCCGAGCGCTGGCTCTTCTCCGGATGGAACTGGGTCGCGAAAATATTGGCGCGTCGGACCGCCGCAACGCAATCGAAAGCGCCGGCACATCGCGCGACAACCAGCTCGGCAGCACACTCCAGATGATACGAATGATCGAAGTAGAATCCGGCTCCGGGCTCGATGCCGTCGATCAGGCCACCGCCCGCTCCGGATACATGCGCCCAACCCACATGCGGAACGCGCCGTCCCTCGCCTGGTTCCAATCTCGTGACACGACCCTCAATCCAGCCCAGACCGGCATGGACACCGCCTTCCGTGCCTTCGCGCGCAATAAGCTGCATGCCAAGGCAGATTCCAAGGAACGGAGTTCCACGATCGAGGACGGTCCGCGCAAGCGCCGCGGCCAGTCCACCGGAATTGAGGTTGTCCATCGCCAGGCGAAAGGCACCCACGCCAGGAAGCACAATTGCGTCGGCTGATCCGGCGGTTTCAGGATCGGATGTCGCGACCGCACGATGCCCCAGGAACTCGAACGCGTGACGCACCGATCCGAGGTTTCCCATTCCGTAGTCAATGATCGCGATATCGAGCGGACGCCCGATCGGCCTTCGCGCGCGCATCAGCAAGCTCATTGCGACGGACTCCCGCCAATGGGAAACCGATGTCGCCAGGTATTGGCGTCACGCTCGAAGATCGCCTGATTGCGAAACCGCTCCACGACGTCCCAGAACTGGTCTTCGCGGATATCGAGGAACTCGCAGAGTCGGGCGATGTAGCGGTGCGCCACTTTCCCGTCGAGGCGCTTGGCCAGTGCCATACCCTCTTCGCGCGTCATCAGGCCTGCGCGAATCATCCCGCTGCACTGCTCGGAAGCCTTGCCGAATCCGAGTTTCACGTACTTGAGAAACTGGTTGACCTGCACGAAATCGCAATCGAGCGCGTCCCACCCGTTGATCTGGCCGATATCCTCCAGAATCGCATCGTCACCTTCGCGGATTTGCAGGCCATTCGCGATGGCCTGCTTCGCGTTCGTCCAGTCGTCGAAGTCGGGAAGGTAATAGCCGAGATAGATCATCCGGAGTCCGGCGCGCTCGATGTGCTCGTCGCTCGGATAGCGGTACCAGAACATCTCCTTGGGATCGAAGCCGGCGTCGGTGTAGGGCGTGATGTCGCCACCCTTGAGGGTGTTCGAGTACTTCATCCGGTTCGCATCGCCGTCGAACGACCCGCCGGCACTCCCCCAGGACAAGGCAGGATTCTCGCCATAGATCAGAAGCGGTATCTGGAACATGATCGCGAACTTGGGCGCGCTGGCATAGAGCGCAAGCTCGGTTGGCTTGTAGAAATTCCCGAACCGGAAAAAGCCCTCGCGCATCAGCTTGCGCCAGGTCTCCGGACCCGGGCTCACGATATGCGCGTCGAAGCCCAGCGAAATCAGGTTCGCCATGTTCGCAGCACCGCGTTCGGTCTGCTCACGGGGCGGATAGGCGCACGATACGAGGAGCGGCCGAAGACCAAGCTCGTCTCGGGCGTAGATCGCTTGCCGGTGGCTGTCCTTTCCGCCCGAAACCGGAATTATGCAATCGTACCCCGACACATTGCGCGTCTTGGCCCATTCCGCGATGGAAGCAAGCTCTTGCCTGCGAGCCGCCCAGTCGATCTCATGACGCCGTTCGGCATATCGACAAGGGAAGCAGATCCCCTCGTCGTCGAACACGCAGTCGGGCCTCGTATTGGGCTCAAGGCATCTCTTGCAGTAGAGCATTGCGGTGGACGCGCCGTTAGGGCAATTCTCTAGGCATGACGCCGACGATTGAAACCGCGCGCCTCGCGCTTGTGCCTTTCGGCGAACGCCACCTCACGCAGCGCTATGTCGGATGGCTGAACGACCGCGTGACCGTTCGTTTCAGCGAACTGCGCCACGCGACGCACACGCTGCGGTCCTGTGCGGACTACGCTGCCGGCATGGCAAAGTCGGGGCATCTCTTCTGGGCGATCGAGCGGCAGCCGGATGGAACGCACATCGGCAATCTTACAGCCTACCTCGATCGTGCGAACGGACTTGCGGATCTTGCCATCCTGATTGGCGAGCCCGACGCACGGGGGGCAGGCTTCGGTCGTGAGGCGTGGAAGGCAGCGTGCGACTGGCTGGCCGGACAGTCGTGGGTTCGCAAGATCTGCGCAGGCACGCTTGCCGCCAACCGGCCGATGTTGCGCGCGATGGAAGCGGCCGGAATGGCGGTCGAGGCCGTCCGGAAGGATCACCATTTCGTCGAGGGCCATGCGATGGACGTGGTCTATGCGGCGCGCTTCATTCGATAGACGCGGGTGCAGGCCGCTTGCGCGCTGACTTGCGCAGCAACTCGCCGAGCCAAGGCACATAGCCGTGTTCGCCGCGATAGACTTCGCTGTGCTCCATCGTGACGATCGAATTCGGTTCGGCCAGCCCGTGGTAAACGAAGAACATGTTGACGCGGTTCGGGCCCCACACGAACGCCTGTCCCCGCCATGCCTGACGGTCCGCCCCGAGCATCTGCGCGAAGTCCACGCGGCATGACGACATTGCGTCGACCTTGACCTTGCGCGGCTTCTCCAAGCCCTCGAGCGAAATGCTCACGACGGCTGGGCGCTCGTGCGGATTTATGAGGATGACGGACTGGCCCAAATCGCGCGCGCGGTCAATCTCGCAGACCGGATAGCCCTCGACCCACGCCTTGAAGGCCTCGATCTGACGGATGACCACCGTATTCGCGTATTTGAGCGCATTGTCATTGAAGAAGGACTTCAGTCGATCGCTGTCGAAGACCGTATAGAATGATGGCGCAAAGATGCTCCGGAAGCCGCGCCCGCGTTCGGCGACCAGCAGGGTTTCAAGGAACGGCAGGGACTTGCCCTCGCCCCATTGTGCCTCGTCGACCGGACTTTCAAGGTCGAAGGCCGCCGGTGCAGCATCGAGCCACTCGCCCGCGCGCAATTCCAGGCGCTGCTCCCACCGTTCAATCAGCTTTCCGCCACCATAGAGCCGCCGGTCGATCAGGATGATCTCGTCAACGTCGACACAGGCCGCGCGGATTGCGTCGAGCGGAAGGCGCTGGCGCAGGGTATAGCCCGGTGGCGGCGGCGCGGTGACGACGGGTATGCAGCCGCGCTGCGGGCCCTGCCGGTGCTCAAACATGATCGACCGAGACCCTGCCAAAATCTGCATCTGCCGCGAGAAAGTAGGTTCTCTGAAGGCCATCACAGACGACCTGTGTCGAGTGGAGCCCCGCTCCCTGTGGCTCGAGTTCGACGAGTGCGGACCCCAGTGCCGGCAAGGTGCGCCGCACTTCGACCGCCTTCCCGCCATCGAGCGGCGCGGTGCTGACTCGGCAGAGAATTTCGCGCGCTTCGCAATTGCGGATATGAACGAAGTGGCGCTCATCCTTCCGGCGCGTGGAGAACAGATGCGGTGTCGAGGCATTGCGGGATGCATTCGCGGTATGGACGACCGCAGACCCGCGCCGCGCGCGCATCGCGAAGTGAGGTCGGACAGTGCCCTTGTAGCCGCGGTCAAGCGCACGCAGGACAATGCGTGCCGAGCCACATCCCACATCATCGCCCGATGTTCCGCCGATCTCGGTACCCAGATCCGCACGCCATGTCTCGCCCGGCGCCACCCGTCCGGACAGACGCGCGGCAACCTTTCCTTCCGAATCGTTCAGTTCGACCTCGACTGCAAACGCCGCCGATCGGGCACCGACAGGTGGCGCGATCGCGTTTGAGACGACAAGCTCAGTCGTCAAACTCGGTCCGGAAATGACCGGGCAGACACTTTCGAAGTGCCCCGGCACAAGCGGCGAATGGCGGACAAGCCAGCCCGCGATCTCGCCGCGCGACGGCCAGTGCAGCTTTCCGCCCTTGTTCTCCGACGATCTTTCCGCCGCCGCCGGGGCCGCCTGCCTGGCCTGACTGTAGACGACTTCGGCATTGAGCAGGCAGGACGTACAGACCATTCCGACGCCGGAGGATTCGCAGGCGCCAGCGAAGTCCTTCTCCGGTGCCGCGCGAATATGGTCGATGAACTGCGTGCGGCTCCAGCCCACGCAATAGCAGAGCAGTTCGGGATCGTCCGCTTCGTTCATGCAGGCTGCGGGGTGATCGGATTGCGCTCGATCGGCGCGAACCTAAGCTCGATCAGCCCCTTTTCCTCGAAGCGCTTCAGATAGCGCAGGAGCCGGGTAAACGGCAGATCGTGCGCAAGCGCAATTTCAAGAACGGTCTTCGATCCGTCGAAGTACCGCAGCAGAGAATCCAGCAAATGCCCCCACTTCTCGTCCTCGTCGGTCAGGCCCTTGTCGATCGTGGGATCGTGCCGCTCCATGTAGAGGTCGTATTCCGGGTTTGAAAGACAGATCAATCCGTCAAATCGCCGCAGGGGCCGTGCGTCGGACTCGAGGATTTCGATCGCCTGCCGGAGGACGTCGAGCGTCTCGCCGACCATTTCGGGATCCATCAGGTCGGCGTTGTCGGCGCTGGAGTGATACTCGCGATAGGGGTAGTTGAAATGTTCGGCTCGGGTCACTTCGACGCAGGGAACCTCGTGACCGGGCGCCTCCCAGACCGTCTCATCGTTGCCACACCCCTGCCGCCAGTTCGCGCGGCGGACACCACGCTTGAGGCCGCGCGTGGCCTCCGCAAAGACCCGGTCGATCGGCTGGCCGCCAAGGAAGGTCGATGTCACGGCAAGCGGCGCGCGATTTCCCGGCATCTCCATGAAAACCGCCGAAACGATCCGTTCGAGCCCCGACCGGCCGAGGTCGCGGCAGTACATGACCGAGCCGATATGCTCCGGGGCCAGCACAAGGCGATAGGTATAGAACGTCTTCCGGCCCGCAAGTTCCTGGAAGAGCCGGACGAGGGCAGCTACAGCGCAGAATCCGTCATTGGCCTGGGTCGGGTGGCAGATATTGGTGTGAAAAACGATCGCACGCGGATCGCGGCCGGCGTGGTCGTAGACGGCAACCGGCATCTCGCCCGGACTGTAGCTTGTGCGCAGATCGACGTCGTACTCGCCGGGGCCCATGGCAGAGAAGATCCGGTAGGGCACGCAAAGCCGCCAGTCCGCGGCCCAGGAACGGATCTGCCACACGCTGTGGAACATGTAGGCGTCCGGCACATCCGGATTGGTGACGACCTTTTTCTTCAGATCCTCGAAATCGAGACGCCCCGAAAAGGACTTCGAATACATGCCCACGCCGAGCGGATGGGCCGTGCCGTCGAACAGCACCTTGCCGTCCCGCGAGATCGTCGCCCGCTCGACTCGCCAGTTCGACGGAACCACCCATCCATTGTACGAAGCCCCTGAGGGATGGCGCGTGACCGAAAAGGGAAGCTCGCGCGCAAGCCGGCCGAGCAGGCGTTCATTGCCATCTGCCACGACGCCAGTCGGGAAGGCACACAACTCGCGCGCGAAAGCGATGACGTCGTTCGGATCCGCGGGTTTCATGCGGCGACTCCGAAGAGTGGCATTCCATGTCGCAGCCGCTCGTAGGCCTGCGGGAAGAGAAAATTCGAAGGAATGTCGACAGAGGCACTCCCATCGATGGCGGCCTTGCGGGCACGTTCCAGTGCGATGTTCGCCTCGGGCGTTCCGGTATCACTCCGCCAGGAAACCGTTCGCGAACCGTCGACCCGGAGAAAATCGAGGATATCGGCTTCATGCACCGTTGGCGCTTCCGTCACGTAGCCGCACGCGCGCATTTCTGCTCCGCACACCAGTTCGACAAGTGCAACGACCGGTGGCGCAACTTTTCCGCGCCAGCGCCCGACGGGAGACCGACTGATCCGATCCAGTGCCGGTTCAAACGTACTGTTGCCGCGCCAAGAACCACCAGAATTGTAGTCCTTGAAATCCGCCACCGAAATCGTCGCTGGATCCCACTCGACGCCGAGCAAGGCACAGATCCGGTGCATCTCGACTTCCGGCTGCCGCACGACGTCCTCGTACCGGACTGCGGCAAACCGCCCTGCAAAATCCGAATGCGCCGAATAGTGGATTGCAAGCGCGACCACCTTTCGCCAATGGCGCAGCATCGAAAGAACGTGACCCACCTGCGAAGGATCGATCGACAGGAAGCCGAGGGCCGAGGCGACGACATCGCGAGGATCCCGGATTATCAGCAGGAATCGCGCGTCCGGATAACCGTGCGCCAACGCCGGGAATAGATCAGCGATCCAGAGATCCTTGACGCCAACGACAGCAAGGCCTTCCGCAGGTCGCGCCCGCTCGATCTGGGCGAACGCGCTGTCGATGAGTTCGCGAGGCGTTTTCCCGTCGATCGCATCAACAAACGGTGCGAGATCGCCGGATTCGTCGCTGGCGCGGCGTCGGATCGCATCGCGCAGCATCGTCGGGTCTGCGCCGGAAAACGCGACGTCTATGCTGCCGTCCATGAGGATATCAAGTCGACGGCGCTGGGCGGCATCGAAGTAAAAGTCCTCCATCGGTCGCGTCGGGTCGAAATCGGGCTCCTGCGCGAGCACAATGGAGTTCCTGAGCGCACGGAAAATGTGAAGATACGCGTCAATCGCAATGGCGCATCTTGGATGTGCGTCGACCATGCGGCCGACTAGCGACGTTCCACCGCGCGCGATGCCGGTTGCGAAGAGCCGACGAGTGGTCATGACACTGCCGCCTGACTATCCATCAGGCTTTCCTCCAGCGCATTGACGGCCGCCTCGATCCATCCCGGCTCGAACTGCTCCGGTTTCGACATGTCGTAGCTGCCGATGTCAAACGACATCTCCGCGAGGGCCTTGTGAAACCGCGCCCCGTCGATCGCGGCCTTCCGCGGATCGAACTTTCCCTCGAATATCTCGTCGAAGACGCCGCGCAGGCCGCGCGGGTGGATGTCCGGTTGCCAGACATGATCGAGAAAGTTGTAAAGGCTATGGCGGCTGAGACTTATGACCGGCTTCCCGATCCACGCCGCCTCGAATCCGGCCGTACTTGTTATCGTTGCGACTGCAGCTGCCCCACGCACGACCTCGGGGCCCGGAAGCAGCGGATCCACAAGCAGCACGTTCTTGAAATCGGCAAGATGGCGATAGAAACCCTTCGGCCTGCGCCCGATCGCATAGACATGCTCTTTCACGGCCAGCCGGACACCGGCCGGCAGATCGCGCGCGAACTGCCACAGATAGGCAATCTGCGGCCAGGATTCCGGACTTTGCCAGCTCAGGCTCATCTCCGGCTCTTCCTGCAGCGTGAAGAATACGTAAGGCGCCTTCGCAAGGTCGCTCGCCGTCGCCAGATTGAGCGCACGCATCTCCCGCCATTGCGAGGGAATCTGCAGGTGATATCGGGCGGTATCTGCCCAGGTGTAGCCACTGGTCCGCCCTGAAAGGCGTTGCAGGAGATACTGGACGGTCCATTGACAGGCATTGCGGATCGCGCGCCCGTAGCTGAATCCGGCCACCGTGTTGCGCTTGTTGATCTCGTATTGGCCATAGACCCGAAGCTCCACCGGAGCTCCGGGGTCTTCGGTGGCGGCCGTCCGCGCCGCGAGCGCCGGCAACTCGATGAACTCGCCGTTGTGCGACCAGTGGAACAGCTCGCCGATCCGAGTCCGTGTGAAATTGCGGGTCGGGACATTGCGCTGACGCGCCACGACGGCCGGAATCTTTTGCGGAAAGATCATCAAATCGATCTTCTTGTCGTCAAACTCCTTTTCCCAGAAGGAAAAGTCCGCATTGAAATTCGAGAGAATGCTCTCGTACGTCGTTGACTCGGATTGGCGCGAGCGTGGAAAGCCAGGAGCCAGCAGCGAAAATCCACGACCGATGTGGCGATCGGTCATCATGATCTCGTTGTATGTCGTTCCGTACCGATGCTCGATCGCGCGCGCCGTATCCGCAAGCGCTTCGTGATCGCCTTCGAAGGGTGTCTGGGCGCCATCCGAGATGAGTTTGCGGATCGTGACGCTATCGACGAGGCCGGGTTCCGCGTGCTTCGCGTAGAACTCGACGCCCGCTTCGGCAAGCACATACACGTGAATCGCGCACCCGTACCGCTGCTTGAAGCGTCGCAGAACCTCGAGCATCAGGAATCGCCACTGGGGCGAGTGACAGAGCGCCACGCTGCGCGGCGGGCTGGGAATCCGGAAGGCCGTCATGCTTCGAGCGAGAGTTCCGCGGCGAGATGGGATGAAGCGAGCGCCAAGGGCGGCGGCAAGCCCGCGGCGATACGCTCGGCACGCGCAAGGTCGCGCTCGGTGTCGACGGTCAGATGTGCACCCACGGCATAAGGCTTCTTCGGCGAAAAGCTTTCAACCCGGACGTCCTGTCCAGGCCGGTAGAACCAGGCTGTGACGTGCTCGCGTTCCTCGGTCGTCGCATCTCCCTCGACGGCGCGGCCAAGCGCCTCGGTACGGACAACCTCGACACTCAGACCTGGCGGGCAGGTACGCGGGCGCGTGTTTGTCGTGATGTCGGGCTTCCTTCTGAGATGGATTTCGATCGCCTGGTCAATCAGGTCCGGATCGATGAACGGCGAATCGCCGCTTATGCGCACGAAGTCCGCTGACCCGAGCCATCGGGCGCAGGCCACGGCCCTTGCAGCAACATCGTCCAGGCTGCCCGCGAACGCGAGTGCGTCAACGGATCTGGCCAGCTCGACGAGCGGTGCGTCCTCGGTTCCTTCGGATGTCGCAACAACGACGGGCCCGGCGAGACGGGCCTGCGCGCAGCGTTCGATGACGCGGGCAAGAACCGGCTTGCCTGAGATCGGCCGCAGAGCCTTGCCGGGCAGACGGGTCGACGACATCCGCGAAAAGATGAGGACGGGAATCAATGTCGCTTGATTAGTCGCGGGAGTTGCGCTGGGCCCGGCGCCATTGATCAACATACCATTGGACGTATTTGCGGTAGCCGGTCTCAAGCGACCACTTTGCCTTGAAGCCCAGCACGTCTTCCGCCCGCTTCGTCGAAAGCGTACCGCGGATCGGCTTGTCAGCTGCGCGGGGACGCTCCTCGAGCTTCGCATCGGGCACGACTTCCCGGATGATGTTCGCAAGTTCCGCAATCGTACGCGCATTGCCAAAGGTGAGATTGTACGTGTTCGTCTTGCCCGGACCCTCATGCATTGCAAGTGCTCGCGACATACCCTCGACGAGGTCCTCGATGTATGTGAAATCCAGACGACCGTCACCGCCGCCTTCAAGCAACAACGGCTTCCCGGTCAGCGCGTTCTCGATGAACTTCTGGCTGACGCGGCCGCTGATGCAACGCTCGCCGTAGAGTGCGCTGGGACGCACGATCGTGATGCCGATGCCGTACTGGTCGGCATAGGTTCGCACAAGCCGTTCGCCCATGTATTTGGCGTTGGCGTAGATTCCGCGCGGTTTTGGGCGAACCGTTTCATCGACCGTATCCGTCTCGAAGTCGCCGTAGACAGTGCTCGACGACAGGAACATCACTTCGTTCACCACATCCCGGCGGAGACGGGAAACCTCGAGAACATTGCGAAGCGTCGTAAGCTGAAGATCGAAGGCAAGGCCAGGATCCTTGCGTGCCTCGACGGCGCTCGAAATGGCCGCCAGATGCACGACCTTGGTCGGCTGGAAATCGACGGCCGCATTCGTCAGGTCGATGCTGTTGCGGGCATCGACATTACGCAGTTGCACGCCCGCATCCCGCATCATCGCGAAGCGATCGAGGAGGAAGCTCAGGTAGAGGGTGCGAAAGACCGGCTGCCTCGAAGCGGTGTACTCGTTGTCGATCAGGTTGTTGACCACTAGATTGTCGACAACCATC
Organism: Rhodospirillales bacterium; assembly: GCA_016794025.1. Taxonomy (GTDB): domain Bacteria; phylum Pseudomonadota; class Alphaproteobacteria; order CACIAM-22H2; family CACIAM-22H2; genus Tagaea. Next base: position 4,523 of record JAEUKX010000057.1, on the reverse strand, counting down.
GTCTCTACGCCGAGCGCGCGAAGCTGGAGCGAAAGATTATGGCCGATGAATCCGGCCCCGCCCACGAGCATGACGCGCTGGCCGGCGAGCTTGGCGCGGATCGTTTCGATCGGAATGACAGTCATCTGCGTTGCCTCTTTCGGAACTATCTCTTCGCGGCGCGTACGCCGCTCTTGACTGCAGCTGCGATGCGGAGCGCATCGCCTTCGGCGAGGTGCGGGCCGACCGGAAGGGATATCGTCTGATCGGCGAGCCACTCGGCAACCGGAAACTGGCCGGGCCGGTAGCCGTACTTTTCCCGGTAATAGGTGAACAGCGGTACCGCCGCGGGATAGTGGACGCTGGTCCCGATTCCTGCGGCGTTCAGATGCTTGACGAGCGCATCGCGATCGATGTGTCCGTCGGCCGGAAGGATCGCATTGAGGCAGTAGTGCGACGACCGCGCCTTGCCTTTCTCGGACTCGAACACCGTCACTTCGTCGACATCGGAGAGCGCCTTCTTGAGTGCCGCGTAATTCGCGGCGCGCTTTGCGGCAAAGTTGTCGAGCTTGCCGAGCTGCGCCAGGCCGACGGCGGCCTCGACCTCGTTCATGCGGTAATTGAAGCCGAGCGCGACAACGTCGTAGATGCCCGGCCGCGTGCGTTGCGCGATCGTGCGGTCATAACCGAACGCCTTCGTCTGTCGGATCTTCGCGGCGACCGCCGGATCGTTGGCGGTCACCATGCCGCCCTCGATCGTCGTCATGTGCTTGACCGGATAGAAGGAGAAGTTTCCGGTTACGCCGAAATTGCCGGTGTGCCGGCCGCCATAGGTGGCTCCGAGCGACAGAGCACAATCCTCGACGACGAAGGCACCCGTCTTCGCCGCGATGGCCGAAATCCGGTCCATGTCGCACGGCAGGCCGAGATAATGCACGACCTCGACAGCCCTGAGACCGGCGGAGACAGCGTCTAGCGCCGCGGCATCCATATTGCCCGTGTCCCGCTCGACATCGATGAACACCGGCGTGGCGCCGCATAGTTCGACAACGTGCGCGGTGGCAACGTGCGTCATCGCCGGTACGGCGACCCGATCTCCGGGACCCACGCCGTGCACGAACAGCGAAAGATGGAGACCGGCCGTGCACGACGAGACGGAAATCGCCTCGGCCGCACCCACTCGGCGTGCGAACTGCTCTTCGAACTCGTGCGTCGCCGGCCCGTGGACCAGCGTTGTGCCGGAAAGGACCCGTGCCGCCGCCTCGATCTCGGACGAGTCGAGCATGGGCTTCCCGAACGGAATTGGCGCCAGGGGCTTCTCGGCATTCATATGAGGTATTCCACCGTCACGTTGCGATTTGTCTGGAGAGCATTCTCGATGGCGAGACAGACATCCATCGTCCGGAAGACGTCCCGGGCGCCAACTTCGGGCTCGCGGTCGGCGCGGATCGCCTCGACGAACTCGGGAATCAGGTCGCCTTTGCGCGCACCGGGATAGGGTGTCTCGATTCGGGTTTCGTCTTCGTCCCGGTCGCCGACGAACCACTTTCCATTCGGCCGGTCGTTCACGAAGCTCCCCTTCGTTCCGTAGACATTGAGCGCATGGAATTTCGTGCGCTGGGGGCCGTAGGCGCTGAGGGTCTTTCCGGTCGTCCCCCGCATGAACTTGAGAATTGCCACGATGCAGTCGTCATAGCGGTAGGGGCTGCCCGCCGCGGAGATCCGGTTTCCGAATGCCGCGACCTCCCGGATCTCGTCGCCAAGAAGCCAGCGCATCAGGTCGATGAGGTGGATCCCGCCGCCAAAGACCACGCTGTAGAACGGCATCCGGCCGCGCCATCCGCGCGTGATCTTCCAGAGGATGTCGTGCAGATAGTCACCCTCGATATGGAAGACTTCTCCAAGTTCGCCGGCACGAATGCGCTCGCGCAACTCGGCGAATCGCGGTTCGCGCCGCAGGATCAGGTTCGAGGATACGCGCTTGCCACTGTCCTGCTGGGCGCGCAGCAGCGCCTCGCTTTCGGCTCGCGTCAGGCAGATCGGCTTCTCGACCATCGCGTGCTTGCCGTTGCGGAAGGCGGAAATCGCCTGCTCGGCATGGCCATCGTCGTACGAGCAAATGGAGACGACATCGATATCGGCTGCTTCGGTTACACGCCGCCAATCCGTCTCGCGGCGCTCGATCTCGTAGCGCCCCGCGACGTCGGCAAGTTTCGCCGGATCGACGTCGCAAACCGCGACCACCTCGACGCCGGGCAGCCGCGCGTAGGTCTTGACGTGCTGCTCGCCGACCCCGAGCCCGATGACGCCCGCACGGATCGGCCGGGTCATTCGAAACGCTCGCCCGTCGCGAGGCGGGCCGGACCACCGTCCTCGAACCGCCATTCGACGATGCGGATTGCACGATCCGCGCACACGACAAGGGGGCCGCTGCCGGATACGTGCACGATGCGGCCCGGGACACCGCGAACGTCGGGCGCTTCGAGCGAGGTTCGCAGGATGCGAAGCTTCCGCGATCCGAGCATGGTGAATGCGCCCGGATATGGAAATGTCAGCGCACGAACCATGTCGTGTACGCGGCGCGCGGGGCATCGCCAGTCTATGCGGCCGTCCGCATCGTTGCGCTGGTGCCAGTAGACAGCAGTGGCCGGATCCTGACGGCGCCCGGTGAAATTGCCGGCGGCAAACCTGCGGACCGTTTCGACGACCAGCCTCGGAAATGCGGCATTCGCCTTTTCGTGCATCGTCGCGATGTCGTCGGACTCGCCAATCGGGACAAGCGCCTCGGCAAGCACGTCGCCCGAATCGATCCCGTCGTCGACCTTGAGGACGCTGATTCCGGCCTGCGGCTCCCCGTTCATGATCTGCCAGTTGAGCGGCGATCCACCGCGGTACTGCGGCAGCCGGCCGGCGTGGCAATTGATCATGCCGAGGTCGGGAGCGGAGTGGACCGTCGGCCCCAGGATCGTCGAAAAGCCGGCGACGACTCCAAGCCTCGCGCGTGCCGCTCTCAGCCGTTGGACAAAATCCGGCGAGTTGGCATCAGTGATCGCGGAAAGCTTCAATCCCAGACGCGAAACCACCCCTGAAATCTCCGGCTTCTGCGCGGCAGCCGGCGGAACGTGGACGGCGTCGACACCATGCCCGTCGGCGACCAGCGCTTCGAGCACCGAAAGGCCGCGCGCGGCGTTGAGGAAGACGTGGATGCGGTCCATGCGGTCGGGCATCAGAGACCGGCGTAATGCGCCTTCGTTTCGGCATGCCAGCGCGCGAAGAAGTCGAGTACGGCCTGCGCATCGTCCCTCGTGCGCGCGACCAGCGTGCCCTTCGGCGCCTTGCGGGCGACGACACAGAGGATATCGCTGTCGATGTCCCTGTTGACCTTTACGGTCTCGAAACCGGAATTCGCGAGAACCGAAGAGAGGCTGTTCCGGCTGAACCGGAAACAGTGGGTGTCCTGATCGCCGGGGCCAAGGTAGTACTGCAGCGGCTTCTTGAACGGGACAAGAATGCGGCTTCCCGTCGCCACGACAATGTGTCCGCCCGGCACGAGCAGGTCGTTTGCGGCATCAAGCATGTAACGGCACGACTGGCAGTTCTCCAGTGTCCACAGCACCGTGGCGATGTCGAAGCTTTCGGGTCTTGCCTCCGGTGATGCACGATACGCCTCGATCGTGCCCACGAAGTGCGGGATTCCCATGGATGCCATCAGCTTGCCGTTGGCCGCCGATGGCTCCACGCCAAACCCGATCGCACCGAAGCGGGCGTCGCGCAACATGTCGAGAAACGTTCCCTCCCCGGCGCCGATATCGCATACGCGCTTTCCACTCAGATCGAGTGCGCCATGCGCGAACTCGGCCACGTATGTCTGTCGCGCGACGACGGCGGGAATGCGCGCCGTATAGTGCGTGCCGTAAAGCTCCTCGCTCCACGAATCGGCGATCGCCTGGGCGGCGCGCCGATGGCGGACATAGACGAAGCCGCAGTCCGAGCACACGTGCAGCGGCCAGCCCTGCGTGTACTCGCGAGCGCATTCGATTTCGACCGCGCGGTTGGACCCGCAGACGTCGCATGGAAATTCCGAAAGATTTGCCAGGTCGATTTTCACGTGCGCTCCAATGCTATCGTGCGCCCGCAGCGCGCGTCGGGACGGGTTCTTCGGCAATCCGACCAGCCTCAAGCCGAACGACACGGTCGGCTACTTCGGCCAGCGCGGGGCGATGGGAGATCGCCAGGACGGTGGTGTGGCGCGCCAACGCAGCGAGAGTTCTGCAGAGTTCACGCTCCGTCGCCTCGTCGAGAGCCGCAGTCGGCTCGTCGAGGATCAGGAGACGCGGCTGCCGCACAAGCGCGCGCGCAATGGCGATGCGCTGGCGCTGGCCGCCGGACAGGCGCCCGCCACGCTCGCCCACCGGCGCATCGATGCCGTCCGGGATCGACGACACGAACGACCATGCGCCCGCGCGCTCAAGGGCCAGACGCACCTCGTCGCTGCCGATCGATGGATCTCCCAACGTGACATTCTGGCGGATCGAATCGTGGAA